>NZ_AOJD01000023.1 GCF_000337415.1 Halorubrum tebenquichense DSM 14210 | reverse complement strand
ACATCGACGTCGATCACGGGAACTACCCGTTCGTCACCTCCTCGAACCCCACCGCCGGCGCGGCGGCCGTCGGCTCCGGCGTCGGCGTCACCACGGTCGGCGACGGCGAGGTCGTCGGCATCGTGAAGGCGTACCTCTCCCGGGTCGGCGAGGGGCCGCTCCCGACGGAGTTGGACGGAAACGCCGACGAGGAGGCGCTCGCCGACGAGATCCGCGAGAAGGGCGGCGAGTTCGGCACGGTCACCGGACGCCCGCGCCGCATCGGCTGGCTCGACCTCCCGATGCTCCGGCACGCCGCGCGCGTCTCCGGCTTCACGGGCGTCGCGGTCAACCACGTCGACGTGCTCGCCGGACTCGACGAGCTGAAGGTGTGTACGGGGTACGAGCTTGAGGGAGAAGAACTCGACACCGTCCCCACCACGACCGAGCGGTGGGAGCGCTGTGAACCCGTCTACGAGACGCTCGACACGTGGGAGCCGTTCGACTCGGCCGCGGTCGCCGAGGCCGGCTTCGACGCCTTACCCGAGGCCGCCCGCGAGTACCTGGAGTTCGTCGCCGACGAGATCGACACCCCGGTCTACGCGGTCGGCGTCGGTCCCGACCGCGAGGAGACGGTCGAACTGACGAACCCGTTCGACGAGTAGGGTTCTCCTCCCGAGCGGTGGTGTCGAGCGACCGACGCTTTTGAGGCTCGAACGCGAACGGCCGCCATGGCTCGGCCCTCCCGCAGTCCGCGTGACCGGGACCCCGATCCGACGGAATCGGTCGTCGAACGCACGTTCTCTCACCTCGCGCGGCTGCTCCCGCTCGCGCTCGTCCCGCTGGCGACGGCGCTGTTCCGGACGCGGGACCTGCTTGCGACGGCGCAGACGAACGGTTTCTCGCTCCGCGCGTCGTTCCCCGTCTACCGCTATGACCTCTGGAGCTTCGTCGACGCCCCGAACGGAAGCGGCGTGACGGTGTCGCTCCCGTTCGGCGGCTTGGAGCCGCTGCCGCTTCTCGTCCCCGCAATCGGCGCGTACGTCGTCGTCTCGGGCGCGCTGAGCGCGGGGTACTTCGGAAGCATCGCGGACGGGATCACCGTCGGCGGGTTCGACTTCGTCGCTGCGGTCCGCCGGTTCGGCGTCCGGATGGTCCTCTTGGAAGCGATCGTCGTCGCCGCGTTCGCGGCTGTCTTCCTCCCGCTGCTCGTCGTCCCGCCGCTGTTCGTGGTCGCGGTCGTCGCGGGACTGGTGCTCTCCTACCTGTTCTTCCCGACGGTGTACGTCCTCGTGTTGGAGGACCGAAGTATCGGGTCCGCGGCGCGGCGGGCGCGCGGACTCGTGGCGCGCGACCAGCCGCTGGGGTTCTTCCTCGCGGTCGCGATCGTCACGGCGGTCTGTTCGGTCCCCGTGAGCCTCCTCGCGCACGCCGGCCCGGTCGGGGCGTTCGCGGCCGCGCTCGTCGCCGCGCCGCTCGGACTGGCGTTCAACGTCGCGACCGCGCTCAAGGTCGCGGAGATGGCCGGGATCGAGACGGTCGGGTGACCGCGCGTCGCGCCGTCGACCGGGGCCCGCGGGCGCTGCGCGACTACTGCGGGTCGACGCCGTCCAGCGCCGCCAGATCCTCGTCGGTCAGCGACAGCTCGGCGGCCGCGACGTTCGATTCGAGGTGGTCGACGCTGGAGGTCCCCGGGATCGGCAGCGTCACGTCGGAGTGATCGAGCAGCCACGCCAGCGCGACCTGCTGGGGGGTCGCATCGCGCCGGGCGGCGACCGCCTCCAACGTCTCGGCCGACTCGCCCTCTTCGACCGCGTACATCGGCCCCCACGGGATGAAGCCGACGCCGTGGTCTTCGCAGGCCTCCAGCACGTCCTCGTCGTCGCGGTGGCCGACGTTGTAGCGGTTCTGGACGGTGGCGATATCGACGATCTCCATCGCGGTCTCCAACTGCTCGACGGTGACGTTCGAGAGGCCGACGTGGGCGATCTGGCCGGCGTCTTTCATCTCCGCGAACGCGTGGACCGACTCCTCGAAGTCGGCGTCTGGGTCCGGGCGGTGATACTGGTAGAGGTCGATCTCGTCGGTCCCGAGACGGTCAAGGCTACACAGCACCTGGTTCTTCAGGAAGTCCGGGTCGCCGTGGGGGAGCCAGTCGCCCTCGCGGTTGCGGAGCAGGCCGGCCTTCGAGGCGACGACCACGTCGTCGGGGTCGCCGAGCGCCTCGCCGATGAGCCGCTCCGAGACGCCGGGGCCGTAGGAGTCCGCGGTGTCCACGAAGTCGACGCCGAGGTCGACCGCGCGGCGGAGCACGTCCTTCGCCGCCTCCTCGTCCTCGGGTGCACCGACGATGTCCTCGCCCGTGATGCGCATCGCGCCGAAGCCGAGGCGGTCGACGGTCAGGTCGCCGCCGATGTCGAACGTCTCGCTCCTGCCGGTGGTGTCTGAGGCCATGGGCGGGCGATCGCGCGCCACGCTGAAAGCCGTGGGGATGCCGGAAGGGGAGACGGTCGACGGCGGCGGTCGAGTCCGAGCCGGCGTCGCCCGTGTTGCGTCCGTCGCTACTCATAAGCCGCCCCCGCGCGATCGTGGGGTATGGACGCCGAGCGCGAGGTACTCGACGTGTTGGCGCGGAACGCCCGCGAGGACATCGACGACATCGCGGCCCAGACGGGCCTCGACGCGGCGGCGGTAGCGGACGCGATCGACGCGTTAGAGGCGGACGGCGTCGTCCACGGCTACCAGGCGGTCGTCGACTGGGATCGCGTCGACGAGGGGAAGATCCGCGCGGTCGTCGAGATCAACGTCGAACTCGACCGCGAGACGGGATACGAACAGGTCGCCGACCGGATCGCGAAGTTCCCCGCGGTCGACGCCTTACACCTCGTTTCCGGCGACTACGACTTCGCCGTCGAGGTCCTCGGCGAGAACATGCAGGACGTCTCCGAGTTCATCTCCGAGCAGGTCGCGCCCATGCCGGCGGTCACGCAGACGGTGACCCACTACATCATGGAGACGTACAAGGACGGCGGGATCCGGTTCGAGGACGGCGACGACGACGACCGCCTCTCCGTGTCGCCATGAGGCTCTCGGACCGCGCGCGCACCCTCCCGGAGTCGGGGATCCGGAAGTTCTTCGAACTCGCGGAGGCGCGCGACGACGTGATCTCCTTAGGCGTCGGCGAGCCCGACTTCTCCGCGCCGTGGACCGCCCGCACCGCCGCGATCGACTCGCTCGAACGCGGGAAGACCTCCTACACCGCGAACCGCGGGATGGCCGCCCTCCGCGAGCGGATCGCCGACCACCACGAGCGCTACGACCAGTCGTACGACCCGGGCGAGGAGGTCCTCGTCACGACCGGCGCGAGCGAGGCGGTCGACCTGGCCTTCCGGGCCCTGGTCGACCCCGGCGACACGGTCGCGGTCCACGAGCCGACCTACATCTCCTACGGCCCGGGGATCGAACTCGCGGGCGGCGAGCAGCTGACGGTCCCCACGCGGGCGGCGGACGACTTCGCGCTCACCCGCGAGTCGCTGGAGGCGGCGGGCGCGGCCGAGGCCGACGTGCTCGTCTGCTGTTACCCGAACAACCCCACGGGCGCGACGATGACGGACGAGGAGCTCGCCGAAGTCGCCGCGTTCTGTCGGGACGAGAACCTCCGCGTGGTCGCCGACGAGATTTACGCCGCGCTCACCTACGGCGACGACCACGCCTCGATCGCCACGCAGCCGGGGATGCGCGAGCGCACGGTCGTCGTCAACGGCTTCTCGAAGGCGTACGCGATGACGGGGCTGCGGCTGGGGTACGCGCTGGGGCCCGCGGACGCGGTCGACGCGATGAACCGGATCCACCAGTACACGATGCTGTCGGCTCCGACGACGCCGCAGTACGCCGCGATAGAGGCGCTCGACCGCTGCGACGACGAGGTCGCGGAGATGGTCGACGAGTACGACCGCCGCCGCCGGCTGGTCGTCTCGCGGTTCAACGAGATGGGCCTCGACACCTTCGAGCCGGGCGGCGCGTTCTACGCGTTCCCCGAGTGCGGGGGCGACGACGAGGCGTTCGCCGAGGAACTGCTGGAGGCGGAGGGCGTCGCGGTCGTCCCCGGGTCCGTCTTCGGTGCGGGCGGCGAGGGGCACCTCCGCGTCTCGTACGCGACCTCGATGCGCGAGCTGAAGGAGGCGACCGACCGGATCGCGGCGTTCGTGGCGGACCGCTGAGCCTCGGACCGGAGGGATCCGCGGCCGATCCCGGCGACGGAACCGGTCCCCCGGCCGGGATCCGGACGGGTAAACGGACAACTTTTCGCGAATTTATCAGCGTTCGCCAACGATTATCACGCTCGATCCTGATCGTCGGCGTATGGAGTTCCAGCTAACGGACGAGCAGAAACAGCTGCGCGACGAGGTGCGGAAGTTCGCCGAGGAGGAGATCAAGCCGGTCGCCACGGAGTACGACGTCGAGGAAAAGTACCCGCACGAGGTGATGGACAAGGCCGCCGACATGGGGCTGCTAGCGCCGCACGTCCCGGTCGAGTACGGCGGCATCGGCTACTCGTCGCTGGAGAACGCCATCCTCACCGAGGAGCTGTTCGCGGCCGACCCCGGGATCGGCCTGTGTATCTCCAGCGCCGGCTTCGGGGCGGAGGCGCTGATGGAGTTCGGCACCGAAGCGCAGAAGGAGCGCGTCCTGCCCGAGGTGACCGCCGGCGACGCGGTGATGGGGTCGGCCATCTCGGAGCCGCAGGCGGGGTCGGACGTGACCTCGGTGGCGACCCGCGCGGAGAAGGACGGCGACGAGTGGGTGATCAACGGCTCGAAGATGTGGATCACGAACGGCACGGTCGCCGACTACTTCGTCGTCGTCTGCGAGACGGACCCCGAGATAGAGGACCGCTACTCCGGCTACTCGCAGATCCTCGTCGAGGGCGACCGCGACAGGCTCACCGCCGACAAGATCACCGGAAAGCTCGGTATCCGCGCGAGCGACACCGCAGAGCTGCGGTTCGACGACGTCAGGGTGCCGGAGGAGAACCTGATCGGCCAGCGCGGGATGGGATTCCTCCAGCTCATGCAGTTCTTCGACGAGACCCGCACCTCGGTCGCCGCGCAGGGCGTCGGGATCGCCCGCGGCGCGGCCGAGCGCGCCTTAGAGTACGCGGAGGAGCGCGAGCAGTTCGACCGTCCGATCAGCGACTTCCAGGCGATCAAACACAAGCTCGCGGAGATGCACACGAACACTGAGGCGGCCCGCTGGCTCACCTACCGCTCCGCGTGGGCGGTCGACAACGAGGCCGGCGACCTGACCGCGCTCGCGTCGATGGCCAAGGAGTTCGCCTCGCGGACCGCGGTCGAGGTCGCCGACGAGGCGGTCCAGGTCCACGGCGGTGCCGGCTTCGTCAACGACCACGACGTCGAGCGCCTCTACCGCGACGCGAAGATCACCCAGATCTACGAGGGGACCACCGAGATCCAGAAGAACATCGTCGCGCGGGAGCTGCTCGACGAGGGGGCCTGAGGGCGAGTCGGCGAGAGAGTCTGAGGGCGACCGGCACCCAGATCGCGATCGGTACGTAGAAGCGCCGGGCGAGCGTACGCTCCCGGCATGAGCGACGACGCGGACGCCGAGACGGACGGAGGGACCGTCCGGACCGGCGAGGAAGCGGACCCGGAAGAGCGGCTCAAGCGCCAGCGCGACGACCTCCGGCTGTTGAATCAGGTGATGCGCCACGACATCCGCAACGACCTCCAGCTCGTCGGCGCGTACGCCGAACTGCTCGACGACCACGTCGACGAGGAGGGGGAGGAGTACCTCGAGGTGATAAAGCGGAACACCCAGAGCGCCGTCTCGCTCACCACGACGGTCCGCGACCTCGCGGAGGTGATGCTCCGGGACGACGCCGAGCCGAGCCGCGTCTCGCTCGACCGAGTGCTCTCACAGCAGGTCGAGGAGGTCCGGTCGGCGTACTCGGAGGCGGTCTTCACGGTCGAGGGGTCGTTCCCCGCGGTCGAGGTGGTCGGCGACGAGATGCTGAGCTCCGTGTTCCGGAACCTCCTGCGGAACGCGGTCCAGCACAACGACGAGACGCCGCCGAAGGTGACGGTCGCGGCGACCGTCGAGCCGGACGACGGCGTCGCCGAGGTGCGGGTCGCGGACAACGGACCGGGGATCCCCGAAGACCAGCGCGACGAGGTCTTCGGCAAAGGCGAGAAGGGACTCGACAGCCCGGGGGCCGGGATCGGGCTGTATCTGGTCCGCTCGCTCGTCGAGATCTACGGCGGCGACGTGTGGATCGAGGACAACGAGCCGAAGGGCGCGATATTCGTCGTCAGGCTACCGCTCTGTGAGAGGTGACGCGTCAGTCCGGGTAGCGGGGGCGATCCCCGTCGAACCCGCCTACTCGTCGTCGTACTCCATCGCGACCGAGTTGATACAGAACCGCTTCCCGGTCGGCTCCGGCCCGTCGTCGAACACGTGGCCGAGGTGGGAGTCGCAGCTCGCGCACCGGACCTCGGTGCGGCGCATCCCGTGGCTGGTGTCGACCGTCGTCGTCACCGACTCCTCCTCGGCGGCGTAGAAGGCGGGCCAGCCGCAGCCCGACTCGTACTTCGTCTCGGCCTCGAAGAGGACGGTCCCGCAGGCGCGACAGCGGTACTCCCCGTCGTCGGGGTGGTGGTCGACGTACTCGCCGGAGAACTTCGCCTCCGTGCCGCTCTCGCGGAGCACGCGGTACTCCTCGTCGGAGAGCCGCTCGCGCCACTCCTCGTCGGTCAGGTCGCTCGGGTCGGCGTCAGCGGTCGAATCGCTCGTCTCGCTCATACCACCGGTACGCGCCCCACGGCCAAGGGGGTTGCGGCGGTCGGCGTCGGAAGCGGTATGCGGGTCGCGGCCGACGGCGTATCCATGGCTCGGGAAGTGACACACGACGATGACGGGCCGGCGATTCTCGACGAGTCGGACATGGGCGACGACGGGAAGATCTACGTCTGTCAGTGCGGGCTGTCGGACACCCAACCGCTCTGTGACGGCTCGCACAACGCGACGGCCGACGAGGCGGACGGGATCGTTTATAAGTACGGGGACGACGACGCCGACGGCGAACGCCGCGCAATCGACAAGATCGTGTACGACGAGGAGTGACCGGTCGCGCTTATAAGGAATCGGAGATACGAGCGAGACGACCACCGAAGGCCCAGCCGCTTGACTGTACGTGGTTGTTTATAAATAGCTGAGCGGCACAGACCGTCGAAGCCCCAGCCACTCGGCTGTACGGGGTTGCTTCCGTCCCGGCCGAGACCGCCGAAGCCCCAGCCGCGAGGACTCGCGCGACTCGCTGCGCTCCTCGTCGCTCACTTCGTTCGCTCCTGCGGTGCTTGCTTCGTCGTGCTTCGCCCTCGCGGCTGCCCCTTCGAGTCCCGCCCGACCGCGACCGCACAGCACCTCACGCCTCCCCAGCCTCGTCGCTGGCGGCTTCTGCCGCCAGCGACTCCCTCGCGCGGCGCTCCTCGGCCGCGATGCGGCCTCGGAGGCGCGCGCCACGGCGGGACGAAAAGTCGGAGATCGGCGCGTCTCGCTCGCGTCGGTTCAGTGCTCGCCGCCGGTGCCGCGGCGGTCGGAATCGAGGTCGATGTCGAGGTCTTCGAGCAGTTCCTCGGCCTCCTCGCGCTTCTCCTGATGGTCTTCGAGGAACTCGCGCATCAGTTCCGCGGCCTGCTCCTTACAGCCGCCACAGAGGCGCTCGCCGTTGACGCACTCGGAGTAGACGGTCTTCGTGAGTTCGTCGTCGTCGCCCGCCAGCAGGTAGGCGTACAGCTCGTAGACGGGACACTCGTCGGCCTCGCCGCCGAGTTCGCGCTGCTCCTCTGCGGTGTCGCGGCCGCCGGTCGTGGCGGCCTTCACCTTGTCGTAGCCGTCCTCGGGGTCGTCGAGCAGCGAGATGTGGCTCGCCGGGATCGACGAGGACATCTTCCCGCCGGTGAGCCCGGTCATGAACCGGTGGTAGATCGAGGAGGGCTGCCGGAAGCCGAACCCGCCGTTGTCGATCTCGACCTCGCGGGCGACCGACTCGGCCTCGCCGCGGGTGAGGTCGAAGGCGTCGACGTGGCCCTCGAACACGCGCTTTTCTCCCTCCACGGCCTCGATCAGCGCCTCGAACGCCTCGTCGGTCGCGTTGCGGTCGAAGAAGCGCACCCGGGGACGGAGCGGTTCCTTCCCGCCGGCCTCGAGCTTGTCGAGCGCGGACGCCTTCGCCGCGGCGAGGTCAACGCTCTCGCGGTCGCTCTCCGGCGGCTCGTAGTCGGCGAGCCACTCGGCCGCGTCCTCGCAGCGCACGTCGGTCGCGTCGCCGTCGGCTCCCGCGGCGTCCGCCGCGAGCGCGTCGTAGGCGGCCCGGACCAGCTGTCGCTCGTCGTCGTCCAGCTCGAAGGAGGCGAACGCCTCGGTCACCTTGAAGTAGCGCACGCGGGTCGCGAGGTCCCGGGTGAGCCGGACGTGGGGGTCCTGATCGGGGCCGACCGGAATGACGGTCGGCTTCGGCTCGTCGACGAGCTGCGGGTAGAGGATGTCCGCGGTCTGGGTGACGACGCTCTGCATGTGCGAGACGTTCGTCTCGCCGTCGAAGCCGTAGATCGCCTCGAACTCGGAGAAGTTCGCCTTCGAGCCGAGTTCGAACCCGAGGTCCTGGACCGCCCGGTTGTCCGACTGGCGGTAGATCTCGCCCTCGTCGGCGTCGAAGCCGAGCGCGAGCAGCGAGAGGAGGTAGTTGCGGGCGTGCTCGTCGATCTCGTCCCACGACATCCCGCGCGCCGAGTGGGCTTCGAGGTCGGCGATCAGCCCGAACGCGTCGCCGCCCTGCTGTTGATGCCAGATGATCTCGTCGAAGACGAGCTTGTGGCCGATGTGCGGGTCGCCGGTGGGCATGAACCCGGAGAGGGCCGCGAACGGCTCGTCGTTCGCCATCGCCTCGGCGACCGCGTCGTACTCGCGGTGCCCGAAGATGACGCCGCGGCGCATCAGGTAATGCGGGTCCGGCACGTCGTCGGCCACGTCGTCGAACGCCTCGATGCCGAACTCCTCGAAGAGGTCCGCGTAGTCGCCGACCGACGCCGACCCCCACGGGTCGAGCGCGACGTCCTCGGTCGGCTCGTCGGCGCGCTCGGTCCCGCCGTCCGTCCGGGGACCGCCGGCCGCCGGCGGCTCCCCATCGGGGGTGTCCTCGTCCATACCATCTCTCCCGTCGGTCGACGCAAAAACCGTTCGCTTGCGCGGGAGGAGTTGCCACGGGAAAGGGGCGATGAGACCCCGCGGATCCGGAATCACACCGTCTGCGGCACCAGTCGGGTCGCCGTCGCCTTCCACCGGATCGAGACCGGATCGCCGGCGGCGAGACCGAGCCGCTCGACGCTCTCGGCGGTGATCAGCGCGGCTACCTCGACGCCGCCGTTCGGCTTGTCTCCGTCGCTCGGCTCGGCCCCGCCGGTCGAGTCGTCGCCGTCGCCCTCCACCGCGATCCGGACCGTCGACACCGTCTCGCCCGGCTCGATCGCTCGGACCCGTCCGGCGAGGCGGTTCCGGGCGCTCGTCGCGTCGGGGTCGACCGCGTTGGCCGCGTCGTTGACGGTGACGGCGTCGGCACCGATCCGGACTTGGACCGCGTCGCCGACGGCGACTCCGGCGTCCCGGTCAGCGCCACTGTTCGCGCCGTCCCCGCCGCCGTGGAGCCCCGACAGTTCGCCGACCGCGGTGTCGACGACCGCCAGTTCCCCGTCGACGGCGACGACGGTGCCGTCGAGGACCGTCTCCGGCACGGCTGCGGTCGCCGCGAGGACCGCCTGAAGCCGGTCGTACCGGTCGAGGAGGTTGCGTCCCGGGGCGGCGAGCCGGCTCCCGCCGCCGCCCTCGCCGCCGCGCCGGCGCTCGACGAGCGTTCCGTAGGCGTCCTCTAAGGCCTCGATCCGCGAGAGGGCGCGGGCGCGGGAGCGACCGAGTTCGGAGGCCGCACCCGCGACCGACCCCGCCGCGTCGACCGCGCGCAGCAGGGCCGCGTCCCGGCCGTCGAACTCGACGCCGTCCTCGATGAGGGCGGCGCGCCCGCGCCCGGCGGCCGCGTCCGGACTCGGCTCGGTCGGCTGTCCCATGTCCGGGAGATGAGTCCGGTCCGTGTTGGCGTTTTCGACCGGACGCGCCCTGCGGCTTGCCGCGGCACCGAAATTATATCAGGATCCGACCCACCATTGTATCTATGACGATACAACGACGCGAGTTCGTGGCGGCGTTGAGTGCCGCCGGGATAGTGGGCACGGCCGGCTGCTCGTCGGCGGGCGGCGGCAGCGGCGGCAGCGGCGGTGACGGGGGGACCGGCGGCAACGAGACTAGCGACGGCGGGAGCGCCAGCGAGGCCGTCGGCGTCGCCGGCGAGACGCTGACGCTCACGACGACGACGAGCACCTACGACACCGGACTGCTCGACGCGATCCACACGGACTTCGAGGAGATGTACGGCGTCGAGGTCGACGCCGTCGCCCAGGGCACCGGCGCGGCGCTAGAAACCGCCCGCAACGGCGACTCGGACATCGTGATGGTCCACGCCCGCGGGCTCGAAGACGAGTTCCTGCGCAACGGGTACGGGGTCAACCGCCGCGACCTGATGTTCAACGACTTCGTGATCGTCGGTCCCGAGAGCGATCCGGCCGGGATTCAGGGGACGAGTTCGGCGACGGAGGCGCTCACGACGATCGCCGACGCGGGGGCGTCGTTCGTCTCGCGCGGCGACAACTCCGGGACGCACACGAAGGAACTCAACCTCTGGGAGGCGGCCGGCACCGACCCCGGCGGCGACTGGTATCAGGAGACCGGCAGCGGAATGGGCGAGGCGCTGAACATCGCCACCCAGCAGGGCGCGTACACGCTCTCGGACCGGGGGACCTACATCTCGCAGCGCTCCGAGATCGACCTGACGATCCTCGTTCAGGGACCGATCGAGGACGGACCGGAGACCCTCGCGAACCCCTACGGAGTCATGGCGGTGAACCCGGGCGTCCACGAGGACGCCAACTACGACCTCGCGATGGCGTACATCGGCTGGATCACGAGCCCGAGCGTCCAAGCGTCGATCTCGGAGTACCGGGTGGACGGGGAACAGCTGTTCTTCCCCAGGGCGGTCTCGGAGGACCCGGACTTCCAGCAGTACGTACCGGAAGGCTGGAGTGGCGACTCCGACGACGAGTGAGCGTGTCCCTCGCGGCGATCCCGCAACTGGCACCGGCGCTCCTCGACCTCCCGTTCAGGGAGGGGTACGTCTGGAGCATCGTCTACGTCTCGCTGTACGTGAGCGTCACCGCCGTCGCCGTGAGCACGCTCGTCAGCGTGCCGGTCGCGGTCGCGCTCGGGTTCGCCGAGTTCCCCGGGAAGGGGTTCGTGAAGTCGGTCATCAACACGGGGATGGGGTTCCCGAGCGTCGTTGTCGGGCTGGTCGTCCTCTTCGCCGTCTCGAATCAGGGGCCGCTCGGGTCGCTTGAGCTCATCTTCACCCGCGAGGCGATGATCATGTCGCAGTTCGTGCTCGCGACGCCGCCGATCACGGCGATCAGCCTCGCCGCCGTCGACGGGGTCGACGACGGCGTCCGCGACGCGGCGCGCGCGCTCGGCGGGACGCGGATCGACGCCGCGCTCGTCGTCCTCAAGGAGGCGCGCTACGGGATCGCCACGGCCGTGTTGGCCGGGTTCGGCCGCGCGGTCAGCGAGGTCGGGTCGGTCCTCATCGTCGGCGGGAACATCACCGGCCCGGACGGGGTCTCGAAGACCCGCACCCTGACGACCGCCATCCAACTGGAGGCCAGACAGGGCCAGTACGAGACCGCCATGATCCTCGGCGCGGTGCTCGTCGCGCTCGTGTTGACCGTCAACGCGGTCGTCGTCCGCTTCGGCGACGGCGGGGTGAACGCCTGATGCTCCGGGCGGCCGACGTCTCTGTGGCGTACGGCGACGAGACCATCTTCCGGGACCTGTCGGTCGAGGTCGACGCCGGCGAGGTGATCGCGGTCATCGGGCCGTCCGGGGTCGGGAAGACGACGCTGCTCCGCCTGCTCGCGCTCGCCGCGGAGCCGGACGAGGGGAGCGTCGCGCTCGACGATGTCGACCCGTGGGCGCGCTCCGCGTCGGAGCGGCTCGCCCTCCGCCGCCGCGTCGGCATGGTGTTTCAGGAGGCGAGCCTCTTCGACGCCTCGGTCGCGCGCAACGTCGAATACGGGCTCCGGGTCCGCCGGTCGTGGACGGACCGGCTCGGGTCGCTGTTCGGGCGCGGCGTCCCGGACGCGGTCCGCGAGGCGCTCGATGTCGTCGGGCTGGCGGACGAGACGCGCCGCCACGCCGACTCGCTCTCGGGGGGCGAGGCCCAGCGCGTCTCCTTCGCCCGAGCGCTGGCGTACGAGCCGGACGCCCTGCTGCTCGACGAGCCCACCTCCGACCTCGACCCGCGCAACACCGCGGTCATCGAGGAGGCGATCGGCGAGGCGCGGGACCGGGGGATCGGCGTCGCGGTCGCCACCCACGACATGCATCAGGCCGAGCGCGTCGCGGACCGCGTCGCCGTGCTGCTCGACGACGGGATCACGGAGATGGGGCCGACCGAGGTCGTCTTCGAGGACCCGGCGAACGAGCGGACGCGGAAGTTCATCTCGGGCGAGTTGGTGTACTGACGCGTTTCGAGAGGGTCGGGGCCGGTCGGAGGCGGCGGTCCGTGCTGGGCGGTCGGCGACTCTGCGGCGAACGCTTTTAAAATCCTCACTCGCTCGCGCACGAATTGGTGGCTCTGTTGAATCCCCGGGAAGCGACACGTTCCGACCCGATCGCGGTTACTACGGGGAATTCGCGGAGCGCTCAATACGGCAAGAGAGACGACCAATCCGCGGTGCGGTGGTGCGTACCTGCGAGCGGTCGGGCCCGGCGGCACGCTCGTAGACACGCGCCGCCAATCTATTTATAAGTAGTCGACGCCGCCGGCTCAGACGCCGAAGTCGAGTTCGACCGCGTCGCCCGCGTCGGCGTCGCCCGAATCGACGGCGTTCTCGTCGGCCGCGAACCCGGCGTGGAGGTGGTCGTAGGTGCGCTCTATCGCCTCCACGATCACCTTCGTGTCGCCGGTGACGGGCATGAAGTTCGTGTCGCCGCTCCACCGCGGGACGACGTGGGTGTGGAGGTGGTCGATCGAGCCGCCGGCGGCGTCGCCGCCGAGGTTCTGCCCGGTGTTGACCCCGTCGGGGTCGAGGTCGCGGCGCAGCGCCGAGAGCGTCGCCGCCTTCAGCTTCGCGTGATCGAGCAGGGTCGCGTCGTCGAGGTCGGTCGGGTCCTCGACGTGGTCGCCCGGGATCACCATCGCGTGGCCGGGGTTGTACGGCGCGTTGTTGAGGAGGACGTAGTTGTACTCGCTCCGGGCGACCACGCGCGCCTCGCGGGCGTCCTCGCGCTCGGGCAGGACGCAGAACGGGCAGCCGTCGATCGGGTCGGCGTCGCGCTCGACCCACTCGATCCGCCACGGCGCGAAGATCCGGTCCATCAGTCGTCGAAGCCGTGGATCCCCGCGGTCGTCACCTCGACGCCGTCCTCGGTGACCAGGAGGGTGTGTTCCGCCTGGCTCACGAGGGCGTCGTCGTCCTCTTTTAAGACGGGGTAGCCCTTGATCGCGTTCGCCTGCTTCAGGCGGCGGAGCGACATCTCGGCGCGGTCCGATTCCAGCCAGCGGGCGGCGAAGGGGAGGTCGTCGAACGCCTCGATCTCTTCGAGCGCCTGCCGCGCGCGTCGGTCGCGCACGCTCGCCGAGCCCTGCTGTTCGAAGATCTCCTCGTCGGTCCCCTCGCCGACCTTCCCGCGGCCGTCGGTGGCGAACGGCTCGATCGCGACCGCCTGCCCCGGTTCGAGTTCGACCGAGCGGTCGACCCCGCGGTTCGGCACGGTCGGGCCGGTGTGGGCGTCGTAGCGCTGGACGCCGTGGCCGGAGAGGTTGAGGACCGGGGTGTAGCCGTACCCGCGGATCACGTCCTCGATCGCCTGCCCGACGACGCCGACCTCGACGCCCGGGCCGGCCTCGTCGAGGGCCGCTTCGAGCGCCATCTCCGCGGCCTCGACGAGTTCCGGGGTCCCGCTGTGGTCGACGGTCACCGCGGCGTCGGCGATGTAGCCGTCGACGTGGACGCCCACGTCGAGACACACCATCTCCTCGCCGAACTCCGTCTCGTCGTCGCGGCTCGGCGTCGCGTGCGACGCCTCGGGGTCGACGCTGACGTTCACCGGGAACGCGAGGCCCGCGCCCTGCTCGCGGACGAAGTCCTCCGTCCACTCGGCCACTTCGAGGTGGGTCCGGCCCGGTTCGACCATCTCGCGGGCCTCGTTCATCGCCTCCACCAACACCGCGCCGGCCTCGCGGTAGCTCTCGACCGCGTCCGCGTCGAGGGATCCGTGACTCATGGGTCCGGGTTCGGCGACCGCGCGCAAAGAGGTTGCGGAGGGCGGTCGCCGGAGGCCGAGAAGGGTCGCCGGGGAGGGCCGCGGTCGGGGGTCGAAAGAAGAGGTCGGCCCCGCTCAGGCGGGCGCGATATCGACGTACCACTCGTCTTCGGCCGGGTTCGCCGTCTCGCGGGGGACCCCCGTTCGGCCAGCACGTCGTACAGCGGGACCGGCTCGGAGCCGTTCACCGGACAGAGCGACTCCCCGTCGTCGAGCCCGTCGAGCGCGGCCACGACGTCGCCGAACGGTTCGCCGTCGATCTCGCGGGCGTCGAGTCGCTCGTCCGCGTTCGCTCGAACCTGTCCGCTCGAAGACGTACGGGGCCGGGACGCGTACCGACCGGTATGTCGAGCACACCAGCGGGACACGATCACGAGCACGACCACGGCGCGGACCCGGTGACGGATCACGTCCACGAGAACTCGCGGTCCGCGAACCTCGAAGGCCCGGACCACGCCGAGGACCGCGACCTGCTCGTCCGGCAGCCGATCGAGGCGGTCGAGCATACGGCCGCCGGCAACCACGTCAACCTCGTCACCCACGGCGACCACGGCCACCCGGAGGAGTACCTCTTCGAGGCGCTGGAATCGGCGTTCGGCGACGACGTCGACGCGGAGTACGTCGAGCAGTGCGGCTGCGGCGGCCACGTCGTCCGCGTCGAGGTGTAGGCGGAGAAATCGCTCGCGTCGACGCCCGAAAGTCGGTCGCTCGCGCCGGCGCTAAGCGCGGTCAGTCGCTCTCCTCGGCCGCTCGCGGGAGCCACATCCGAACCACCGTCCCGGTCGGCTCCCGGGTGTCGATCTCGAGGTCGCCCCCCGACTCCGTGACGATCCAGTGGACGAGCCAGAGCCCGAGCCCGCTCGCGTGTTCGAGCGCCGTCTCCCGGGCCTCCGAGAACACCGCGCGCTCGATCGGCGGGATCCCCGGGCCGTCGTCGGCCACGTCGACCCGGAACCGCTCGCCGTCGGCGACGACCGTCGCCTCGACGTGCGGGCCGTCGCGGTCGTTGTGGACGACAGCGTTCTCCAGGACGTTGCGGACCGCGGACTCCAAGAGCTCGTCGGCGGAGACGACGGCCGACTCCGGGACGGAGACCGTCACCGCGGCGTGGGGGAACGACGACTCCAGCGAGTCGCAGAGCCGCTCGACGAGCGCGGCCAGATCGATCTCGCTCCGGCCCGCGTCGCTGTGGAGCGCGACGTCGATCTCGCGGGCCTGATCGCTGAGGTGGGTCAGCGTCTTCACCTTCCGGTCGATGACGTCGAGGTACGGGTCGCCCTCCTCGTCGACGTGGTCCCGGAGCAGGTCCGCGTACCCGCCTATGACGTTGGTGTCGTTCTTCAGGTCGTGTCGCAGGACGCGGTTGAGGACCTGGAGGCGCTGTTCGTACCGCCGGGCCTCGGTGACGTCGGTGGCGGTGATGACGACCTCGTCCGCGTCCTCGAACAGCCGCTCGATCACCGTCTCGAACTGCCGCCAACTGCCGTCCGCGCAGGCGATCCGGTGTGAGAGCGACACCGGCTCGTCGCTGTCGAAGGCGCGCTCGAACGCCTCCTGCGCCTCCCGTTGGTCCTCGGGATGGACCAGGTCGATGACCGGCCGACCCTCGACTTCGTTCGCCTCGTGGCCGAGCAGGCGCGCTATCGACGGGCTCACGTACCGGACCAGTCCGTCGTCGCCGCAGACGGCGATCACGTTCGGCGACTTCTCGATGAGCGCGCGGTAGCGCCGCTGGAGCGTCTCCCGCTCGGTGACGTCGCGGAACAGGAGGACGGTCCCGCTGCGGGCCGTTCCCGGGGCGGTGATGCCGTGGACGCCGACGGTCAGGAACCGCGGCGCGCCGCTCCCGTTGACCGTCACGCGGAACTCGTCGTCCGTCGCTCCGTCCGTGACCGCCTCGGCGACCGACGGGGCGTCCGCGAACGCCTCCTCGGCGTGGACGCCCAGTTCGGCGTCGGGGAACAGCGACCGGGCGGGGTCGTTGCGGTCGACCACCCGGCCGTCGGCGTCGCAGACGACGACGCCGTCGGAGAGGTTCGCGAACACCGCGTCGCGGGCGATGGGCGAGACGTCGAGCAGCCGGTACCGGAACACGACCCACGCCAGGAGCGCCGACGTCCCGCTGAACGCGACGGGAGTGAAGTCGACGAGACCGGTCTCCGGACCGATCAGGCCGGTGATTCCGGCCGCGCCGAGCGCCAGCGGCGCGACGCCGGCGACGAAGAGGGCGCTGGCCTGCCGGCGGAACACGCCGTCGCGGGCGGCGGCGGCGTAGCCGAGGACGGCGAAGGTGAACAGGTTGACCGCGTAGGTGTAGCCGACGAACCCGAGCAGCGCGGGCGTCGGATCGTAGTCGAGGACGCGGTAGCCGCCGGCGTCGACGAGCGACGGGTCGGCGTAGAACAGCGGGTCCACGCCGACGGTCCAGACCGCGGCGACGGCGGCGACGGGGACGATCCAGAAGAGCACAAAGCGACGGCGACCGAGCCACGCCGTCCTGTCGACGTACGAGAGGACGAACGCCGGCCACGCGACCGCCAGCCCGGCGGTGCCGAGCCAGACGAAGCGGTTGAGAAACAGCGTGGTCGAGAGCGAGGCCGCCGACAGCTGCGCCGCGTACGCGAGCGACCAGACGCCGGCGGTGCCCGCCGTGGCGACGAAGCTCCACAGGAGGGCGTGACCGCCGCGGGAGCGGTTGCCGACCGCGTACACGGTGAACGCGAAGGACGCGACCGCCGCGACGAGCAGCGGGACCGTGTACGGCGTCGGTTGCCACGCCATCGATACCGGTAGGTTGCGAGTAGTCGGTAAAAATGGACCGAATCCACTAACCCGTTTGAGAAGAGCCGATCCGTATGCTCGAATCCGGCGACTCCGCACCCGAGATCACGCTCACGAACCACCGCGGCGAGACGGTCACCGTCGACCCGGCCGCCGCGAGCCACACGGTGGTGTACTTCTACCCGCGCGCCGACACGCCGGGCTGTACCGCCGAGGCGTGCGCCTTCCGCGACGAGTGGGACGCGTTCGAGGACAGGGACGTCGCCGTCGTCGGGATCAGCGACGACCCGGTCGAGGACCTCGAACCGTTCGCCGCGGAGTACGACCTCCCCTTCACGCTCCTCTCGGACCCCGACGGCGCGGTCGCGAGCGCGTACGACTCCTACGGCGAGAAGTCGATGTTCGGGAACACCTTCGACGGCGTGTTCCGGAACACGTACGTCCTCGACGAGACGGGGACCGTCGTCTTGGCCTATGAGGGCGTCTCGCCCGAGGACCACGCCGTCGAGATCCTCGACGACGTCGACGCGCTCGACGACTGAAAAGCGCGCCCGACGACACCGACGCGCCTCGGGGCCGCGGAAACCGACCGCCGGGAGGGCGACCACCGGGCGTCGGCACCCGGTAGTATTATTACTTGTCACGAGTCACGTGAAACGATGCCCTCCAAACGGACGTTCGCGAAGCGCGTAGCCGCGCTCGCGGCGACTGGGTTGGGAGTCGGCGGACCGATCAGTGCCTTGACCGCCGAGCCGCCGCCCGACTCGACGCTCGCGGTCGAGTCCGCCGGGTCCGGAGTCGACGCGGCGGACGAGGAAACGGCGAGCGACCGCGCCGACGCGGGAGGCGACGGCCCGCGCTCCGCGGTCGCCGCCGGGACCTACGACCCCGCCGCGGCCGCGTCGAACGCCGTCGACACCGTCGTGACGGGGCGGGTCGACCCGGCGGTCCTGACGGCGACCGGGCTCCCGAGCGGGATCGGGGGCCGGGTCCGACGCCTCCTCGATCGGTACGAGAGCGCGTCGCTCGGGGACGTGCGACAGGCGAGCGGCGGCGCGGCGCTCACCGGGGAGGGGCCGGAGGGGTGCGCGGTCGCCGTCGGCGACGTCGACGCGGCCGCGCTCGCGGCGGAGCTGGACGCGGACCCCGACGTGGTCCGCGAGCCGGGCGACGACTCCGGGTTCGCCCGGTTCCGGTCCCGAAGCGTGGGGTCGGCCGTCGCCGTCGCGTCGGGCGAGATCGTGGGCGCGTACGGCCCGACGCCCGCCGCCGCCGCGGCGCACCGCGACGCCGGGATCGACGCCGAGCGGGAGCGCGGATCCGACGGGAGTGCGACCTACGGACCGCTCCCGTCGCTGCTCGGCGGCGACGCGACGGTGTGCGTCGACCTGGGACCGGACGCCCGCGGACGCCTCCGGGACCTGCTCGCCGACGCGCCCGAGGAGCTCCGCACCGCGGTCGACGCGTCGGGCGCGGTCGGGGCGTCGCTCCGGCTGACCGACGGGGAGTCCGAGAACGGAAGCGGCGGCGCGACCGCGGACGGCGACGGCGGTTCGGACGGCTCGAGCGTCGAGCTGCGGTACGGCGCGGTCGCGGACCCCAGCCGCCTCGACAGGGAGACCGCCGAGGCCGTCGCGCGGGCGGCCCGCGAGGGGGAGACCTCGCTCTCGGACGCGACCGTCACCCGACACGGGCGGACCGTGATCGTCGACGCCGCCGCCGAGAGCGACCTGTTCGCGTCCCACGCGTCGCTGTTCGGCGCGGACGTGGGCGACCCGATCGAGGTGGCCGACACGTGAGCGACGGCGACGACCGGGGCGGCGCTCGTCCCGAGGCGGCCGACCGCACCAGAAACGCAGACGTATCGACTGACGACCGACGCGCGTGCGAATTCGCGATGACGAGACAACACACGACGCCGCGACCGCGGCACCGAACGAGGACGGATCGATGAGTTCCGACGACGAGTCGGCGAGAACGCCAGCCGAATCGCCAGACGACGCGACGACACCGAAGGGAGATCGGTCGACCGCCGATCGTTCCCGATCGACCGCCGACCGCTCGCCGCCGACCGCCGAACGGCGGGTCCCGGACGGCGGGCGCGCGACGGGGCTCGACCGGATCGAGACGCGCCACGCGGTCGGGGTCGCGGCGGTCCTCGCAGTGGCCGCGGGACTGCTGGTCGCGCCCGGCGTGTACGGCGCTGTGACCGGTCCCGACGGGACGGTCGCCGTGGTCGAGATCGACGGCACTATCGACTCCGCGACGGCCCAACACGTCGAGGACAACCTCCGAGACGCCCGCGCGAACGACTCGGTCGAGGCGGTCGTGCTCGAAGTCGACAGTGGGGGCGGCCTGCCGGCACAGAGCGAGCGGATGTACGCCGCGGTCGACCGCACCGCGTCGGTGATGCCCGTGTACGCCGCCGTCGACTCGCTCGGCGCGTCGGGGGCCTACCTCGCGATCGCGCCGGCCGACCGGATCTACGTCGCGCCCTCGGCGCAGGCGGTCGGCAGCGTCGGCGTCGCCGGCACCGCGCCGGCCCCGAGCGGACCGAACGCCGGGACGACCGGTCCGGACAAACGCGGGAACGACCCGGACGAACAGCGAGAGCGGCGACAGACGCTCGCGAACCTCTTCCTGGAGAACGTGATCGAGCAGCGCGGCGACGAGATCGAACTCGACCGCGAGGAGATCGCGCACGCCGACGCGTACCTCGGCACCGAGGCGGTCGAGAACGGCTTCGCCGACGAGTTCGGCTTCGTCGACGGGGCGGTCGCCGACGCCGCGAGCGAGGCGGGACTCGGCGACTACAGGGTCGACACCCGCCGCACCGAGAGCCGTATCCCGAGCGGTATTCCGCTGTTGGAACGAGACGACGGCACGGTCGTCGTCGCCGACGGCGCGGAGGGAGACCTCGGCGACGGACTGGTCCTCGCGGTCGCGCCGGCGGCGTGGGACGAGACGGTCGGCGACGACGTCGTGATGACGAGTTACACCGGGCGGCTGCCGGCCGACGGCGACGCGGCGGACGCGGAGGCGACGACCGGTGGCGGCGGGAACGCGACGACCGACGACGCGGCCGCGGCGAACGGGGGTGACGGCGAATGAGCGTCGACCTGCGAACGGCGGTCGGCGCGTTCGCGCTGGTGTTCCTCGTGATCGTCGGCGTCGCGGCCGTCGGCGGCGTCGTCCTCGACGGCGGCGCGCCCGAGACCGACGCCGTCGCGGACGATCACTGGCAGCTGGACGCGGTCGAGCCGGAGACCGTCAGCGAGGGCGGCGAGGTCGAGATGGAGAGCAGCGAGCCGTCGAACACCGTCGTCGTCCACCTCGGCGGCGCGGCCGGCGGGGTCGGCGGCGGCACGCCGGTCCTGCCAATCGAGGACGGCGACGCCCCCGCGGAGGCGGACATCGGGTCGCTCGGGGGCGCGCAGCGGGGCGTCGCGCCGCTGACCGCGGCGCTGGTCGAGAACGGCCACGAGGTCCGATTCTACGGCGGGACCTTGGGCGGCGAGCCGCTGTCGTCGCTGCTCTCGGACGCGGACGCGTTCGTCACCACGAGCCCCGGCGCGCTGTCGGCGACCGACGCCGACGCGGTCGAGTCGTTCGTCGACGCCGGCGGCCGGACGCTGGTCGCGAGCGACCCCGGTAACGCCGGCGCGCTCACCGACTTCGGTTCCGCGTTCGGCGTCTACGGCGAGGCGGGCTACGTGTACGACATGGAGAACAACGACGCGAACTACCTCAGCGTCCTCGTCGAGCCGACCGGGCCGGGGTCGCTGACGGAGGGCGTCGAGGAGGTCGTCCTCCGCGGCGCAGCGCCCGTCGGCGCGGCCGACGGGTCGGCGGCGCTCGCCACCGCGGAGACCTCGCAGCTGTCGACGACCCGCGAGGCCGGCTCCTACGGCGTCGCCGTCCGAAGCGACTCGCTCGCGGTGCTCGGGGATTCGAGCTTCCTCGAACCGGAGAACGCCGGCCGCGCCGACAACGCCGTCCTGATCGGTAACGTCGCGGACTTCCTCGTGACGGGATCGAACCCCGACGTGTCGTTCGGACCGGCGGCCGGTCCGGGCGGCGCGGTCCCGCCGGGCGGGACGACGACGCCCGAACCGCCGGAGCCGTCGGGCAACGAGACCGATTCCTCCGGGGACGCGGCCGCGTAGCGAACGCCGGTCGACGACGGCGCGGGGCGGCCGCGCCGCTTTCACTTTTTACGCCCGGAACCGGATTCCTGCGGCCACGTCGGCGATCTCACGGCGCTTCAGGAGGGCGAAGCCGAGGACGATGACGCTAAAGCCCGCGAGGGTGAACGCCGTCACCGGCTCGCCGAGCAGCAGGACGCCCGCGACGGTCGCGACGATCGGGACGACGTAGGAGACGAGGTTGATCTCGAAGGGGCCGAGCCGGTCGAGCAGCGTGAAGTAGATGGTGTACGCCACCGCGGAAGAGAGCAGCCCGAGGAACGCCAGCGCGGCGAGCGCGCGCGGTTCCGCGGCCGGGAGCCGCTGCCCCTCGCCGAGGCCGAGGCTCAGCGTGTGGATGGCGAGCGCGCCGAACCCCATCGCCCAGCCCGTGAGCGCGACGCTGGAGAACGTCGTCTCCACGGTCCGGAGGCCGACGCTCCCGACGGCGACGGCGATCACGCCGATCCCGATCAGCCCGACGCCGACCGCGACCCCCCCGCCGAGGTTCGCCGGGTCCGGCTGTGCGACCAGTCCCACGCCGAGGAAGGCCAAGACGACCCCGACCGCGCCGCGGGCGTCGAGGTCCGCCCCGCCGATCCACGCGGCCGCGACCGCCACGGTCGCGATGGGGACGAGGCTGTAGGTGATCGAGGCGATGCCGCTCGTCGTGTACTGCTGGCCGACGAACAGCAGGCTGTTGTTTGCTGCCACCGAGAGCCCGCCGCTGAAGCCGATGGCGGCCAGATCGCCGCGGCTCCGCGGGAACGGGTCGCTCTCGGTGAGCAGCACGTACGAGATCAGCGCCAGCGCGGCCACGTCGAACCGGTACGCGGCGTACAACACCGGGGGATAGAAGTCGAGGCCGACCTCGATGGCGACGAACGATCCGCCCCAGAACAACGCGAGCAGGCAGAACAGCGCGACGTCTCGGTACCGTGACACGGTCGACCGAACGCGGGCCGGGGGTAAAGCGGTGTCCGTTGCGGTGGTGGAGGCCGGCTCCGGAGCGCGGAGGGTCCGCTCAGTAGCCGCGGACGATGAGGTAGTCCGCCAGGTCTTCGAGCAGGCTCCGGGAGCCGCTCTCCGGGAGCAGTTCGAGGTGCTCCTTCGAGCGCGCGGTGAGGTCCTCGGCGGTCTCGCGGGCGTACTCGATGGATCCGACCTCCTCTAAGGCCGCCACCGCCTCGTCGATGGCGTCCTCGGTCGCCTCGGCGGGCGTGTCGGCGTCGACGAGGTCGTCGACGTCGACCCCCTGCTGGCGCGCGTGGAGGGTGATCAGCGTCTCCTTCCCCTCGACGAGGTCGGAGCCGCGCTGCTTGCCCAGCTCCTCGGAGGGGACCGTCAGGTCGAGCACGTCGTCTTGGATCTGGAACGCGCGCCCCGAGTCGATGCCGTACTGGTAGAGGGCGTCGACGACCTCCTCGTCGGCACCGAGCAGGAGCGCGGGCGTCGCGGCCGACGCGCCGTACAGCACCGCGGTCTTCAGCTCGACCATCTCCAGGTACTCCTCGGGGAGGATGTCGTCGCGGTTCTCGAAGGCGACGTCGAGCGCCTGCCCCTCGCAGATCTCAGTGCAGGTCGACGCGAGCATCCGCATGGCTTCGAGGCCGTTCTGCGGGTCCGCGCCGGTCTCGGTCATGAACTCGAACGCCTTCGAGTAGAGGGTGTCGCCCGCGAGGATGGCCGTCGAGACGTCGTACGCCTCGTGGACGGCGGGGACGCCCCGCCGGAGGTCGTCCTCGTCCATGATGTCGTCGTGGATCAGCGTGAACGACTGGATCACCTCGATGGCGACCGCGGCGCGCATCACGTCGACGTCCTCGCCGGACAGCGACGGGAACGCGCGGAAGTCGGCCCCCATCGGGTCGGTGCCGGTGACCGCCTCCGCGGCCAGCGTCGTCACCGTCGGGCGGAGCCGCTTCCCGCCGGCTTCGAGGATGTACCGGGTGGCCTCGTACAGGCGCTCCGGCTCCTGAACCGGCAGCTCCTCGTCGATAGCGGCGTTGACGAGGTCACGCCGCTCGCGGATGGCGTCGAGCACCCGCGCCTCCTTCGTCTCGCTCGTCATTCGACGAGCTGGATGGTGGACCCGTTCTGCGTGACGTGGACGTCACGTCCGAGCTTGTACCCCTGCGACTTCGCGAGGTCGACGTACGGCGACCGGCCCTTGAGCGTCTGGTGGCCGGGAATGAGGTGCTGGGGCTGGAGCGCCTGTAGCATCTCGTAGTGGCCCTCCTCGCGGAGGTGCCCGGAGACGTGGATGTCGTCGTAGAGGCGCGCGCCCTGCATCCGGAGCAGCTGTTCGGACTGGTAGCGCTGGCCCTCGTTGGTCGGCTCCGGGATGACGCTCGCGCTGAAGACGACCTTGTCGCCGTCGTCGATTTCATAGGGAGTCTCGCCGCGACCCATGCGGGTTAACATTGCGCGCGGCTCGCCCTGATGACCCGTCACGATGGGGAGGAAGTTGCCCTTCCCCTCCTTCATGATCCGCTTGAACGCGCGGTCGACGGACTTCCGGTGGCCGTACATGCCGACGTCGCCCTGGAAGTCGACGAAGTCGAGCCGCTCGGCGGTGCCCGAGTACTTCTCCATCGAGCGGCCGAGGAGGACCGGCTGGCGGCCGATCTCGCGGGCGTACTCGACGAGCGTCTTCACGCGGGCGATGTGCGAGGAGAACGTGGTGGCGATGATCCCGCCGGTGTAGTCCTCCATCGACTTCAGCGTGTCCTCGACGTGTTTCTTCGCGTACGACTCCGAGGGAGTCCGGCCCTTCTGGCCGGCGTTCGTACAGTCCTCGATGTACGCGAGGACGCCCTCGTCCTGGCGGCCGATCTCGCGGAACCGCTCCATGTCGATCGGGTCGCCGATGACGGGGTCGTGGTCCAGTCGCTTGTCCAGTCCGTAGACGATCGCGCCCTCGGGCGTGTGGAGGACCGGGTTGATCGCGTCGATGATCGAGTGGGTCACGTTGACGAACTCCATCTCGACCTGCTCGGAGTCGCCGATCGCCATCGTGGCCCCCGGCTTCATCTTCACGAGGTCGTTGTCTACCTGGAACTTGCCCTCGTCTTCGATCTGCTGGCGCACCAGCTCGATCGTGTACGGCGCGGAGACGATCGGCGCGTCGTACCGGTGGGCGAGCTTCGGGATCCCCGCGATGTGGTCGAGGTGGCCGTGGGTGGGGACGATCGCTTTCACGTCGCCCTCGAGTTCGCTCATGACCCGGTCGTCCGGGATCGCTCCCATGTCGATCAGGTCGAGGCTGTGCATGCTCTCGGTCTCCACGTTGTCGTGGATGAGGACCTTACTGAGGTTCAGGCCCATGTCGAAGATGACGATGTCGTCGCCCGCGCGAACCGCCGTCATCTGTCGACCGACCTCTTCGTAACCGCCGAGTGTCGCAATTTCGATTTCCATGGTGTTGTCGTGTCGAACGCCGTGTGGCGTCCATCACTGAAACCCCGCAAGGAGCCGTCAGCGCTGCGTCCGACTGCGTCGTTGAGGCCCCGCTACGGCCGAGCCGACGTCGGCTCACCGTGTCCCGCGGGAGTGTGGTACATCGGCGTACTCTCGCCCAGTTTAAAAACACCGGGGTTCGGTCGCGCTGTCGCCGGTCTCGGCGCTCCCGCCTCGGAGAGAGCCCTCGCTGTGTTTCCGGACCGTGATTCCGGCTCTCACCGCGCTCGTCTCGGTCGGATCGTCCGCGCCGAACCCGCAACGCACTTGGGCCACTCCGCGAAACGGTCCCGGCAATGGACCCGCTCTCCGCGTTCGCGCTCGCGGCGCGTTCCCTCCCCGCACCAGCCCGGATTCCCGACGCCGCGATTTCGGCCGTCTTCGGCGACGTCGGCGGCGCGCTCGCGGCCGCCGGCGGGCCCGTCCAGTACGGCCTCGTCGCGCTGTTCGCGGCGTTTCCGTGGATCGAGATCCTCGTCGTGATCCCGGTCGCCGTCGGTCTCGGTCTCGACCCGGTCGCCGTCGGCGTGACCGCGTTCGTCGGCAACGCCGGCTCCGTCTGGCTGCTGCTCGCGTTCCACCGACGCGCGGCGCGGTGGCGGGCACGGCGGCGCGGGGACGACGCGGAGGAGGAGGAGTCGGAACCGAGCCGCCGACGAGAGTGGGCTCGCCGCGTGTGGGACCGATACGGACTCCCCGGGCTGGCGTTGGCCGCACCGGTCCTCACCGGGGTCCACCTCGCCGCCCTGATCGCGTTAGCCGCCGGGAGCCGGTCGCGCGACGTGGCCGCCTGGATGGGCGTCGGCATCGCCGCGTGGACGGTCGCGCTCGTCGCGGGGTCGGCGCTCGGGGTGTCGGCGCTCGGCGGCTGATCGCGGGACCGCCCCACAAAGCGTTTCACGCTCTCGATTGAACCGCCGACGATGGCAGAGATACCCCGCCGCCGAGCCCTCCTCGCGGCCGCGTCAGGGATCGCCGCCCTGGCCGGCTGTTCCGGCGGCGAGACGGCGTCGAACAGCTACCCGACCAGAGACCGGCCGATCGACGACTACGAACTGGAGACGGCCCGCGACGAGACCGGGGGCGCGTTGGTCACCGCGACCGACGAACTCCCGTCGCTGTCGGTCGACGAGCGGGCGCGACAGCGGCGCGGGGCGCGGCGCGTGTTGGTCGCGGACGACGATCTCACGGAACTCACCTTCGCGGAGACGGCGGCGGGAGAGTCGCTCCGGTCGTTCTGCGAAGAGACGGACTTCGGGTCGGCGTCCGTGTACCTGCTCGCGATGCCCGTCGAGGCGTGCCGCGAGATCCGGCTGCGGTCGGTCCGCGTCGACCGCGACGAGCTCGCGGACGGCGATCTCCACCCTCACGCCTACTTCTGTGAGGCGTATCGTTCGGCGGACGTCGACTGCGCCGCCGACGCGATCCACACCATCGGGTTCGCGATCCGGATCCCGGTCGCGGCCGACCGGTCGACCGGGGCCGGGCGCGGGATGTCCAACTCCTGTCAGTCGAGACCCAGACGGCCGAGGGTGTTCAACGCCTCCGCGACGGACCCGAGTGGGGGTGAAGACGCGTGACGCGTCGTTCGGGGTCGCGCCGCCGGTTCCTCGCGGGACTCGGAGCGGCCGGCGCGGCGGCCATCGCGGGCTGTTCGGGGCTCCCGTTCACCGGCGAGGAGAAGCGTGGCGGCGCTCGCGCGTCGATCTCGTCGGACGCCATCGGACCGGTCGACTGGCCGGGATCGCCGTTCCCCGTGGCCGTTCCCGCGTCGATGACCGACGCCCACGAGACGAGAATCCGTCGCCTGCTCGATGACGTTCCGGCTGACCCCGACATCCCTAACGACGCGGTCGCCGCGTCGATCGCGGACGACCGCGAGCGCGCGCTCCGGAACGCGGACGGCGACTCGCCCGACGGCTGGCGCGTCGACGCGCTCTCCGCGTGGCGGCGGCGGCGAGCGGACGCCGCGGAGGTGCGGGGCGCGTACCGAGCGGCCACAGGGACCGACGACGGCTCGGACGTCGTCGCTCGACGCCGCGCCGTGCGCGACGACAGGGGAGCGCTCGCCGCCGACTTGGAGTTCCGAGCCGAGTCGCCGATCGAGGCCGTGTTAGCGTACGAGACGGTCGAATCGCTGCTCGCGGAGTGTGAGAGACACCTCCGGCCTCGCACGACGTATCCCGCCGATCCGATCGCCGAGCCGTTCCGAGCGGGAGAGGCCCTCGCTCGCGTCGAGCGCGCGCGAGCGGCCGTGACCGACGCCGAGGGGATCCGCGCCGCGTACCTCGCCCAACGCGACGAGGCGGTCCCGCGGCGGGCGTCCCTGTTCGCGGTCGCCGAAGAGCTACGGCGGTCGGTGAGAGCCACGCGCGCGAACGTCCGCGAGCGCGAGGGGGGAGAGACGCCGCCCGGGGACGAGGACCTGAGCGGGACGGTCGCACAGGAGCTGTTCGCCACCGGCGAGCGGCGGATCGAGTCGGCGACAGACGATGTCGAGCGGGCGGTCGACGCCGGCGACTACGCCACCGCCGTGGCCGAGGCCGGCGTCGCGCTGGCCGAGGTCGAGGCGTTTCGCACGGCCGTCGACGAGATCCGCGACGGCGGGCACCGGGAGGACCCCTCGGAAGCGTCGATCCGGTCGGCGGCGGAACGGGCGCAAGCGGCGGTCCGCGAGGCGGCGGACGACGGTGGTCCGCTGGCGGCGCGACTCGTCCGTCCCGGGCTGGAGACGATCGGACTGCTCGGCGATCGGATCGAACGGGGGTACGCCGCGCCGCGGGCGACGCAGGCGGAACTGGCGTTCGTCGACCTGTACGCGGACGCGGTCCCGCCGGCGGCCGAGTTCGTCCGCGAGCGACTGACGTGACCGGAGCCCTGTCAAACGCCCCCGTCGCGACCGGCGTCCCGGTATTTTTATTACCGCGACGGGCGGCGGTACGGACAATGAGTGGACGACCCCTCGACGTGCTCGAAGCGTCGCTGGAGGAGCCGGTGACGGTTCACCTGAAGGACGGCACGACGTACTACGGAATTCTGGGCGGCTACGACCAGCACATGAACGTCGTCATCGAGCCGGAAACCGACGTGGACGACCGCGTCGACGGCGACCTGGACGGCGAGTTCGCCGTCGCGATCGAAGACACAACGATTATACGCGGCGATAACGTCGTCACCATCAAAGCATGACCGGAGCAGGTACGCCCTCTCAGGGAAAGAAGAACAAGACGGTCCACGTGAAGTGTCGACGCTGCGGCGAGAAGTCCTACCACGTCAAGAAGGAGCGCTGCTCCTCCTGCGGGTTCGGGGAGTCCGCCTCGCGTCGCCACTACGCCTGGCAGTCGAAGACCGGCGACAACTGACCGGCGCTCTCTCGGCTTTCTTCTCGCTTTTCCCGGTGAGCGACGGCAATACGTGAGGGTGAAGGTGGCACCCCTCGTCGGAAACGACTTCACTACCGAGACCGCCGAAGCCCCAGCCGCGAGAATCGAAGACTCTCTGGCCGCCGGCGCGTAGCGCCGGCGACTGCCCCTTCGAGTCTCGCCCCGCACCGCTCCGCACAGCACCGCACGCCTCCCCAGCCTCGTCNTCGCGGCCGCCTTCGGCGGCGCGCTCGCAGGCACGCGCCACCGCACGGCGCGGTGGGTTCCGTTCGGCCACGGTCCCACCGGGACCCAAACCGTTTCCCGGAGCGGTCGCCGACCGGGGGTATGGACCTCTCAGTCGTCGACCTCTCGCCGGTGCCGCGCGGCGGCACCGCGGCCGACGCGTTCGCGAACACCGTCGACGCCGCGCGCCACGCCGAGCGGCTGGGCTACGAGCGGTTCTGGGTGGCCGAACACCACGGGATGGGCGACCGGCTCGCGGGCACCACTCCCGAGGTGCTGCTCGGCCGGATCGCGGGCGCGACCGACTCGATCCGGATCGGGAGCGGGGCCGTGCTGCTCAACCACTACAGCCCGTTCAAGGTGGCCGAGTCGTTCGGCGTCCTCGACGGGCTCGCCCCCGGCCGCGTCGACCTCGGCATGGGGCGCGCGAACGGCTCGCCGGCCTCCGACCGCGCGCTCGGCACCGACCGGCGCGTCGAGAATCCGAACGAGGACCACCGCGAGCGGATCACGGCCGTGGTGAACCACCTCAACGAGGCGTTCCCGGCCGACCACCCGTACGGCGACCTCTCCGTGCCGGGATCGGACGCCGGGCCGGCCGTCCCGTGGGTCCTTGGCTCCAGCCCGTCGAGCGGGGAACTCGCCGGCGAACTCGGGCTGCGCTACTGCTTCGCGGGCTTCATCCGACCCGGCTTCGCGGAGCGCGCGTTCGCGGCCTACCGCGAGGCGTTCGACCCGGAGGCCGGCCCCGGGACGCTCGACGAGCCGCGGGGGATGGTCGCGGTCAACGCCGTGGCCGCCGAGACGGACGCGGCGGCGGCCCGGCGGCGCGCGCCCGCAGAGGCGACGTTCCGCCGGATGCGGCGCGGCGAACTCGGTGACGACACCCCGACCGTCGAGGAGGCGGTCGACGAGCTCGGCGGCGCGCCCGACCCGACGCCGGCGACGCTCGACCCCGACGAGTGGCCGCGGTCGATCTCCGGGAGTCCGGAGACGATATCGGGGCTGCTCGAACAGCTCGCGGACCGCGTCGGCGTCGACGAGGTGATGATCCAGCACACGGTGCCGGACCACGAGGCCGCGCTCGACTCGCACGCGCTGCTCGCGGCGGCGATGGACGTGGAGCCGCGGGCGTAACCGAGACGAAACTGCGGCCCCCGGTCAGTCGTCGACGGGCGGATTGAGGAAGACGCCGTCGACGAGCAACAGACAGCACACCGCCGAAGCTCCCGCGAGCGGCGGGATCCCGTCGCCGGTGTTCACCGCCAACGCGGCGTAGACGCCGGCGAAGAGAAGGGGGAACGCGAGCAGCAGGAGGTCGGCGCGGTCTACGGCGTCGGGGACCGCGGCGCGGGATTCGACCGACATGGAGTCACTCCACGTACCCCAGATCCCGGAGCCGCTGGCCGATCCGACGGGCCTCGGCCTCGCTGATCTCGTCGTCCGACTCCATCTCCTGGACGACGACGTGTTTCACGAACTCCTTGACCGAGCCGAACGGCTCCTCCTCGATGTACTCCTCGATGTCCGCGACGAACTCCTTGCGCAGCGAGATAGTCGTGTAGTCGCTCATTACCGTCGGCCACGCGCTCCGCCCTCAAAAGTCTAATTACATGTAATTAGAGGGCGTCACCCGACGGTGCCGATCGCAGAGACGTTTTTTGTGTCTCGCCGAACGTCGGTGAGCATGGACTGGGTGACGGCGCTCCCCGCCGCGCTGTTCGCGCTCGCGTGGCTCTCGGTTCCCTACTACGCGCTGCGAGAGGACTGGAGCGCGGTCCGGACGGCGGGGATGGCCGTCTTCCTCGCGGCGGCGACCGCCGGGACGTACCTCGACGAGTTCCTCGCGCCCGGGTCGCCGCTCCTCCCGTGGATCGAACCGGTCGCCGCCGCGGTGATGGTCGGCGCGATATACGTCGCGTTCGTCCGGGAGCCGAGCGGTCAGAACGAGTCGGACGACACGCGATGAGCGCGGTTGGAGGTGTCCACGGCCGGTCAGATACCCGTCGCCGCCAACCCTATTCCACGCGGTCGCGGGCGGCGGCGACCAGCATCGGGAGCATCACGGTCGCGTCGCCGTAGACGGAGGCGTTGCGCGCGTCCTTCTCCAACTTCCCCCACGAGCGCGCCTCTTCGAGGGTCGCCCCGGAGAGCCCGCCGGTCGCCTCCGGGTCCATCGTGATCTGGACGGCGTAGTCGTACGCCCGGGGCGTGACGAGCATCGTCTGGAGCGTGAAGTTCTTCGGGACGCCGCCGCCGACGAGCAGGCAGCCGGCGTCGTCGGCGTCGAACGCGAGGTCGGTCAGCTCGGTCATGTCCGCGAGGGCGTCGAGCGTGAAGTCGGCGGTCTGGGCGTACATCCACGCCTGCAGCCCGAGGACGGAGTCTTGGACCGCCGGGCAGTAGACCGGCACGTCGGACTCGTAGGCGGCGGCCGCGACGCCCGGCCCCTCGGGGACGTCCTCGCGCTCGTTGACTTCGGCGTTCGCGCGGCCGAGTTCGCGCGTCAGGTCGGCGATGGAGACGGCGTCGGTTCCGTCCGCGTCCGGGTCTGCCTCCAGCGCCGGGAACACCTCCTCGCGGAGGTGGCCCTCGAACTCGGCGAAGTGTTCCTGCGGGAGGTAGACGTTGTAGATGCGGTCGACGCCCTCGTCGCGCAGCCCCTCGTCGTGTTCGCGGAGGCTCTTCTCGGGGTCGTGAGTGCGCCCGTGGTGGTGTTTCCCGCCGATGGCCTCGATGGCGTCGTGGGTGAGGTTCGCCCCGGTGGTCACGAGGGCGTCGACGTAGCCGTCGCGGATCAGGTCGGCGACGATCCGGCGCATCCCGGCGGGCACCATCGCGCCCGCCAGCGAGAGGAACACGGTACAGTCCTCGTTCGCGAACATCTCCGCGAGCACGTCGCCCGCCTCGTTGACCGCGGCGGCTCCGATGCCCGCGTCGCCGTAGCCGTCGACGAGTTCGCTCACGGTCATCCCGGCGGTCGCGCGGGTGTGACCCACCGGGTCCGCGTGGAACTCCTCGCGGTGCGGCTCGTGACCGTGGTCGTCGTCGGCGTGGCCACCGTCCTCGTGGTCGTGATCGTCTCCGTGTTTGTCCTCGGCGTCGCGGTCGTCTCGCGCGCCCTCGTCGCTGTCGGTCATGGCTTCGGATGGGGCTGGCGCGCGTTTGAAACGACCGATCTATCGGCCGACCGAGCCGCCGCTCACCGGGGGGAAAAGCGCCAGTTCGTCGCCGCTCTCCAAGACCGCGTCGAGACCGTCGTCGTGACGGACGCTCCGCCCGTTTCGGAGGACGTTGATGTGGTCCGCGACGGTCCCGTCCTCGATGACGCGGTCCCGGAGGTCGGGGTGTGCGTCCAACAGCGCGTCGAGGGCGTCGCCGACCGTGTCGCCCGGCTCCGCGTCGACGGTCACGGCGCGGCCGCCCGCGATCTCCGCGAGGTCGGCGAACAGCTTCCACTCCATAGCGGATCCCCGAGGGGGCGACTCAAGAGCGTTGCGTCCCGTCGGAGGGGCGACCGCCCGCGCCGTGACCGTCGACGCCGTCGGAGCCGACGTCGGTCGGGGCGGAGCCGTCGCCTGCTTCCGAACCGTCGCCGACCGCCTCCGGCCCGTCGCCGCCGCGCAGTCCGTCACCGGGCGACGCCGCCGTCTCGAACCGGCGGATCGCGTCCGGGCGGCCGACGAGGTACACCAGATCCCCGGCAGCGAAGGCGTACGACCGCGGCGGGATCGGCCGGACCGAGCCCGCTTCGGGCCGGACCGCGGCGACGACGGCCCCGACGCCGCCGACGGTGCTCCCGTCGAGGTCGCTCCCGGCCCCGACGGTGACGGTGGCCATCGTCTCGTCGGCGTTGCGCAGCAGCGAGGCGAACTCGCGGTCCGCCTGCGGCTCGGCGGGGAGCGTCACGAGCCGGTAGCCGGTCTCGTCGGTCAGGCGCTCGGCGTCTGACTCGTCGAGCGCGACGGTGACGGCGTCGGCCGCGACGCCGCGCAGCTCCCCGGCGGCGACGCGCTCCGGCTCCGGGTCGTCGCGCCACACCTGGACCGTGTCGCCGACGGTCGCGTTGTTCGGCGGGTCCGCCACGAGCGCGACCGCCGCCGACCCCGGCGCGAGCGTCGGCCCCAGCCCGGCGGCGCGGGAGCCGACCGCGAAGTACTCGATCTCCCCGTCCGCGCCGAGGTCGACGTCGACGTAGCCGACGCCGTACTCCTCTTTGAGCCGCGAGACGAGCCGCTCGCGGAGGTCCGCCTCCGAGAGCTTCCGCGGGAACAGGAGGGTCGTCTCCGCGAGTTCGGCCTTCTTCTCCGGGGAGACCGGGTCGTACGTGTCCATGTCCCCGATCTCGTCGACCGGCGGGAGCGTCACCGCCGTGAACCGGCCGACGGCGCGCACGATCCCGCTCAGTTCGCCCTCCAGCTGCTTGGCCCCGGAGAGCGCGAACACGTCGACCGCGACCCGGTCGCCCGCGTACCGGCCGACGGGTGCCATCACCCCCGCGACGCCGAGCGAGACGAGGTTGAAGAACACGCTCTCGGGGGCCAACAGCGCCGGGTTGTCGCCGATCGCGACCGATCCGAGCGAGGTCGTGTTGAGGTATAAGGCGACGACCGAGACGCCGATCAGCCCGGTGACTCCCTCGGGGATCTCCGTGCGGAAGTACCAGCGATAGGCCAGCGCCGCGCTCCCCGCGACGGCGGCGGAGACGACCGCGAACGTGACGAGCGTGACCGCGGCCTGCCGCGGGCGGGCGAACCCCACGTCGACGGCGGCCGCGATCCAGAGGTCGGCGACCGCGAGGGAGACGAGCGGGGGCGTCACGCGGCCACCTCCGCGAACCGGTCGAGCGCGTCGCGGCTCCCGACGACGAACAGGTCGTCGCCCGCCGACAGTGTCTGCGACCCGCTCGGCGCGATCGTCCACGACTCGTGGCGGGCCGCGAGGACCGCCACGTCGTACGCCTCGCGGACCTCCGCCTCGCCGATGGTGTGTCCGTCGAGCGGCCCGCCGGCGGCGACGGACACCTTGCGGAACCGCTTCCCGGTCCGTCGCAGCAGGGCCGTCAGTTCGTACTCGCGCCGGGTGCCGCGCGACAGCACCAGCACGCGCCCTCGGTCCGCCCGGAGCAGCGCCGCCGCCTCCGAGCGGTCGAGCGCGACCGTCACCCGCCCTTCCCCGCCGGTCGTCGTCGGCGCGGTCGCCGCCGGCGGAGCGACGGCCTCGTCGTCGCCGCCGTCGGTCACGAGGTCCCCGTCCGCGTCCGGATCGTCGCCCCCGCCGGGTGCTGGCTTCGGTGCCGCGCCGGCCCCCGGCTCCGGCTTCCCGCTGGACCGGGCGGCGATGACGGCCCCCTCCGCGTCGAGGTCCGGAGTGATCACCCGAACGACGTCTCCGCGGGCGATCCCCGTCGGAACGAGCGCCGACACCGACACCGCGCGCTTCCCGGCCGGCACGCGCTTCGAGAGCGCTCCGGTCGGGGGCGCGGCGGAGACCGTCGCCCGCGCCCGCTCGTCGATCCGGACCGCCACGTCGGCGAGGTCGAACTCCGTCCGGAGCCGTTCGGTGAACCGGTCTTCCAGCTCCGCGAGCGGGAGGTCCGCCGGGAACGTCCAGTCGCCGTCGAGGATCGCCCGCCGGGTCTCGGCCGGCAGCGGCGGGTACCCCTCCATGTCGTTCACCTCGCCGGTCACCTCGACGGAGACCCGCCCGCGGCCGCCGACGAGCTCGATCACGTCGGTCGAGAGCGTCCGGTCGCGGAGCTGTTTGAGCGAGATCCGCTTGGGGACGCTGGCCCCGAGCCGGTCGCCCTGCGCGTGGGCGTACAGCGAGATCATCAACACGACGACGATCGCCGTGAGGATCGCCGGCGCGCGCTCCGAGGAACGGATCGTCTCGTCGTTGAGCGCGAGCAGCCCCCCGTTGACCCCGGCGATCGCGAGCGACAACACGACCACCCCGAGCCCGGGGATGGTCACGTCGGTCACGTACTTGAACACGAATCCGAGGGTCCCGGCCACCAGCGCGGGGACGATCCCGGTGATGACACCGAGGTAGATTCCGAAGACGATCTCGACGGGCAGCGACATACGCGGTTCAACCGACGGGGCGGTTAAACGTGTGTCGGCGCGGCGGGCGGAATCCGGGTGGTCGAGACCTCAGGCCCCGCGGTCGGCGTCGAGACCGCCGTCACGCGCTCGGCCTCGCGGGGTTTAAGTACGGTCTCGGCGACGCGCAGGTATGGAGCTGACCCGCGACTGGGTGACCGTGCGGGCGTCGATCGCCCTGACGTTCGCGGTCGCGATACTGTCGATCCTCGCCGGGCTCGCGCAGATCGGCGGACTGGGCGTCGACGGCCCGCTCGGCCCGTACGTGCCCGCGGTCATCCGCCAGACCGTCGGGTTCACGGGGACGATAACCGGTTTCTCGATGCTCGGCAGCGGCTTCGCGCTGAAAAACGGGTACCGCGTCGGCTGGTACTTGACCGCCGTGCTGCTCCCGCTCACCGCGATCCAAGGGCTGATGCAGGCGTCGGTGCTGTCGTTCCCGCTCGTGGCGCTGTCCGTCGTGTCGGTGCCCGCGCTCTTCTACAACCGGCGGCGGTTCGACAGGAACTTCTCCCCGTCGCCGACGCAGCTCGCCGCGGGTGCGGCGCTCGTGACGGCGGTCTCCTACGGGACGGTCGGCACGTACGCGCTCCGCGACCAGTTCAACGGCGTTGAGACAATCGTCGACGCGTTCTACTTCACCGTCGTCACCGCCTCCACGGTCGGCTACGGCGACGTGACGCCCCAGACCGGTGCGTCCGCCGACATCGCCCAGTTGTTCGTGCTCTCCTCGCTCGTGATGAACGTCGCCGCGTTCGCGGTGGCGCTCGGGGTCCTGCTCACGCCCGCCATCGAGGCGCAGCTCTCCAAGGCGCTCGGAAAAATGACTGACAGACAGATCGACCTCCTCGACGACCACGTCCTCGTGCTCGGCTACGGGGACCTGACGGAACCGATACTCGAAGAACTCGCCGCCCGCGAGGGCGTCGACTACGCCGTCGTGACGCCCGACGAGACCGTCGCCAGACGGCTCGCGGACCGCGACGTTCCGGTGTACACCGCGGACCCCAGCGACGTGGAGCCGCTCGAACGGGTCAACCTCGACGGCGCGCGCGCCGTCGTCGCCGCCACCGAGGACGACGCGCGCGACGCGCTCTCCATCCTCACCGCCCGGCAGCTCAACCCGGACGTGCGGATCGTCGCGGCGGTGACACAGCGGGAGAACGTCGACAAGCTCCGCCGCGCGGGCGCAGACCAGGTCATCTCCCCGTCGACGCTCGGCGGACACATCCTCGTCGACTGCGCCTTCGGCGCGGACAGCCGGGAGGCGACGGAGGGAATCATAGACGACGTCGACCTCGACCTCGACGACTGAGTCGAGGCGGAGTGGGTCGCAGCCGCTGGGCCGACTTCAGCGGCTCCGGCGTCCCTTCGTCTGTCGGTAGTCCCGGCTCAACACGTTCTCGCGCATGTGCTCGCGGAACGCGTCGGCCTCGCCGTCGCTCATTTCCGCCGGCTCCCTCATCGGCACCAGCTCAAAGCCGCGGCCGCGGATCGTCGTCGCGTGTTCGGCGTCGACGTCGAAGGAGTCCGGCCGCCGCGTCGTGTACTCGACGGCCAGTTCGCGGAGCGGCCGCTCCCCGACCGGCACGATGATCTGCGGGTTTATCATCCTGACCTCCGCGTTGAGGAACGGTTCACAGGTGTCGACCTCGCGGTCCGTCGGGTCGCGGTCGGGGTGTCGACACCGCGTCAGGTTCGTGAAGAAGACGTTCTGCACGTCCGGCTCCGCGGCGTCCGGCTCCGAGCGGACGAAGCCGAGGTCGCCGAATATCGACTGGACCCGCTCGCCGCCGCCGTCGCCGGTGAAGGGGACGCCGTTGCGCTCGGCGGCCGCGGTCGGACCGGTCCCGACGACGAGGAACTCGGCTCCCACGTCGCCGTAGCCGTGAACGACGCGGTCGCGGACGCCGCACAGCTCGTCGCAGTTCTCGCAGTCGGCGTCCATTCCGAACGGGTTCTCGAACTCCGTCTGGTTCGCGTCCACGGTCGACGTGGGCGCTCCGCGTTCCTAAACGCTCCGACCGAAGCGCTCACGAGTCGCTCGGCGAGGACGGCGGAGACCGGTCAAAAGGGACGTGCCCGGGAGCGGGGACGCGACCGCGTCAGTTCGGTACGTAGCAATCGCCGTCGCAGTCGACGAGCCCCTCGTTGCGGAGGGTCTTCAGGATGCTGTACAGGGAGAGCTTCTTCATCTCGAGCGATTCGCCCATCTCCGAGACCGTTGCGTCGCCGTTCGTGGTCAGGTAGAGGTACACGAGTTTGGCGCGCGGGGACTGAAGCTCCGGGGGCAGCGCGGGGGCCGCCGCGGACGCGGTTTCCGTCTCGATCATCTTGTCCGATCGATTGGGTTCGACGATAATAAACCCCCTATTCAACGTTCGTCGAAATCGTCGGGAGCGGTTCGTGAGCGTCTGAGGAAGACGTTTTCGCCGTACCCGCCAGGCGTTCGTCGGCCGACGAACGGAGATTCGACGCGTATCGTCGGGGAGTTTCGACCGTCGACGGATACAAAACCGTGAACGATCCGGATCGATCCGGAAGGGCGGTGGGGTCCGAGGCGTCTCGTCGCGGACCGGTTCTTCCGCGGTCAGTACGAGCGGCTCTTCGGCTCGTACGTCTTGTTCTCGCCTTCGAGGACGACCGGTTTGTACCACAGCTCCGGCTCGCCGTCGTTCCACGAGATGAGCGTGTGTTTCAGCCAGTCCTCGTCCTTCCGCTCCTGGTGCTCCTTGCGCCAGTGCGCGCCCCGGAACTCCTCCCGGGCGAGCGCGCCCATCGTCAGCGCCTCCGCGATGTCGAGGATGTTCCGCGTCTCGATGGTGTGGATGAGGTCGGTGTTGAACGTCCGCGACGGGTCCGACACCGCGACGTCCTTGTACGCCTCGCGCGCCTCGCGGAGGTCGGCCAGCGTCTCCTCCAGCCGGCCCTCCTCGCGGAACACGTTGACGTTGGCCGTCATCGTCTCCTGGACCTTCGAGCGGATCTCGGCGTGGTTGCGCCCGTCGCGGGAGAGCAGTTCCTCGACGCGCTCCTGCGCGCGGTCGACCGCCGCGCCGACGACGCTCTCGGCGTCGGTCGCCACCGCGCCGCCGTCCGCCGCGGCGGGACCCGACCCGCCCGCCTCGCCGACCTCGACGCCGAACTCGTAGTCGGCGGGCTGCCAGTCGCCGGACCGACCGGTCTCGATCTCGGCCTCGCCCATCTCCTCGCCCGCCGCGTGGCGGCCGGCGCGCTTCCCGAAGACGATGAGCTCCGGCAGCGCGTTGCCGCCGAGGCGGTTCGCGCCGTGGACCGACGCGCAGGCGCACTCGCCGGCCGCGTACAGCCCGTCGATGGCGGTCTCGCCGTGCTCGTTCGTCTCGATGCCGCCCATCGCGTAGTGCTGGCCGGGCTTGACCGGCATCGGCTCCGTGAGCCCGTCGGCACCCTCGAAGTCCTCCGCGAGGTGGAGGATGTTCTCAAGCCGGTCGAGGATGCGCTCCTCGCCGAGGTGGCGCATGTCGAGGTGGACGTACTCGTCCTCGATGCCGCGGCCCTCGTTGACCTCGGTCAGCTCGGCGCGGGAGACGACGTCGCGGGAGGCGAGCTCGCCGTCGTTGTTCGCGTAGCCGTGCTCGAACATGAACCGCTCGCCGTCCTCGTTGTAGAGGATACCTCCCTCGCCGCGGACGCCCTCGGAGATGAGGACGCCGGTCGACGGCAGCGTCGTCGGGTGGAACTGGATGAACTCCATGTCCTCCATCGGGACGCCGGCGCGGTACGCCATCGCGACGCCGTCGCCGGTGTTCGCCACCGCGTTCGTGGTGTGGTCGAACACCTGCCCCATCCCGCCCGTCGCGAGGATGACGCCGTTCTCGGCGCGGAAGCCGCTAACCTCACCGCTCTGGATGTCGTAGGCGACGACGCCGTGACAGGTCCGCTCGGCGGGGTCGTCCTCGTCGGTGACGGCCAGATCCATCACGTGCCACTCGTCGTACACCGTGATCCCGCGTTTGACCACCTGCTCGTACATCGTGTGGAGCATCTGGTGGCCCGTCTCCGCGCCGGCGTACGTCGTCCGCGGGAACGAGAGCCCGCCGAACGGGCGCTGCGAGACGCGGCCGTCGTCCTCGCGGGAGAACGGCATCCCCCAGTGTTCGAGCCGGATGACCTCCTCGGGGCTCTCCTGACAGAGGGCCTCGACCGCCGGGGCGTCCCCGAGGTAGTCGGACCCCTTCATCGTATCGTACGCGTGGTCCTGCCAGGAGTCGGCGTCGCGTAACGCCGCGTTGATTCCGCCCTCCGCCGCACCCGTGTGCGACCGGACGGGATGGAGCTTCGACACCATCGCCACGTCCGCGCCCGCTTCCTGTGCCGCGATCGCCGCCCGGAGTCCCGCCCCGCCGGCCCCGACGACGACGACGTCGTGTTCGTGCATTGTTGGTATGTAATTTCGTAGGGTCTGGAGTCCCTTGATACTGTCTGTCGGGATTACCAGAACTTCAGGTTGTTCTTGACCGCCTCGCGCTTCAGCTCCTGGATGTGCTCGGTGAGGGGGATGTCCTTCGGGCACACCTCGGTACAGGAGAACTGGGTCTGACACCGCCAGACGCCGTGTTCCTGCTCGATTATCTCCAGCCGCTTCTGTTTGATCTCCTCGCCCTCGCGCTCGTCCATGGCGAACCGGTACGCCTTGTTGATCGCGGCCGGCCCGAGGTACTCGTTGTCGCCCGCGGCGATGTTACACGAGGACATGCACGCGCCACACCAGATACAGCGCGTGGACATCTTGATCTTCTCGCGGTTCTCGCGGTCCTGTCGCTGCTCTTCGAGCTCCCCGTCCGGGAACTCGTTGGTCTGGAAGTACGGCTCGACGGCCTCCATCTGGTCGTAGAAGTGCTCCATGTCGACGACGAGGTCCTTCGTCACCTCGGCGTGCGGGAGCGGCTCGACGCGGACCGGCTCTTCCATCTCCGAGATTTGGGTCTTACACGCCAGCTTCTGCCCGCCGTTGACGAACATCGCGTCGGAGCCGCACACCGCCTGCCGGCAGGAGTGGCGGAACGTGAGCGAGGAGTCGTACGTGTCGCGCGCGTACATCAGCGCGTCGAGGACGGTCATCCCCTTCGTGAACGGGACGTGGAAGGTGTCGAACCGCGGCTCCTGTTTCCCCTCGACCTGCGGGTCGTAGCGGAACACCTTCAGCTCCACCGTGCTCTCGTCGGCGGCCGCCTTCTCGGCCTCCTCCTCCTGTCGCTGCTCGCGGCGCTCGGCCGCGCGGCGGCGCTTCTCGGCGCGGCGCTCCTCGCCCTTGGAGGCAGGCTCGGCCGCCTCGCTCTCGGTCTCGGTCGATTCTTCGGTCTGCTTCGGAATTTGCGTGCTCATTGTCGGTTCAGTAGAGTCCGATGCCCGCCCACGCGTTCGCGGTGCGGATTCCCTGCGCGATCAACACGACGCTCGCGGCGACGAGCGTCCACTTGATCACGGTGCGTTTCGTGCCGGTGAGGCCCTGATTGACCAGGGCGTTGTAGACGCCGTTGACCCCGTGGAACGTCGCGGTCACGAGGAACGTGACCATCAGCGAGTAGTAGCTCAGGCTCTCCATCCGGCCCTGGCTCGCGAGGAACGACACCTCGTCGGCGTGGTGGACGAAGTGGAGCAGGAAGAAGTGGAACGCCAACACGACCAGCAGGAACACCGCCGTAACCCGCTGGAGGAACCACATCCGGCCGCCCTTCTGGAAGGAGGAGTAGCGTTCGGCCATCTCAGAACGCCCCCGCGATGAACGTCGGCACGGACGCGACGGTGATCGCGCCGGTCAAGATTAGCGACGCGTAGAAGCTCTTGTCCTGTGCGCCCAGCCCGATCCCGAGGTCGGTGAGCAGGAGTCGGGTCCCGTTGAGCATGTGGAAGACGGCGACGGCCAGCAGGCCGACTTCGAGGATGCGCACGAGCAGCAGCCCCTCCAGCGAGACGATGGTCTGCGTGTACACGTCCTCGCCCGCCATGATCGCCGCTTCGCTCGCGCCGGCGGCCGGGATTCCCGTACTCAGCACGGCGATGTGCGTGAACAGGTACCCGATGAGCACCCATCCCGTGAACTTGTGGAAGATCCACGCCCACATCCCCGCCTCGAACTCCCGCCAGCGGCCGAAGTCCTCGATGAGGCCTCGATTGTACGACTGACTCATACCTAACGGTTCTGAACCGGTGTCGTATAGTAGTTACTAACACGGAGTCGGTCTCCCCAACGCCCCGGTAGTCGCCGGCCTCCCTTCCGGTCCGTCACCCCCGCCGTGACACGGCGTTCCACGGCCGGCGAGTCGCGGAAAGCTTTTATGTGCCGGTGCCGGTTCTACGGTCGCAATGGCGAAAGGCGAAGTCGATTTCTTCAACGACACTGGCGGCTACGGTTTCATTTCGACTGACGACGCGGACGAGGACGTGTTCTTCCACATGGAGGACGTCGGCGGCCCGGACCTCGAAGAGGGTCAGGAAGTCGAGTTCGACATCGAGGAGGCGGACAAGGGTCCGCGCGCGACCAACCTCACCCGTCTGTAAGTCGGCGACGACACCGAGGCGAATCGGCTTTTCGACCGTTTTCGACCCGCGAGCGACGGCTCCGCGGCGCGCGTCGCGGTCGGTATGTGGGGACTGCCCCGCCCGAGTCGGTTTCGGCGGGAGCGGTCCCGACCGATAGGGATTTACCGCTCGTTGACTGACCGGTCAGTCAATGAGCGACGCGCCGAGCGCGGCGGAGGAGATCATGGACGGGGTGTACAGCGCCCTCCGCGCTCACGGCTACGCGGACCTGACGATGCGGGACATCGCCGACGAGTGCTCGAAGAGCAAGTCGCTGCTCCACTATCACTACGACACGAAGGAGGACCTGCTCGTCGCCTTCCTCGAGTACATCGTCTCCGACTCCGAGAAGCGGATCGCGGCCCGCGCCGACGACCCGCCCGTCGAGCGGCTGGTCCAGTTCATCGGGTGGTTCGTCTTCGCGCCGGACGAGACGGACCGCGAGGCGTTCCACATCGCGCTGCTCGAACTGCGGACGCAGGGACCGTTCAACGAGCGGATCCGCGAGGAGCTGGCGCGCAGCGACCGGCTGCTCCGGGGGACCGTCGCCGACATCCTCGCTGACGGCATCGAGGCGGGCGTCTTCCGCGAGGTCGACATCGAGGAGACGGCGGCGATGATCGTGGCGACCCTCGACGGCGCGCGAACTCGGCAGATAACCCTCGCCGACTCCGTGCGCGAGGAGGAGGACGACGGCTACACCCGCACCGTCGCGGAGGCGACGCTCCGGCGGATCGTCGAGCCACTGCTCACCGAGGGGGCGGAGCTACCGGCGCTCGACACGGCGATCGAGGCGCTTCGGCGGGACCCGGACGGGGGCGCAGACGCAGACGCGGACCGGGGCGCGGACGCAGACCCGGACGGGGGCGCGGACGACGCCGAATGACCCGGCTCGGGTTCGAGCGGCCGCCGCCGGTGCTGCTCGCGGTGATCGCGAGCACGTTCTTCGTCGGCTTCGGCGGCGGCGTCGTCTTCCCGATCCTGCCGAACCTCGGCGCGGTGCTCGGGATCTCCGCGTTCACCGTCGGCGTGATCCTCTCCGCGAACCGCTGGGTGCGGCTCGTCGCGAACGCGCCCGCAGGGGCCTTGGTCGACCGGTACGGGACGCGGACGCCGTTCGTGGTCGGGCTGTTCGTTGAGGGCGTCGCCACGCTCGGCTACGTCGTCGCGCTCGCGATGCCGCCCGCCGAGTCGCTCCGCCCGCTCGCGGCCTCGCTGCCGGCGCTCGCGGCCGGCCCGCTCGTCGTCGGTCCGGATGGGTGGTTCGGCGCGATCGCGCTCGTCGTCGCCCCCGAGACGTGGTTCCTGCTCGCGCGCGTCCTCTGGGGGGTCGGCTCCGCCGCGGTGTTCGCGACCGCGTACACCATCGCGGCCGACCTCTCGGACGGCGGGTCGCGCGGGACGAACATGGGGATCGTCAGGGGCGGGATCACGATGGGGTTCCCAGCCGGCCTCGTGCTCGGCGGGGTCGTCTCCGCGGTCGCGGGCAACGTCGCGGCGTTCGTCGTCGCCGCCGCGTTCGCGCTCACCGCGAGCGTCGTCGCCTACCGCTACGTCCCCGAGACCCACGTCACGGGCGACCGTTCCGGGGACTCGATCAAGCCGTGGGAGGTCGACACCGCGGTCCCCGCGGTGACGGTCGGCCTGGTCAACTTCGGGCTGATGTTCGCATACATCGGTGCGCTGTTCTCCACGCTCGTCTTGTTCCTCGGCGAGAACGACATCTCGCTGTTCGGGCTCGCGCCGCAGGGGACCTCCGGGCTGTTCATGGCCGGCACGGTCCTCTCGGCGGCCGTCTTCATGCTCGTTGGAGGGCGCGTCTCGGACACCCGGAACTCCCGGACGCCGATCCTGCTGACGTTCCTCGCGGTCTCGTTCGTCGGGTTCCTGCTGCTCGCCCGGGCGGGGTCGGTCCTCTCTCTGGGCCTCGCCTGCGTCTTCATCGGTGCCGGGCAGGGCGGGACGAGCGGCCCGATGATGGCCCTGCTCGCGGACCTGACGCCGGACGAGCGCATGGGCCGCGCCTCCGGCACGAACAACGTCCTCGGCGACGTGGGCGGGGGGCTCGGCCCGATGGTGTCGCTCCCGCTGATCGAGGCGGTGGGCTTCGCTCCGATCTATGCCGCCTGCGCGATACTCCCGCTCGCCGCGGGGGCCGTCCTCCTCGTCGGGGTTCGCCGGGAGACCGGGACATTCCTGCCCGGACACGCGACCGCCGAAACGGACCGGAGCGAGGTGTCGAACGCCGCTGACTCCTGACTGAGAGTTCTTTCGGACACGGGTGATTCTCTCCCGAGCTAGAACGGTGGCGCGTGCCTGCGAGCGGTCGCCCCCGGCGACCGCGAGACAGCACGCGCGAGGGAGTCGGCCGCGACGAGGGCGACCGAAGAGAGCCCGACGGACGCGGCCGACGAGGCTGGGGAGGCATGAGGTGCTGTGCGGGGCGGGACTCAAAGGGGCAGTCGCGCGGCGACCGTAGGCGAAGCCAAGCACCGCAGCGAAGGAACGGAGTGACTGAGCGAGGAGCACAGCGAGCGTACGGTCGCCGCGCGACTGGGGCTTTGGAGGCGTTCGTCGCCGATCCATGGTCGATTACTCATAGAGAAGCGATAGGAAGGTTGGCAGGGTTTCACTCGGAATCACGCGAGAGTTACTGAATACGAACGGAAGCAGCGCAACTCGTCGAACGAGTGATTCGCTGCCGGGGAATCGAAACGTACGGTGTGCGAACCGCTGACTCCCCCTACCCGAAAGAACAACCGTTAAAAGTCGCCGACGGGTTCGTACGGACATGGCTGGAACTATCGAAGCGCTCGTCCCCGGCGGGCAGGCCACCCCCGGCCCGCCGCTCGGTCCCGAGCTCGGACCGACGCCGGTGGACGTTCAGGACGTCGTCGCGCAGATCAACGACGAGACCGCCGCGTTCGACGGCATGGAAGTGCCCGTCACCGTCGAGTACGACGACGACGGCTCCTTCACCATCGAGGTCGGCGTGCCGCCCACGGCGGAGCTCATCAAGGACGAAGCCGGCTTCGAGACCGGCTCCGGCGAACCGCAGGAGGATTTCGTCGCCGACATGTCCATCGAACAGGTGAAGACGGTCGCCGAGCAGAAGTCGAGCGACCTGCTCGCGTACGACACGAAGGCCGCCGCCAAGGAGGTCGGCGGCACCTGCGCCTCCCTCGGCGTCACCATCGAGGGCGAGGACGCCCGGACGTTCGACGACCGCGTCGACGCCGGCGAGTACGACGACGTCCTCGACGAGTAACCCCGCGACCCCGACGAAGTTCTTTTCGGGCGGTCGCTTTCCGACGCGCCCAGACCGAACGGCTTGACGCACGCCGAGCGGCCGCACCGGCGACTCCGATCGCCGCCGCTCCGGCGGTTTTATCCCCGAACCGCGGCGACACGCCGGTATGCCCGATCTCAATCCCGTCGCGAAGCGGATCCACAACGTCCAGCCCCGAGCGGTGCGGCTCGAACTCGACTCCGGCGAGACCGGCGTGTACGAGTTCTCGTCGACCGAGTTCTTCCAGCGGGAGTTCCGCGGCGAGGGCGTCCGGGTCGACGCGGACCGCGAGGCCGACTTCCGGCTGATCAGCTCCGAGGACTACGAGCGGATCCTGCTGGGTCGGTCGGGCCCCGACGAGGAGGGCTGGTCGATGGTGGGCGAGGTAGTGGCGGCCGAGCGCGCCGAGGAGTGACTGCCGCCCTCTGACCGAAGGGTATCCGACGCTCTCTCGTCTGGAAATAGTTCCGCCTTACACCGAGGGCGGCCCCGCCGCTCACCGGACAACGGTGACGGGGACCTCGGCGCGGCGGACCACGCCCTCGGCGACGCTGCCGAGGAGGACCCTGGAGAGCCCGGTCCGGCCGCGACTCGCCAGCACGACGTGGTCGAACGGCTCGCCAGAGCCCTCCTCGTCGCCGACCGCCGCCTCGCCGCCCGCGACGTCGAGGATGGTCTTCGTCGGCCGGCCGACCTCCAGCCTCGTCGCGACCGGGCGGTCGACCGCCTCCCTCGCCTCCGCGAGGACCCGCTCGCCGCGCCCCTTGGCGCTCTCGTACCACTGGTCGGAGGCCCCCGGGAAGCCGCCGTCGGCCCCCGTCGCCGAGTCCGCGGGGTTGATCACGTGGAGGGCCGTGAGGTCGGCGTCGGGCCACTCCTCGGCGGCGAACTGTAGCGCCTCGGTCGCCTCCGTCGAGCCGTCGACCGCAACGAGGATGCGTTTGGACATACGCGGCGGTTCGCCCGCCCGGGGTAAAAATGGCCGCGCCGGCTCCGAGGCCGCGACAATTCACCACAGCGAGTCGTGACGCGGACACGATCAGCGACGAGAACCGTTCAGAAGACACTTACCGGTCAGTCAGCGTGAACTTCGTATGAGTACGCCGTACGCGCAGTCACAGCTGGCGTCGGTCACCGCCCGCGGGGGCGCGTGGCTCGTCGACAGCGTGGCGAGTCTCGCCGTCGCCGCCGTCATTTCGGCGGCCGTCACCGTCGTCTCCGCAACGCTCGCCGACCTCGCGGTCCTCCTTATCGTCCCGGGATGGTACGTCGTCTCGGAGGCCGTCTGGGGCCGGACGCCGGGCAAGCGGGTCGCCGGTATCAGGGTCGTCGACGAGAACGGAGACGACATCGGTGCGCTCGCCGCCGTCGTGCGGAACGTCACCAAGCTCGTCGGCGGGGCCTCGCTCCTCCTGATCCTCGCGGGCGTCGTGTTCATCGCCGACTCGCGCGACAACCAGCGGCTCGGCGACCGGTGGGCGGACACGCTGGTCGTCCGGGTCTGAGTCGGCCGCCCGCGTCCGGGTCGCTCGCTCGGGTCACAGGTTCGTGACGCGAGCCCGACGCGCCGGACAGGGCGTCAGTCGTGTCGCGTCACGCACTCCGAGAGGCCGATCAGCTCCACCGGCTCGGAGTTGTCCGGCGAGTAGACGACCATCTGTCCCTTCTCCATGTACGGGACCTTCCCGGCGAGGTTCGAGGGGATGTTGACGCTCGATATCGCGTCCTCGTCGCCGAGGTTCAACACGATCTTCGTGTTCACCTGCTTGAACACCGACTCGGCCACGTCCTGCGGGTCCTGCGTGATGAGGAACAGTCCGAGCCGCTCCTTGCGGCCCTGCTTCGCCGCCTCCGTGAACTTCTGGACGACCTTCTGTGCCTGGACGTTGTCGGCGTCGGCGAGGAAGTTGTGCGCCTCGTCCATCCCGACTAAGAGCGGCGTCTCCTTGATCCGGTCGCTGTCCGGGTCGTTCGAGAGCTTGTCGTCGATGAGCAGCCCCGCGACCGCGAGGACGACGATCTCCTTCTGCCGGGAGGTCGGCAGGTGGTAGGTGGGGACGACCGAGAGCCCGCCGGGACGCACGAGGGTGTGGTCCAGCTCCGTGATCGGCTTCGCGTCTTGGTCGAAGACGCCGCCCGGGACCCCGCGGACCCGGCGCTTGACGGCGTCGAACGTCGCCTCGTGGACCCGACCGCTCTCGTGGAGTTCCTCTTTGAGCGCCGGGTCGTCGAGGTACGAGAGGAACTGGCTGTAGGTGCCCGAGTCGCCGTAGTCGTCGAAGAAGCGGTTGAGAAGCGTCAACAGCGCCGGGTACTGGTTGTCGTTGAGTCCCGACCCGGCGACGAGCCACGGCATGTCCCGCGCCAGCGAGAAGGGGATGGTGAACTCGACGCGCTCGGCGCGGTGGCCCTCGCCGGGGTACGTCGCGTTGGCGACCCGCGGCACGAGGGCGACGGTGTCGTCGTGGCCGCCGTGGGCGATTCCCTCGCGCTCCAGCCGGCGCGCGAACGCGTCGTCGAGGTCGGGGTTGTCGTCGTGCATCTGCGCGTACTCGTCCTGCGGGTCGAACTGGACCACCGCCATGCGCGACTCTCGGCCGTCGCCCATGGGGTACGTGCGGTCCGCGTCGAGGTACTGCCGGAGGACGTTCTTCGAGGCGTGGGTCTTCCCCGACCCCGTCCCGCCGGCGACGAGCGTGTGGCGGAAGGCGAGCGGGTCGCCGTCGGCGTAGTCGTCCTTCACGCGGTAGTCGACGGTGGGCGGCTCCGCCGCGGTCCGCACCTTCTCGCCGCCGACCGAGAGGTGGCCGAGGAAGACGCCGTCGTCGGGGATCTTCAGCCCGGTCTTGATCTCGGCGTCGTCGGCCGCCTCCTCGGCGACCGCGCCCGGCTTGGGGACCCGGTCGGTCATCCGGCGTTTCATGTCGTCGCCCTCGCCGTACACGACCGACATCGGCTCCAGGTCGGCGACGAACTTGTAGTCGCGCTCGGCGAACTCGTCGCGGCGCATCTGCCGGCGGGCGTGGATCTCGGTCGCGTCGTCCGACTGGAACTCCTGTGCGTACTCCAGCCCCGTGATCCGGCAGAACAGCCGCTCGCCGTCCGGGTACGGGATCAGGAGGTACTTCCCGAGCCGCACCGCCTCGCGGTTGTCCGTCGTGACGAACGCCTTCAGCGACGTCTCCTCCTCGTCCTCGGCCACGCGGAGCCCCTGCGACACCGACACGACGCCGAGGCCCGCGTCGCTGCCCGCGGGCGTCGCGTCGTAGGCGGCGAACTCGTCGTCTCGGCCGTCGCCGGACGGGCCGCCGCCACCCGTCCCGGCGTCGACCGCGCTGTCGAAGTCGACCGCACTCCCGCCGTCGACCGCGGACTCGGAACCGGCCGCGGACTCGCCCCCCGTCTCGGCGGAGTCGACGCCGTCCGGGCCGTCACCGCCCTCGCCGCCGTCGGCGGGCGCGTCGTCGCCCTCGCCCGCGGCGTCGCCCTCGCCGTCACCGCCCCCGGTGTACTCGGTGAAGTCCTCCAGCGTCATGGCGTATCCACCGGCCGCCGGGCCGAAAGCGTTTCCGCTCGGTCGCGCGGTCGGTTCGCGGAGCGACGGGCCGTCGCGGGGCCCTTATGCCGCTCGACTCCCTACTCGTGGCATGATACTCGTTCGCGGCAGCGGCGGCGGGACGGACCTCACCGGCACGGTGTTCGAGCGCGGCGAGGAGCCGCCGGCGTACAAGGGCGCGCCGAACGAGGACGCGCCGTACGTGTGGGTGTGCGACTCCTTCTACGAGGTCGAGAGCGGCGGCTCCCCGCTCGTCGTCGACGGCGAGGAGATCCGCGTCGCCTTCGAGGAGCCGATGCCCCGCGGGTTCGACACCCGCGATCAGGCGGTCGAGGCGGCCCGCGACCACGTGCGCACGCAGTTCGCTCGGATCGGCGTCGACCCCGCCGACGTGGAGGTCGAAGTGAGCGCGGCGGACCCGGCCTGAGGAGCGTTTCGGTAGCGATCCGACCCACTTCGGGAGCGACCGCGCCTCGTGGTTTTACCCGTCCCGACTCGGTACGGGAGGTATGGCCGACCCACCGGAGGACTTCGATCCCGAGTCGCGGGAGGAGCGCGAGGTCGCGGCCGAGGCCGCGGGCGACCGGTCCGACTTCCTCTCGCTGATGGGCCACACGTACCGCGGCGAGCTCGGGCGGACGAGCTCGTGGCGGACCCGCATCGACCGGACGACCAACTGGGCGGTGGTGGTGACGGCGTCGCTGCTGACGTGGACCTTCTCGAACGAGTCGCGGCCGCACTACGTGCTGCTCATCGGACTCGTCATGCTGAGCGTCTTCCTCGGGATCGAGACGCGCCGGTACCGCACCTTCGACGTCTGGCGGTCCCGCGTGCGGCTCTTAGAGGAGAACGTGTTCGCGAACGCGCTCGACCCGGAGGGCGTCGAACAGTCGAACTGGCGGGAGCTGTTGAGCGAGGACCTCCGCGAGCCGACGATCAAGATGCCCACCGTCGAGGCGGTGTCCCGGCGGCTCAGACGGGTGTACGCCCCGCTGTTCTCCGTGCTCATCGCCGCGTGGGTCGTCAGGCTCACCGTGTTCACCTCGCCGGAGAGCGGGGTCGTCGGGACCGCCGCGGTGGGGGCGATCCCCGGGGCGCTCGTCTTGGGGCTCGTCGTCTGCTTCTACCTCGGCGTGCTGGCGCTGACGGTGCGCCGCGCCCCGCGGCAGGCCAAAGGCGAGATGGGGACCGCCGAGGACGCCGACGAGTGGAAGTGAGCCGGCCGCACCGCCGGTACCCGCAACCCCTTTTCGGTCCCGGTCCAACCACGCCGTATGACCGAGCTACCGGACCGCGTCGCGGGCGACGCGCGGACGAGCGACTTCGGGTGGAACCTCCTCACCGACCTGACCGACATCGGGAACCGCATGGCCGGGTCGGCCGGCGAGCGCCGCGGCGCTGAGCGCGTCGTCGAGGCGTTCGAGGCGGCCGGCCTGCGGAACGCCGGCCTCGACGAGTTCGAGATCCCCGGCTGGTGGCGCGGCGAGTCGTCGCTGTCGGTGTCGGGACCGGTCGAGCGTCATCACGAGCACTCCCACGAGGTGATCGCCCTTCCGGGTACGCCGAGCGGGGAGGCGACGGCCCCGCTGGTCGACGTCGGCGACGGCACGGACGAGGAGTTCGCGGCCGCGGGCGACGCGCTGGAGGGCGCGGTCGCGATGGCCTCCTCGCGGACCCCCGACAGTCACGACCGCTGGATCCACCGGATGGAGAAGTACGTCGCGGCGGCCGAGCGCGGCGCGGTCGGGTTCGTCTTCCGGAACCACATCGAGGGGGCGCTCCCGCCGACCGGCGAGATCGGCTACCACAACCGTCCCGGCCCGATCCCCGCGGTGGGCGTCTCGAAGGAGGTCGGCGACCGGCTCTCGCGGCTCGCGAAGGGAGCGGGGACGGAGGGCGACGGGGATTCGGCGGACGACGAGCGACCGACGGTCTCGCTCGACGTCGACTGCCGGAACGAGCCGACGACCTCGGTGAACGCGGTCGCGGAGGTCGGCCCCGACACCGACGAGGCGGTGTACCTCACCGCGCACGTCGACGCCCACGACGTGAGCGACGGGGCCAACGACAACGGCGCGGGGTCGGCGCTCGTCGCGGAGGTCGGCCGGCTGCTCGCGACGGTCGAGGACGACCTCGACACGCGGGTCCGCCTCGTCACGTTCGGCTCGGAGGAGATCGGGCTGTGGGGCGCGTACCACGCCGCCGAGACCACGCCGCGCGAGGAGATCGCCTGCGTCGTCAACCTCGACGGGGCCTGTAGCTCCCGGAACCTCCGCGTGGGGACGAACGGCTTCGACGGGATGCGCTCGGTGTTCGAGTCGGTCACGGACGCGTTCGACGCCCCGCTCGCGACCGGCGAGACGATCTCGCCGCACGGCGACCAGTGGGCGTTCGTTCAGGAGGGGATCCCGGCCGTGATGGTGTCGACGACGAGCGACCAGTCCGGTCGCGGCTGGGGCCACACCCACGCGGACACGCTCGACAAGCTCGACTCGCGGGACCTCGGCGAGGTGGCGACGCTCGTCGCCGCGTCCGTCTACCGGTTCGCGACCGGTGACATCGAGGCGACCCACCGGTCGCGAGAGTCGATCCGCGACGCCATCGACGAGGGGTACGTCGAGGAGCTCAAGACCGGCGGACGGTGGCCCTACGAGGAGTGAGCGGAGGGGCGACGGAGCGAATCGGAGACGGGGTGGAATCGGGGATACGACGGAGCGAATCGGGGTGCGAAAGGAGGGTCGGCGGGCGCGGCGGCTCCGGGGTGGCTCCCCCGTCCGGCGGCCGACTCACTCCCCGTCGGAGCAGTCGGAGACGCCGAGCGGGAGGGCCTCGGGGGAGTCCGACTCCCCGTCGAGGCCGGCGTACGCGTCGTCGATGAGTCGGGCCAACTGCGTCTCGGGGCTCACGCCGCGGGCGGCGGCGAGGGCCGCGAGCCGCTCGTACTGCTCGTCGGGCACGGACACGGTTCCGTCGCTCATACGCGGCGCTGCGTGCCGGAGGTACAAAAGCGTTGTTCGGGACCGGACGACGGTGTTCAGATACGGTTTGAAAATGAGGCGGTGCGCTTCCAAAGTGATCTATGCCCGAAAACGACCGCCTCAGCGGCTGTCTAGACGAGATGATCGTAGGCCGTGTGGTGCGAGAGACAACTCCGACGCTGTTGATGAAGCTCAGTATTCAGCCCTATTTGGCTAGATTATCGATTTCGAATATTATCTTGTTTCTTGAGGCATTCGGTGTTGATCGGCTCGATCGACCGTTCATAACTGGGTTCACAAAGCCGACCTACAGCCGGAATCGGATCGGAGCCCGAATCACGTCGCGGTTGATGAGACCGTGATTCAACTCGATACTGAGCAATATTGGCTGTACGCTGCTGTCGATCCCGAACCAAATGATCTGCTACACACACGGCTTGAACCGATAAAAACGAATGTGATCGCAGATCGGTTTTTCGCGGAACTCCGCGACAAACACGACGTGGATGACGCGATCTTTCTCGTTGATGGCGCGGCTCCACTTCAGCGAGCCTGTCGTAAACACGGCCTCGGTTTCAGATACGAACGACATGGAAATCGGAACAGCGTCGAACGTGTCTTCCGTGAGGTAAAACGCAGAACTGCCAGTTTCTCAAACTGTTTCAGCAACGCCGAAGCAGAAACGGCAGACGAGTGGCTCAGATCCTTTGCCTTCGCATGGAATCAGCGTATCTGAACACTACCCTCTGAGACGGCCGATCGCTTTTTGTCCGCCCCGACGAACGACCGCCATGACACGCGTCGCCGAACTCGTCGCCTACCCGCTGAAGTCCTGTGACGGCGTCGCCGTCGACCGCGCCGCGATCGGTCCCGAGGGCGCGCTCCGCGGCGACCGCTCGTACGCCCTCGTCGAGGCCGGCGTCGACCCCGAGACGGCCTCGGTGGGCGGTGGCGGCGGCTACGTGAACGGGAAGAGCGAGCCGGCGGTCCACGCGCTCCGCGCCGAGTACGAGCTGGCGGGGCCGACGGACGCCACGCCGACGGCGGTGACGCTCTCGCGGCCGGAGACGGACCGTGCCCCCGCGGACGAACGGACCTTCGCGCTCCCCGACGACGGCGACGCGCTGGCCGACTGGGTGAGCGAGTACCTCGGCTACGCGGTCGACCTCGTTCGCGACCCGGCGGGCGGCTTCCCGGACGACCGCGCCGCACACGGCCCGACGGTCGTCTCGCGGGCGACGCTGGAGACCGTCGCGTCGTGGTTCGACGGCGTCGCGGACGCGACGGAGATGCGGCGGCGGCTCCGACCGAACGTCGTGTTGGACGACTGCCCGGCATTCTTCGAGGACCGGCTGTTCGCCGACCACGGCGAGGGGGTCCGCGTCGCGGTCGGCGACACGGAACTGGTCGGCGTCAACCCGTGTCAGCGCTGCGCCGTCCCCTCCCGTGACCCGGATTCGGGCGTCGAGATCGAGGGGTTCCGCGAGACGTTCCTCCGCCGCCGCCGGGAGACGCTCCCGGAGTGGACCGAGAGCGACCGCTTCGACCACGACTTCCGGCTGATGGTCAACACCGTCGTTGAGGAGCGCTCGTGGGGTGACGCCCTCGGCGTCGGCGACGAGGTGACCGTCGAGGGCGTCGTCGCGGTCGACGAGGACGGGACGCCGGTCGCGGGCAGCGAGAACGAACCGACCGCCGAGTAGTCACCCGTAGCCGCTCGGCTCGGTCGGACAGAACGGACAGACAGCGAGAACCGGCAGTCCCGCGCCGCGCTCGGCGCGGGGTTGCGACCGCGTCAGCGGCCGCCGTCGGTCATCGCGACCGGCTCGTCGGTCTCGCCGCTCGGAGCCTCCTCCGCCGGGGTCTCGTCGCTCGTCGCGGGGTCGACCGCGGTGTCCGTGACGCCGAACTGCGTCCACAGGGTCGCGACGACGACCGCGTACGCGACCAGGTCGTAGTGGACCGCGCCGCCGAGGCCGGTGAACGCGGACAGCGTGCTGTAGCCGTACAGGGCGACGACGCCGCCGACGAACGCGGTCTCGTTGGCGAACCGACCGTCGCGCGTCGCCGCGGCCGCGCGGCGGATGATCGGCCCGCAGGCGACGAGGAACGCGATCCCGGAGAGCGCGCCGAGGTTCACGAAGAAGTGCGTCGCCATCCGCGAGTCGAGGATCGACTGGAGGTACTGGACCGTCACGGGGTCGTAGAACAGCCACTCGACGCGCGTCGGGTACAGCACCGCGATGTACGGCGTCGCGACCATCAGGCCGAACAGGACCGCGACCGCGACGCGGGCCGACGCGAACTGCGAGGCGCGCCGCGCCTCGAAGGCGTCGTCGCCGGACGCGACGACCAGTCCGCACTCCTCCAGCAGGTCGCGGAGCGCGCCGCGGGACAGCGACGGGTCGTGGTGGACCCCCACCGTCCCGTTGCGCCGCGTCGCCGACGCGTCGCTGACGCCGTCGACGTCGCGGAGGACCGCCTCTAACAGCCCCTCCCGGCGGTCGGTGTCGATCCCGTCGACGGAGAACGTGTCGTGGTCGTGAGCCTCCGGGACGCGCGCCGTCCGCGGCCCCGACTTGGCGACGTCGCTCGCCGTCTCACCCCCGGAGTCCCCCGCCCCCGCGGGCGAGCCGATTCCTCGTTCGCGGACCACGGCGTCGAGCGGCGTCTCGCCGCCGCGGTGGTCACCGTTTGACATGAGAGATACCTACGGTTACACAGGCATGAAGCTTCCCCCGCGCGGGCCGACCCGGACGGGCTCCCGAAGGCGCGGAGCCGGTCGCTCGTGACGCGGGCCGATCCCCGGCCATCACGCGTCGATCTCTCGACCTACGCGTTGACCGATTCGAGGTAGGAGCTCACGACCATCTGGCCCTTCCGGGTGAGCGCCGCGCCGCTCTCGCCGTCGGCGACGAGGCCGGCCTCCCGCAGCGTGTCGAGGATCATCGACGTCTGGGTGACGTCGCCGGTGACCACGTCGGCGATGTTCGCCTCGCCGCCGGCGGAGTAGATGGAGACGAGGATCTCCATCTGTTCCTCGGTCGGGTCGAACGAGTCGAGGTCCTCCATCGCCTCGTCGTACTCGATCTTGATGTATCGACCGAGGATGTTGAGCACCCGTTTGTTCGGCACGGTCGTGATCGACGTGACCGTGCGGTCGTCGCCGTCGACGTGGCGGAAGACCAGCGCGGGGCGCTTCTTCCCGCCGAGGGTGCGGTCCGTGCGCTCGTAGTCGATCACCGCCGAGAGGTCGACGGTGAACGGCTCGGGGCAGTCGGCGAACCGTATCTCTCCCGGCGACACCGAGACCGAGGCGCGGTGGTCGCTCGCGTCCGTGACGCGGCCGCCGACCTTCGCCGGGTGTCGCACCGTGACGGCGACGTTCCGCAACAGCAGCTTGAACAGCAGCCTGACGAACCGGTCCATGTCGTCCGGCTCGCCCTCCACGAGCGCCGACCGCCGTGTCCCGTCGCGCTCGTACGCGACGGTGACGCTGTCGTTGAAAAAGGAGCGCAGGTCGCCGGGGACGCTGCCGACGACGACGTCGAACACCTTCGAGAGCGGGATCGTCTCCTTGCCGTCGTCCGTCGCGAGGACCAGCCGACGCTGGCTCAGGAGCACGCGACCGGTCGCCGGCTCGTCGGTCTGTAGGCTCGCCGCGTGGACGCGGCCGACGAAGTCGGCGACGACGGACTCCTCCATCGGTACCACGTGAGCGCCGTACGCTATTTATTGTTACTCACGCCGTATCAGTAGTGATAACGAGGTGTCACTCGTCCGCCCGCGGCCCGACGCGAGCCGTCGTGCGGCCTCGGCCCGCCTCGACCTGTCTCGACCCGCCGCGATCCGCCTCGACGGCCGCCGAACCCCCGAGAACGGTCGAACGTGTTCGGTCACGCGGGGCCTCTTGCGGGGGGCGACGGACGGGGAACAGCAAAGCCTAATGACGTGGGCACCAAACCGGCAGATGATGCCCACAGTAGAATACCTCAACTACGAAGTGCTCGACGACCACGGCTGGTCGATGGACGACGACGACCTCTTCGAGGCGGCCGCCGACGCCGGCCTCGACGAGGAGGATTACGGTACCCTCGAAATCAACCAGGGCGAGTACATCCTGGAATCCGCCGAGGCGCAGGGCTACGACTGGCCCTTCTCGTGCCGCGCCGGTGCGTGTGCGAACTGCGCGTCCATCGTCAAGCAGGGCGACATCGACATGGACATGCAGCAGATCCTCTCCGACGAGGAGGTCGAGGAGAAGAACGTCCGGCTCACCTGTATCGGGAGCCCGGCCACCGACGAGGTCAAGATCGTTTACAACGCGAAACACCTCGACTACCTGCAGAACCGCGTCATCTGATCGGCTCTCTATCACTCCGGTAGCGGACCGTTCTCACGCGGGACCGCCGCCGCCGCGGTCCCCGAATTCCTTCCGATCACGCCACCGAGCAGCCGCCGCTCGCGTCTGCCCGAACCTGTTCGGGCGAATTTCGCGGCCGTGAGAACGCGCGAAACCCCGTTCGGGGAACCGTCCGTACGGGGGGTATGGTCGAAAAGACGAGCCGAAGCGAGGGCGCGAACGGGCCGCGGTCGGCCGACGGTCGCCGGTTCGAGGTGTTCGTCCGCGAGGAGGAGTCGGACCCCCTCCGCCACGTCGGCACGGTCGCCGCGCCGACCTCCGACGTCGCCCACGAGGAGGCGAGCAAACTCTTCGCGTGGTACGCCCGCGACGTGTGGGTGTGTCCGGCCGCGGAGGTGTCCCGGTACTCCGCCGATTCGCTCGCGGGGGAGGAATCGGCGACCGAACCGTCCGACGACGCGGACGAGCCGCGCGTCTACGAGGAGACGGAGGGGACGCCGACCGCCTCCTGCGGCGGCGCGCCCGCGGCCGACGCCGACGACGCGGGGGGGTCGCGATGATCTCCGTCAGCAAGCTGCTGTGCGGGCTCGACGCCGAGAGCGACGGGCTCCGCTACGACGCGGCCGACGGCTCGAAGAAGCCGCAGATCACGGAGGACAAACAGCAGCGCCCGGTCGTCGTCTGGAACACGACGAAGCGGTGTAACCTCTACTGCGAGCACTGCTACGCCGGTGCCGACGCCGAGGGCGCGCCGAACGAGCTGTCGACCGCGGAGGGGAAGGCGCTCATCGACGACCTCGCCGAGTTCGGCGTCCCCGTCCTGCTGTTCTCCGGCGGCGAACCACTCGTCCGCGAGGACCTCCCCGAACTCGTCGCGTACGCCGCCGACAGCGGGGTCCGCCCGGTGCTCTCGACGAACGGGACGCTCCTCACCCGCGAGCGCGCCCGAGAACTGAAGGAGGCCGGACTCAAGTACGCCGGCGTCTCCGTCGACGGGCTCCCCGAGCGCAACGACCGGATCCGCGGCGAGGAGGGGGCGTTCGACGCGGCGGTCCGCGGGATCGAGGCCTGTCTCGACGTCGGGCTGAAAACGGGGCTGCGGTACACGATCACCGAACACAACGTCGACGACCTCGCGGGCGTCGTCGACCTGCTCACCGACGTCGGCGTCGACCGGTTCTGCTTCTACCACCTCGATTACGGCGGGCGCGGGGCCGACATCTCCGACGTGGACCTCTCGCCGGAAGCCACCCGGCAGGCGGTCAGGGACCTCTGTGACCTCACGCGCGAGTACCACGAGGCGGGCGAGGAGATAGAGACGCTGCTCGTCGGCAACTACGCCGACGCCGGTCACCTCGTCGAGTACGCCGACCGCGAGATGGGGAGCGACCGCGCGGAGCTGATCTACCGCTACCTCGAACGCAACGGCGGCGACCCGACCGGCGAGCGCGTCGCCGACGTCGACCCCGTCGGCAACGTCCACCTCACGCAGTTCTGGCAGGGGTACTCGCCCGGCAACGTCCGCGACCGCTCGTTCGGCGCGATCTGGTCCGACGAGTCGAACCCGCTCCTCTCCGGGCTCCGCGAGCGCGAGGAACGCCTCTCCGGGCGCTGTGCCGACTGCGCGTACCGGTCGATCTGCCGCGGCGGCTCGCGGCTCCGCGCGCTCTCGGCGCACGGCGACCCGTTCGCGCCCGACCCGAAGTGCTACCTCACGGAGGCGGAGCGCGGCGGCGAGGAGGCGCTCGCACGGCTCGATGCCGCGGACCGGTCCGCGCCCGCCGACGACTGAGTCGCCCGCGAGCCGACCGTTTTCCCCCTCGACTCACTCCCCGCCGTCGCCGTCCGATTCCCGACCCGTGCCGTACTTCGCCGAGAACCGCTCGGCGGGCACCTCGCCCCGGGCGACGCCGATGGCGTCGCGGACGAGCTCGACGGTGGCCGCGTCTCGGACCGGCTCCGGGACCGGCGGGTCGTCGTCGCTCATGCCCGGACGGACGGCTCGCCGGCCCCTCGGCCTCTCGCTTCACCTGTGTACCGTTTCAAGAGGGTCCGCTCAGCGCTCGCCGCCGTCGAAGACGTCCGTCACCAGCTTCGCCTGCGCGGTGCGGAGCCGCTGTGAGAGCGCGGACTTGCTGATCCCCAGTTCGTCGGCCAGCTCGCGCAGGCGCACGTCGCGGTCGTCGTCGAAGTAGCCGCGGACGACCGCGAGTTCGAGGCCGCGGCGCTGTTTCGGCGTCAGCGAGGAGAGGTCGAAGGTGACCTGCTCGGTCGCGTCCGGCCCCTCGACGACCGCGAGCCGAACGAGCCGAACGCGGTCGACGACGCCGCGGAGCTCCTCGACCAGCCCGCGGACCGCGTCCCGGTCGTCGACGTACGCGGTCACGAGAATCGTCCCGTCCTCGACGCGCCGGAAGTGCGGCGCGCAGCCGACCCGCCCGAACGCGTGACAGAGGCAGTCCTCGTCGACCGCGCCGGTCCCGCGGCGCACCTCGCCGTCCGGCGTCGTCACGTCGACGACGCAGTCGTCGCCGACCGCGTTGACCGCCACCGACGCGGCGTCGTCGCTCTCGGCGACGATCGGACAGCCGCCCTCGGCGGCGGGGTCGACGTCGAGGTCGACCCGCAGACGACGGTCACCGTCGGCCCCGGCGGCGTCGGACATGTCAGTCGGTACGGACGGAGTCGGTTTTATCCTTCGGCGGATTCCCGCGATCCGGCGCGGCGGTCCGCCTCGGGTCCGTACCGACGCCTCAGTCCTCGGACTCGGGCGCGGCCTCCTCGGCCGGCTCCTCGCTCCCGCCGGCGTCGCCGCCGGTGTCGCCCTCCTCGGAGCGCGCGGCGACGAGGGCACCGCTGGCGACGCTGTACATCGGCTCGTCGGCCGAGCGCACGCCGCTGATCGAGAACGGGATGTTCGCGTCCGCGAGGTGGTCGGCGAACAGATCCTCGAACCCGTTCGGGCTGGAGGTGCCGCCGGTGACGACGACGGGCACGTCGAGCCCCTCCTCGACGTCCTCCTCGTCGACCTCGCGGGTGATGTTCTCGATGACGTAGTCGAGCAGGTTCTCGTAGTAGATGGCGAGCGCGCCCTCGACGCCGCCCACGTCGGTGCGGAAGTCGAGCTCGAAGTCGTCCTCCTTGATGCTCGTCACCTTGTCGACCGGGGTCCCGGTCGCCTGCGAGGTCTGCTCGTCGATCCAGTCGCCCCCGCGGGCGATGGAGAACTTCATCACGGGGACCGCGTAGTAGGCGAGACAGACGTTCGTCATCCCCGCGCCGAAGGAGATTCCGAGCCCCGTGAAGTTGTTGTCGGCCAGTTCGGAGTAGATGACCGCCATCCCCTCGTTGATCGGCTCGGGGTCGTACCCCATGTCGCCGAGCATCGATTCGAGCGTCTTCTCGTGGTACAGCGTCGTCAGCCCGGAGTCGATCGGGTCCGCGGGGCTGGAGTAGAACAGCCGCTCGTTCGGCTTCGACGGCTCGCCGACCACCTGCTCGGTGATGAGTTTGATCATCGGGATGGCCGACGCCTCCTCGCTGGAGAGGATGCCGTGTTGCATCGGGCGGCGGGTCTCCTTGTTGAAGATGTTCGCGAAGTTGAGGGCGTCGTCGCCGACGACGTACACCTTGTCGTCCTTCCGGATGTGGAGGACCTCGCTGCGGGAGAGCATCTGCTCGGCCATGTCGCTGTACTCGATCTCGACGAACGAGTTGCGCTGCTGTACGAACACCGTCTCCGCGCCTTCCTGTCGTCCGGAGAGGATGTTCATCGTTCCGACGTCTAGGCCTTTGGCCATACGCGCTCATTTCATTTCGGACGGCATAAACGTTCGTGGCAGTCCGGGCGAGCGATCCCGACGGCGGTCGGAACACGTTCGGGACCCGAGGGAGCGGCGCAGTTCCGCCGGCCGCGTCCGACCGATGCCGAACCGCCGGCCGCGTCCGACCGATGCCGAACCGCCGGCCGCGTCCGACCGATGCCGAACCGCCGGCCGCGTCCGACCGATCCCGCACCGTTTATTCCTCGCGGGCGGGAGTACGCGGACGACGTGCGAGACACGTTCCGCGGTGTCGTCGAACTCGCGCGCCCCGGCAACTGCGTCGCCGCCGGGGTGCTCACGGCCACCGGCGCGTTCGTCGCGGGCGCGAGCGGTGCTGCCGTCCCGACGGCGCTCGCGGCCGTGACGACTGTCTTCGCGGTCGCGGCGGGCAACGCGATCAACGACTACTTCGACCGCGAGATCGACGCCGTCAACCGACCGGACCGTCCGATACCACGGGGAGCGGTCTCGCCGCGGGGCGCGCTCGCGACCGCCGTCGTCTGGTTCGCTGTCGCGGTCGCGGCCGCGCTCCCCCTCCCGCCGCTCTCGATCGGCATCGCCGCGGTGAACCTCGTCGCCCTCGTCACCTACACGAGCCTGTTCAAGGGGACGCCCGGGCTCGGTAACGCCTTAGTCGCCTACCTCGTCGGCTCGACGTTCCTCTTCGGCGGGGCCGCGGTCGGGAGTCCCCGAGCGGTCCTCGTCCTCGCCGCCCTCGCCGGCCTGTCGACGTTCACTCGCGAGGTGATCAAAGACGTCGAGGACGTGGCCGGCGACCGCGAGGAGGGGCTCACCACGCTCCCCATCGCGGTCGGCGAGCGCCGCGCGCTGTGGATCGGCGCGGCCGCCCTCGTCGCCGCCGTCGCCGTCAGCCCCTTGCCGTACCTCTCCGGGACGCTCGGTGCGGCGTACCTCGCGGTCGTCGCCGTCGCCGACGCGGTGATGCTGTACGCGGCCTACGAGGGCTTCGCCGACCCCGCCGCCGCGCAGCGCCGCTTCAAGTACGGCACGTTCCTCGCGGCGGCGGCGTTCGTCGTCGGCCGGGCCGCGGTGGTCCTCTGATCCGACCGGCGACGCCGCCGCGAGACCGACAAGTTCGACACGGGATCGACGGAGCAGTCGCTGTCCGACGTGATCAACGAAAAATCGACGGTGATCGCGGTTCGGGATCGGGAAACGGCGCTCGACGGCGAACGCTCAGGTGACGGTCACGCGACGTTGAAACCCTTGTCGCGGAGGAAGTCCTCCACGCGACCCGAGTGGTTCCCCTGAAGCTCGATGGCCCCGTCCTCGACGGTGCCGCCGCAGGCGAACTTCGACTTGAGATCCGACGAGAGGGAGCTCATGTCCACATCCTTCGGGTCGAAGCCTTCGATGACCGTTACCTCCTTACCGTACCTGCGCTCGTCGATGCGGATGCTGATCTGCTGGGACTCCTTCGCGACGTCCTCGCAGACGCAGAGTTCCTGGGGCAGTCCGCACGTCGAGCAGACTTCCGACATTACAGCCCGAATCTACAGGACGCCCGTATTAAATAGTGTCGGGAAGCCCCCCGATCAGCGGACGAACCGCCCGATGAGCGGGGCGCGTTCGAGCGCCAGCCGCCGGACCGTCCGCCGCGCTTCGTCGGCCTCGGCGCGGGTCACCGACCCGGCGTACGCGGCGCGCTCGTAGGCGGCCGCGACGGTCTCGACGCGTTCGTCCGCGCCGAGCGCGCGGACCGCGTCGACGTAGCTCCGCGGCGTCTCGCCCGGCCGCCGCTCGCGGTACCGCCCGGCGAGCAGCCGTTCGAGGTCCGCGAACGCGCGCTCGGCGTCCGCGGCCGGGTCGCGCCGCCACCGCGGGAGGACCGGCCCGAGTCGGCGGCTCGCGCGCTCCGTCACGCCCGTCCGCCGAGCGCCCGCGACCGCGAGCGCGGCGACGAGCAGCCAGTACATCGCGGTCTCCGCGCTCGGCGTCGGCAGGAGTCCGCCGCCGCCCTCGGAGCCGCCGCCCCCGCCGGTCTGTTGGATGCCCTCGGCCTCCGCGCCTTCGAGCCGCGACACGTCGACCGACGAGGCGTTCCCCGAGCCGTTCGTCCCGTTCGCGTCGCCCGTCGCGGGGTCGGTCGAGCCGTTCGCGTCCGCGTCGGACGTCGAATCGTCGCCGCCGTCGCCGCCGAGCGAGTCCGGGCGGACCGTCCCGGTGTCCGCCTCCAGCGTCTGGTTCGGCGTGGACGCCTCGGTGTCGACGTCAGCCGCGCCGTCGGCGCGCGCCTCCGCGAGCCGGGCGTTCCGGGCCTCGTCGCGGGGGTCGGACGGAGTGGGGTCGAACGCCACCCAGCCGTGGTCCGGTACGTAGATCGACACCCACGCGTGGGCGTTCTGCCCGCGGACGACGTACTCGTCCTCGCCGACCCGCTGGCCCGAGGTGTAGCCGCTCTCGAACCGGGTCGGGATCCCCTGCGACCGGAGCATCGCCGCCATCGTGGTCGCGAAGTAGACGCAGTAGCCGGCGTCCATCTCGAAGAGGAACGCGTCGGCGACGTCGCCGTCGGGCCGCTCGACGGTGAGCGAGTAGTCGTACTCCGAGCGCAGGTACGCCTCGACCGCCGCCGCCCGCTCGTACGGCGAGTCCGCGTCCGCCGCAGCCGTGATCTCCGCGGTCCGCTCGGCGACGCGGTCGGGGGTGCTCTCCGGCAGCTGCGTGTAGCGCTCCTCGATCGCCGCCGGGTAGTCGTCGCTCGCGTTCCGGAGGGCGGCGGGGTCGGCGTCGAGCACGCGGCTCTCCACGGTCGCCCGCTCACCCGGCTCGAGCGGCTCCGCGAGCCGGAGGCTGCCGCGCTCGTCGATCCTGACTTCCCTGTCGTCCGGCGCGGACGCGGACACCGGCTTCCACGGTGCCGGCAGCGCGGTCGACTCGGTCTCCGCGCTGATCGACACGGACGCGGCCTCCGTCGAGCCGGGCGGCCCGGGGAGCGACCCGCCGAGGGTGGACCGCTCGCCGGTCCTGACCCAGCCGTCGCCGGTGTAGGTGTCGTACGCGCCCGTGTGCCAGTTCCGCTCCACCGGGCTCTCGATCGTGTACCGCACCTCCGGGGAGAGCCGCGTCGTCCCGACGACTTCGAGCTCGTCGTCGCCGCTCAGGCTCGACTCCAGCGTCGCCGTGCCGCGGTCGATCCCGAGCGGCGTCGCCCCGCCCGCCGGGACCACGGTGACCGTCGCGCTCGCGACGACCATCGCCGCGACCACCACCGCGAACGTGCCGGCGTGGCCGCGGCGGCGGCTCGGCGTCGAGAGCGTCGAGAGGCCGACGGCGAGCGCCAGTCCGACGACGCCGGCGACCGCCGCCCACGTGCCGGCGTCGCCGGTGAGCACGAGGAACCCGAGGGTCCCGCCGGCGGCGGTCGCCGCCGCGACGTGGCGGCCCCGTCCGGCGAAGTAGCCGACGAGGAACGTCGGCACCGGTGCCACGGCGAGCACCCAGACGTCCGCGAGCGCCAGCCGCAGCACGGAGAGGCCGGTCGACAGCGCGAGGACGTCCAGGGCGACGCTCCGGACGGTGAACAGCGCGCGCTGGCTCTCGGGGATCGCGAAGAGGTACCCCGACAGCCCGACCACGAGGACCGCGAGGGCGAGCCCCAGCGCGGTCCGCTCGCGGACCGCCCGCGCCAGCGCGACCCCCCCGACGCCGGCGACCCCGACNGGCGGCGACCCGCGCCGTCCCGCCGACGACGTTCGTCACCCGGAAGAACACGGCGAGGTACGCCGCGGCGACGACGACCACCCCGACGACCGCCGGGTCGGCGAACCGCCGGTCTCCGGCGTCCGCTGCGGCCGCGAGGCGGGTCGTCCCGCTCGACGACTCGCGGCTCACGGCGGCGTCACCTCCCGTCGCTCCGCCGCCGTCGCCCCCGTTCGGGTCCGCCCGGTGGCGTCGGTCGCGGCGCGCCCCTCGTCCGCCTCGCGCCGCAGGTCGGCGAGGGAGACGGACCGGTCGCCGGTCCGGAACCGGGCCCCGTTGGTGTCGGCGAGGATCGTCACGTCGGCGTCCGCCTCGGGCACCGGTCCCGGGCCGGTCCGCGCGGCGAGGTCGAGCACCTCGCGCCGCCCGCGGCCGCCCGGCGACGCCGACACCCGTCCGGCCGGCAGCGCCACCTCGACCGGGACGCCGTCGTCGAGCAGCGCCAGCGCGAGGCTGACGGTCGCCCGCGCGAGCTCGTCGGCCGCCGCCGCGCCCGGAGAGCGGTCGTCGCCCGCGCCGTCGCCGCGGTCGGCGGCCCCGAACCCGGCGAGTTCGTCGCCGCCGCTGACGGTCGTCCCGCCCGCGATCGTCACGCGATTCCGGGCGGTCTCGGCCGCGAACTCCTTGACGACGATCTCGTCGCGCTTGGCCGTCGTCGCCCAGTGGACGTCGCGGACCGCGTCGCCGCGGGCGTACTCCCGGAGCCGGTCGAACTCCTCGCGCTCCCGGCTCACGTCGACCGCGTCGGCCGCGTGTAGCGCCCGCCGGAACCCGGTCGGGATCGCGTCGCGCGGCGGGTAGACGGTCACCGCGGCGGTCTCGTCGACGACGAGGTCGCGCTCGAACAGCCCGAACACGTCGGTGACGGTGAGGTCGACCGGGCCGAGGGTCCGCTCGCCGCGCCGGCGGTACGTCACGCGGTACGAGACCGGCTCCGTGCCGACTGACGCCCGGATCGGCGTCGCCGGCCCGTCCAGTCCCTCGCCGACGCGCACGCGGACGTCGGCGAGGAACGAGGACGGGCCGGTTCCGGGGATCGAGGAGCCGCCGCCCCCGGCCGCCCCGGAGCCGAACTCCAGCCGCACGTCCCGCGTCTCGCCGACGAACCCGTTCGGCGGCGCGACGTGTCGCACGGGGGGCACGTCGACGCGCGACACCTGGACGTAGCCGGCGGCGAGCGCGACGGCGACCGGGAGCACGACCGCGTCGAGCGCGCGGCCGCCGGCGAGAATCGCACTGAGGACCGCGACGAGTCCCGCGACGCCGGCGATCCGTCCCCGGCGCGTGAGCGTCGGCGTCACCGTCCGATCACTCCACCCGGACCCGGTCGAGCGCGTCGTCGACGACCGCCGCGCCGTCCGTCCCGCCCGACGCGGTCCGGACGCGGTGCGAGAGGACGGTCGGTGCCTCGGCCTGTACGTCGTCGGGGATCACGTACCCCCGGCCGTCGAGCGCGGCGCGGGCCTGCGACGCCCGGATCAGCGCGAGGCTCCCACGGGGGCTCGCCCCGAGTTCCGCGTTCCGGCGGGTGAACACCGCGAGGCGGGCGACGTACTCCCTGACCGCCTCCGAGGCCTCGATCTCGCCGACGATCGCTCGGGCGCGGCGCACGTCGGCGACCGTCGCGACCGGCTCCACCGAGTCGATCGGGTGGTCGCCGGCGAGCCGTCCGAGGATTGCGGTCTCCTCGTCGGTGTCCGGGTAGCCGAGCCGGATCTTCTTCGTGAAGCGGTCCACCTCCGCGACGGGCAGTTCGTACGTCTGTCCCGGCTCGACGTCGTTCTGGGTCGCGATCACGCAGAACGGGTCCGGCAGGTCGCGGGTGGTCCCGTCGGTGGTCACCTGGTTCTCCTCCATCGCCTCCAAGAGCGCCGACTGCGTCTTCGGCGGGGCGCGGTTGATCTCGTCGCCGAGGACGACGTTCGCGAACACCGGGCCGGGCTGGAAGTCGAACTCGTCCGTTCGCCGGTTGAACACGTTGACGCCGGTGACGTCGGACGGGAGGAGGTCCGGCGTGAACTGGACGCGCTTGAACGAGCCGTCGATCGAGCGCGCGACCGACTTCGCGAGCGTCGTCTTCCCGACGCCGGGGACGTCCTCGACGAGGAGGTGGCCGCGCGCCAACACCGTGACGAGGACGTGTTCGACCGCGTCGCGCTTGCCGACGATCACCTCCTCGACCTCGCCTGCGATCCGGTCCGCGAGCGCGGCGACGTCCGCCGGCGTCTCGGGGTCGCCCGCCGCGGCCGCGCTCCCGGAACCGGAGGCCGCCCCCGCCGACTCCCCCTCGCCGTCGGCCGGCTCCACCGGACCGGTTCCGATCGGTCCGGACTCTCCGGGGTCCGTCATGGACGGCCGGTCTCGCCCGGGTCGGTTGCCCGCTCGGGTGCGACCGTGCGAATGCTCCCCGTGATCATCGATATGACTCGGCTAAGGAGAGCAACGGGATATGCGTTCCGCCGGGCGAACTCCCGAGCGATACGGAGGATCGGGGTGCGGTACCGCGGGGTCGGATCGCGCCCGACCCGACGGCTCCGGAGTCGCTGTCGTCGGGAGTCGCGGTCGCCCCGAGTCCCCGCCGTCAGGCGTCCCGGACGTTCCGCCCGACCGGCTCGCCGAACGACGCCGCCCCGGTCGCGGGGTCGCGCTCGTAGACGACTTCGCCGCGGACGAGCGTGAGTTCGGGGAAGACGCCGCGGAGCCCTTCGAACGGGGTCCACGCGCAGGCGCTGTGGAGCGCGGCGGCCTCGATCTCTCGGGGGTCGGTCGTGTCGACCAAGACGAGGTCGGCGTCGTACCCCTCGGCGACCCGCCCCTTCCGGTCGAGTCCGAACGCCGCGGCCGGGTTCGCGGCGACCACGTCGCGGACGCGTTCGAGCGACAGCTCTCCCGTCCGGACCGATTCGAGGAGGAGGGGGTACAGCGTCTCGACGCCGGGGACGCCGCTCGGGGCGTCGACGAGCCCGCGCCGCTTCTCGTCGACGGCGTGGGGCGCGTGGTCGGTCGCGACCACGTCGACGTCGCCCGCGGCGAGCCGCGCGAACAGCGCCTCGCGGCGCTCCTCGGACCGGAGCGGCGGGTTCATCCGACCGAACGTCCCGAGCGACCGCGCCCGCTCGCGGGAGAGGTACAGGTGATGCGGCGTCACCTCGCAGGTGACTCGCGGGTCGTCGGTCCCCTCGCCGTCGGCACCCTCCTCGCGGGCCTCGACGACGGCGTCGACCGCCTCCGGCGTCGAGGTGTGCGTGATGTGTACCCGCGCGTCGCGCTCGGCGGCCGCCGCGAGGGCGCGCTCGACGGCCGCGACCTCCGCGTCGGCGGTCCGGTAGGCCGACCACGCGTCCGCGGTCGCGGCCGTCCCGATCCCGCCGAGGTCGCCGTCGAGGGCGCGCTCGTCGAACAGCGTCGCGTCCTCGGCGTGGACGGTGACCGGGACGCCGCGGGCGGTCGCCTCGTCGAGCGCGTCCGCGAACAGGTCGGCGTCGATCCCCATGTCGCCCGTCGAGTCCGCGAGGAACACCTCGCCGAGCGCGAACAGGGGCCGGTCGAACAGGCTCTCGGGGTCCCAGTCGGCGGTCACGCCGCCGTTGATCCCGTAGTCGACGAGCGACTCGGCGGCGAGCGCGGCCTTCTCGTCGAACGCGTCGCCGTCGACGGTCGGCGGCGAGGTGTTCGGCTGGTCGACGACGGTGGTGACGCCGCCGGCGGCCGCGCTGCGCGAGCCCGAGGCCCACGTCTCCTTGTGGCTCCCGCCCGGTTCGCGGAAGTGGACGTGGACGTCGACCGCGCCCGGGAGGAGGTGTCGGCCCCGCGCCTCGATGACCTGCTCGCCGGCGTCGGCGTCCAGCCCCTCGGCGACCGCGTCGATCCGTCCGTCGTCGCCGATCCGCACGTCCCGTCCCCGGCCGTCGGCCAGCGTCGCGCCCGTGATGAGCATCTTGTCCCCCGGTCGCGGCGAGCGGGATAAACGCTGGTGGTTCCAGTCGGGCGTCGGCGGGGAGGCGGCGACCGCGTCCGGCGAGGGACCGCCGCGAGCCACCACAAGACGTTTGTCGCCCGCGGCGACTCCCTCGCGCATGGTTCCGGCCCTCGCCGCCCTCCCGTCGCTCTCCCCCCTCGCGGTCCCCGCCATCGCGGATTCGATCCTCGGCTGGCTGTGGACGGCCGCGCTGTTGCTCTTCCCCGGCCTCGTCGCCGCGGGACTGTGCGCGCCGCTGCTCGCGGCGGCGCGCCTCCGGGCGCTGTTCCGCGCGCTCCCCCCGGAGGGACGCGTCGTGCCCTCCTACGTCGCCGTCTCGGTCGGGCTCTCCGTCCCCTACGCCGTCGGCGTCCTCCTGACCGTCTGGCTCGTCGACTCCGCGGGCCCCGGCTGGAGCGAAGGGTTCCTCGACACCGCGCTGTTCGGCGCGGTCCTCGTCGCTCTCGTCGCGCCCGCCGTCGCCGTGCTCGGCCTCCCGCGGATCGGCGTCGACTGGGACCCGACCGGATACGGCCCCTCGACGTGGCTCCTCCTCGTCGCGGCCGGGCTGTGGTACGCGCTCGTCGCCGCGGTGCCGCTCGTCGCGCTCGCCGTCGGCATGGCGCTACCGGGCGGGTATTGAGGGCGGCGTTCCGGGCCCGACCGGCCACTGACGACATCGCTCGGAGAAGTCGAGGGCGCCGCGGGAACGCTCAGCGGGCGGAAGATTTTCGTGGCGGTCGCGTCGTAGGCTCGGGTATGTTCCCCGCTCCCTTCCGACTGTTCTTCGCCGCCGTCCCCCTCCTCGTTGCCGCGGGCGCGCTGGCGATGGCCGCGTTCCCGAGACGAATGGCTCGGTGGAACCTGCGCTCAGCGGACGGTTCGACACAGACGCTCGAACCGAGCGACACGCGGATCATCCTGATGCGCGTGATGGGCGTGGTCGTCGCCGGTCTCGCGCTGTTCATGCTGTACGCGAGCTTCACGATATTCCCCTGACGGGGAAGCGGCGGCGCTCGTGAACGGCTATCCTTCTGAATCCGTCCGCTCAGTAGGACGAGACATAGACGCTCTGTACCTGTCTCTACGACAAGTATATATCCCGTAGCCATCTATTTATAAGAATAATCATAAATTACATCCTACACTTACCGTTCGGTAGGGCGTAATTTCATGCCTAACAATGACTATCATACGCCCGCCCAACGGAACCGGTGTCGCCACTCGCAACCGCCGCGGTCAATGCGGCTCTCCTCGGACTCGATCTCCGCGGAGTCGGTCGCCTCGAACTCGGACCCGATCGACCCCACGGAGCCGCGGCCCTGAGACGGACCGATCTCTCGACGCCGCCCGAATCCCCTCCGAAAGGCGGTGCCTCCGATGACGGACGAGCCGTCGATCAACCGGCGTCGTGTCCTTCAGACGGTCGGCGTGGGCGGTGCGATATCGTTGGCCGGCTGTACGTGGCCGCCTCGTCAGTGCGATCTCTCCGTCACCAAGGAACACGTCGGCGACACCGTCTCGTACGGGACCGCCACCGAGTTCGAGATCACCGTCTGTAACGACGGCGACGGCACCTGCGAGGACGCCGTGACCGTCACGGACGACCTCCCGAGCGGCGTGACGTACGCCGGTGACACCGGAACCGACTGGAGCTGTACCGAGAGCGGCGGGGTCGTGACCTGCGAGCACCCCAACGCGAACGGTCTGAGCCCCGGGGACTGTCTGCCGACGCTGACCCTCGCGGTCGACGTGGGATCCCCCGACGAGGTCGGCGACGCGGTCCGCAACTGCGTCACGGTCGAACAGGGCGACGCGGACCTGAGCTACAAGACCGACTGCGTCACCGTCTCGGTCACGAGGACCGGCGAGTGCGACCTGTCGATATCGAAGGAGCACCGCGGTGACCTCGCCGTGCCCGGCAGCACGAGCGAGTTCGAGATCACCGTCTGTAACGAGGGAGACGGGCGCTGCCGAGGGCCGGTCCCGGTCGTCGACTCGCTGCCGAGCAGCGTGACGTTCCTCGGCGGGAGCGGGAGCGGCTGGTCGGTCAGCGAGTCGGGCGGCGTCGTCAGCGCGGAGCACCCGAACAGCGGCGGCTTAGCTCCGGGCGACTGCCTCCCGACGCTCACGCTCGAAGTCGAGGTCGGCTCGATAGACGAGACCGGCGACGCGATCCGCAACTGCGCGAGCATCGAGAGCGACGACGCGGACTCGACCAACAACCGCGACTGCATCAGCGTCCCCGTCGACACGGATACCGTCGGCGGCGCCTGTGACCTCTCGATACGGAAGGAACACGACGGCGAGGCGGACAGCGTCGCGCCCGGCGACACGACCGAGTTCGCGATCACCGTCTGTAACGTCGGCGGAGAGGACTGCCGCGGTTCGGTCCCGGTCGTCGACACGCTGCCGAGCGGCGTGACGTTCCTCGGCGGGAGCGGGAGCGGCTGGTCGGTCAGCGAGACCGGCGGTGTCGTCACCGCAGAACACCCGAACAGCAATGGGTTAGCCCCCGGCGACTGCCTCCCGACGCTCACGCTCGAAGTCGAGATCGGCTCGATAGACGAGGTCGGCGACGCGGTCCGCAACTGCGCGAGCATCAAGTTCGACGACGCGGACTCGGACAACAACCAGAGCTGCGTCACCGTCCCGATCGACACCACCGGCACCGGGGGCGACTGCGACCTGTCCATTGAGAAGACCCACGAGGCGGACAGCGTCGCGCCCGGCGACACGACCGAGTTCCAGATCACCGTCTGTAACGAGGGAGACGGGCGCTGCCGTGGACCGGTCCCGGTCGTCGACGCGCTACCGAGCGGCGTGACGTTCCTCGGCGGGAGCGGGAGCGGCTGGTCGGTCAGCGAGTCGGGCGGCGTCGTCAGCGCGGAACACCCGAACAGCGGCGGCTTGGCCTCGGGCGACTGCCTCCCGACGCTCACGCTCGAGGTCGAGATCGGCTCGATCGACGAGACCGGCGACGCGATCCGCAACTGCGCGAGCATCGAGAGCGACGACGGCAACGCCAGGAACAACCGGAGCTGCGTCAGCGTTCCGGTCCAGCCCCCGCAGGCCTCCTGTGACGGGCTCAACGTCGAGAAGACGACCGGCGGCCAGTTCAAATACGGCCAGCAGTCGACTTACGAGATCGACGTGTGTATGCTCCAAGAGCAGACCTGTGACGGCCAGATAACCGTCACGGACACGCTGCCGGGCGGGATCTCGTTCGTTTCCGCGTCCGGAAGCGGCTGGAGTGCGTCGGCGAGCGGCGGAACGGTCACCGCCACGCACCCGAACAGCGGCGGACTCAGCGCGGGCCAGTGTCTCCCGACGCTCGTGTTGACCGTCGCGGTCGCGCCCGTCAGCCAGTTCCCCGGCGGCTCCGACGGCGTCCAGAACTGCGCCCGGCTGTCCGCCGACGGGACCTTCGTGGACGAGGACTGCGTCGCTCACGTGATCACCAACTAGGCGGACATCGGCTCGGCCGGAAACCGCCGCAGGGCGGTTATATCGAGTTAAATCCGCCGTCGCGGCTCGGCGTCCGTTTTTTACGCGCGTCTCACCCGATCGCACTGACGCTCCGACTACCGACACGCTCCGACCACCGTCACGTTCCGACCACCGTCACACTCCGAGCACCGCCACGCCCCGTGCCAATCGGTGCCGACGCTCCGATACGGTTTTGGGTCGTCCCGCGGAACTCTCGTTAAATGCTGTCTCGACAGTTCGTCCGGGAGAACCCCGAGGTCGTCCGCGAGGCGCTCGACAACAAGGGCGTCGACGTCGACCTCGACCGGATACTCGACGTCGACGAGGAGTGGCGGGAGCTGAAACAGCGCGGCGACGACCTGCGCCACGAGCGCAACGAGGTCTCCTCGAAGATCGGCGAGCTGAAACAATCCGGCGAGGAGGAGGCCGCTCAGGAGGCGATCGAGCGCTCACAGGAGCTCAAGTCGGAGCTTCAGGAGATCGAGGAGCGCGCCGAGACGTTGGAGACCGAACTGGAGGAGTCGCTGCTCGAACTCCCGCAGGTCCCGCAGGAGTCGGTGCCGGTCGGCGAAGACGAGTCCGAGAACGTCGAGCGCCGCCGCGAGGGGTTCGACGACCTCCGCGACCTCCCCGACGACGTGACGCCGCACTACGACCTCGGCGAGGAACTGGAGATCCTCGACTTCGAGCGCGGCGCGAAGGTCGCCGGCGGCGGCTTCTACGTCGCGAAGGGCGACGGCGCGCGCCTCGAACACGCGCTGATCCAGTTCATGCTCGACGTGCACCGCGAGCAGGGGTACGAGGACGTGTTCCCGCCGATCCCGGTCAACTCCGCGTCGATGCGCGGCACGGGGCAGCTCCCGAAGTTCACCGAGGACGCCTACCGCGTCGAGGGGTCGAACGAGGAGGCGTACGACGACGACGACCTCTGGCTGCTCCCGACCGCCGAGGTGCCCGTCACGAACCTCCATCGCGACGAGATCCTGCTGGGCGAGGACCTCCCGCTGAAGTACCAGGCGTACACGCCGAACTTCCGGCAGGAGGCGGGCGAACACGGCACCGAGACGCGCGGCATCGTCCGCGTCCACCAGTTCAACAAGGTGGAGATGGTGAACTTCGTGCGGCCCGAGGAGAGCGACGAGCGCTTCGAGGGACTCGTCGACGAGGCCGAGGAGGTGCTGCGTCGCCTCGAACTCCCGTACCGCATCCTGGAGATGTGTACCGGCGACCTCGGGTTCACGCAGGCGAAGAAGTACGACGTGGAGGTGTGGGCCCCCGGCGACGACATGGACGAGGGGCCCGAGCAGGGCGGCCGCTGGCTTGAGGTCTCCTCGGTCTCGAACTTCGAGGACTTCCAGGCGCGCCGCGCGGGCATTCAGTACCGCGAGGAGCACCACGAGTCCGCGGAGTACCTCCACACCCTGAACGGCTCCGGGCTGGCGGTCCCGCGGATCGTCGTCGCGGTTCTGGAGTACTACCAGAACGACGACGGCACCGTCACCGTCCCCGAGGCGCTGCGCCCGTACATGGGCGGCACCGAGGTCATCGAAGGCCACGACCCGGTCGGCGAGTCGAAACTGGGCGGAGAGTAGGCCGCGCCCGGGTCGCCTCCAGATAGATCGGAACGGGGATCTCGTTTCGAGACCGAACAGATCAGGAACCTATCGGTGATAGATCGACACAATCCCACTCTCGATCGGAGGCTCGCCCGTATCGCTTCGTTGCTTCGTTGAAACCGTCAGGAGTCGATGATCTCACACCCTCGATCGCTCAGTGCGGGGTGGCTATGTCTCACGCATCGATTCTCGATACTGCTTTTGAGTAACCGTGTAACGGTGGTGGTCGATTATCGTCCCGTCGGGTCGAGCCGTCGAGTTACGAACGATCCCGTCGTACTGACCGCCGTGTGAAGAGACGTACTTTTCAACGGCCCTCCGAGACCTGTCGTTTCCGTCCTGTACGGGCACGGCGATGAGGTCGAGATCTAAGTCCTCGAAAGCCAATTCAAACATCGCATCCGCCCGTTCGCCGGAGTAACCATTGCCCCAGAACTGTTTGCGAAGCCAGATCGCAGGCTTACCCGTCTGCGTCTCCCAGTCGACAATCAGACCACCCGCCCCCACGATCTTCCCCGCCCCTGGTTCGCCCTCCTTAGAGCGAATGATATACTCCGCTCGCGCTCCGTCATCCCATTTGGCTTCGAGTTCATCGATGTAATCGGCCGTCTGCTTCACTGTTTTGTGTGGGTCCCACGGAAGGTACTCGGTGATCTCTTCAATGGACGGCTCCTGGTGAGAACACACTTCGTAGTAGTCGAAGACATCGACGTTCTCATGAGAGAGTTGCTGTAGACGGAGGTTCTCCGTCTCAATCTGTCTCGGAAACAGCATATCAGATAATAACCAAGAGGAGTTTAAAAATTCGACCAGAGAGACAGTACGCATCCTCTCATCAATCGAATGTTTAGTCGACAATTCGTCTGAAGCACAGCGCTCCAACAAATGCTACTCGACGTATCTAGCGGGGACGGACAGACCAAACTCCTCGGCCGTTTCCGCCGTGATCCCCTTCGCGGTGTAGATGTCCGGTTTGTAGTACAGATCGTGAGCGACGCCGTGTTCGTCTCGGAGGCGTTCCCTGACCCGGGCGACGTCGTGACGCTCGAAGTAGTTGGGCGTGTAGACCGTGAGGAGATACTCGTCGTACATCGGCAGTTCCTCGTATCCGAACGCGGTCATCGCCTTTACCGCCCAAATGATGCCCTCCTCCGCGTCAGCGAGGAGCTCGGGCCACAGCCGTTCGATGCGGTCCGCCGACCCTGTCACTTGCCACTTCCAGATCGTTTTCTCTTTTCTCAGGGCTTCGCGGTCGATCTCGCGAACGGCCTCGCTGTCCGCTGCCGGCAGATCGTCGGATTCGACGTTTTCGGGTCGAGTCACATCGTGATCGGAAAAGTAGTCGTCACCCCCGATCTTCGGTGCGTCACTCACGTCTCGACTACGGAGCCAGTGCTGTTCTCTCTCGGTGATATCGAGCGGGGACTGCATGCGTAATACCGTCTCAACGTCGGACGGGAGTGAACAAAACCGCTCGCCATGCGGCGCGGAAGTGAAACCGATTCCACCGGAGTGCTGGGCCCGTCGCTACTGGTTCTCCAAGGCGTCGAGGACGCACGCGGCGGCGATCACCGCCTCCTTCGGCACGTCGCTCGCGTCGTCGACGGTGACGGTGTACTCGTCGCGCATCGAGAACTTCCCCTCGATGTCGCCGACGTGACCGCCGTCGGCGTCGAATATCTCGTACTTGTTCGGGATGAGGTTCGCCGCGCCGACGAGGTGGCGGAGCGCCGACAGCAGCTTGTTCTTCGATTTGATCGTCGCCAGCGCCTCGCCGGTCTCGGGGTCTCGGACCGTCCAGTTCTCGACGAAGATGGAGTAGTCCTCGTCCAAGACGACGACCTCCTCGCCGGTGCCCGCGTCGATGATCGCGTAGTTGCCCGCGACGTCCATGATGCCGCCGGCCTTCACGGAGAACGCGTCCTCGCCGTCGCCGGTGACGAACGGGAACTCCTCTTTCAGCTTGAACAGCTTCTGTTTCCCGCGGAGGACGACGTCGCCCGCGCTGTCGCGGACGGCGTACTTGTTGCGCACCATCGACTGTTTCACCTCGTAGCGGTCGTCGCTGAGGTCGACGGTCGAGATGTCGTACGCGCTCGATTCGGACTCTGTGGCGGAGGGCAGCGGCATGAGTGCGGGCACGGCGAGCCGTCAAAAAAGCCTTCTGTTCGCTTCGGGCGGGCGTCAGGGCGTCAGGCGGTCGATCGAGAGCCACTCCACGTCGGCGTCGAGGACCGCGTCGGCGCTGCCGGCCGCGCCGCCCGCCTCACTCCCGCCGTCGGCGGGGTGGTCGTCGCCGACCGCCGTCAGCGCGAAGACCATCTCCTTGCGGACGCCGCCGGCGAGCCGCACGTCGAGGGAGAGTTCTCGCGGCGAGAAGCGGTGGTCGGGCTCGACGACGCGCACGAGGTGTTCCGAGTGTGGCAGGTCCTCGACCGTCTCCACGTCGAGGTACGTGCGGAAGTCCGCGCCGAACTTGAATCCGGTCTTCGGGACCGCGTCGGCCGCGCGGAGCCGCTCGTACGCGGCGAGCCGGCGGTCGAACCGCTCGCCCTCCACGTCGCGGCCGCGGGCGACCACCCGGGCGGCGGCGTCGTCGGGGGAGCCGCCGTCGGCGTCCACGTCCTTCGCGCCCGTGACCTCGTTCGTCTCTGACACCGAGAGCCGGCCCTCTGCCGCCAGCGACGCGGCCTCGACGAGCGAGAGCTGGAGCGCGCCCTCCACGTCGGCGGCCCGGCCCGTGAGCGGCTGGCCGTAGAAGCCGTGTTCGTGGAGGTCCACCGGGGCGTCCCAGACGACGACCCGGTCCGCGAGGAGGACGCCGGTCAGGTCGCTCGGCGGCTCGTAGTCGGTCGACCCCTCGATCGGGGCGGACTCGGCCGCGAAGTAGGTGATGTCCGACTCCTCGTCGACGACGGCGAGGGTCCGGCCGGCGAGTCCGCTCGCCGCGATCGACTCGCGCTCGCCGACGACCTGGATCGGGTACTTCACGTTGCCCGTGTCGGGCGTCTCGCCGCGCTCGTAGGCGACGAAGTCGACCGCGTCGCCCGGGGCGTCCCGGCCGCCGGGCCACGGCTCGCGGGCGGGCGAGAGGTAGAAGCCGCGGTCGCGCAGGTCCGAGTAGACGAGGAACCGCACCGCGAAGCGGTCGGCCGCGGCCGCGCTCGCGACGAAGAAGCGCTCGAAGCCGACGGGGTCGGCGTTCTCGGAGAGTGCGATCCCGGAGAGATCGCCCCGGAACAGGAGGTGCGCGGCCTCGACGCGCGAGAGCGCGATCTCGTCGCCGTCGAGCGGTCGCCCGTATCCCCGGCCGTCGTAGAAGCGCTGGCGGGCGTCCCCGCCGACGCGGACCGTATCGTCGCGCAGGTGTCCCGTCGGGTGCATGTCCGTCACCGCGGCCGGCCGAGGGAAGGGGGTTGCGGTCGGTACTCGTGGGACTGCGACGGAGCGGGTCGAGCAGTCGGTTTATAAACAGTTTCGTACGAGTCCACGACGACCGCCGCCGAAGCCCCAGCCGCTCGGCCGTGCGGGGTTGTTCTCGCTTATAAATCGCCGATCGACACGACCGCCG
>NZ_AOJD01000022.1 GCF_000337415.1 Halorubrum tebenquichense DSM 14210 | reverse complement strand
CCCTCGCGCGACGCTGCTTCGCGGCCGCCGGTGGCGGCCGCTCGCAGGCACGCGCCACCGCAACTACCATTTATAAGCAGTCGTCGCCACCGCTCCGGCCGTTCTCCGCTCAGCTTCGCGAGCGGAGATCGGATCACGTCGGAACCGGATAAGCGTAAAGAGCCGCCGGCGAGAACGAGGCGTATGAACGACACCGCAGGGCTCCGGCTCACGGTGCGTGCCGCCGAGAAGCGGGACGCGGGCCGGGGCATCGCCAGGCTCCCCGAGTCGGCCCGCAAGCGGCTCGCCCTCCTCAGCGGCGACACGGTCGAGGTGCGCGGCGAGCGCACCGCGGTCGCGAAGGTGTGGCCCGGCGGCCCCGACGCCGCCGAGGGCTCCGTCCTCATCGACGCCGACACCCGCGCGAACGCCGGCGTGAAGGTCGGCGACACCGTCACGGTCGCCCCCGTCGACGTCGCCGACGCGGACGCCGTCACCCTCTCCGCCCCCGGCCGCCTCGCCGACGTGGACGTGAGCCGCGAGGTGATAGAGCGGGCGCTCTCCCGAGAGCTCCGCGACCGCCCCGTCACCGAGGGCGAGGCCGTCCACGTCGAGCGGCTCGGCGGCCTCCGCTTCGTCGTCGCCCTGACCGACCCCGCGGGGACCGTCCGCGTCACCGCCTCGACCGACGTGTCGGTCGCCTACGAGGGGGACGCGGACTCCGGGGCGGATTCCGCGGACGCCCCCGCGCGAGCCGGGAGCGGCCCGGACGCGGAACCCGCCGACCGGTCGGGGCCGCCCGGGACCGACGGCCGGCCCGCCGCCGGCGACTCGCCGCCCGAGGAGCGCACGGCGGGCGCGACCTACGAGGACATCGGCGGCCTCGACGAGGAGCTTGAGCTGGTCCGGGAGACGATCGAGCTCCCGCTCTCCGAGCCGGAGGTGTTCACTCGGCTCGGCATCGACCCGCCGAAGGGCGTCCTCCTTCACGGGCCGCCGGGGACGGGGAAGACGCTCATCGCCCGCGCGGTCGCCAACGAGGTGAACGCGACGTTCATCACCGTCGACGGCCCGGAGATCATGTCGAAGTACAAGGGGGAGTCCGAGGAGCGCCTGCGCGAGGTGTTCGAGCGCGCGAGCGAGGACGCCCCGGCGATAATCTTCTTCGACGAGATCGACTCGATCGCGGGGAAACGGGACGACGGCGGCGACGTGGAGAACCGCGTCGTCGGCCAGTTGCTCTCGCTGATGGACGGGCTCGACGCCCGCGGCGACGTGATCGTCATCGGCGCGACGAACCGCGTCGACACCATCGACCCCGCGCTCCGCCGGGGCGGGCGCTTCGACCGCGAGATCGAGATCGGCGTCCCCGGCGAGGCGGGCCGCCGCCAGATCCTCGACGTCCACACGCGGCGGATGCCGCTCGCGGACGACGTTGACTTGGACCGGATCGCGAGCCGCACACACGGGTTCGTCGGGGCCGACATCGAGGGGCTCGCGCAGGAGGCAGCGCTGACCGCCCTCCGGCGAGCGCGCGAGTCCGACGCGCGGGCGCTCGACGACGTGACCGTCGGCAAGGCGGACTTCGAGGCCGCCCACGCGAACGTCGAGCCGAGCGCGATGCGCGAGTACGTCGCCGAGCAGCCGACGACGGACTTCACCGACGTCGGGGGTCTCGACGACGCGAAGGCGGCGCTCGAACGCGCCGTGACGTGGCCGCTGTCCTACGGGCCGCTGTTCGACGCCGCGGGCGCTGACCCGCCGACGGGCGTCCTCCTCCACGGGCCGCCGGGGACCGGGAAGACGATGCTCGCGCGCGCCATCGCCGGCGAGAGCGGCGTCAACTTCATTCAGGTCGCCGGGCCGGAGCTGCTCGACCGGTACGTCGGCGAGTCGGAGAAGGCGGTCCGGGAGCTGTTCGACCGCGCCCGGCAGGCGGCCCCCGCGATCGTCTTCTTCGACGAGATCGACGCGGTCGCGACCGATCGCGACGCGGCCGGCGGCGACGGCTCGGGCGTCGGCGAGCGCGTCGTCTCGCAGCTGCTGACGGAACTGGACCGCGCCAGCGACAACCCGAACCTCGTCGTCCTCGCGGCCACCAACCGGCGGAACGCGCTCGACCGCGCGCTGCTCCGTCCGGGCCGCCTAGAGACGCACGTCGAGGTGCCCGAGCCGGACCGCGAGTCGCGCCGCAAGATCCTCGACGTTCACACCCGCGAGAAACCGGTCGTCGCCGACGTGGACCTCGACCGGCTCGCCGACGAGACGGAGGGGTACTCCGGCGCGGAGATCGCCGCCCTGTCGCGGGCCGCCGCGATGCGCGCCATCGAGCGCGTCGCCGACGAGCACGGCGAGGCGGCCAACGACCACGCCGACGAGGTCGGGATCACCGACGCGGACTTCGACGCGGCGCTCGAATCTGTCCGCCCCGAGACCGCCTGACCGCGGCCGTCGCGTCGGTTCAGTCCTCTCCGGCGGATGCGTCCTCGGTGTCCTCCGCGGAGCCGTGCCCGCCGTGGGCGTGCGCGCCGCCCTCGCCGAGCGCGCCCGCGCCGAACTCGTCGACGGGCGTGACGCTGTAGTCGACCGTGAGCGTGTCCTTCGTCGCGCGGACCTTCCCCACGAACGTCGAGATCTCTTCCAGACAGCCCTCCAGCACGAACAGCTCCATGCAGTACTGTGAGCCGACGTGGCTGTGGAAGTTCGACGCGACGATCCCCTCGTGTTCGTGGCGCAGCCGCATCATCCGCTCCTCGACGCTCGTCGTCTCGTAGTTGAAGAGGACGGTCACCACGGCCATCAGCGCGCGGTCTTCCAGTTTCGCGTCCTCGAACTCGCCGAGGAGGTTCCGGGACGCCTCGCGGACCACCTCGCTGCGGCCGGTGTAGCCGTGTTCCTCGGAGAACTGGTCGATCCGTTCGAGTAACTCCTCGGGCATGGAGACGCTGACGACTGTCATGTATTAACCCACGCAGCAGAAGTTGTTAATGCTTGAGGTCCGGCTCGTCGCCCCCCGAGGCGTCCCCGTCGCCGCCGCTGTCGCCGCCGCCGCTGTCCCCGCCGCTGCCGCTGTCGCCGTCGCCGCTGTCGCCGTCGCCGCCGTCGATCCGCTCGCCGAGCCACCCGTAGTGGTCGAGCAGCGCGGCCTCGCCCGCCTCGGTGAGCGTGTACACGTCGGCGATCCCCTCGGTCCGCCGGTCGAGGTGGCCGCTCTCGACGAGCGCGGAGAGGGTGCTGTAGAAGGAACCGGGGTCGATCCGCTCGTCGTAGTGCGATTCGAGCCGACTCTTCGCCGACTGCGCGCGCAGTTCGCCGTGGTCGTACAGCAGCGCGCAGAGGTCGCGGCGGCGGCCGCTGTGGAACCACTTCGTCATACGGACGGGTTCGGCCGACGCCTCACGACGGTTTCGGTCCCGGGCGGCCGAGGGTGTCTGCTCCGGATATCCGAAATGACAATCATTTCTTCCTAACCAGATAGAGTGCCTTTCTAGACACTGTTTTGGATGATAAACACACGAATGAACCGTATTATGTGTATAAATACGTTTCTACGGAACTTTCTTTATCGGCGATTGTTGTCCGGATCGATATGCGCGCGACCATCCGACGTCTCGTCTGCCGACACCGGTACGAGCGACGCGCCGTGGTGATCGACCGGAACGGAGCGACGGGTTCGGACGGGGTGGCCGGTTCGGACGCGGTGTCCGATTCGGACGGGGTGGCCGGTTCGGACGGGGTGGCCGGTTCGGACGGGGTGGCCGGTCCGCGCGGAGCGACCGATCGGAGCGGTGCGGTCGGCCCGGACGAGGTCGTGGAGCGCTGTCCGAAGTGCGGCAAGGAGCGGTTCCGCGCTCCGACCGGGTCGTAGGGGCGACCGAGCGAGCGGCGCGACCGAGCGAGCGGCGCGACCGCCGAGCGTGCGACGGCGGCTCAGGTCGGCTCCACCAGCTCGTCTAGCCCGCCGACGCGCCGGTCGCCGAGAACGCACCGTCCGCGGTCCTCGTGGCCGACGCGCTCGACGTGGACCGCGTCGAGCCCGGCGTTCCAGGCGGCCGCCACGTCGCTCTCGCCGTCGCCGACGTAGTAGCCGCGGTGTCGACCGGGGTCGACGCCGAGCGACTCCATCGCGGCCTCGATCGGGTCCGGGTCGGGTTTCCACCCGGTCTCGTCGGTACAGCAGACGACCGCGTCGAAGCGGCCGTCGAGGCCGACGCGGTCGAGGACGGGGTCGGCGAGGAACTCCTGACAGTGGGTGACGAGCCCGGTGGGACCGCCGACCTCCGCCACGCGGTCGAGCAGGCGCGCGGCGTCGTCGTGGAGGAACGTCGCCTCCGCGCGGGCGACCGGGTCCTCGACGGCGTGGAACGCCGGCCAGAACGCGTCCGGGTCGACCCCGAGGTCGCGGAGCGTCTCGCCGCGCGGGCCGCCCAGCCCGTGCCAGAGGACGTACGCCTCCCGGTCGGTGAATTCGCGGCCCAGTCGGTCGCCGACCCGGTCGAACACCGTCCGCGTGTACTCCCACTCGGCGTCGACGAGGGTCCCGTCGAGGTCGAACAGGTGGAAGTCGTAGTCGGCGGGGCGCATTCGACAACCCTACGACGGCACCGGATAAATGGGTTGTGAAGCGGCTCCGAAGCCGTTCGAAACGCGCTCAGTCGGCGCTCAAGAACGGGATCGACACGTCGAGCGCGACGGCGACGTTTCCGACGCCGAGACCGACCAGCGCGACGCCGACGAGAAGCGAAATCTGTGAGTCGCCGTTACCGAACATCGCGAGCACGCCCCCCGCCAGCAGGGCGAGGCCGAACCCGAGCAGGACGAACGTCCAGAACACGTTCATCAGGGCGTCCTCGACGGCCTGCCGGACGATCCAGTAGCGGTCGACGGCGTCGTACTCGGGGGCGTCGCGCTCGGTCGCCTCGCCGACGGACTCGCGCTCGGTCGCCCCGTCCGCAGGGTCCGCCGTCTCGGAGAGCGTCTCGGTCACCTCGTCGGAGGGAGGGCACATACCGGACGGACCGCCGCGAGCCGGAATAAATCACCTCCTCGCACCAGCCGCTCAGCCCCGGACGTGGACCGACGACCCGAGGTACTTGTGGAGAACTTCGTCGGCCGAGTCGGCGTTGAACCGGGGCAAGTCCGCCGCGATCGCGTCTTTCAGCGCGTCGAGGTACGCCTCGTCGGTGCGGAGTTCGCGGAAGTCGGCGGCGGCGACGGCGACGCCCGCGGCGTCCGCGACGCCCAGCCGCGACGCCGCCAGCCGTCGGAACGACGGGTCGTCGCCGACTTCGCCGCGCCACAGGCGGTCGCGGAAGAACAGCCACCCGTCGGTGCCGGGCTCGCTCGCCGGGATCTCCGCCGTCGTCTCGAACCGATCGGGGTCGACGGCGGCCTCCGGCGGTTCGAACCGGACTTCGACGCGGAAGACGTAGGCGGCGTCCATCGCGTGTGGTCCGCGGGTCCCGAGGGTAAAAGTACATATCCCTCGGTCCGGTGAACTAACCTGAATGCTGGACCGGCTCCGCGGCGTCGTCGAGCGCGCGTACGGGCGGCACCTGCGCCGCGAGATCGACGACGTCCCCGACCACGTCGCCGTCATTCAGGACGGGAACCGTCGGTACGCCCGCGAGCGCGGCGACGACGCCCCGGACGGCCACCGCGCCGGCGCGGACACCACGGAGCGCGTCCTCGACTGGTGCGCCGACCTCGGCGTCTCGGAGCTCACCCTCTACGCCTTCTCCACGGAGAACTTCGAGCGCCCCGACGAGGAGCTGGAACCCCTCTTCGACCTGCTGGAGCGCAAGCTCCGGGAGTTCGCCGACGCCGACCGCGTCCACGAGCAGGGCGTGCGGGTCCGGGCGATCGGCGACGTGCCCCGCCTCCCGCCCCGCGTCCGCGACGCGGTCGAGTACGCGGAGCGACGCACCGCCGCAAACGACCGGTTCACGCTCAACGTCGCGCTGGCGTACGGCGGCCGGACCGAGCTGCTCGACGCCGCCCGCGACGTCGCCCGGGAGGTCGACGCCGGCGAGATGGACCCCGAGGCGGTCGACGTCGAGACCGTCGAGTCCCGGCTGTACGACCGCCCGATCCGCGACGTCGACCTGATCGTCCGCACGGGCGGCGACGAGCGCACCTCGAACTTCCTCCCGTGGCACGCCAACGGGAACGAGGCCGCCGTCTACTTCTGTGCGCCCTACTGGCCGGAGTTCTCCGAGGCCGACTTCCTGCGCGCGATCCGCACCTACGAGTCGCGCGAGGAGTCGTGGCAGCGCGCGCGGGCGGAGCGGGCCGCCGCGCTGGTCCGCGCGCTCGCCGAGGTTGAGTTCGCCGAGGCCCGCGCCGCCGCCTCCCGGCTCCGGGAGCGCGTCCCGCGGCTCGACGGCAGCGACCTCTCGGACGACGCCCTCGGGGTCGCCGAGCCCGACCCGGCCGCCCCGGTCGAGGGCGAGTCCCCGGAGCCGACGGAGACGGGCTAAGCCGGCCCGGGAGCGATCCCGCCCTCGTTCCGCGTCAGCAGGTACAGCGCGAACGAGGAGAGCCAGTGCGACCCCGCGTAGTCGTCGGTGAGCACGTCCGCGGCCCCGGCCTCGGCGTGGCGGCGCGCCGCGTCGTCCAGCGGCCCTCGGAGGCGGTCGGCCGCCGGCCCCTCTCGCTCCGCCAGCGCGTCGGCCAGCCCCGCGAGACACCACGCCCGGGAGACGTTGAGCCCGATCAGGTGCATCGCCGCGCCGTCACCCTCGTCGGGTTCGACGTCGACGGGCGAGAGCAGCGCGTCGTGCGGCGGCTCGGTGAGGTCCGGGAGGAACTCGTCGAGCCACGCCGCGAACGCCTCCGAGTCGAGGACGCGCCGCATGAGGTCGGCCTCGGCGAGCGCGGGCGAGACGAAGTCCCACCCGACCGGCTCCGCGCCCACGACCGGGTCGGCGTCGTCCGCGTAGAGCCGGCGGGCCGTCGCCTCGGTCTCGCGTTCGATGTCGTCGTCGCCGACGACCCGGGCGTAGTCGAGGACGCCGGCGAGCGCGAACGCGGTGTTGCCGTGCGTGCCGACGCGCTGCGGGCGGTCGACGTCGAGGAACGACTCGCGGACCCCGCGGCGGACCCGGTCTTCGAGGGGGCCGAGCGCCTCGCCCCACGCCTCGGCGCGCGGGTCGTCCCAGAGGCGGAGTTCGGCGGCGAGCCGGAGCAACCACGACCAGCCGTACGGCTCCTCGAAGCCCGGGTTCTCGTCGAGGTACGCGACCTCGCTCGCGACGTTCTCCGCGGTCAGCCGCTCGTCGATGGATGTCTCGATCGCGGTCTCGTCGGGGTGATCGGGGACGAGCCGCAGCGCGCGCACGAGCGCCCAGTGGCTGTGGACCGCCGAGTGCCAGTCGAAGCAGCCGTAGAAGACCGGATGATTCTCGGCGGGGCGCGGCGGTGCCTCCGGCCCCTCGACGACCCCCTGATAGTGCGGGTACTCGGTCTCGACCCCGTCGAGCGGGTGCGCGGCGAGCGCCGTCGCGACGGCGTCGTCAATCGCGTCCGCCCGTCCGTCGCGCAGCGCGTCCGGCGAGAGATCCTCGAAGGCGTTCACGTCCGAGGGTCGGCGGGCCGCCTGTTCAATCGGTCGGTCGCGTGCGATCGGCTGCCACGCGGAGAATCCGTCGCACGCAGAATCAGTTCGTGCGGAGTTACGTTCGACTCCGACCGCTCAGGCTGGGTTCTTTCTCGTGAGGTCGCTCCCGCAGATCGGGCACCGCTCTTTGTTCTCGTCGAAGGTCCGGTTACAGCCGACGCACTGGAACCGCCACTCCCGCTCCTCCGAGATGCCGTCGCGGGCGATCGCCTCGACCGGCAGGTCGAGCCGCTCGGCGACGTTCTGCATCGCGTAGTCGTCGGTAACGAGCGTCGCGTGAAGCTCCAGCGCGGTCGCGATCAGCCGGATGTCGGTGTCGGACAGCTCCGCGGCGTCGCCCGACCCCTTCGCGGCGCGGCGGACCCGGTCGACCGCCTCCGGTGCGGGCACGTGGACCGTCATCCCGGAGCCCTCCATCGCGTCGAAGCGGAGCGCCACCTCGCCGGTGAGCTCCTCGTGGACCGCCGGGATGGAGACCACGTCGTCGTCGGTGGTGTACTCGCGGATGAACGCGGACGAGTCGAGGACTTCCATCAGCGGGCGACGACGATGTAGTCTTTCACCGCCTGCACGTTCGCAACCGGTACTCGGAGCCGCCCCATCTCGTCGACGTCGAAGTCGACGCGTCCGGGCCTGAGCTGTTCGTGCGGGCTGACCAGCAGGTGGTTCAGCTCGCCGGACTCGAGGTTCATCGTGATGTTGTACAGGTCCCCGAGCTCCGTGCCGTCGGCGCTCATCACCGCCTTCCCGGAGAGGTTCTCCGCGAGGATGTCGACCATACCCGCACGGTCCCGGGCGACGGTATTAAACGCCACGGGCCGTCGGACGGACGACGGACGGAGCCCGCGTTCTCCGCCTCGGTTCGTCGCGGCATTTTGAAAGGCTTAACTGACGGCCGGGCGGAACGGACGGTATAACCTTCTCGGGGCGATCACATATGACCGACCACACACACGCGGACACCCTGCGAACCCCCATCGTCGCCGTGCTGGGCCACGTCGACCACGGCAAGACGAGCCTGCTCGACACGATCCGCGGCTCCGCCGTCAGCGAGGGCGAGGCCGGCGCGATCACCCAACACATCGGGGCGACGGACATCCCGCTCGACACCATCTCCGGGATGGCCGGCGAGCTGATCGACCCGTCGGACTTCGATCTGCCCGGCCTGCTGTTCATCGACACGCCCGGCCACCACTCCTTCTCGACGCTGCGCGCCCGCGGCGGCGCGCTCGCCGACATCGCGGTGCTGGTCGTCGACGTCAACGACGGCTTCCAGCCGCAGACGGAGGAGGCGATCGACATCCTCCGGCGGACCGGGACCCCCTTCGTCGTCGCGGCCAACAAGGTCGACACGACCCCGGGGTGGAACCCGCAGGACGGCGAACCGATCCAGCGGAGCATGGAGGCGCAGTCCGAGCGCGCGAAGTCGATGCTCGACGAGAACCTCTACGAGATCATCGGCCAGCTGTCGGACGCCGGCTTCTCCGCGGACCTCTACTGGCGCGTCCAGGACTTCCAGAAGAACATCGGGGTCGTCCCGCTGTCGGCGCTGACCGCCGAGGGCGTCCCGGACCTGCTGACGGTCCTGATGGGACTCTCCCAGCGGTTCATGAAAGAGGAGATGGCCATCGACGTTCGGGGACCGGGGGAGGGGACGGTCCTCGAAGTGAAAGACGAGCGCGGGTTCGGGGCCACCGTCGACACCGTCGTCTACGACGGCGTGATCCGCAACGGCGATCAGATCGTCGTCGGGGGCCAAAACGAGCCGATCGTCACCGAGGTCCGCGCGCTGCTCCGCCCGCGCCCGCTCGCGGAGATCCGCACCGAGAAGGAGTTCGAGAAGGTCGGCGAGATCGGGGCCGCGGCCGGCGTGAAGATCGCCGCGCCCGACCTCGATCAGGCGATGGCGGGCGCGCCGGTCCGCGTCGTCCGCGACCGCACCGTCGACGAGGTCATCGAGGAGGTGAAAGCCGAGCTCGCGGAGATCGAGGTCGACACCGCCGAGAACGGCGTCGTCGTCAAGGCCGACACGCTCGGCTCGCTGGAGGCGATGGCGAACGCCCTCCGCGAGGCCGAGGTCCCCATCCTGCGCGCCGAGGTCGGCGACATCGCGCCCCGCGACATCGCCGTCGCGGAGACCGCCAACCAGGACGAACACAAGGCGATCTTAGGCTTCAACGTCGACCTCCTCCAGAACGCGGAGTCCGACCTTGAGAACGCGGACGTGAAGCTGTTCAAAAACGAGGTCATCTACCAGCTGGTCGAGGACTACGAGCGCTACGTTGAGGAGAAGCAGCGCGCCCAACAGGAGACGGTGCTGGACAAGGTGGTGCGCCCCGCCCGCTTCCGCATCCTCCCCGACCACACGTTCCGGCAGAACGACCCCGCGGTCGTCGGCGTCGAGATCATCGCTGGCACGCTCCAGAACAACCGCAACGTCGGCTACTTCGAGGGCAACGAGTTCGAGCGCGTCGGCGGCCTCTCCGGGATTCAAAAGCAGGGCGAGGACGTCGACGAGGCCCGCTCGGGCGAGCGCGTCAGCATCGCCATCGACGGCCCGACGGTCGGGCGCGACATCGAGGAGGGCGACACCCTCTGGACCGACGTGCCCGAGAAGCACGCGAAGATCCTAGAGCAGGAGCTGAAAGAGGAGATCACCGCCGACGAGCGCGAGGCGCTCCAGGGCTACTTGGAGACGCGTCGCAAGCGGGACCCCTTCTGGGGGAAATAATTTCGAAGAGTAGCGGTTGACTGTACGCGGGGCCAGGTCAAATGCCTACTCATCAAACTGGAGCAACTGCGATTTTCGGAGGGCTTGTATCCGGTCAGGCTACTGGACGTATCCGTAATCTCTGAGGATTTCAACAGAGCCTTGCGGTACCACTTTTGTAGCTTGCTGCTGAAGTTGAGTGTATGTCTTCACCCTCCATTCCTGACTCTCTACAAGATCCAGACGAGGACACTGAGAAGAAGGATTCTGATCAGAGTATCGGATCGCTTCTATTCTGGAATCCAGTTTTACAGACTCTGAGTGTAATGTGTGTGGTTTCTATTGTTGGATGGACTGCCTTTATGGGTGCTGGTGGTGTGACTGAACCGTTTGTTTTCACAACACCACTAGATGAACATCCAGAATCCATCATTCTCTCTATTTACGCACACGCCAATACGACGCATCTGATTAGCAATGCTACGGTAATCGCTATTGTTGGAGGGATTATCTCACTCAATTCGTCTTGGATTCGCTTCCACCTATTCTTCATCTTCAGCGGAGTTGTTGCTGGAGTTACTCAAGCTGTTATTATGGAGTACTATGGAACAGCAATTCCTGCCCTTGGAGCTAGTGGGGCTGGATTTGCCTTAATGGGATATCTAGCAATAGCGAATCCACTTGCTGATTACGTCTCTGGAAAGACGATCTCTGCTCTGGTTCTTATTCTGGCGTCTGGTATTACACTCTACTTTTCACCAGAAGGAAGCGGTATTATGGCTCACTTTACTGGTGCTGTTATCGGGCTGATAGCAGGAAGATTCCACTTATTGAGGGCAAAATAAGGTTATTCTGGCTCTTCAAGTCTAAGATTGTAGTATAGCTCGTCTTCTTCGTCCCGATATCGTGCCTCAGCAAGAATCCCGTTCATCCAGCATACGCTGTCGATATTAATTGGATCTAACTCTACCGGGGATTCGTCGTAATCACTTGACGCCTCGAAAATTATTGGATCATTAACTGGAACTCCATTTTGATCAAAAAATCTCACTGCCATAGACCCATTAGTCTGAACTACTGGTCGGTAAAATCCCTCAAGCAAGAATGGTCCAAAAACTTCCTCGCTATTTGCTTCGATCTCCACAGGGAAGCTGGTGTCTACTTCTTCTGGGGATACAACTGGATGTTGTTCAATAGTGATACTCCAATCGCCCTCTGTCTGAATATCTACAGCGTATTCCTCGGCAGGAAGTTCTACTATCGTTCTTCTGAATGGTTGGTCAAGTTCTACCTCAACGGAATCTACGACTTCTTCACTTGCGTTAAGAAACAAAATCTCCAGATTAGAATCTGTATCGGCACTAAGCACAACGACGCCGTTGTTCTCAATTGAGACTTCTCGGAGACTAGACCCACTTCCTTCTAAAGTAGTCTGAATAATATCGTCCGAAGAGCCAGAGGTGGATTGATCCTCGTTCTCAGAGCCATCATTGCCAGACTGATCCCCATCTTCTGATTCAGGATTTTCTGATGAATCTGATCCTTCTGAATCATCGCTAATGATTCCAGAGGGATCTCCTGAACAACCTGCTAATGTACTAAGTGTACCAACACCTGCTATGGAAATGTACTGTCTACGATCCATGTGCTAATTGTTGCTTTCCTCACCTTTTGACTCTTCCTTCAGTACTTCTTCTCTCAATTCAGTCTATTATTAGACTCTCCACATCTTCATCTGTGGTTTCAGAATCATCTAATTCGCTATCACCATCAGATTTGCTTCCGATAATGTCCGATATATTTGGTCCCTCGTCTCACGCGTACACCAGAATTACCACGGCGACGAACGCTAACTCGCCGCCGACGAGCAGCGCGGCGAGCAGCCACGTCCGGTAGGTCCACAGCCACTCGCGGGCGTCTGCGAACCGGTTTCCGCCGCCCGCCGCCGACCCGGCGCGGTACGCGGGGTCGACCCGCCAGCCCTCGTCGGGGTCGTAGGTCGCGGGGACGCGAGCGCCGACGAGTTCGTCCACGTCGAGCGGCGAGACGCCGGCCGCGTCCAGGAAGTCGAGGAACGCCTCGGACTCCGCCAGCGACCCGTCGCGGGGCGCGTCGAACCGCTCGGTGTGCGTGGCGTCGCCGTGGGGCGGGCGCATCTCGACGACGACGCGGTCGCCGACGGATCGCACCCGCGTGACGATCAGGACGTTCTCCTCGTCGTTGAGGTACGCCTCGCGGAGCCGGCGTTTCACCTCCTCGTCGACGCCCGCGTCGATGTCGTCCGGGAGGGGGTCGGCGTCGGAGGGGTGGGGGTCGGCGTCGGGGTCGTCGGTGCTCTCACGGTCGGCGGTCGTCGAGACGGCCTCGTCACCGCCGGATCGGTCCGCCATCGATCCGGTGTTGACGACGCGCTCTCATAAGGTCACGGCCGCTGTACGTGATTGATTTCGGTGGGAACGATTCGACTTCCTGAGAGAACACGACCGCCGAAGCCCCAGCCGGGAGGCTGTACGATGTAGGAATTGGAGATAAACAGCTGATCGACACGAACACCATCGAAGCCCCAGCCGGGAGGCGGACGCACGCTCGCTGTGCTCCTCGCTCAGTCGCTGTCGCTCCTTCGCTGCGGTGCTTACGTCGCCTGCGTCCGCCTCCCGGCTGCCCCTTCGAGTCCCGCCCCGCACAGCGACCGCACCTCACGCCTCCCCAGCCTCGCGGCTCCCTTCGCTTCGCTCCGGTCGCCGCGTCCCTCGCGCGTGCGCCTCGCGCCCTCCGGGCGCTCGCCGGCACGCGCCACCGCAGTTCAAAATTCGTGGTTCACTGAAGCCGGTAGCGTAAGATTGCGGCGATGCCGCCGAGGTTCGACAGCTGTTCGCCGGGCGCGAACTCGGAGGAGAAGACCACCACGTCGCCGCCCTGCTGTTCGACCGACTCGATCACCTCGTTCACGTCGATCTCCCAGTCCCCGTCGTTCTGGCGCTCGGTGCGGAGCCGCTCGTCGACGACGAGCAGCGTCTCGATCGCGCCGAACTCGGCCGCCTCGGCCACGTCCTCGGGGCCGTACGTCGCCTTCGCGCCCTTCGCGATGTTCTCGGTCAGCTCGTCGATGAGGTTCGCCTCCTTCGAGATGCGGGTCTCCTTCTGTACCTCGTCGACCGCGCCGCGTTTCAGAACCTCGTGGACGCCGCGGTCCCCCGCCGCGGAGGTGTCGACCGTGGTGACGCGGTCGGAGAGGTCGCGGTACTCCTCGTCGACGTAGTCGCGGGCGTCCTGCTTGGTGAACCCCGGTCCCGCGAGGATGACCGCATCGGCGTCGAGGTGCGCGAGCGCGTCGCCGAGCTCGGCGAACAGCTCCTCGCGCGGCCGGGAGTACTCCCCCTTCCCGGTCGGCTTCGTGAACGAGGCGTACTCCTCGGTGCCGTACTGCTGGACCGTGTGGACGAACGCGGCCCCCTCCTCGACGGTCGCGATGGCCACGTCGGGGTTCTCTGCGGCCTCGGTGGCCTCCTCCAGTCGCTCCGTCTGGTCGGGCTTGAAGTGCTTCTCGACGGTGATCTCGTCGTGTTCCTCGACGTTGAGCGTGTGGTGGGCGTTGAGCTGGTCCTCCCGCGAGCAGCCGACGATCACGCCCGAGACGCGGAGGCGGTTGGCGAACCGCGCGAACTCCACGTCCTCGACCTGTAAGGTGACGAAGATGTGCTCGCGCTGCCCGCCGGTGTCCCGCATCTGGTCGTCGTTCCGCTGGATCCGTCGCGTCGTGTCGCCCTCGACGAGGTCCCCGGGTTCGAGGACGTGCGCGAGGTGCCAGAGGTCGTCGACGTTCTCGGGGACGAGCGTGAGCCGCTCCCGGCCCTCCTCGCCGTACCCCCGCTCGGAGATGCGCATGGCCGTGGGTTCGCTCGGGACCGTATCAACCCTTGTCTTCCGGGTCGTCCAGCGCCGGCCCCCACTCGAAGCCGCCGTCGGAGTCCGAACGGTCTCCCCCGGCGTCGCGGTCGGCGGCGGTGACGCCGCGGTCGTCTCCAGCGGCGTCGTGGTCGCCCTCGACCGGAACCGCGCGACCGACCTGAACCGCGGCCGGCGGTTCGTCCCGCACCGGTCGGCCGCCGTCGCCGGACACGACGGGCGTCGGCGGGCCGTCGCGCCCGCGATCAGCGGTGGGGCCGCGATCGGACACGACGCGTCCGCTGTCGGCGAGGTCGCGTCCGCTGTCGGCGTCGCCGGGGCTCGGCGCGTCGGCCGACTCCGGGCCCGGGTTCGCCGTCGCCCTTCCGTCCGCCGGCCCTCCGGCCATCGCCCTGCCGGCCCCGCGTCCGTAGAGGCCGTGGGCGACGACCCGAACGGCGAACGCGACCGCGACGCCGACGACCAGCGGTATCGCGGGCGCGGCGACGGCGGAGCCGACCGCGAGCGCCGCGACGCCGAGCATCCACCCGGTGGCGTACGGACCGGTCGCGGCGACGCCGACCACCCGCCGCGGGTTCAGGCCGCTCCTGAGCCGGCCGGAGGCCGCGAACACGGCGAGCGCCGCGGGCCGGACGTACGCGAACGCGAGGAGGTACGCGCCGACGAGCGCGGCGACGGCAGCGCCGGCGACCGCGGCGACCGCCGCCGGCCCGTTCGGTCCGAGCGTCGATTCGACGCTGGCCGCGACCGATGTCGGGTCGACGGGGCCGGCGACGAGCGCGGCGGCCGCACCGACGACGACCGCGAGTCCGCCCGCGAGCGGCGCGAGCAGCGCCGCCGACAGCAGGACCGACTTGAGCCCGTCGCGGACCAACTCCCCCCAAGCGACGAGCGGGGGCGCGTCCGCCGCGGCCCCCGCGTCGACCGCGTGGCGCGTCACGCGGACGAAGTAGCCGCGGACGACGAGCCACGGCGCGAGCGCGACCGGGGTCGCGACGAGGAACACCGGGCTGACGAAGAGGACGCCGGCGAGCCACAGCGGCGTCAGGGCCCACGCGAGCAGGGTCACCACCCCGCCGACGATGATGACGCCCGCGGCGTCGTCGGTTCGCTTCAGCGCCGTCGCGGCCCCGGTGAGCATGTGACCCGACACAGGGGCGGGAGCGGGATAAATGGTCCCCGGCCCGAGCGTTTATGTCGCTTCGCGGAGTAGCGACAACCGGCCGCGCGGGAAATCGTGTGCCTCTGACAACCCACTTCCGGTCGCCTTCGGGCGGCCGGGCCCCCCGTCCGCGGCTTTCGTTCGACGTTCGTTCCGCTCGTTCTCCAGCCGCGCCGCCGTCGCGTGCCGGTACCGATTTATCCCGCCCCGCCGACGGATCGGGTATGACCGGCGACGAGCGGACGGCCGACGTGGAGCCGGCGCTCCGCAGCTACGGCGTCAGCGTCGAATCGATCGACCCCGGCGACCCGCTGGAGCTGACGTACATGACGGCGTTCCCCGGCCGCGAGATCCACCGCGGCGAGATCGGGCGCGCGCTCAACGCGCTCATCGACCGCGCGGAGGCGGACGAGTGGGACCCGGTCCGCGTCGAGGGAACGGTCGTCCGGTCCCCGGGCGACGTCCTCGGCACGTGGCACGCCGAAGCGGAGTGGTTCGAGGCGCTCAACAGCTACGAGATCTCCGAGACGGAGTTCTCGGCCCGCGTGCTCGACACCGTCACCCACGAGACCGACGGGGAGGCCGACGAAATCGACGAGGTGGCCGACGAGACCGACGAGGTGGCCGACGAGACCGACGAGGTGGCCGACGAGACCGACGAGGTGGCCGACCGGTGACCCGCCGCAACCCGGTCAACCGGGCGCAGCGACGGCTGTCGCGCCCGGCCCGCGAGCGGTTCGCAACGCGCGCGGTGGCGTTCGACGTCGACGGCGCGACCTGCCGCGGGACGCTGTATCTCCCCGGCGGCGACCCCGACGACCCCCCGGTCGTCGTGATGGCCCCCGGACTCGGTGCCGAGCGGACGTTCGGCTACCCCGCGGTCGCGGAGCGGTTCGCCGACGCGGGCTACGCGGCCCTCCTCTTCGATCACCCCGGATTCGGCGACTCCGACGGGGACTCGCAGGCGATCGATCTGGGCCGACAGCGCGCGGCGTACGCGGCCGCGATCGACCGCGTGGAGCGCGTCGACGCCGTCGGCGACGACCTCGTGTTGTGGGGCGCGTCGCTGTCGGCCGCGCACGTCCTCACGCTCGCCGCGGAGCGCCGCGACGTCGACGCGGTCGTCGGCCTCGTCCCGATGCTCGACGGGCGCGCGATCGCCCTGCGACGCGGCGGACGGTACCTCGCGCGCGCCGCCGCCGCGGGACTCCGCGACCGGATCGGCGACCGGTTCGGTCGCGGCCGCACCGTCCCCATCGTGGGCGGGACGGAAGAGCTCGCGGCGATCACGGAGCCCGGAACGAAGCGGAAGTACATCGACTTGGTCGACCGCGACTCGGCGTGGCGCAACGAGACCCCCGCGCGGTCGCTGCTCGGACTGGTCGGCTACCGACCCGTCACGCGCCTCGACGAGATCAGCGCCCCGACGCTCCTCTTGGCCGGGACCGACGACTCCATCGTCGACGCCGACGCGGTCGCGGCGGCCGGCGAGCGACTCGACCGCGGCACGGTGGTCTCGATGCCCGCGGACCACTTCTCGGTGCTCGGCGACGACTTCGAGGGCGCGATCGGTCACCAGCTGTCCTTCCTCAAAGACGCGCTGGAGTAACGCCCTCCCACTGCGACTTGTCCTGATCGACCGCTGCGGTGGCGCGCGCCTACGAGCGGCCGCCCTCGGCGGCCGCGAGGAGCGCGTGCGAGGGAGTCAGTCGGCCGGAGCGAAGCGGAGGCCGGCTGACGAGGCTGGGGAGGAACGAGGCTGCGGTGCTGTGCGGGGGGGGACTCGAAGGGGCAGCCGCGAGGCGGGCGCAGGTGACGTAAGGACCGCAACGAGGGAGCGATAGCGACCGAGTGAGGACCACAGCGAACGTGCGCCCGCCTCGCGGCTGGGGCTTCGGCAGTGGCCCCCGTTGATCGGCGATTCACAACTGATAGGTTCCGCTGAAATACCACGCTTCAGACGCGCTTCGACCAGAAACGGTCGCTGGTGACAATTTATTACCCACGCGTGATCCGCTCAGGAAGACTATTGAAGCTGGATTCGAACACTACTGTATGCCCTCCCTCCGTCGGCGTTCGTTCCTGAAGGCCGTGGGAATAGCAGGAACGGGTGTCTCGGTGGCAGGCTGTTCCGAAATTCGTTCGACAGAGTCTCCGGAGGACCCGCCCGCGGGGAGTTTGAACTTCCGCAACGACCATTCCGTTCCACACGAGATCTCCGTCGAAGTTCTCGACATGGGGACGACGATCGGTGAACGAGTAGACGGGCACGACACGGTTACCGGAACTCCCGATGTCGTAGTCCCTCAACGCGATCTAACCGCGACGGCGGTTGTTGAACCCGGAGAGGCACGGACCTATGAGGCCGTGTTCGAGTCGCAAGTCTGGTACGATGTTCGCTTCACGCTCGACGACGAGTACCCCGGAGAAGACTCCGCACGAACCGTCTTCAAACCGGTTCATCCGGATGCCGACATTACTGGTCGGACACTGGAGGGGAGAGTGTCGGAAGGCGGGGAATTTTCGTGGGCGGTATCGGCGATCGGTAATCCGTGACCGGAATTCGTCTGACTGGCTTACCTCGCCGAGATCGTCTGACGACTATCGATCCGCGCCGACCGCTTAAGTGACCGCACCGCCCAGCAAACTCTATGACAGCGATCGCGATGTTGAGCGTCGCGCCGGTGATCGAGGAGAGCATGGCGGACGAGGTCGCGAAGGCCGTCGCCGCGCTCGACGACTTCGACGTGAGCTACGAGACGAATCCGATGGGGACCGTCATCGAGGCCGACGACGCGGAGACGCTGTTCGCGGCCGCGGCGGCCGCCCACGAGGCGGTCGACGGCGACCGCGTCTCCACGGTCCTCAAGATCGACGACAAGCGGACGAGCGAGTCGTCGGCCGCCGACAAGGTCACCGCCGTCGAGGACCACCTCGGCCGGGAGGCGAAGCGGGAGCGCTGAGGCGACCCGCCCGAAGATATTCGTTAGTAGTATCAGTCAGTAATTGCTTCTCGGTCGCATGGCAGTCGTAGTCACCGGAGCGAGTCGGGGCATCGGGCGAGCGACCGCGGTCGAACTCGCCGACCGCGACGTCGTTGTCGACTACCGGTCCGATGAGGAGGCCGCCGCCGAGACGGCGCGACGGGTCCGCGACGCGGGCGGGTCGGCCGTGACGGTTCGGGCCGACGTGAGCGAGAGCGCGGCCGCGGACCGACTGATCGAGACGGCCGTCGACGAGTTCGGCTCGCTCGACGCGGTCGTCAACAACGCCGGCATCACGCGGCCGAGCCGACTGGAGGAGACGACCGACGAGGCCTGGGAGTCGGTGATCGGCACCAACCTCTCGGGCGCGTTCCGCGTCACCCGCGCCGCGGCTCCGCACCTCCGCGAGAGCGGGGGCGACGTCGTCTTCCTCTCCAGCGTCGGCGGCACGCTCGGCACGGTCGACGCCGGGTACGCCGCGAGCAAGGCCGGCCTCCACGGACTGACACGCGCGCTGGCCCGGGAACTCGGCCCGGACGGCGTCCAAGTCAACGCGGTCGCTCCCGGGCCGGTCGACACCGACCTCAACGACGTCATCCTCGATCACCTCGAATCGATCGAGTTCCGGGGCCACGAGAACGTCGACACCCACCTCCCCGAGTACGCCTGCGACCCGGCGACCGTCGCCGACTCCGTCCGCTACCTGATCGACAACGACCACGTCCACGGGGAGGTGTTGGGGGTCGACGGCGGGATGCACCTCTGATCGGGGTCCGACCGGTTCGGGCTACGCGGCGTCCACGTCCACCTCGCCGCCCGCCGTCGCGTCGCCGGCGGGGTTCTCGACCGTCACGTCGACGGTCGTCGTTCGGACGACGGTCGCCTCGTCGCCGCCGCCGGCGACGTCCGCACGGAACACCACGTCCAGCGTCGTCGTCTCCGCTTCTCCTCCCGGTAGATCGGTCGCGGAGAGCGTCTCGCTCGTCACCGCGTCGCCCCGTGCGGTCGCGTCGGCGCGCGCGAACCGAACCGCGAGCCCGCCGTCAACCGCGTCGAAGTCGAGTGGAGCGTCGGCGTTCCCCTCCGTCGACCCCTCGACCGAGGCGACGTCTCCGGGCGTCGCGTCCGACTCCGCGGCGGTCAGCGTCTCCCGATACACCTCGTCGACGCCGGCGTCGGCCCCCACGGCGAGCGAGAGCGTCACGCGCTCGACGCCCTCCGAGAAGTCGGTCCACGACACCGTCACCCTCGGCGAGAGATAGACGGACTCGATCCGCCCGTCGTTGCTCGTGACCGTCGGCGCGTCGCCGGCCTCGAATGCCGCGGGGTCGCCGTCGACCGCGGCCGCCGGTCGGCTCGACGCGGCGAGCGCGCCGATGCCGGCGAGCCCCGACCCTCCGACTGCGGCGACGCCACTCAGTAGCGACCGACGAGAGACCGCCTCGGACGAACCGCCGTTCCGCGAGTGATCGCTCATCTCGCCTCGGGGTGGCCGCGGTATCCGACATAAGCGTCCGGTCGGCCGACCGTCGCCGCCCGAAGTCAGCCCTTGATGTTACACACCGGGAACGTCCGCGCGACCTTGTCGCCGATGCCGAGGTCGTCGCTGACGCGGATCACCTCGTCGATGTCCTTGTAGACGCCGGGGGCCTCCTCCGCGATGGTCGCGCCCGACTCCGCTTTCACGTAGATCTGCTGGCCGTCCTCCAGGTCGTCCTGTACGTCGCCGCCCCAGAACTCCTGTTTCGCCTGCGTCCGGCTCATCAGGCGGCCGGCACCGTGCGCGGTCGAGCCGAACGACACCGACATCGACTCGTCGCCGCCTCGGAGGACGTACGAGCCGGCCCCCATGCTCCCCGGGATGATGACCGGCTGACCCACGCCGCGGTAGACCTCGGGCACGTCCGCGTTGCCCGCGGGGAACGCCCGCGTCGCGCCCTTGCGGTGGACGTACAGCTCGCGCTCCTCGCGGTCGGCGACCGCGTCGCCGACGGCCGGGTTCCCGTCGGCGTCGACGCCGATCTCGTGGGTCTCCTTCTTCGCGATGTTGTGTGCCACGTCGTACAGCAGTTCCATTCCGAGGTCGTCGATCGGGTCGGCGTCGAACACCTCGCCGAACGTCTCGCGGGCCTGGTGGGTGATCAGCTGGCGGTTCGCCCACGCGAAGTTGATGCACGCGCCCATCGCCCCGTAGTACTCCTCGGCCAGCTCCGAGCCGGCCGGAGCGGCCGCCAGCTCCTTGTCCGGCAGGTCGTCGAGGAGGTCGCCGTGCTCCCGCTCGATCCGGCGGAGGTAGTCGTTACACGTCTGGTGGCCCAGCCCGCGGCTCCCGCAGTGGATCAGGACGACGATCCCGTCCTCGCGGAGGCCGTACTCGGCGGCGACGTCCTCGCGGAACACGTCGGTGACGCGCTGGACCTCGAGGAAGTGGTTCCCCGAGCCGAGCGACCCCATCTGGTTGCGACCGCGGTCCATCGCCTTCTGGGAGACGTACTCCGGGCGGGCGTCGAGGCGTCGGCCCTCGTCCTCGCAGCGCGCGAGGTCGCTCTCGACACCGTACCCTTCCTCGACGGCCCACTCGACGCCGCGCTCTAAGGCCCCCTCGATCGCGTCCGCGGTCCCGCCGATGACGCCGCCGCCGCCCAGCCCCGAGGGGATCGCCTCGAACAGCGCGTCGACCAACTCCTCCTCGCGGCCCCGCACGTCGTCGTAGGTGAGGTCCGTCCGCACCATGCGGACGCCGCAGTTGATGTCGTAGCCGACCGCTCCGGGGGATATACAGCCGTTCTCGGCGTCGATCGCGCCGACGCCGCCGACCGGGAACCCGTACCCCTGGTGGCCGTCGGGCATACACAGCGCGGGCGCGGCGATCCCGGGGAGGTGCGTCGCGTTGCGGAGCTGTTCGAGGGTGTCGTCCCCGCCGATCTCTTCGAGGAGCGACTCGCTGGCGAGCACCCGCGCGGGGACGTTCATGTCGCCCTCGCGGGGGAGCTCCCAGACGTGTTCGCGCACCTTCCGCAGCTCGAATCCGGCGACTTCGCGCGTGGTCATACGCCGGAGTTCGACGCGGGCGGGGAAGGGCGTTGCGTCAGGCGGGCGCGACGCGGCAGGCGTCGTCGCCGACGCCCGCGGCCGTGACCGTGACCGCTACCGGTTCGCGGGATCGATCGGGAGCCACCCGATCCCGCCGTCGGCGAGGGTGAACGCGGCGAACGCTCGCCCCAGCACGACGCCGTAGGCGAGGTGCGCGACCGCGATGACGACGCCGAACTCGAAGCTCGCGGTGAGTCCCGGGAACGGGAGCGTCGGCACCGGGAGCGACGTCGCGCCCTCGATCGCGATGGCGGCCGGCAACAGCAGCCCGCCGGTGAGCACGCCGAGCAGCGCGGAGTGGACGACACCGAGCGAGACGCACCCTCCCACGTCCTCGCGCATCTCCGCGAAGAAGGACCGGTCGAAGACGGCGACGAAGAACGCGCCGAACAGCGCGCTGTTGAACAGGTGGACGAGCCACCCCGCGAGCGTCGTCTCGACGCCGATCAGCGCGCCGATCGTCGGCATGAGCCCCAGCGCGCCGTGGAGCAGGACCCCCATCACCGCGCCGGCGACGAATCCGGCGGCCGCGCCGGCCCGCCAACGCCGGCCGGGGTCGGTCGGTTCGATCGCCTCGTCTCGACCAGGGTTCGACATACGTTACCAAGGAACTCGAAATCCATAACGGTTTTCACCGATTCCGCCGTCCGTGGCCGCGAGCGTTCGTCACACGTCGAACACGACGTACGCGTACCACCTGTCTCTTATACACATCTCTGAGC
>NZ_AOJD01000021.1 GCF_000337415.1 Halorubrum tebenquichense DSM 14210 | reverse complement strand
GGTGGTCCGCCGGGAGGACGAGCCGCACGTCGCGCTCGTAGATCAACCGATCGAGGTAGTCGAACAGCAGCGCCTCGCGGCCCTCGGCCTCGACCGCGAACTCGAACCGCTCGCCGGCCGCCGGGACCGACTCCGCGCTCGCCGCGGTGAGTCCGTCGGCGACCGCCGCGAACAGCGCGGAGGGGGTGTCGGCCGTGGCCTCGACCGCGACGTCGGCGGTGTGGTCGCGGAGGTCGTAGCTCATCGGCCGTCGCCCTCCCCGGCGGCTCCGTCACGAGGGTCTCCGGCGCTCTCCGGCCGCTCGTCCGACGGGAACCGCGCGTCGATGGTCCCCTCCGGCGCGTCGGCGCGCAGGTCGGAGGGGTCGACGTCGTCGAGATCGGCCGCGACCTCCTCCAGGGCGACGCCGCTCGTGACCAGCGCGCGGATCCCCTCGTCGACGGTCAGCTCCACGTCGACGATCCGTCGCTCGGGGACGAAGACGACGTGGCCACCCATGACCGGATTCGGGGCCATCGGCATGAACAGCGTCCGCATCCCCTCGCCCTCGGAGTCGGCGTGGTCCGCGATCACGTCGGGCGTCTCGCTCGTCACGAACGCCAGCGTGTACGTCTCCTCGGTCGGGAACTCCACGAGGACGACCTCGCGGAAGTTCCCGCTGTCGGAGTCCAGCATCGCGTCGCTCATCTGCCGGAACCCCTGGTAGACCGAGCCGACCCCCGGAATCCGCTCGACGGCCTCGTCGACGTAGTCGACCGCGCGCTCGCCGTACCGCGAGGACTCGACCGCCGCGCCGAGGAGGACGATGGCGGCGACGAACACGACCGGCGTCGCGATCTCGATCGCGGCCTCGCGGGGGATCGCGCCGACGATGGGGAGGCCGAGTCCGGGGGAGACGGCGACGACCGCCGACGAGAAGGCGTCGAGGTAGTCGTACACCGCGTTGAACGCGAACGCGAGCACGACGAGCGTGATGACGGCGGGGACGACGACGGCGACGCCCGTGAGGAACGCCCGTCGGAGCAGTTGTGCCGCCGACGACTCGTCAGCCATTGCGATTGTCCACGCGCGACCGCGACAAAACCCTTCTGTCGCGCTCTCGTCCGTTCGGTCACGCTCTCGCCGCGGACCGACGCCGACCCGCCGAGAGGAAGTCTGCCGCCCGCAACCGTTCCCGCTGGCGGCGCAGCCGCCCGCAACGGTCCCCGCTGGCGGTGGAGTTATATTCCGCTGGCGTGTTAGGTCATCGCAGTGAGCGTCAACGTCGAAAAGCGGACCGACCCGCCCGGCGAGTCCGACTACGCGACCGCCGCGTGGGAGCTCAAAGAGCGAATTCGGTCCGCGGAGGGCGTCCTCCGACAGCGACGCGGCTTCTTCGTCGACGCCTACCGCCGGTCGACCGCCCACTTGCTCGTCGAGAACGACCGGCTCGTCGCCTTCGCGTCCGTTCGCCGGGACGGCTACATCCTCTTTCTCGCCGTTCATCCGGACCACCGCGGCCGCGGCCACGCCGAGCGGCTCGTCGCCGACGTGGCCGAGCAGCACCGGTCGGTCACCTGCCACGCCCGCACGACCAACCGCTCCGCGCTCGGCTTCTACGAACACCTCGGCTTCGAGGTGATCCGCCGCATCGACGACTACTACGAGGACGGCGGCGACGCCTACTACCTCAAGCTCGGCGGGGAGTCGATCCGCGAGCGCCTCTCCGGGTTCGTCGGCGGGTAGTCGCCCGTTGAGCGTCTCGTCGTCCTCCCGCGAGAGCCCCGGAACCGACAGCCATTAGCGCCCGCCGCGAGGACTGGTCGGCATGTCGCAACCGACTCCCGCGGACCTCGCGGCCCGCGTCCGCGACGGTGACCTCCGCTTCCACGAGCTGGAAGACCACGCCGACGCCGACACGGCGACCGCCGCGCGCCGGCTGCTCGTCGCGGAGGCGACGGACGCCGACCTCGACGCGCTCGGCGAGTACACGTTCGACGCCGAGGCGGTCCACGGCTCGAACATCGAGAACACGCTCGGCGGCGTCCAAGTGCCGGTCGGCGTCGCCGGCCCGGTGACGATAGACGGGAGCGCGCGCTCGGGCGAGCGCTACCTCCCGCTGGCGACCACCGAGGGCGCGCTCGTCGCGTCGATCAACCGCGGCTGCTCCGCCATCGAGCGCGCCGGCGGCGCGACCGCTCGGGTGACCAAGAGCGGGATGACGCGCGCGCCCGTCTTCCGGGTCGCGGGCGTCGCGGAGGCCGAGGCGCTCGTCGCGTGGGTGCGCGACAACGAGCCCGCGCTCGCCGAGGCCGCGGAGGCGACGACGAGCCACGGCGAACTGCTCGACGTGACGCCGTACGTCGTCGGCAACAACGTGTTCTGCCGGTTCCGCTACGACACGAAGGACGCGATGGGGATGAACATGGCCACCATCGCCACCCGCGAGGCCTGCGACGTGATCGAGGCGGAGACGGACGCCTCCTTGGTCGCGCTCTCGGGCAACCTCTGTTCGGACAAGAAGCCGGCCGCGATCAACGCCGTCGAGGGGCGCGGCCGCTCGGTCGTCGCGGACGCGACGATCCCCCGCGAGGTCGTCGAGGACCGGCTCCACACGACCCCGGAGGCGATCGCCGAGATCAACACGCGGAAGAACCTCGTCGGCTCCGCGAAGGCGGGCGCGCTCGGCTTCAACGCCCACGTCGCCAACGCGGTCGCCGCGATGTTCCTCGCCACCGGGCAGGACGAGGCGCAGGTCGTCGAGGGCGCGAACGCGATCACGACCGCCGAGACGACCGACGACGGCGACCTCTACGTCTCCGTCTCGCTGGCGAGCCTCGAAGTGGGGACCGTCGGCGGCGGGACGAAGCTGGCGACCCAACGGGCCAGTCTGGAGATCCTCGGCGTCGCCGGCGGCGGCGACCCGGCAGGGACCAACGCCGACGCGCTCGCGGAGTCGATCGCGGTGTGCGCGCTCGCCGGCGAACTCAACCTGCTCGCGGCGCTCGGGTCGCGACACCTCTCGTCGGCGCACGCGGAGCTCGGTCGATAAGCGTCGAAACCGGGCGGTAACTGCCTCCGAATACTGGGAGATTTAAAACCGTTTGCGGGGTCCCGGTTCCGGCTGAACGGTCGTTTAACTAGCCGCTAAGCAGGGTACCTCTTGATCAATGGGGGGAGTGAGCCTCGCAGATCGGTGGGAACGGCACAGTATTTAAATGAACTGTGAGCGACAGCGGCGATTACTTATAAAGGCGGTGCGGAGGCGTGCGCCTGCGAGCGGCCGCCCCCGGCGGCCGCGAGTCGCGAGGGACCGAAGGTCCCTCTAGCAGCCGGCGCTTCGCGCCGGCGACAGCACGCGCGAGGGAGTCGGCGGTCCGAAGCGAAGCGGAGGGCCGCCGACGAGGCTGGGGCTTCGGCGGTCTCCGTGTCGATAACTGATTTATAAGCAATCACAGTATTGTACAGCCGAGCGGCTGGAGCTTTGGAGCCCGTCACCACAGAGCCATCGATCACTTATAAACAACCAGCAGCGATACGACATTCCTCCTTATAAATATCTACCTCACAAACGTGCGAGACCCACTCCCGCCATCCTCATCTCCGGTCTGTACTGGGGATTGAGACTGGTACGCGAACCGTTCTCTGATACGCTCTTCGAGTCCCCGTCTCAGTCCGACCAGCGCGGGCAGTCGTCGCGCAGCGCGTCGCGCCCGGCGTCGGTGACGCGGTAGACGGCCTCGCCGGAGACGCGCTCGACGAGGCCGGCGTCCGCCAGCGCGGTCAGCCGCGACTCGACGTGGTCGGCGTACAGGCCGGTGTTCCCGGCGATGAACGCCTGGTAGTCCGCACCGACGTCGGCGAGGTACGAGAGCAGTCGCTCGTCGGACCGCGTGAGCGACGGCCGGTCAGCGTCGAGCGCGTCGTCGGTCCGCGCCTCGGACTCACTCGCCCGACGGTCGGTCGGCCGTGCGTCTGGTGCCCCCATCTCACACGTGGTAACGAGTACCGCCATAAAGGCGATACCGGCGGTTCTCACTCGCTGGGAGTCGCCGGCGGTGGGCGGAACGTGTTCGGCGTTCGACCGATCGGCCGTTCGATCGGGTCCGCGACCAGTCGCCCCGACCGGTCGTTCGAGCAGTCCTCTCGACCGACCGCTCGGCCCGCTCAGTCGTCGGCCTCGGTGGGCGACGTTCCGGCGGCGTCGCCCCCGGTCGAGCGCTCGGGCAGCATCGGCGTCCCGTCGGCGCGCGGGCCGAGCCGCGGACCGTGGGGGCCGTCGTCGGGGTCGATCCGGCGGCGGGTCCGGTAGTCGGTCGAGCGCTCGACGGGGGTCCGACCGATCGCCGTGATCATCTCGACGTAGTCGTCGAACGAACGGTACTCGCCGTACTCGCCGCCGGCGCGGCTGGTGATCTCCTCCGAGAGGATGGTGCCCATGAAGTCGTCCGCGCCGCAGTTGAGCAGCTTGAGCCCGTGGGCGTCGCCGGACTTCACCCACGAGGCCTGGACGTGGTCGACGTTGTCCAAGAAGAGCCGCGCGACCGCGACCACGAGTTCGTCCTCGGCGCGCGAGGGGCCGGAGTCGACGACCCCGCGGCGGTACAGCGGCGTGTTCTGGTGGATGAAGGAGAGGGGGACGAACTCCGTGATCGCGCCCGTCCGGTCCTGGAGGTCGCGGATCACCTTCAGGTGCTGTGCGCGGTGGGCGACCGTCTCGACGTGGCCGTACATCATCGTCGAGGTGACGTCGAGGCCGGCGGCCGCCGCGCCCTCCATCGCCGCCACCCAGTCGCCGGTGCGGATCTTCCCCGGGCAGATCACGTCGCGGACCTCGTCGACGAGGATCTCGGCGGCGGTCCCCGGCGCGGAGTCGAGCCCCGCGGCCGCGAGTTCGCGGTAGACCGACTCGTACTCCCAGTCGGTGCCGCGCTTCGCGTGGTACGCCTCCTCGGGGGTCATCGAGTGGAGGTGGACGCCGCCGACGGACATCGCCGCCATCTGTTCGCGGTACGTGCCCGGGTCGGTCGCGTACGCTTCCGGCGGCTTGTAGTTCGCCTCGCTGTCGGGGTCGTCGTGCGCGGCGAGGATCTCGTGGTGTTCGTCGTTCAGCGCGAACGCCGGGTGAAGCCCGGAGACGGAGCACACCTCGTAGACCCCCATGTCGAGCGCGTCCTCGACGACCGCGCGCGACTCCGCGGGCGGCTTGGTGAACCCGGCGTGGTCGACGTCGCTGTCGGCCTCGAAGGCGTGCGCGGAGTCCTTGAAGTTACAGAACAGACAACCGGTGTTGCAGGCCGTCGTGACGTTGTTGTTGAGGTTGGCGACGAAGGTGACCTCGTCGCCGACCGTCTCGGCGCGGCGGCGGTCCGCGGCCTCCAGCACCGCCTCCTTGCGGACCGGATCGATGCCCTCGCGCTCCGTCCCGGTCGCGAGCAGTTCCGTCGCGTCGTCGACGGTGAGCCGCACCCCGTCGCGCGCCTTCGCGAGCGCGTTCTCGAACGACTGGTCGGTCGCCGGCTCCGCGAAGCCGAACTCGTCCGCGTCGCTCGCCGACCCGCCAGCCGGTCCGGTCCCGTCGGAGTCGCCGCCCGAACTCATCGCGTTAGCCTCCCGGTTCCACCGGCATAAACGGGCGGGTCGTGGCACCCTCTACCGATACGGGTGACGTGCTGGACGCGGTGCGGTGGCGTCGCCGGCGGCGGAGCCGCCGACGAGGCTGGGGAGGCGTGAGGTGCGGCTGCGGAGCGGTGCCGGGCGGGACTCGAAGGGGCAGCCGCGAGGGCGAAGCACGCCGCAGCAAGCACCGCAGCGAGCGACGCGAGCGAGGAGCGCAGCAAGGCGCGCGAGGAGCGCAGCAAGGCGCGCGAGCCGTCGCAGCTGGGGCTTCGGTGGTCTCGGTCGCAGGGTTGTTTGCGGCGAAAACGGCCACGGAGACCCGGGCGGATCGAGCCTCGTAGTCGTCCGCGCCGGGAGGCCCGGAAAAATCAGCGAACCGACCGGGAGGGACCTCTCCTTACAGTCCGTACTGCTCGCGCGCCGCGTCGTCGAGGCCGGCCTCGGCGAGGAGGTCCATCGGCACGAGCATGTCGAGTTGGACGACGCCGGGGAGCCGTCCGATCTGGACGCCGCCGGTGAACGTACACCGGCCGCGGACCTCGCCCTCGCTCATATCGAGCAGTTCTCCGGCGCGGTCGAAGGCGTTCTGCGTGGCGTCGTTCACCGTCGCACCCGAGCCGATCACTTGGATCGGCGCGGCGTCGGTGTCGACGTCGACGCCGTGTTCCGCGCCGAGGTCGTCGCCGGCCGCGACCTCCTCGTCGGTGTACGGCGCGCTGATGAACGGGAGGTCCTCCTCGTTCGGGAGGAGGACGGGACCGCCGAGGTCGACGTCCTCGATCACTTCCACGTCCATCGTCACCGTCCCGCTCACGTCCGTGGTGTGGAGGGAGAGCTCGCCGTCGCCCTGGTTCGCGTGGAGGTCGCCGACGTACACCCCGCCGCCCTCGACGACGACCGGGCAGATCAGCGTCGCGCCCGCCCGGACCTCGGGCACGTCCATGTGGCCGTCGGTGCGCAGTTCGAGGTCCGCCTCGGTCTCGACGCCGTAGTCGTGGTCCGCGCCGATCAGGTTCTGCCCGAAGTCGCCCGCGTTGTGGGAGTCGGGCATGGTGACGGGCGGCGTGGTTCCGATGTTGCCGATGAACGGGCGGAGGCGGCCGAGCGTGCCGGGCATCCCGTCCGGCTCGTACAGCAGGATCGGGTGCTGGCGCGCGTTCTCGGGGATGTCCATCACCTCGTCGGCGTCGAGGGCCAGTTCGTGTGCGCCCTCTTTGTCGAGCGTGATCCCGACCGCGTTCTCGTGGTCGAAGGCGACGGTGTAGCCGTACTCGAAGCCGAACGAGGAGGCGTTCGCGCCGCACTCCGCACAGCGGATCGCGTCCTCGCCGGTGCCCTCGACGACCGAGTCCGGCCACGTCGTGCCGCACTCGGGACAGCGGTGATCGACGAACGGGTCGTCGCCGAACGCGCCCTCGCGCTCCGCCATCGACCCCGTGCTCGTCGCCATGCTCGTCACCTCCACGTCGCGGATGTGGATCGCGACGGCGTCGCCGACCTCGGCCCCCTCGACGCGGATCGGTCGGGTCACCTCGTGGCCGCCCCGGAACGAGGGCGTCACCATCGGCCCCCAACAGCCCGGCGGCGTGTACGTCTTCACCGTCCCCCCGTCGGCGACCGTGCCCGCCCACTCCTGGTCGGGCCCGACGAGGCCGAGCGTGTACTGGTCGACGTACAACTCCTGTTGGACCTCTTGCTGTGACATTCCGTGTGTTGATACGAAGTGACACAGCATAATCGTGGTGTTCTCGGCGGTCGCACCGCGATTCCCCCCGACGCGTCTCACTCATCGCCGAGCGTCGGGGAGACAGACGAACCGAACGGCTTCGGAACGGCCCCAAGCGTACTGTTTCTAATCACCGATAGTTATTGAAGACAAGATTTTTTCAATACTCGGTTCTACAGACTGAGTTACGAAGGTACCCGACGATGCCAGCAATGGAAACTGCGGAGTTCGAGACTGATCTCAGTCTCTTCAAATACGACAACCTCGAACAGCTTCCGCCCGAATACCGAACGCTCTCCGAAGCGGAGCGCACGGAGCGCATCGAATCGGCGCTGCGAACGCTCGGCGACGACGTGGTGATCTTGGGCCACAACTACCAGCGACGGGAGATCGTCGAACACGCGGACTTCGTCGGCGACTCCTACCAACTGAGCAAGGAGGCGGCCGCCGCCGACGCCGAGTACGTCGTCTTCGGCGGCGTCACGTTCATGGCCGAGTCAGCCGACATCATCACCGACCCCGACCAGACGGTGATCCTCCCGAGCATGGAGGCGTCCTGTCCGATGGCCGGGATGGCAGAGGCCCTCCAGGTCGACGCGGCGTGGGCGGAACTGACCGCCGAGACCGACGCGGAGGTGGTCCCGGTCACCTACATGAACAGCTACGCCGACCTCAAGGCGTTCTGCGCCGAGCAGGGCGGGCTGGTCTGTACGTCCTCGAACGCCCACGACGCGTTCGAGTACGCCCTCGACCGGGGCGACAAGGTGCTGTTCCTCCCGGACAAACACCTCGGCGAGAACACGGCCCACCGGCTCGGGCTCGAAGACGAGATCGCCGAGTGGGACCCGTGGGACCCCGAGTCGGTCGACGCGAGCGACGTCGTCGAGAACGACGTGATCCTCTGGGACGGCTACTGTCAGGTCCACGAGCGCTTCCGGGAGTCGCACGTCGAGTCGGTCCGCGCGGAGCACGACGACGTCAGCGTGGTCGTCCACCCCGAGTGTCGCCGCGAGGTCGTCGAGGCGGCCGACGTGGTCGGCTCCACCGCGACCATCTGCGAGACGGTCGCGGACGCCGACCCGGGCGACACCTGGGCGATCGGGACCGAGATCCACCTCGCCAACCACCTCGGGCGATGGCACCCGGAGGTGAACGTCGTGCCGCTGTGCGGCGACGCCTGTATGGACTGTAACGCGATGCGCCAGATCGATCCGAACTACCTCGCGTGGGTCTTAGAGGAGCTGGTCGAGGGCCGCGAGCCGAACGTCGTCGAGGTCGCGCCCGAGGAGAAGGAGCTCGCCGAGGTCGCGCTCGACCGAATGCTGGAGATCTGACCATGACCGGACACGAGACCGCGGACGTGCTCGTCGTCGGGTCGGGGATCGCCGGGCTCGCGGCGGCGCTCGCCGCGGCCCGCGAGGGGAACGATGTCGTCGTCGCGACGAAGGCCACCCGCCCCGAGGACGCGTCGTCTTGGTGGGCACAGGGCGGGATCGCCGTCGCCCGCGACCACCCGGACCGCTTCAGGCGGGACATCCTCGCCGCCTCCGACGGCACGGCCGACCCGGAGGCCGTCGAGGTGCTCGTCGAGAACGCCAACGACGCCGTGCGCGACGTGCTCGTCGAGACGCTGGACGTGACCTTCGACGGCGGTGCGGACGGTTCCGTCGGCACGGACGCGGCCGCCGGCGCGAACCCCCCGGAAACCGCCGCCGAGTTCGCCGACCGCGACGGCGGCTTCGACTTCGGCCGCGAGGCGGCTCACACCGAGGACCGCATCCTCCACGTCGGTGCGGAGACGGGCAAACACGTCCACGTCCCACTGTTGAACCACCTCGACAACCGCGCGGACGCGGAGCTGCGGACCGACACCGCCGCGCTGGAGCTGATCGGACACGAGGGACGGATCCACGGCGCAGTCGTGGAGTCCGAGGGCGACCGCACCCCCGTCTACGCCGGCGCGACCGTGCTGGCGACCGGCGGGGTCGGCGACCTCTTCGCCCGATCCACGAACCCCGCGGGGGCCACGGGCGACGGTATCGCCATGGCCGCCCTCGCCGGCGCGACGGTGACGGACGCGGAGTTCGTCCAGTTCCACCCGACCGCGTACGCCGCCGGGCCGGACGAGGACGGCTTCCTCGTCAGCGAGGCCGTCAGGGGGGAGGGGGCTCTCCTCCGGAACGGCGACGGCGAGCGCTTCATGCCGGACTACCACCCGGACGCGGAGCTCGCGCCGCGGGACGTGGTCGCCCGCGCGGTCGATCGGGAGCGCGAGGCGACGGGATCGGTGGTCCTCGACGTGGAGCCGCTGGACTTCGCCGACGAGTTCCCCGGCCTCGCCGGGAAGTGCGAGGACAGGGGCGTCGACTGGACCCGCGGGATCCCGGTCGCGCCGGCCGAACACTTCCTCTGTGGCGGCGTCGCCGTGGACGACCGCGGGCGGACGAGCCTCGACCGGCTCTACGCCGTCGGCGAGTGCGCGCGCACCGGCGTCCACGGCGCGAACCGGCTCGCGTCCACGAGCCTGCTCGAAGGGCTGGTCTGGGGGTTGCGCGCCGGCGCGGACGCGGCCGACGCGGCCGCGGGCGACGCCGACCCCGAGGCCGTCGAGACGCCGGCCCTGCTGGACCGCGACCCGGCGCTTCCGGACGACTTCGCCCGCCAGAAGTTCCGCCGCCTGCGCCGCGTGATGGACGACTGCGTCGGGATCGAGCGCGACGCCGACGACCTGAACCGGGCGCTGGGCGTCCTGCGCCGGCTCAAGGGCGAAGTCGACGCGTACGTTCGGACGCGGACCTCACGCTCGCTGTACGAGCTGCGCAACGCGACCGTGACGGCGCTGCTGGTGACTCGGCAGGCGCTGGCGAACGAGCGGAGCGTCGGGACCCACTACCGGACCGACGCGGCCGAGCCGGCCGAGCCCGGGCCGGCCGACGACTGATGCTCACGGACGGCGACATCGAGCGGTGGCTCCGGGAGGACGTGGGTCACCACGACGTGACCAACCAGGTGCCCGGCGAGACGACCGGCCGGCTCGTGGCCAAGGAGGCCGGCGTCGCCGCGGGAGTCGACGCCGCGAGCGCGGTCTTCGACTACCTCGACGCGACCGTGACCGAGCGACTCGCCGACGGGACCGCCGTCGAACCCGGCGACGCGATTTTGCGGGTGGCGGGACCGGCGCGGGCGGTCCTGCGCGGCGAGCGCGTCGCGGTGAACGTCGCCGGCCACGCCTCCGGCGTCGCGACGAAGACCGCCGCCGCCGTGTCGGCCGCGCGCGAGGTCGACGGCGACGTGCGCATCGCGGCGACGCGCAAGACCACGCCTGGCCTGCGCGGAGTCGAGAAGCGGGCCGTCGCGGCGGGCGGCGGCGACACCCACCGGCTGGACCTCTCGCACATGGTGATGGTGAAGGACAACCACGTCGCCGAGATGGGGCTGGTGGACGCGACAGAGCACTTCCGCGAGCGCGCCTCCTTTGCCACCGCCCTCGACGTCGAGGTGGAGGACCCGGAAGACGCCGCGCGCGCCGCGGCGGCCGGTGCCGACGTGGTCCTCCTGGACAACATGTCCCCGGCGGAGACGAGGGAGGCCGTCGACCTCGTGGCGGCTAGCGACGCGGACGCGCTGACGGAGGCCTCCGGCGGGATCACGGTCGAGACCGTGCCGGAGTACGCCACGACCGGGGTCGACGTGATCTCGATGGGCGGCCTCACCCACTCCGCGCCGACGCTGGACCTCTCGTTTCGGACGGGAGAGGACCGCTAAATCCGTCGGCGGTCGGGTCCCTCCGACCGGCGAGCGGTCGCCTCGGACCGTTCGGGGAGACGGACCGCGAGCGCGAAGTGGTTGTTTTTATGAACGGCACCGCTACGAGGTGCGTATGCAGACCCACATCGTGCCGGTCGGCTTCGACTACGACCGGATGATCGCCCCCCTCATCCGGGACCAGTTCGACGTCGACCGGGTGATCCTGCTGGAGGGGACGGTCGGCAGCGAGGGCAACGTCGAGTACTCGCGCAACATCGCGCGGAAGCTCGAACAGGACTTCCGGAACCTGCTCGGCGCGGAGACGGTACGGGAGAAGCTGACCGACGTGTACGACTACGACGCCGCCTTCGAGCGCGCTTACGACCTGATCAACGCGGAGCTGGACCGCGACGGCGCGCCGACGGCGGACGGCGACGAGCCCGCCGCCCCGGCCGACGAGCGCGAGGTGTGGGTGAACCTCTGTTCGATGCCCCGTCCCGTCTCCTTCGCGTTCGCGACCGCGGCCCACTCGATCATGGTCGAGCGACAGGCGGACCGCGACCGCATCCACACCTACTACACGGCCCCCGAGAAGTACTTGGAGACCGAACTCGCCGAGGAGCTGCGCGCGACGCGGGACCTCCTGCGGGACCTCGACGCCGGGAGCGACGACGCGCTCGCCGAGGCCGGCGTCGACCCCGACCGCGTCTCCGACCGGCTGGCGAGCACCACCGACCTGCTCGCGGAGTTCGACGAGCGCGGCACGACCATCGGCGCGAAGCGCATCGGCGACAGCCACGTCATTGAGCTCCCGGTCGCCTCCTTCCAGAACGTCAAGCCGTTCGAGGAGCTGGTGTTGTTCACGCTCGGCGAACACGGGGAGTTCGAGTCCGTCTCGGAGCTGGCGGAGACGCTCGCCGACGAGCTCAACGAGGAGTACACCGACTCGTTCCGCTCGAAGGTCATCTACAACGTCGACCGGCTCGGCCCCGGCGGGAAGGGGTACATCGAGCGCGAGGAACACGGGAAGTCCTACCGGACGAGCCTCTCCCGGATCGGCCGGCTGTGGGTCCGCGCGCACGCCGACGAGGACCGCGACATCGCCTGAGACGCGGTCAGCGAAGTCTTAGATGGTTATTACGGGACGCCGAACTCGGTGACTGAGTCCACCGAAGCCCCAGACACTCGTTAGAGGACAACGAAATCAGCGACTGAGACCACCGAAGCCCCAGCCGGGAGGCGAGGCGCACGCTCGTTGCGCGCTTCAGTCGCTCGCGTTGCTCGCTCCTTCCAGTGCTTACGTCGCCTGCGCCTCGCCTCCCGGCTGCCCCTTCGAGTCCCGCCCCGCACAGCGACCGCGCCTCACGCCTCCCCAGCCTCGCGGCTCCCTTCGCTTCGCTCCGGTCGCCGCGTCCCTCGCGCGTGCTGCCTCGCGGCCGCCTTCGGCGGCACGCTCGCAGGCACGCGCCACCGCACGAATTTGGGGACCGTGGGACGCCGGACTCACCGATACGCTCGCTCGCGCCTGCCGGTTCGGCCCGACGGCCCGGCCGGGATCCGCCGTGTCGGCCCCTGCGACTCGGCCCGTCGCCGCAACCGCTCGACGCGCTCGTCCGTCGCCGGGTGGGTCGACAGCCACCGCTCGGCCGCGTCCTCGGTCCGCTTGTGCGTCGAGAACGGCGCGAGTGGCCACGTCGGCTCGGTCGCGCGCTCGATCCGGCGGAGCGCCCGCGCGAGCGCCATCGGGTCGCGGGTCACCTCGGCCGCGCGGTCGTCCGCGGCGAACTCCCGCTTGCGCGACCGCGACCGCGAGAGGAGCGTCGTCAGGACGAACCCCGCGAACAGCCCCCCGGCGAGCGCGCGGTGGAGCCGCGCGAACGGTCCGGACCGGTCGCTCGGTCGACCCCGGATCCACGCCGAGGCGGCGGCGAGCCCAGACAGCGCGAGCAGCGCCGGCAGCGCGGCCACGGTGGCGAGTCCGACCGCCGAGCGCCCGATCCCGTCGGCCATCGCGACCGCGAACCCGTCGCGCCGTTCCAAGTGTGCCAGCTCGTGCGCGAGGATGGCCTCGATCTCGCGGGCGGAGAGCAGCCGGAACAGCGACCGGTCGACCACCAGCGCGCCGCCGCCCGACCCGCCGCCGACCGCGAACGCGTTCGGCGCGCGCGTGTCCGTGACGTACAGCGTCGGCCGCGCGACCTCCATCCGGGCCGCGAGCGCGTCGACCCGACGGTGGAGGTCCGGCGCGCGCTCCCGGGGCAGCCGGTCGCCGTCGAGGCTCGCGAGAACCTGCGCGGTCCCGACCCGGTAACTGAGGTACGCCGAGCCGAGCGCGCCGGCGGCCAGCAGCGCGAGGAGGACCGGGAGGTCGGGGCGGGCCGCCCAGACCGCCCGCAGCAGGTCGGCGACGAACAGCGCCGCGGTCAGGTAGGCGGCGAGCAGGACGACGCCGACCGCCGCCGCGGCCCCGCGGAACGCCAGCCGAGACATACACGGGACTACGCGGCGGCGGGGCAAACGCGTTGCGGCCGGGGCGCGTCGCGGCGGTCCTCGCGGCTCTCGCGGTCCCCCGCCCGACGCGCCGGAAGGAAAAGCGGTAATTCCCCGGCCGCGAAACCCGACGACATGGACGCACGCGTACGCGAACACGCCGAGATCATCGCCGACCACTCCACCGGCATCGAGTCGGGCGACGACGTGGTCATCCAGCTGCCCAAGGAGGCCGAGGACCTCGCGGTCGCGCTCCACGAGGTCTGCGGCGACCGCGGCGCGAACCCGGTGTACCTCAACTACTCGAAGCGCGCCCAGCGTGCCTTCAAGCGCTCCGCCGACGAGTTCACGGAGCCGAGCCACCGGCGCGCGCTCTACGAGGAGGCCGACGCCTTCGTCATCGCGCGCGGCGGCGCGAACGCCACCGAGGACGCCGACGTCGACCCCGAGACGAACGCCGCGTACAACCGCGCGATGGAGGACGTCAAGCGGACGCGCCTCTCGAAGACGTGGTGTCTCACCCAGTACCCGACCGCGAGCCACGCGCAGCTCGCCGGGATGAGCACCGAGGCGTACGAGAACTTCGTCTGGGACGCCGTCTCCCTCGACTGGGACGAACAGCGCGAGTTCCAGTCGAACATGGTCGAGATCCTCGACGACGCCGACGAGGTGCGGATCGCGTCGGGCGACGAGACCGACCTCACGCTGGACGTGTCGGGCAACTCGACGCTCAACGACTACGGCGAGGCGAACCTCCCGGGCGGCGAGGTGTTCACCGCGCCGACGCGCGACGGCGTCGACGGCGAGGTGCACTTCGATCTCCCGCTGTACCGCTACGGCCGTGAGATCGACGGCGTCCGCCTGCGCTTCGAGGACGGCGAGGTCGTCTCGCACTCCGCCGAGCGCAACGAGGACCTCCTCTCCGGTATCCTCGACACCGACGAGGGGTCGCGCCACCTCGGCGAACTCGGCATCGGGATGAACCGCCAGATCGACCGGTTCACCTACAACATGCTGTTCGACGAGAAGATGGGCGACACCGTCCACATGGCGGTCGGCTCCGCGTACCCCGAGACGGTCGGCGAGGAGAACGCGGTCAACGAGTCCGCCGAGCACGTCGACATGATCGTCGACATGAGCGAGGACTCCGTCATCGAGGTCGACGGCGAGGTCGTCCAGCGGAACGGGACGTTCGTCTTCGAGGACGGGTTCTGAGGCGGTCGGCGTTCGGGTTGATTGATCTTCGTTCGGGTCGATTGGTCGTCCTCGGGTGTGCGGTTTTTTGGTACAGATTTTTGCCGGCCGAGCGGAGCGAGGCCGGGAAGAAGGTGTAACTGGGACGTTCGTCTTCGAGGACGGGTTCTAAGGAGTCGACCGGTTCCCCCCGGACTCGGCGGCGTCGCGCTCGGCGCTCCGGCGGAGGAACGCCGCGTACGCGACGAGGAGGACGCCGAACAGCCCGACCGTCCCGATCGCGGCGGGGACCGGGTAGTCCGCCAGCGGCGCGATCTGTCCGTCGGGAGCCGCGACCAAATCGACGACGCCACCGCCGAGCGACAGCGCGAGCACGGCGACCCACATCGTCCCGACCGCGTAGCCGAGTTCGACGAGCCGGTCGGCGCGAGCCGCGTGCGCGACGACCGCGCCGCCGCCGAGGACCGGGATCGTGACGAGCGGGCTCGTCGGGGCGGCGAGGAGCACGCTCCCGCCGAGGGCGATCGCCGTCCAGTAGACGGCGACGGCGACGGCCGTGCGGAGCGGGTCGGGGAGGGACACACCGCGGGAGTTCGACCCGGTACCACAAAACGGTCCGGGGCGGCGCTTCCGAACCGCGGCGCGGCGAGGTTTATCTTCCGCCGCCGCCTACGGGCGGGTATGACAGAGGAAGTCCTCTTCGAGTCGGAGCGCCGCCGGAGCCGCGAGGAGATCGCCGCGTACCTTCGAACGGTCGCGGACTCGCTGGACGCGGGCGACGCCATCACGCTGGCGCGCGGCGACGAGTCGACGACCCTCGACCCGCCCGCCCGCCCGACCTTCGAGGTGAAGGCGGAGCGCGAGGGGCCCGCCGACGGGCCGGGCGAGCTCAGCGTCGAGTTCGAACTGGAGTGGGACGAAGACGCCAGCGAATCGGGAACGGACGGCGACCTTCGAATCGAGTAATCGGCCTGTGGGCGGTCGCGCCCCGCGCTACGGCACTTCGCCGGGGACCTCGACGAACGCGTCCCGCGCGGAGAGGTGATCGAGCGTGTCGTCGACCTCGACGCGAACGGACTCCATCCGCTCGATGAGCTCCTCGTACTCCTCGGAGTTGGTCGTGCCGGCGGCCTCCAGCGCCGCCTTCTTCGAGGCGAGCGCGAAGAACTCCTGGCTCTGCTCGTCGAAGGCGGCCCGGTGGAGGAGCACCTCGACGAGCGTGAGGAGGTCTTCCTTGGTGACCGGCTTCGTCTTGTAGTCGTCGAACGGCATCTCGACGATGTCGACGTCCGGCTCGACCGCGGTCAGCATCGCCACGCGGGCGTCGTACCCCTCGCCGCGGATCTCCGATAACACCTCGTGGCCCGACATGTCGGGCATCCGGCGATCGAGGAGGACGACGTCGACCGCGTCGTCCATCGCGTCGATCGCCTCCTGACCGCCGGTCGCGATCCGTACGTCGTAGGCCGGGTCGAGGTACACCCGGTACAGCTCCGCGAGGTCCGGCTCGTCGTCGACTGCGAGGACGGTCGCGTCCGGAGCCTCCGTCATGGGAGGGTCCTCCCGGTCCGCGGCTCTCGGTTCGCGAGTGCCGGGCCGGCGCGTCCGTCCGCCGTGCGTGCGTCCATACGGTGGCCTTGCCCCGTCTTGAGTTAAAAACTTCACCTCTGATTACTCGATCTGATATCCGGCTGTCGCCCACGCGAGAGAGGCGCGCGACGATCGGGCCCGCGGCGTCGCGCTCGCCGAGCCAACGGTCTCTCCGTGACCCAAAGGCACATTTACGCCCGCATCTTATCCGAGCATAACGAATGTCTCACAGCCCCTCACTGCCCGACCGCCCGCGGTTGGAGCTCGACCCCGAGATGAGCGACGCGGAGCGGCTGGAAGCGATCCGCCAGCACTTCCGGCGGATCGTTCAGGTGAACGAGGAATTAGAGGACCGGCTCGCCGACGCCGAGGGACGCCGCGGCGAGCTGAAGGACGACGTCGAGCAGCTGAAACGCGAGAACGAGGTGCTGAAGACCTCCTCGCTGTATATCGCCTCCGTCGAGGAGATCACCGACGACGGCGTCGTCATCAAACAGCACGGCAACAACCAGGAGGTGCTCACGCAGGCCGCCTCGCGGCTCGACGAGGACCTCCGTCCCGGCGACCGCGTCGCGATCAACGACTCCTTCGCGGTCCAGCAGGTGCTCGACGACGAGACCGACTCCCGGGCGCAGGCGATGGAGGTCACCGAGTCCCCGGACGTCACCTACGCCGACATCGGCGGGATCGACGACCAGATCCGGGAGGTCCGCGAGGCGGTCGAGGACCCGCTCGAAAACCCCGAGCAGTTCGAGAAGGTGGGCGTCGAACCCCCGAGCGGCGTCCTCCTCCACGGCCCGCCGGGCACCGGGAAGACGATGCTGGCGAAGGCGGTCGCCAACGAGTCGGACGCGACGTTCATCAAGATGGCCGGCTCGGAGCTCGTCCGGAAGTTCATCGGCGAGGGCGCGCGGCTCGTCCGCGACCTGTTCGAACTCGCCGCCGAGCGCGAACCCGCGGTCATCTTCATCGACGAGATCGACGCCGTCGCCGCCAAGCGGACCGACTCGAAGACCTCGGGCGACGCCGAGGTCCAGCGGACGATGATGCAGCTCCTTTCGGAGATGGACGGCTTCGACGACCGCGGCGAGATCCGGATCATGGCCGCGACCAACCGCTTCGACATGCTCGACGAGGCGATACTCCGCCCCGGCCGCTTCGACCGCCTCATCGAGGTGCCCGAGCCCGGCCCGGAGGGCCGCGAGCGCATCCTCGAGATCCACACGCGGGACATGAACGTCGCCGACGACATCGACCTCGGCGTCGTCGCGAGCGACCTCGACGGGTACAGCGGCGCTGACATCGCCTCGCTGGCGACCGAGGCCGGGATGTTCGCCATCCGCGACGGTCGCACCGAGGTGCGGCAGGCGGACTTCGAGGCCGCCCGCGACAAGCTTCGGGACGCCGACACCGAGGACGAGCAGGTCATCAACTACCAGTACTAGACGTGTCGGCCGGCGGTCGATTTTGAGTTCTGTAGCGTTTCTGTCGACGAATTATTGACAGCGGACACGTCCAAAGCCCCAGCCGCTCGCTACGACGCGGGTGATGTTGTGAACACGACTACCGAAGCCCCAGCCGCGAGGACTCGATGCGCTCGTTGCGGTCCTCAGTCGCTCACTCCGCTCGCTCCTTGCGGTCCTTACGTCGCGCGTCTTCGTCCACGCGGCTGCCCCTTCGAGTCCCACCCCGCACCGCTCCGCACAGCACCTCACGCCTCCCCAGCCTCGTCGGCGGCTCCCTTCGGTCGCCGCCGACTCCCTCGCGCGTGCTGACTCGCGGCCGCCTTCGGCGGCACGCTCGCAGGCGCGCGCCACCGCAGTCGACTCCGTTCGAGACGGTCGTCCGACCCGCTTCGTAACCCCTTACCGCGCCCGTCGCCGATCTGTCGTCGATGAACACCATCCACGTCGCCGGCGGCGTCGGGGTCGCCGACACGGCGATGGCCTCCTACGACGCCGCGCTCGCGGACGCGAACCTCCACAACTACAACCTCGTGGCGGTCTCCTCCGTCGTCCCCGCCGAGGCGACCGTCGAGGCGGTCTCCGAAGCACCGGACTTGGGTCCCGCGGGGAACCGGCTCACGGTCGTCGAGGCGCGCCGGACGGTCGGCCCGGGCGACGCGGTCGACTTCCGGGAGGGCGGCCGCGCGGGAGCCGAGGGGGCCGAGTCGAAGCGCGCGCCCCGCCGCCGCCCCGACGCGGTCGCGGGGCTGGGGTGGGCGACCGGTCCCGGTCCCGGCCTGTTCTACGAGGTGACCGGCGAGGACCCGGAGGGCGTCCGCGACCGGATCCGGGCGGGTCTCGACTCGGGTGCCGACCTCCGCGACTGGGAACTTCCGGACCGGGAGACGCGCGTCGAGACGGTCGCCGCCGAGCCGGACCGCTACGCGACCGCGGTGGTGATCGCCGCCTACGGCGAGTCCGAACCGGTCCTGTGACGCGGGCGGCCGGCTCCGGTCGCCGCCGCCGACGCCTTTTTGACTCGTTGCCGCGTACGAGTCGTGTCTTCGAATGAACGGCAACAACCCGTACGCCGGGGCACCGGGTGTGACGGACGCGGGCTCGCCCGCGGCCGTCGACCTCTCTCCGGACCAAGAACGGCAGCTCCGGCGCGCGGTCGCCGGCATCGTCTCGCGAACCGAATCGTATCTCCCCGACAGCTACGCCGTCGGCTCCGAACTGTCCGTCGGCGCGAACGGCCCGCAGGCGACCGTCGCCGTCAACCCGCCGGCGGGCCACCCGGTGTCCGCCGGGTTCACGCCGGACCCCGAGGACCTCGACGCCGGCATCGCCGAGTCCGACACCGACGAGGTCGCCCGCGGCCTCGCAGCCAGCGCCGCGGTCCAGGTGATGGACGCCGTCGGCGACATCACGCCGACCGCCAAGTAGCGACGACGAGCGTTCCGTTCGCGCCGCCTCCGTCAGTTTCGGTTCGTCCCGTTCTCTCCCGGTCCGTTTCTCACTCGTCCGCGTCGTCCCCCACGTCCCCCTCGCCCCTCTCGTCCCCCTCGTCGATCGGGTACACGCGGTTCTCGCCCTCCCCCGGCGGTTTCACGACGCCGGTGACGTGGCCGTACATGCCGAAGATGTCGTCGTAGCCGCGCTCGCTGGCGAGGATCGGGACCACCCCCGGCTCCTCGACGCGGTGGGTGTACACGTCGTCCTCGGCGAACACCGCGCCCTCCGGGATCGGCTCGAAGTTCGCGAAGTGGACGTGGGGCTCTCCGCCCCCCTTCGGCACCTCCTCGCGGCCGGCCACCACGGTCGTCTCCGAGAAGGTCGGCGGCTCGTCCGCGAGCGCGCCGTGGACGCGGAGGAACGCGAGACACGCCTCGTAGCCGAACTCGACCGCCTCCTCGCTGCCCTGCCTGCCCACCTCGATCGAGACGGTGTGCGGGACCGTGGAGTCGAGCGTCGTCGACCGCAGCCCGCTCGCGTCGACGACGTGGTCGACCGGCAGCCCCGTGACCGTGCGCCGGACCGACTCCGTGAGGTCGCTGAAGATGGCGAACGGCGGCGGCGCGCTGTGGGAGGTGTGGAGCGCGAGCACGGCGTCGAACCCTTCCAGCTCGGCCGCGAGCCGGGCCGCCAGCGCGCGCTCGTACTCGTCGCTGTCGGCGTCGCCCGGGAACGCCCGGTTCAGGTCGGCGTCCGTGTAGCGCGTCTCGGCCGCTACCGCCGGCTCGTTGGCGATGATGAGCCGGACGAGCCCCTCCGATTCCGCCTCGCCGTCGGTCGTTCCGTCGCCGGCGGTCCGCTCGTCGCCGCCCTCGACCGGACCGATTTCGTCCGCGAGGCGTCTCACTATCCGCACGCCGGCGGGCTCGTCGCCGTGGATCCCGCCGACGATCGCGACGCGGGCCGACCCCGCCGACCCGCGGTCGATCGTTTGCATACACACCTTACGTCGCGGTCGGCTCATAAATCGTCGCGGTCCGCGGCCGGCGGCCGCTCGCCGCTCACCGGTCGCCGGCGAGCCTCCGGACGACGCTACCCGAACCGCTCCGCGAGTGCGGCCCGGTACCGCCCCGCCAGCCGCCGGGCGACGAACCGGTCGCGGGGGTCGACCCCGAGGACCGCGAGCGACGCCGCGTACGCGGCGAGCCCGACCGGAGCGCCGGCGAGGACCGCGGTCGCCCCGTCGAGCGGCGCGCGGACGGCGTACATCGCGCCGACGGCGACGCCGCCGGCCGCGAGCGGCGGGAGGAAGGTTCGGTCGAACGGCCACAGCCCCTCGAAGTGTCGCAGGAGCACGACCTGAATCCCGTTCTGAACCGCGATGGCGAGCGACGTGCCGAGCGCGGCCCCGACGAGCCCGTACCGGACGACGAACGCGTACGTCAAGCCGACGTTGAGGACCGCGAGCAGCCAGTCGAGCGCCATCCGAGCGTACTGGTGGTCGGTCATCATGAGGAGCCACCCTGTCGCGCCGACCGCGCTCCCGACGAACACGCCGCCGAGGTAGACGACGAGCGGCAGGTAGCCGGCGACGTACGGGTCGCCGAACAGCCCCAGTATCTCTCGGCCGAACACCGCGATCACGGCGATGACGGGGACGACCGCGGTGACGATCTGTCGCGTGACGGAGCCGTACACGGCGTTGAGCGTCTCGGTCCGGTCGCTCGCGTACAGCTCCGAGGCGACCGGCGGGAGGAGTTGGTTGAAGGAGAGCAGGGGGATCCACGCGACCGCGATCACCACGAGGACGACGTTGTACACCCCGGCCGCGGTCGCCGTCAGCAGCGCGCCGACGAGCAGCACGTCGACGCGGTTCTGGAACACCTTGCCGAGGCTGCTCATCGCGACGGGGGCCGCGTGGTCGTAGAACCGCCGCGCCTCCCCCCGAACGCCCCGGATCGACGGTCTGACGCCGGTGACCGACGCGGACAGCGGGACGGCGGCCGCGGCGAGCACCGCGGTCGCGGCGACGATCGCGCCCGCGACGCCGACGACCGAGTAGCCGAGCGCGAGCGCCGCGAGCGCGCCGACGAGCCGGACGCCGGGACGGAGCAGCTTGTTGAAGAGGATCTCGCCGCGGGCCGACCCGACCGCGCGGAACAGCGCGGACGCGACCATCACCACGCCGAGCAGCCCGACGAGGACCCCGAACGCGCGCATCGTGCCCGGGAACGCCGGCTCCGTCACTGTCCGGGCGTTAATCGCCGGCGCTGCGACCCAGACCCCGGCGGCGAACGCGACTCCGAACCCGACCGTCGTCGCGTACGCGAGGCCGGCGACGGCGCTCCGCCGCCCCGGATCGTCCGCGTACTCGGGGAGGTAGCGCTGGATGGCGGGGACGCTCCCGAACGTCACGAGCCGGGAGCACAACTGCGCGATCCGCCACGCCAGCGCGTAGACGCCGTAGGCGGTCGGCCCGAGTCCCCGCGTCAGGACGAACTCGGTCGCGGCCGTCAGCGCCCGCTGGCCCGCGACCCCGCCCGAGGTGAGCACCGCCCCGTGGGCGATGGTCTCCAAGGCCTCGCGCTCGTCGTCGGGGATCGGACCGCTCGCGCGGCTCTCCGAGGCCGAGTCGCCCGCGCGGTCGGCGGACTCCCCGTCGCGCTCGCGCCCCTCGTCGGGATCCGTCGTGCTGTCGTCGCCGTCGCGCTCCACGGTCGTCTCTGCCGATCCGGTCGCGATCGCGCGGAAAAAGGGACGCGTTTCGCCGCCGCGGTCGCCGGGGATCTTCTCCCGGCCCCCGCCTCACCAGCGCTGGTGGACGTGCTCGCGGACGTGTTCGTCGTACACGTCGGCCGCGGCCTCGCGTTCGGCCTCGGAGAGGGGGTCGGCCTCGCTCGCGGCCGCGTTCGACCGGACGTGTTCGGGCGTCGTCGACCCCGGGATCACGGTCGAGACCGCGTCGTGGTCGAGGATCCAGCGCAGCGCGAACTCCGGCAGCGGCCGGTCGTCGGGCAGGCGCTCGCCGAGCGCGTCGACCGCGTCGAGGCCCGCCTCGAAGGGGACGCCGGCGAACGTCTCGCCCACGTCGAACGCCTCGCCCTCGCGGTTGAAGTTCCGGTGGTCGTCCTCGGGGAACTCGTCGTCGCGCGAGAGCGCGCCGGTCAGCAGCCCGGAGGCGAGCGGGACTCGACAGATCACGCCCACGTCGCGGGCGGCGGCCTCCTGCAGGAACAGCTCCGCGGGACGCTGCCGGAAGGGGTTGAAGATGATCTGGACCGTCTCCACGCCGGGGTACTCCATCGCTTTGAGCCCCTCCTCGACGCGCTCGACGCTGACGCCGTAGCTCGCGATCCGCCCCTCGTCGGCGAGCGTCGCCAGCGCGTCGAACGTCTCCGGCCGGTAGTAGACGTCCGTCGGCGGGCAGTGGAGCTGGACGAGATCCAGCGTCTCCATTCCGAGATTCTCGCGCGACCGATTCACGAACCGGCGGAGGTTCTCCTCCGTGTACCGCTCCGCCTCGTGCGGGTCGAGCCGGCGGCCCGCCTTCGTCGCGACCGTCACGTCGCCGGCCGCGACCTCGTCCGCGAGCGTCTCGCCGACGATCCGCTCGGACCGGCCGTCGCCGTACACGTCGGCGGTGTCGAAGAAGTCGATCCCGGCGTCGCGGGCGGCCTCGACCGCCGCGACCGCCTCCGCTTCGGTGACCTCGCCCCAGTCGCCGCCGATCTGCCAGGCCCCGTAGCCGACCTCGCTAACGCCGCCGACGCCGCCGAGTTCTCGGTGGTTCATGCGCCGATCTGACCGGGGTGGGGACAAGGGCGTTCCGGAGGCGGCATCCGAGTTTCGACGCCCACTCCCCGCCTCTCGACACCGTTCTCGATCGCGGTGGCGCGTGCCTGTGAGCGTGCCGCCGAAGGCGGCCGCGAGCAGCACGCGCGAGGGAGTCGCTGGCGGTCGAGCGACGCGAAGACCGCCAGCGACGAGGCTGGGGAGGCGTGAGGCTGTGGTGCTGTGGCGGGGCGGGACTCGAAGGGGCAGTCGCGAGGCGGACAGAGGCGACGCAAGCACCGCAGCGAAGGAGCGGTAGCGACTGAGCGAGGAGCGCAGCGAGCGTCTGTCCGCCTCGCGACTGGGGCTTCGGTAGTCGTGTCCGCGTTGGTAACTACGTATCACCGAGCGACTGGGGCTTCGGTAGTCGTGTCCGCGTTGGTAACTACGTATCACCGAGCGACTGGGGCTTCGGCGGTCTCGCTCGTGTCCTCGGAGAGAGTCGCGTCAACCCAGAGTCACAAAACCGCTTCCAGGGCGTCCATCGTCTCGTCGACGCGGTCGACGCGGGCGTTGTGGCCCATGTGGCCGACCCTGAGGATGTCCTCGGCACCCTCACCCAGCCCCGTCGCGAGCAGCACGCCGTGTTCCTCGCGCAGACGCTCCTGTAGCACCGCGGCCCGCCCCGGGACCTCGAAGGCGGTCACGGTCGGCGAACTGCGCTCCGGGTCCGGCACCGTCTCCAGCCCCAACTCCGCGCCGCGCTCGCGACACCGCCTCGCCGCCGTCTCGTGTCGCTCCTGCACCGCGTCGAGTCCCTCGTCCAGCCACAGGTCGAGCGCCGCGTCGAGCGCGACGACCTCGGTCGTCAGGTGCGTGTACGGGAACCCGTCGCTCACGTCGCGGAACGGGAGGAAGTTCGCGTACAGCGAGTGCGGGTCGCGGGCCTCCATCGCGGCCCACGCGCGGTCGCTCACCGCGGCCGTCGCCAGCCCCGGCGGGGCGCTGAGACACTTCTGTGACGCGCCGAGGCAGACGTCGATCCGGTCGGTCGGCACCGGGACGCCGCCGAGCGAGGAGACGGCGTCGACCACCGTGAGTATCTCTCCGTCCGCGGCCTCCAGACGGTCGAGCGCGGCCCCCACGTCGTTGAGCGTCCCCGTCGGCGTCTCGCAGTGGACCACCGTCGCGAGGTCGAAGTCGGCGTCGTCGGCCGCCAGCGCCTCGTCGAGCGCGTCGAGCGGGAGCGGCTCGTCGCGGGGCGCGTCGACGAGCGTCGCCTCGCCGCCGTACGACTCGACGAAGTCGGCGAACCCCTCGCCGTACAGTCCGTTCGACAGGCACAGCACCTCGGTTCCGGGCTCGACGAGCGAGGCGACCGCCGCCTCCAGTCCGAGGATTCCCTCGCCGCCGAGGACGACCACGTCGCGGCCGCCGTCGGCGGCGGAGACGTCGAGGTCGACGCCGTAGACCGTCGCGAGCCGGTCCGTGACCCGGTCGTAAATCTCCCGGAACCGCGGGTCCACGTCGGGGTTGATCAGCTCGCGGGACATCGCCTCGCGCACCGGTTCGGGGACCGCGGTCGGTCCCGGCGTCATGAGCATACGCCCCCGTTCGGCCGGGCGAACATAAACGGAGCGCGGGGACCGCGCCCGCGACGGCCCCTCTCCGAGGACCGCGTCGCTCGACACCCTCATAAGTTCCTGTCGCCTGCGTTCCGATACGATGATGCTCCCGACCCACGTGCTGGCGGGGATGCTGCTCGCGGCCCCGCTGGTGCGGACGGCACCGGAGCTGGCCCCTGTGGGGTTCGCCGCGGGGTTCCTCGGCGGGCTGCTCCCCGACCTCGACATGTACACCGGCCACCGGCGGACGCTCCACTACCCGGTCTACTACTCCGTCCTCTCGGTCCCGGCGCTCCTCGCGGCCGTGCTGGCCACCTCGGCGGCCACCGTGGCCGCCGCCCTCTTCCTCCTCGGCGCGGCGGTCCACAGCGTCGCCGACATGTACGGCGGCGGGCTGGAGCTGCGGCCGTGGGAGGGGAACTCCGACCGCGCGGTGTACGACCACCATCGCGGGACGTGGATCGCCCCGCGCCGCGGCGTCAGATACGACGGCGCGGTCGAGGACCTCGCGCTCTCCGCCGGGCTGTCGGTCCCCCTCCTCCTCTTAGTCGAGCCGCCGCTCCGCGCGGTCGTGATCGGCACGCTCGCGGTCGCGCTCGTGTACACCGTCCTCCGCCGACGCCTCGCCGAGATCGCGGCGCTCCTGATCCCGGTTCTCCCGGACGCGCTCGACCCGTACCTCCCCGAGCGGTATCGGTGAATCGTCGCCGGCTGGATCAACGTTATTAGGTGTCCCGACTCGTTTCATCCGACAACAGTCCGCGCCGGCGACCGGACCGGTCCCGGCGCGCGCACCCCACCATGCAACAGTACCTCGACCTCGTCGACGACGCGCTCTCGACCGGCACGTACAAGCCGAACCGGACCGGCGTCGACACCGTCGCGACGTTCAGCGGGCAGTACACGATCGACCTCGCGGAGGGCTTCCCGCTCCTGACCACGAAGAAGATGGACGGCTACCGGTGGAACTCGCTCATCCACGAGGTGCTGTGGTACCTCTCCGGCGAGGAGCACATCCGGAACCTCCGCGAGGAGACGAAGATCTGGGACGCGTGGGCCGACGAGGAGGGGAAGCTCGACACCGCGTACGGCCGGTTCTGGCGACGATACCCAGTCCCGGACGAGGACGCCGCGCTCCCCGGCGAGACGTGGCCCGACGACGCGCAGCGCTGGGTCACGGTAGAGGAGGCCGACGACGGGACGGAACGCCGCACGTTCGACCAGATCCAGTACGTCCTCGACACCTTAGCGGAGAACCCGCACTCGCGCCGGATGGTCGTGAACGCGTGGCACCCGGCGAACGCCGCGGTGTCGACGCTGCCGCCCTGTCACTACACCTTCGTGGTGAACGTCCAGGACGGCCGGCTCAACCTCCACCTCACCCAGCGCTCGGGCGACATCGCGCTCGGCGTCCCGTTCAACATCGCGGCGTACGCTCTCCTCGCGAACGCGCTCGCGCAGCGGACCGGCTTCGAGGTCGGCGAGTTCGGCCACACCGTCGTCGACGCCCACGTCTACTGCGGCCGCGGCGACCGCGGGAAGTGGTACGCCAACAACCTCCGATACGTCCAAGAGCGGCTCGCGAACGTCGAGAGCAAGGAGGGGTACCTCGACGTGAAAAGTTGGGTCGAGCGCACCGCGCCCGACGAGCCGAACGGGCAGGAGGGGTACGACCACGTCCCCGGCCTGCTCGAACAGCTCTCGCGGACGCCCCGCGACCGCCCGCGGATCGAGATCGCCGACGAGCCGCTCGACGAGCTGACCTACGACGACGTCGAACTCGTCGACTACGACTCCGCGGACGGCATCTCGTTCGCGGTCGCGGAGTGATGGCGGGCGACGGAGACGACGGGGACGACGCGGTCGACCCGGACGCCGAGTCGGCCCCCGACCTCGTCCTCGTCGCCGCGGTCGCCGAGAACGGCGTCATCGGCGGTGACGACGGGATGCCGTGGCACTACCCCGCGGACCTGGCGCACTTCAAGCGGGTCACGACCGACCACCCGGTGATCGTCGGCCGGACGACCTACGAGGGGATCGCCGAGCGGATCGGCGGCCCGCTCCCCGACCGAACCAGCGTCGTGGTGACGACCCGACCGATGGACGACGCCGACCTCCCGGACGGCGCGGTCGTCGCCAACGACCTCGACGAGGCGCTCGCCCGCGCGACCGCGGACGCCGCCGCCCGCGGCGTCGACGCCGTCTACGTCATCGGCGGCGCGACGGTGTACGAGCAGTTCCTCGATACCGCCGACCGGATGGTGATAACCGAGATCCCCGAACGTCCCGACGGCGACGTTCGCTTCCCCGAGTGGGACGCCGAGTCGTGGACCGAGGTCGACCGCGAGACGGAGGGGGACCTCGCGTTCGTCACCTACGAGCGACGCGGCGCGGACTGACCGCCGCCATCACTCGACGAACCGCGACTCCACGTTCCCCGACGGGATCATACACCGGTCTTTCTTGCCGAACCACTGGTACCGATGCTCGGCGACGAAGTCGTATACGCGGTCGCGGACCGGCGCGGGGACGTATCGGAACGGGGAGAGCAGCCGGTAGCGGCCGCCGAGCCCGGCCGCGATCCGGATGACCGCCGCCGACTTCACGTAGCTCTCGCCGTCCTCGATCAGGACGATCGACTCGATCTCGTCCGTCGGGAGCCCGTGTTCGGCCAGCAGCTCCCGTCCGACATCGGACTGGAGGGAGGCGAACCGGTACTTCCCCTCCGGGTCGCGGGGGACGACGAACTGTACGAACCCGCTACAGAGGTTACAGACGCCGTCGAAGAGGATGACCGCGGCGTCCTCCGGGATGTCCCCGTCCATCACCTGTAACCGTACGCCGCCGCCGCAGTTCAGGATTCCGGTGCGATCGGGCCGCGTCCCGCGCCCGGACGGACCGACTCGGTCCGGCGTGCGGAAAGCTTATTCCGATATCTGTCCGTCCCTCCCTACGAGGCCTCATCACACGCACATGGCTCGAACCCCCTCTCTCGCGACCGTCCGGTCGCGGTTCTCGGCCGTCGTTCGACGGGTCTCGGCGGCGGTCGCCGCGCGGAGTTCGGTCGATCCGCGCGCGCTCGCCGCCTTCCGGACCGGGCTCGGTGCCGTGCTGATCGCCGATCTGCTCCGTCGCTCGCGGTCGCTCTCCGCCTTCTACACCGACTACGGCGTGCTGCCGCGGCGCGCGCTGTTCGCCGACTACTCGGAGGTGTACTCGCTCCACGCGCTCTCGGGCGAACCGTGGGCCGTCGCGTCGCTGTTCGCTGTCGCGGGCGTCGTCGCCCTCGCGCTGGCCGTCGGCTACCGGACGCGGCTCGCGACGGCCGTCTCGTGGCTGCTGCTCCTCTCTCTCCAGGTCCGGAACCCGATGGTGTTGAACGCGGGCGACGCCCTGCTACCGATGCTGCTCTTCTGGGGTATCTTCCTCCCACTCGGAGCGCGCTGGTCGGTCGACGCGGTCAGGCGAGCGGACGCCGACGAGGCGGCGTCGGAACCCGATCCCTCAGCCGGAGGGCGGCGCGGGCCCGCCGTGGCGACGGTCGCCTCGCTTGGACTGCTCCTCCAGATGCTGGTGATGTACGTGACGAACGGCGTCCACAAGCTAGAGGGGGACCTCTGGATGGGCGGCGAGGCGGTCGCGTACGTCATGCAGGCGGACCACTTCACCTACCTCCTCGGCGACCACATCACGGCGTTCCCCGGACTGCTGCGCGCGGCCACGTACGTGTGGGTTGTCCTGCTCTTCGCCTCGCCGCTTCTGATCCTCCTCACGGGCTTTCCGCGCGCCGCGGTCGCATCGCTGTTCGTCGGCACCCACCTCGGGATGGCGGTCACGATGCGGATCGACCTGTTCCCAATCATCGCCGTCGTCGGCTTCGTCCCGTTCTACCAGACGCCGGTCTGGGACGCCGCGGCGCGCGCGGTCGCCCGGTTCGGGCCGTCGGCGGCCCTCGATCGGTGGCGCGCGCGGCTCGAATCCGTCGGGGGGACGGTCGCCTCCCTCGACCGGTCGCTGCTCCGGCCGACGCGGGGCGACCGGCTCGCCGGCCTCTCGGCCGGCGTCCGGGCGGGCGTCGAACGGAGCCGTCCGCTCTTCTCGACGGTCATTCCCGTCTTCTTCGTCGTGTTGATCGTCCTCTCGAGCGCGCAGTCGGTCGGCTACGGCGAGGTTCCGGACCGCGGCGAGGAGGTGTTAGAGGCCGTCGAGATGGACCAGCACTGGAAGATGTTCGCGCCCGAGCCGGTCCGCACGACGCGGTGGTTCGCCGCGCCCGGCGTCCTCGAAAACGGGAGCGAACGCGACGTGCTCCACGACGGCGAGGTCTCCATGGACCGGCCGCCGGACGTCGACGCGACCTACCCCTCCGCGCGCTGGCGCAAGTACCTCTCGAACGTCTACTCGGGGGACAACGAGAAGCACCGCTCGTACCTCGCGAACTACCTCTGTGCCGAGTGGAATCGGACCCACGCGACGGGTGTCGAGAACCTTACGGTCTACCAGCTGTACGAGCGGACCGACCCGTACAACGGGAGCGTTCAGGCCGCCAACGAGTTCGAGATGATCGAGTACGACTGCTCGGGCGAGTTCGTTCAAAACGAGTGAACCGCGGTCGGCCTCGCCCGGGCTCCGCGCGGTCGGCCTCGCCCGGGTTCCGTACGATCGCGCGACGCGTCGCGTCCGCCGACTACTCGTCGAGAATCGTCGAACCGCGGCCGATCCGGCTCTGGTAGGCGCGCGCCTCGATCCCCGCCCCGTCGAAGGCGTCGAGCATCGCGGCGGCGACCCTCCTGCGGTCGCGGTCGCGGCAGGCCGCGATCACCGCGGGCCCGGCCCCGCTGACGGTGACCCCCGTGGCTCCGGCGTCGAAGGCGCGCTCGCGCACCTCGTCGTAGCCCGTGATCAGGCGGGCGCGCTCGGGGGTGACCACGGGGTCGTCCATGCCGAGGCCGACGAGGTCGGGGTCCGACCGGCACATCCCGATCGCCAGCGTCGCCGCGTTGCCGACCGTCTCGACGAGGTCGTCCATCGGGGCGGTCTCGGGGACGACCCGGCGCGCGTCCCGGGTCGAGACCGCGACGTCCGGCAGGCAGACGACGAGGGGAATCGCGGCGTCGACCGACCGCGTCCCCTCGGCGGTCGTCACGGTGAAGCCGCCGAGGATCGAGGGCGCGACGTTGTCCGAGTGCGCGACGCCGGAGACGACCGCCTCGCCCTCCGCGGCGATCGGGACCAGTTCCTTCCGGGAGAGCCCGCGGTCGTACAGCCGGTTGAGCGCGACCGCCGCGCCCGCGGCGCTCGCGGCCGAGGAGCCGAGCCCGGACGCCGGGCGGACGCCCTTGTCGATGTGGATCCGCGCCGGCGCGTCGAGCGCCTCGACGACGGCTCCGACGGTGTTCTTCTCGGGGTCCTCCGGGATGTACTGCGCGCCGACGCCCGTGACCTCGATCGTCGTCTCGGCCGCCTTCTCCACCGTGACGACGTCCGCCGGCCGCGAGAGGGCCGTCCCGAACACGTCGAAGCCGCTGCCGAGGTTCGCGCTCGTCGCGGGGGCCCGTACCGTTACCATGGCGGGGAGTGTCGCCGGGGGCAAAAAAAGAAGCGGGATCGAACAGGAACCGAAACCGCGACGCGACCGATCGCACTCGTCGTCGGAACGACGAGGGTGAGGGACGGGAGCTGGGGGAAAGGGACGGGAACGCCGGAGGAGGGGGCGGGAACGCTCGGAAGAAGACCGGTCTCAGCTGCTGGACATCGTCCACAGCAGCGTGCCGATCAAGATGAGCGGGATACCGACCAGAACGTAGGTCGCCGGCATCGTCGTGTACGGTGCCGCGAGGAAGACGACGCCGAAGACGGCCAAGATCGACGCGAACATCTTCTGCGACTTCAGCGGCGCGGCTCCCAGGAGCGAGGCGACGAGCCCGAACAGTATGACGTGCCCGAGGTGATAATCGAGCAGGAACGTGTCGATGACCAGCGGCGAGATCATTCTTGGCTGGAGGTGCGGGCGATTCGCGCATTAAAGTTCCGTTTCTCGCGGCTCGCGGCGACCGCGCCGTTCCCACCTTATAAGGGCCGCCGGCGCGACCGGCGACCGTGCGACTCGTTCAGGTCATGATTCCGGCAGGCAAGCGCGCGGCGGTCGTCCGCGCGCTCGACGACGAGGGGGTCGACTACGTCGTCACCGACGAGACCAGCGGACGGGAGTACACCGCGGTCGCGACGTTCCCGCTGCCGACGGCCGCGGTCGAACCGGTCCTCGAACGGCTCCGCGAGGCGGGGATCGACGAGAGCACCTACACCGTCATCGTCGCGGCCGAGACGGTCATCTCCCGGCGGTTCGAGGCGCTCGAAGACGCGTACGAGGAGGACGCCGAGCGCGGCGGCGACCGGATCTCCCGCGAGGAGCTTCAGGCCAAGGCGGACGACCTCGCCTCGGGGCTCGGCACGTACGTGCTGATGACCGTCATCTCGGCGGTGATCGCCACCGCGGGCCTGCTGCTCGACTCCCCTGCCACCGTGGTCGGGTCGATGGTGATCGCGCCGCTCATCGGGCCGGCGATGTCCGCCGCCATCGGGACCGTCGTCGACGACGAGGCGCTGTTCCGGCGCGGCGTGCGGATGCAGGTGCTCGGCGTCGGGGTCGCCGTCCTCGCGGCCACGCTGTTCGCGTTCGCGCTGCGCTCGCTCGCCCTGGTCCCGCCGGGGCTCGACCCGCTCGAACTCGCGGAGGTGTCCGAGCGGCTCGCGCCCAACGTCCTCGTGTTGGTCGTCGCGGTCGGCGCTGGCGTGGCGGGCATCGTCTCGCTGATGACCGGCGTCTCGGCGACGCTCGTGGGCGTGATGATCGCGGTGGCGCTGATCCCGCCCGCGGCCGCGGTCGGGATCGGGATCGCCTTCCAGATTCCGCGGCTCGTGGTCGGCGCGGGCGTCATCGTCGCGGTGAACGTCCTCTCCATCAACCTCTCCGCGCTGGTCATGCTGTGGTACGAGGGGTACCGCCCGCAGCGGTGGTTCCGCGAGGACGACGCGCGCGCGGCGTTCCTCAAGCGCGTCGCCGTGCTGGCGGTCGCCATCGCGCTGCTCTCGGTGTTCCTCGGCGGCGTCACCTACGAGTCGTACGTCGCCTCAACCACGGAGAGCGACATCCGGGCCGCCGCGAGCGACGAACTGGCGGCGCTGAACTCGGAGTTCGAACTGCTCGAACTGAGCGTCGAGCGGACCGGGACGGTCCCGCCGCTCGAGACCGACCGCGTCGTGGTCACGGTCGGCGCGCCGCCCGGCGGCACCGTCGAGGGCATCGCGCCCGCGCTCGACGGCCGCATCGAGACCGTGGTCGGCGGCGAGGTCGCCGTCGAGGTCCGCACGGTGACCGTCGAGCGCGCCTGAGTCCGCGGCGACCCCGCACGGCCCTCTACCCCCCGAACGTCGCCGACCGCACACCCCGCCGCAGTCCGGTCGTTCTCCCCCGGGTGAACGGAAGAGCAAGGGCTTTTTATCGGGGCTCCGTGGCCTCCGGCAGTGACCGATTCAGAGCAACCCGACGACGATTCGATGCGTGAGGTCGTCGAGCGGTCCCGGAGCGGCGCGCCCGCGGTCGGCGAGGCGGTCAGGGACCGGTTCTCCTCCGACGAGGTGTTCCAGCGGATCATCGCCGCCGCGGACGAGGAGGTGACCTCGGGGAGCCGCGAGCTGTTCTTCAGCGGTCTCGCGGCCGGGCTGGCGATCACGATCACGTTCATGCTGTACGCCTCGCTGACGGCGGCGACCGATTCCCACCCGATACTCAGCGTTCTCCTCTATCCGCTCGGGTTCATCTACATCATCATCGGCGGCTACCAGCTGTACACCGAGAACACGCTGCCGCCGGTGGCGCTCACGCTCGAACGGCTCGCGAGCCTCCCGACCCTGCTGCGCCACTGGACGATCGTCCTCGCGGGCAACTTCGTCGGCGGCGTGGTCGGCGCGGCCGTCCTCTCGTACGGCGGCGTCTTCACGGGCGACACCGTCGAGGCGGCGCGGTACATCTCCGAGGGCGGCTTCGGCGTCCCGTTCGTCCCGCTGTTCTTCAAGGCCGCGATGGCCGGACTGATCGTCGCCGGCGTCGTCTGGGTCGGCTTCGCCTCCACAGACTCGATGAGCCGGATGCTCGTCGTCTACCTCGCGTTCCTCGCGATCCCGCTCGGCGACCTGTTCCACGTCGTCGTCTCCTTCACCGAGGTCGTGTACCTGTTCTTCCAGTACGGCATCCCGCTGTACGGCGCGGAGATCAGCCTCTACTCCGGCCTCGTCGGCTTCGTCCTCCCGGTGTTGCTCGGGAACACCATCGGCGGCGTCGTCTTGGTCACGCTCGTCAACTACTTCCAGACCAGCGAGGAGCGGCTGGAGGAGGCGCGCTTCGAGGGCGTCAGCCGTCGGCTGACCGTGCCCGAGTGGGTGTTCGGTCGGGCGGCCGGGCGGTCGTACGTCCCCATCCTCGACGCCACCGAGGCGACGCTGTTCGCGGGCGAGGGGTACCGCGTCATGGTGCCGATCACGAACCCGCGGACCGACGGGCCGGTCGTCGAGCTGGCGGCGCGGCTCGCGAGCAGCCACGATGACGGCGTCGTCCACATCGTCCACGTCGTCCAAGCGCCCGAGCGCATGTCGCTGTCCTCCGGCGACGCGGGACAGCGGATCGCGGACGCCTCCGCCGAGGGGATGGCGAACCTCCGGTCGACGGCGGCGGACTACAATGTCGAGGTGTCCACGTCGACGGTGATCTCACACCGCTCGTTCGAGGAGGTGTTCAACATGGCTCGGCGGACGCGTCCGGACTCGGTGCTGATGGGGTGGGGCGACGACCAGCTGTGGAGCGCCGCCCGCGCCGAGCGCCCGATCGACGAGCTGACGAACCAGCTCCCCTGCGACTTCCTCATCCTCAACGAGGAGGACCTCGACACCTCCCGGATCCTCATCCCCACCTCCGGCGGCCCGGACTCGGACCTGAGCGCGGAGGTGGCGCGGGTGCTCGCGGACACCGCCGACGCCGAGGTGACGCTGCTCCACGTGGTCGACGACCCCGCGGACAGGGGGCGGGGCGAGGCGTTCCTCGCGGCGTGGGCGGAGGAACACGGCCTCGACGACGCGGAGCTCGTCGTCGACGACGGCGGCGACGTCGAGGACGGCATCTGCCGGGCGGCCGCAGACAAGACCCTCGTCATCATCGGGGCCACGGAAAAGGGGCTGCTCTCGCGGCTCGTCTCGAACTCGCTCCACCTCGACGTGATCCACGAGGTCGACGCCTCGGTGCTGCTCACCGAGCGGCCGAGCTCTCGATCGCTGCGCGAGCGGCTGTTCGGCTCCGGCCGCCGCGCGACCGACATGTCGGGCGGCGTCGAGCGCGACCCGGAGCGGTCGGAGGGGACCGACGTACGCGCCGTCGAGAGCCGCGTCGTCGACGGCGAGAACGGGGGCGACGCCGGAAACGGCGGGGACGGCGACGACCGTGACGCCGGAAACGGCGACGAGGTGTCCGACGCCGAGGAGTCCGACGCCGCGGACGCGGCCGTCGACGACGCGCTTGACGGCGACGATGCGGGCGGCGACGAGACGCCCGTCGGGGACGAGCCGGAGGACGAACAGCCCCACCTCGACGACACGTACGTGGTGGACCACGACGAGGTCGACGAGGAGGCGGCCGAGGAGGAGGCCGCTGAAGAGGAGGCCGCCGAGGACGCGGCCGACGACCGCGCCCGCGGCGACGAGTAGCGAAAACGGCTCTTTGCGCTATCGGCGTTTTATAGGTCTCCCCCGTCGATCGGTCGGTATGGACAGGCGACTGACGGCACTCATCGGCATCGCGGCGCTCGTCGCGCTCGCCGGCTGCTCGGGGTTCGCGGGGACCGCCGCGCCGGCCGACGGCGACGAGGCGCAACTGGAGCGGAGCATCACCGTGACCGCCGCGGGCGAGGCGACCTCGGCACCCGACCGCGCCACGCTCCGCGTCGCGGTGACCGCGACGGGCGAGGACGCCGCGGCGGTCCGCGACGAGTTGGACGCCGGCGAGGAGGAACTCCGGGGCGCGCTGACGGACTGGGGGCTCGACGACGACGCGATCCGGACCGACGAGTACGACGTCCGCGAGAGCTACGAGACCCGGGAGGACCCGAACCGCACGCGGTACGAGGGCTCCCACCGGTACGTGATCGAACTCGACGACGTCGACGCCGTCGGCGAGGTCATCGACGTGGCGGTCGACGCGGGCGCGGACGAGGTCCAGCGGATCCGGTTCGGCCTGAGCGAGGAGCGCGAGCGCGAGGTCCGCGAGGAGGCGATTCAGACGGCGATGGCGAACGCGGACGACGACGCGGGCGCGCTCGCCAACGCGAGCGGGCTGGAGGTGTCCGGCGTCTACGAGGTGTCGACCGCGCAGTCGCGGTCGCGGCCGTACGTCGCCGAGTCGTACACCGGGGCCGCGGACGGCGCTGACGCGTCCGGGGGCGCTTCGACGGCGGTCGAGACGGGCGACGTGAGCGTGACCGTCTCCGTGAACGTCGTGTACGAGGCGGTCCCGGCCTGACGGGACGCGCCCGGTCGCATCGCTCTTTTCGGTGACTGCGCGACGAAAGGGATAACGAAGAGAAGTCCGCCCGACTACTCCCCGTCGCGGGTGGGGAGGTCCGGCTCGTAGCCGACCGCGTCGACGGCCAGATCGAGGACATCCTCGACGTTCTCGTCCTCCGTGACGCTCATCGTCGCGTCGACGGATTCCGCCTTGACCGCCTCGAAGCGGTCGTGTTTGTTCGCCACCGTGAGCAGCGGCACGTCCGCGCCGAACAGCTCGCGGACCTCCTCGCGGAGCTCCAGCTGGACGTCGAGCGGGTAGCCGCAGTCGCCGGAGGGGTCGATCACGAAGACGACGGCGTCCGCGAGGTGTTCGAGGGCGCTCACCGCCTGCCGCTCGATGTCGTTGCGCTCGTCTTCCGGGCGGTCGAGCAGGCCGGGCGTGTCGACGATCTGGTAGCGGACGTGGTCCCGCTCGAAGTGGCCGACCTGGATCCCCTTCGTGGTGAACGGGTACTCCGCGATCCGGTTCGACGCGCGGGTGACCCGGTTGACGAACGAGGACTTCCCGACGTTCGGGTAGCCGGCGACGACGATGGCCGGCTCGTCGGGCCGGATGTCCGGCAGCACCTTCAGCTGGTCCCGCGAGTCGCCGATGTACCGCAGGTCGTCGCCGATCTGATCCATCACGTCCGCCATGCGGGCGAACGCCTGCTTGCGGTGTTTCCGCGCGGTGTCGACGTCGGAGTCGCGGATCTTCGTCGTGTACTCGTCGCGGAGGTCCTCGATCTGGCGGCTGGCCCACATCACCTGCGAGAGCGCCTGTCGGAGGCGGTCCACGTCGACGATGGCGTCCGCCAGCTCGTAGTAGAACGGGTCGACGTCGAAGCCGAAGTCGGGCCACGAGGTGACGACGTTCTCCAAGTTGTCCGAGAGCACGTTGCCGGCGGTCCGCAGCATCGACTCCTGCGCCTCGTGGCCGCGCTTCGCGCGCCCGGCCCGAGCCGCCCGCGAGAACGCCTTGTCGACGAGTTCCTCCGAGCGGGGGGTCGTCGGGAGGCCCTCAAATATCATGTTGCCCCGACTTGACCGCGGACCCGTATAAGACCGTCCGTTCGCGGACCGCCGCGACACGGCGGCACACGGTCGGACGCGCCGAGTCTCGGAGGAACGGCTCGGGAGTCGACGCCGAGCGGAGACACCGATGAACGATCGTTATACTATTCGCTCATATTTCGAGCCATACTTATGCTTCAAGGAAATATGGCCGTTCATGGCACGCTCGTTCACGCCGACGGCGTACGAGGACCTCGACCCGGACCGCCGCCCCAGCTTCGCGGCGGCGCTGGTCCCGGTCCTCGCCGTCGTGGCGTTCCTCGGCATCGGCTCGGCCGTCCTCGGCCTCGACCCGCACCCGCCGCTCCTCTGGAGTATCGCCTTCGTCGGCGCGTTCGGGCTGTGGCTCGGCTACGACTGGGACGACCTGTTCGACGGCATCGCGAACGGACTCGTGATGGGGCTGCAGGCGATCCTCATCATCTTCACCATCTACGGGCTGATCGCGACGTGGGTCAGCGCCGGCACGATCCCCAGCCTGATGTACTACGGGCTGGAGATCCTCTCGCCGACGACGTTCCTCCCGGCGGCCGCGGTCCTCGCCGCCGTCGTCGCGTTCGCCATCGGCTCCTCGTGGACCACGGTGGGGACGCTCGGCGTCGCCTTCGTCGGCATCGGCGCGGGACTCGGCGTCCCCGCCCCGATGACGGTCGGGGCCGTCCTCTCGGGCGCGTACGCCGGCGACAAGCAGTCGCCGCTCTCCGACACCACGAACCTCGCGGCCGGCGTCACCAACACCGATCTGTACGCGCACATCCGCCGGATGCGGACCGGCACCGCGGTCGCCTTCGGACTCGCCGTGGTCGCGTTCGCCGCGGTCGGACTCCAGATCAGCGGGTCCATCCCGGTGGGCCGGATCACCGACATCCAGAACGGGCTCACCGAGACGTACGCGATCACCGCCGTCGCCTTCGTCCCGCTGGTCGTCACCTTCGGGCTGGCGCTGCGCGGCTACGCCGCGCTCCCGACCCTCGTCGCCGGCGTCTTCGCCGGCGCGCTCACGACGATCTTCCTTCAGGGGGCCGGCTTCGTCGCCGCGTGGGAGACGTTCATGTACGGCACCGCGCCCGAGTCGGCCTCGGAGACGGTGAACGAACTCCTCGCGACCGGCGGGCTCACCGGCTCCGCGTGGACGATCACGGTCGTCGTCGCCGCGCTCTCGCTCGGCGGGATCTTGGAGCGCACGGGCGTCCTCGCGGTGATCGCCCACGCCTTCACGTCGGCGGTGCGCAGTCCGGGGGCGCTCGTCGCCGGGACCGGCATCTCGGCGATCTTCATCAACGCGCTCACGGCCCAGCAGTACATGAGCATCGTCCTCCCGGGCGTCACGCTCCGGAACACCTACGACGAGTTCGGGCTGGACAGCGACCAGCTCTCCCGCGCGGTCGAGGCCGCCGGGACCCCGACCGGCGCGCTGTTCCCGTGGCACGCGGGGGCCGTCTTCATGGCGAGCGCCACCGGCGTGCCGACGGTGGAGTACGCGCCGTACTTCCTGTTCGCGTTCTTCTCGCCGCTCGTGCTGTTCGGCATGGCGCTGACCGGTTTCACCATCGACGTGAACCCGGTCTCGGCCGACGGTCCCGGCGAAACGGCGACCCCGACTCCCGGCGGCGACGACTGACACTCGCTCCTCGCTTCGGTCCGCCGCTCGGCCCGGCTCGGACACCCTTCCTGACCGCGGAACCGCTCGCTTCCCCCTAACCGCGGAACCGTCCGCGTCGTACCTGATCGACAGCATCCCCGCCGTCGCGCTCGCCGTCGGCCGTCGGGTCGACGGGGAGCGCCTCCGCCCGTCGACCTGACCCGCGGCCGGTCGCGACCCCGGGTCCGACACGTTTACGCGCCCGCCGCGCCGTCCGTCTCACATGAGCCTGGAGGTCGCCGTCGCCGCCCCGTTCAAGACCGAGGCCCGGGACCGGCTCGGTCAGGGGGAGTTCGTCGTCGCCCTGTCGCTGGAACGGGAGTGGTTCTCGCCCGATCAGGCGAAGCGGCTCGTCGACGTCGCGCTCGGACGCGGCCTCCTCGCGTCCGAGGACGGCGACCTCGTCCCGCAGTTCGACCCCGCGGAGGTGACCGTCCCGGAGGGGTTCACGCCGGACGAGTCGGTGCTCCGCGAGCAGTCCACCTTCGAGAGCGCGCTCGACGCGGTCGTCGCGACCGGCGTCGAGAAGCAGCGCGCGGTCGCCGCGATCAACGAGCGGCAGCGCGCGCTGGCGATCACCATCGAGGCCGCCGCGGTCCTCTACGCCCGCGAACAGGGGGCCGCCGTCGACCGCCTCGCGGCCGACGTGCGCGAGGAACTCGCGGCCGAGGCGGGCGAGGACGCGGCCGCCGCAGGCGAGACGGACGATGCGGCCGAGACGAGCGACGACCCGGAGGCGGCCTGAATGGTCGCCGACCGCCTCACGGACGGCGTCCGGATCGCACAGCTGCTCGCCTCCGAGGTGACGGGCAACGAGAGCCGACTCCGCGGCCTGACGGTCGTCGACGCCGACCCGGACGTCGAGGCGACGACCGACGGTGCGCTGGCGTACCGGATCGCGGCCGGGGCGCGCGGAGACGACCGCGACGCGGGGGACGCAGACACCCTCCTCGACCCCGTGGCCGAGGTGTTCGTCCAGCCGGACCGCGCGCGGATCGAGGCGATCGCCGCCCCGGAAGCGGCCGCGACCGCGGCGACCGAGGCGGACCTCCGCGTCCGTCCGAAGGCGTCGCGCCCGCCCCGGACGCTGGTGTTCGTCGAGGACGGCGCGCAGGTGAAGCGCGCGCTGCCGGTCCTCGAAACCCTCTGGTCCGAATCGGACGCCGACCGGCCCTGAACCGCCGAAAAGACCCGCACCGAACCGTACCGAACCGTACCGAACCGACCGCCGCCGGACTTACTCCGGCTGTCCGCCGTCGCCGACCGCGACGGTCGCTCCCGGACCGGATCCGGGGTCGGCCTCGTCGCCGGAGACGTCGAACTCGCCGACGAGCGATCCGAGCCGCTCGGCCTGCTCCGCGAGCGACCCGGCCTCCGCCGTCGCGTCGCTCATCGCGGCCAACTGCTCGTCCGCGGCCTCGGCGACCGCGTCGGCCTCGTCCGCGGTCGACTGACTGATCCCCGCGACCTCTTCGGCCATCGACACCGTCTCCTCCGTGCTGGCGGCCTGGTCGTCGGTGGCGCGGCTGATCTCTCGGATCCCCTCGTCGGTCTCTCGCGCGTTGTCCGACACCTGCGAGAACGCGTCCGCGGCGTCCTCGACGGCCTCGGCACCCGCCGCGATGTTCTCCTCGGCGCTCCGGACGGCCGTCACCGTCCCCTCGGTCTGCGCCTGCGTGTCGCCGATCAGCTCTTCGATCTCCGTGGCGGCGTCCTGCGTCTCCTCGGCGAGCTGTTTCACCTCGTCGGCGACGACCGCGAACCCGTCGCTGCCGCCGCCGCTCCCGCCGGCGCGCGCGGCCTCGATGTTCGCGTTCAGGGCGAGCAGGTTCGTCTGCTCGGCGATGTCGCCGATGAGGTCGACGATCTCGCCGATGTCCTCCATCCGCTCGTCGAGCTGCTGGACCGTTCCCGCGGCGGAGTCGAGCGCCTCGCGGGACTCCTCGACGCGCTCGATGGCGGCCTCGGCGGTCTCCTCGCCGTCGTCGGCGATCTCCGCGGTCTGCTCGGCGACGTCGACGACCGTCTGGGTCGAGGAGGCGACCTCCTCGATCGTCGCCGAGAGGTCGTTCATCTCGTCGGACACCTGTCGGAGCATCTCGCGCTGTTCGTCCGCCCCCTCCGCGATCTCGGTGACGGAGTGACTGACGGTCTCGCTCCGGTCGCTCGCCGTCTCGACGCCGCGGACCGTGTTCTCGCTCGCGGTCGACACGTCCCGGGCGAACGACCGGACCTCGCCCATCGCCTCGTCGATGTCGTCCATCATGCCGTTGAACGCCGCGCCGATCTGCGCCATCGCCTCGCTCTCGCTCTCCGTGTCGAGCCGAACCGTGAGGTCGCCGTCGGCCGCGCGGTCCATCGCCGCGCTGTAGTCGTCGGCCTTCGTCTCCAAGTGGCTGTTCAGCCGCTCGACCTCCTCGCGGCGCTCCTCGACCTCGGCCTTCGCCGCCTCGACGTCCTGGATCTCCGACTGCTTCCGCTCCGCCAGTTCGAGCTGTTCGCGGGCCGCCTCCCGCGACTTCTCGATCGAGTACCAGTTGACCATCAGCGCGCCGGCGAGCCCGAGGACGAAGAACGCGTGGATTCCGCCCCAGACGATCGGGTTCTCGATCGCCGCGGTGTGGTTGTAGACGAGACTCGAGTCGATGAGGCTGAACGCCCCGTGGCCGACCGCCACGTACCCGACGCCGACGGCGAACGGGAGCCAGTCCTCGTACAGCGCGAGTATCCCGATAAACACGAAGAAGCTGAAGTGCGCCTCGATGTACCCGCCCGACAGCTTCACCATCGCCATCGAGACGGTCATGAGGCTGAACGCCGTGAGGACCGTCCGCTGGCGGCGGCCGAGCCGCGACCAGCTCGCCAGCGCGGCGGTGGCGAGGATGACGGCGACGAACCCCCCGAGCATCCACAGCGGCGTCGCCGGGATCTGCGCTCCGGTGAACGATTCGGTCCCGTCGTAGAGCCCCAGCCCGATCAGGAACGGGACCTGAACCAGGGTGGCGATCAGGATGTTCCGGTGTCGCGGTGCCCACATCTCCTCGGGCATCGAGGTGCCGTCCGGGATGTACCGGATCACGTCCCGGACGCTCTCCGCCAGCCCGCCCGATCCCTCCGAAGGTACGCCGCTCGCAGTCTCTCCCATAGGCGTCGATTGTCGTATGTAATAAAAGCACATCGCCTCCGAGTATTATCTCTGATACTGCCGTTTGGACGCCGGAGCGTAGCTGAAGACGCAATAACAGGTTCCTCCGATCGGCCACCGGTCGGCGAATAGTCTTGCCGGTTGTTCCACGGTAGTCGAACGGCTTCGTCCGGGCGTTCGTCTCCCCGCGGCCACCGAGCCGACGACTTTTATGTCGGTCCGGCCCGGTCTACGGTCGTGACGCTCGATCCGATCCACGTCGAGAACATCGCGCAGCTCGCGTACGGCATCGGCGGCGACGTGGACGCGACGGACCACGACGACCTCGCCGAGCGCGTCTGGCGCGAGTGGCTCCCCGAGCTCCGCCGCGAGGGTCGGGTCGTGATCGAGGCGCTCGGCGACCACGAGCGCCGCCGGACCGACATCGACGACGTCGCGCTCGCCGAGCGCCCGTTCGAGACGGTCCACGGGCTCGACTCGGGCACGATCAACCCCACGACGTTCAAGAACGGGCTCGTCGTCGACGTCGCGCACGCGGCGATGGCGAGTTCGCCGACGGATCTGGACCTCCACCGCGACCGCACCATCGTCGCCACCGTCCACGCCGGCGACTCGACCGCCGGCTTCGACAGCGAGTGGACGAAGCGAGACGAGGGCCACACCCGCCAGCGGGTGTTCCACGTCCCCCGGGTGAACCGCTACGCGGAGCGGGTCGTCCACGCCCTCGGCTTATACCTCGCGGAGGGGACCCACGCGCTCGACCACGCGGACGAGGTCGACGACCTGCTCGTCCTCGACGGTCCGATCTACCCGAAGGAGCTGTTCACGTGGGCGGACCGCGACCCCGAACTCGGCGAACTCGCACGGGAGGCGAAGCCGCGCGGGGTGATCGAGAAGTACGTCCGCCTCGTCGAGCGGTTCGTCGAGCGCGACGTGCCGCTGGCCGGGTTCGTGAAGAACCCCGCGAGCGGCACCGCGGTCCGGGCGCTGGCGCGCGCCGGCGTCGAGTCGCCGTGGCCCGACGACACCGCGCTGTTCACGCGGCTGCTGGAGCGGCGCGAGCCCGACGGGGGTTCCGCGGGGACGGACGCGGGCGGCGACCGCGCCGCCGACCGCGGCGCGCGGCTCGACGACGACCTCACCTTCACCACGTGGTTCCGGAGCCGCGGCGGCGCGGACGCCCCGATGGCCGCCGACGGGGACGCGCTCGGCGTCGACCGCGAGCTGGACGCCGAGCTGTACGAGGTCACGTTCATGGTCGTCTACGACCCCCGCACCGACGTGACGTACAAGCTGGAGGCCCCGTACGCGTTCACGCGCGACCCGGACCTCCGCGAGCGGCTCACCCGGCAGATCGTCGCCGAGGTGGCGGCGACGCGCGGGCCCCCCGAGCCGGTCGCGAAGGCGGACGAGCTGGCGCGGATCTCGGCCACGGAGAAGGCGGCGCTCCGCCGGAAGTTCGAGGAGCGGCTCGGCAGCGACCAGCAGGCGACCTACGACGACCTCCGGTGGGGGAAAGCGGAGTTTTAGCGGCGTCGGGACCGGGTCGCGTTCCGCCCGTCAGACCACCTGCGCGAGCAGCACCACGTAGGTGACCGCGTTGTACACGCCGTGTACCAGCCCGGGGACCACCACGTTGTCCGTCCACTCGTAGAACGCGCCGAGGACCGCCCCCAACACGACGACGACGCCGACGTACGCCCACTGCTCGCCCGCCGTCCCGGAGACCGCGGGGAGGTGGATCAGCCCGAACGCGACGCTCGCGATGAGTATCGCCGGGACGGCGTCGAACGCGCGCCGGATCCCGCCCTGAACGACGCCGCGGAAGAGCAGTTCCTCGACCGGGCCGACCACCGCGAGCGACACCGCGATCATCGCGAGGTAGTAGGTGACCGGGTCGCCGCCCGGGACGACCGCTTGGTTCTGGCCGGTGGAGAGGCCGACCTGATCGAGCGCGAACAGGGCCCCGTACTGGAATCCGAAGAGGAGGACGCCGCCGCCGACGATGATCCCCGCCTCGCGGGCGGTCGGCCGGGAGACGCGGGCGAGGTCCCACTGATCGGTGACGGCGAGGTACCCGGCGACCGCGACGCCGAACCCGGCGAACTGGAGCAGCGTCTGGAGCAGTCGGTAGCCGTTCGATCCCTCCGACACCAGTCCCGCGGCGGCGGCGAGATCCGTTCCCGGCACGGTGACCGCGTTCGCGACGAGGAACGCGAACACGATCGCGAACAGCGCGCTCGCGACGCGAGTCAGCCGCTCGCCGACCGCCGCCGCGAGGGGGTCGTCGCTCATCGCCGGCGGTACGGCTCGCGGCGGTTTAGTCGCACCGGAAGGGAACGGTCTCGACACGTCGCCGTCGACGAGCGGTCGGCGGCGTCACCCCCGCCGACGCGGTCGTTCCGGCGGCGTCACTCCACTCGCAGTTCGCGCTTCTCCGTGACGGCGTCCGCCTCCGGGAAGTCGCCGCCGCCGAGCAGCCCGCGGGCCGCCTTCTTCCCCCACTCGACCGCGGGCTGGGTGAACGTCGAGACGCTCGCGAGCTCGCCGTACAGCACGCAGGCCGCCTCCATCCCGTAGAGCAGTTCCCCGAGGGAGCGCTCGTCCACCCGGTCGACCTCGACGCGCACGTTCGGCACGTCGGCCGCCGCGAGGCTCGCCTCGGTCGCCTCGAACTCCGCGTCGAGCAGCCCGCCGAGCGACGAGCCGCCGAGGTACGCCAGCCCGTCGAGGTCGGTCTCGGGAATCGGCACGTCGGCGCGCTCGGTCGGGCGCACGAGCGTCACCAGCTTGTCCGGCGGCCCGGCGCGGTACAGCTGAAGCTGGGAGTGCTGGTCGGTCGCGCCGAGCGCCCGGGCGGGGGTCTGGCCCAGCCCGTCCTTCCCGAGGCTCTCGGCCCACAGCTGCGCGAACCACTCCGCGAACGTCTCCAGCGACTCGGCGTACGGCATCACGGCGTTGGTGCGCGCGCCGCGCTCCGCGAGCGCGTACGTCGCCGCGCCGTACGCGTAGGCGGGCGACTCGTACAGCGACCCCGACAGCGACGCCATCCCGTCGCGGCCGCCCGCGAGGACGGCTTCGACGTCGTGGCCCTGGAGCGCCGCGACCGCGAGGCCGACCGTCGACAGCGCCGAGAAGCGGCCGGGGACGCCGCCCGGGACCGGCAGCGACGGCAGGTCGTGGCGGTCGGCCAGCTCCCGGAGGTTCCCGGACTCGCCCGTGGTGACGAGGGTGCGGTCGGTCCAGTCGACGCCCGCGTCGGCCATCGCCTCGCGGACGACGAGGAAGTTCGCGAGCGTCTCCGCGGTCGTCCCCGACTTCGAGACCACGTTGAGGACGGTGTCCGCAAGCGGGAGGTCGGCGAGCAGCGCCCGCGCGTCGTCGGGGTCGACGTTGTCGAGGACGTAGGCGTCCACGTCGCTTTCGAGCGCCGTCGCGAGCGTCGCCGCGCCGAGCGCGCTCCCGCCGATACCGACCGTCAGCACCGCCTCGGGGCGGTCGAACCCGTCGACCGCGGCGTAGATCTCGTCCGGATCGGCGGTCTCCGGCAGGGCCAGCGCCGCGTACCCGAACTCGTCGTCGGCCATGCCGGCCGTGATCCGCTCGTGTGCGGCCGCGACGCGCTCGTCGAGTCTGTCCAGCGTCTCCGTCGTGAGCCCCGGGGTCGTCTCCAGGGCGTTGCCGAGGTCGACGCGCATACCCGTCCCACCGCGCGAGAGCGACTTAAACACCGCCGACCGGACCGTCAGTCCGCCGGCGCGATCGGCTCCTCGTCGTCGCCGAGCGCGGGGCGACCGAACCAGCGGTCGAACGACAGCGGGCCGGCTCCGAGCGTGAACACCGCGGAGGCCATGCCGAACAGCGCGACGTGCGCGAGGACGGGGTCGTCGGGGAGCCCGAACAGCGTCGTGGTGAACAGCACGAACGAGAGCGCGGCCGCGCCGCGGGTGAAAAAGCCCGCGACGAGCGCCAGCCCGACCGCGACCTCGGTCACCCCGGCACCGACGACCCACAGCCCGGCGTCGACCGGCACGAACGAGGTGAGGTCGTACTTCTCGACGACGAGCAGCGCGCTCCCGGGGTCGGCGAGCTTCTGGATCAGCCCGAGGTAGACGAACGAGACGCCCATCCCGACCCGGAGCACCGTCGGCACGTACCGCCGCAAGGGGGCCGTCGACCGGTCGAGGAACGCCTTCAGGTGGTGGACCGGGTCGATCCGCCCGTAGTACGACCCCGGCGTGCTCGCGACCTCCAACAGCATGTCGTCGGCGCTCGGCCGCCCGCCGCCGAGGATCGCGAGCGCCGCGAACACCGGGACGTACTCCACCGCGAGGACGACGGAGGAGTCGACGGCGAGGAACACCCACGCGTACGTCGCCAGCCCGACCGCCGACGCGATCCGCGTCGCGAGCCCGAAGAGGAGGGAGAAGCCGAGGCCGATGAAGAGCACCCGGAGGAGCGGGCTCGTTCCGGGGTCGAACGAGAGCGTCGGCGCGAACAGGTACCCCTGGAAGCCGGCACCGACGAGCGGAAGCCCGACCGCGAGCCGCAGCATCCACGGGACGAGGTCGCCGTAGCCGGCGAGCGTCTCGCGGAGGACGACCACGTCGACGATGGTGGGCCGCACCCACAGGTAGACGGCGAGCCCGACGAGCGCGGCGAGCCCGGATCCGGCGAAGAGGGCCGCGTTGAACGGGTCCGACAGCACGTCGGCGACGAACGTCACCGCGTCGAGCGGGTCGCCGGGCTCCTCGGTGACGTAGTCGACGTGGGCCGCGGCCGGTCGCGCGGCGACCGTCGCGAGCAGGACGAGCGCGGTTGCGGCCGCGGCCGCCGGTCGGGAACGAGCGGACATACCTCGCCTACGGGCCGGACGCACCTAACGGTATTTCTTCACGAACGTTCGAATCGGACGCTGAGCCGCTCGTTTCCCGATTCGACGGTCGCCTACGGTGCCCGGGCGACGACGCCGAACGTCTCCGTGCGCGTCGACGCGGAGTCGACCTCGAACCCAGCCGCCTCCAGCGTCGCGACGGCGTCGTCGGCGGCGAACCGCTCGTCGACCGGCGGCCCGTGCTCGCCGTCGCCGTCGGCCGTCCAGTCGAACACGACGAGCGGTCCTCCGGTCTCGACCACCCTCGCGACCTCCGCGACCGCCTCCGGGCTCGCGAACTCGTGGTAGGTCATCGTCGAGAACGCGCCGTCGAGTTCGCCGTCCGCGAACGGGAGGTCGGCGACGTCGCTCGCGACCAGTTCGACGTTCTCGGGGACGCCCTTCTCGCGGTAGTACTCGTGCATCTCCGGCTGGACGTCGACGCCGTAGACGGTCTCGGCGCGCTCGGCGACGTCGTCGGTGTAGAACCCGGTGCCGCTCCCGAGGTCGGCGAGGACGCCGGACTCGTCGCCCGCGAACGGTCCGACGACCTCCTCAGCGGACACCCAGCGGTACCGCACCGCCGCCCGCTCCAACCGGTCAGCGCCGTCGGCGTCGAACGTGTGAAACCCCATGTGCGATGTCGTGTGCCGAGCGCTAAAACGCGTCCGGTCGCGCTGGGCGTCGCCCGCTCCCGTCGCCGCGACGGCGCACCCCTCTCCGCTCACCACTCCGCGTCGAGCGCGTCGAGGAGCCGGTCGATCTCCGCCTCGGTCGAGACGGCGTGGACCGACGCCCGGATCCCGTCGGGGTGCGGGAGCGAACGGACGATCACGCCCTCGTCGGCGAGCCGGTCGACGGTCGCCTCCGGGTCGTCCACGTCGACCGTGACCAGCCCGGACTCGTGCGCGTCCGGGCTGAGGAGTCGGTCGTCCGGGACGCCCGCCTTCAGCCGGTCGGTGAGGTCGGCGATCCGCGACTCGATCGCGTCGATCCCGACGGCGTCGATCGCGTCGAGCGCCTCGACCAGGCCGACGTGAGCCGCGGCGGTCGTCGTCCCGACCTCGAAGCGCCCCGCGCCGGGCTTGAACTCGATCTCGTCGCCTTCTGGGTCCGTGACGCCCCGGTAGCCGACCGCGCGCGGCGCGAGGTCGGCCGCGGCGTCGCGGTCGACGTAGAGGAAGCCGGCCCCCCACGGGCCGAGCGTCCACTTGTGGCCGGCGGCCGCGACCGCGTCGGCCCCCCACTCGTGTACGTCCATCGCCACCTGTCCGGGCGACTGGACCGCGTCGACGAGGGTGAACGCGCCGGCGTCGTCGGCGATCTCGACGAGGTCCCGCACCGGGAGCCGCGTGCCGTGCGTCCACGTGATCGCGCTGAAACACACCAGCCGGGCGTCGGTCACCGCTTCCGCGTACTCGTCGCGGTCGACGCGCCCCTCGTCGGTCTCCAGCACGCGCACCTCGACGCCCTCGCGTTCGAGCCGCTTCCACGGGAGGACCCCCGCCGGGTGTTCGAGGTCGGTGCGGACGACCACGTCGCCCGGTTCCCAGTCGATCGCGCTCGCGACGCGGGCGATCCCGTCGCTCGTGCTCTCGGTCAGGGCGACCTCCTCGGGGTCGGCCCCGACGAACGCCGCGATCCGCTCGCGCACCTCCTCGTACGTCTCGAAGGCGTGTTCGTAGGGGTCGGTGGTCGCGGAGCCGTACTCGTGGTCCGCGACGAACGAGCCGGCGGCCTCGACCACGTACTCCGGGCTGGGCCCGTGCGCGCCGAAGTTGAAGTACGCCGCGTCGCCGAGGGCCGGGACGTCCGCGCGGAGCTCTCTCGGGGTCATATCGTCGCCGTCGTGTTCGATCGTTCTCACGGTGTCGGTTTCGGCGGCCCGGACGAGAGAGTCGTCGTCGAGACGGCCGCGCGTCGGAAAGCGGATTCACCGCGGACGGAGGGAAACGTCGAAGGGGAGACAGAGAACGCGGCGTGTAGACGGTCGCACGGCGCGACCCGGAGATCTCGGATTACTGGATGTGGCCTTCGCGGCGGAGCTGGTCGGCGTCCTCGTCCTCGTACCGCCACTCGACGTTCGCCTTCTCGTCCTGCCAGTCCCACGGCTCGGCGAGCACGACGTCGCCCTCGCTGATCCACGTGCGGTACTTCATCCGACCGGGGATCCGGCCGAGTCGCTCGACGCCGTCGGCGCAGCGCAGCTGAACGTGGTTGCCGCCGAGGTGCTCCGTCACCACGGCGAACACTTCGTCGTCGTTGGGCATCCGCAGATTCTTGCGCCCGGATTCTTCGCTCATACCTCCCGTTGTGCGTTCGCCCGTATAAGTGATTTGAGACGTGTGCGCCCGCTCGTCACGCCACTCGTTCGCACACCGGACGGCCTCACTCCGCGTCGGTGACCGCGGCGGACCGCTCGTCGGGGTCGGCGTGCGGGTCCCCCGCGTGCGGGTCCTCGACATCGTCGTCCTCGGCCGAGCCGTCGTCGGCGAACGCGGCGTCGACCTGCGCGAACGTCTCCGCCTCCGTCCCGGAGTTGTCGACGACGACGTGGTCGCCGGCGATATCGTCGAACAACTCCTTGAAGTGGAGGTGGATCTCGAAGTCCGCGTCGCTGATCCCGTCCCGCCGCTCGATCCGCCGCTCGACGACGCCCTCGTCGCAGGCGACCTCGACGAGGTCGAACGCCGCCGCGGTCTCGGCGGCCGCCTCGCGGGCCGCCGCTCGGAACCGGTCGTCCGCGAACGTCGCGTCGAGGACGACGGCCTCGCCGGCGTCGACGTCCTCGCGCGCCCGAGCGAGAAGTTCCGTATAGACGGCCTCCGTCTCCGCGTCGGTGTACGCGGGGTCGTCGAACAGTTCCTTCCGTATCACGTCGGTCCGGCGTATCCGGCCGTCGACGTGGTCGGCGATCCGCTCGGCGACGGTCGTCTTGCCGACGCCGGGCAGTCCGCAGACGACGACCAGTCGCCCGGCCGACGCCGCGCCGTCGGCGGTCGGGGCGGCCGATTCCGACGCCGTCGGAGCGAGAGAATCCGCCGCGTCACGGTTCGAAATCGGCGATTCGGACCCGTCCGGCGCTCGACCGCCTCGGTCACTCATCTACCCGGATCCTCCGGGGTGAAGTAAAAGAAACTTCGCATCGATCCGCGCTCAACGGGCGGATCAGTCCTTCGCGTTGAGACGACTCACGCCGATTCCCGTTGAGTTCACAGCGGGAGCGTGCGTCAGCGGTGAGAACGACCGAGAAAGGTCCGATAGTCAACAAATCTGTCCGACCGCCGCGCAGTCCAGACGCTACGACGTTACTCAGATATCTGCGACGCGATGCCGTCATTCGCTGTTGCGAGGACTCGGAGTGGGTTGGGGCGGATTTGAACCTCGGTCACACCGCTCGCTGGCGCTCGCTGTGTTCCCTGCTTCAAATCCGCGGCACCACTTTGTCGACACGGACTGCTCGCTATCGCTCGCAGTTGCGGTGTCGACAAAAGTGGGTTGGGGCGGATTTGAACCGCCGGCCTCCTCCATGTCAAGGAGGTGTCATAACCGGACTAGACTACCAACCCGAGGGGGCTTACTGACGCATCTCGTCGTTTCCGTGGAACGTAATTGAACCTTTCGTTTCGGGCTTCGGGTCGGGGGCGTGGGGCGAACCGATCGGAAGACGGCGCGGTGGCGACGCCCGGCCCACAGGCTTCCCGACTCCGCGCCCGTTACGGTCCGTTGCGGTCCGAGATCCGGCCGATTCCAAGCGCCGACCGACCCTGACCGGTTCCGACCGGTTTTACTGATTCGGCGAGAACCCGTCGGTATGGTCGACCTCTCCGCCCGCACCGACAGGCTCGACGCGTACCTCGCCGAGCGCGGCCTCGAAGCGGTCTGGTTCGCGCGCCCCAACGGGTTCGCGTGGCTCACCGGCGGCGACAACGTCGTCGACGCCGACGCGACGACCGGCGTCGCGGCCGCCGGCTACGACGGCGACCTCCGCGTGATCACCGACTCCATCGAGGCGGAGCGGCTCGCCGACGAGGAGCTCCCGGAGGCGTTCGCGGTCGAGTCGTTCCCGTGGCACGCCGGCTCGCTCGCCGAGGCGGTCGCCGAGCGGTCGCCCGCGCCCGCCGCCGCGGACTTCGACGTCCCCGGCTTCGAGACCGTCGACGGGAGCCGCCTGCGCCAGCCCCTCACCGACGACGACGTCGAGCGGTACCGCGAACTGGGCCGCGAGATCGCCGCCGCCGTCGAGACCGTCTGCCGGAACCTCGAACCGGAGGACCCAGAGTACGAGGTCGCGGCCGGCATCGACATCTCGCTCGCCTCGCGCGACGTGGACACCCCGGTCGTGCTCGTCGGCGGCGCGGAGCGGGCCCAGTCGTACCGCCACTTCACACCGACCGACGCGGCGCTCGGCGACTACGCCCTCGTCTCGGTCACCGGCGAGCGCGCGGGGCTGTACGCCTCGATGACGCGGACCGTCGCCTTCGACGCCCCGGACTGGTTCGAGGAGCGGCACCGCGCCGCGGCGCGCGTCGAGGCGACCGCGATCCGCGCTACCGAGGCCGGCGCGGCCGGGACCCTCACCGACGGCGACGCCGACGGGCCGGACACCGCTGGCGACGTCTTCGCGGCGATTCGGGAGGCGTACGACGCGGTCGGTTTCCCTGACGAGTGGGAGAATCACCATCAGGGCGGCGCGGCCGGGTTCGCCGGTCGGGAGTGGATCGCGACGCCCGACGGCGACGAGCCGGTCCGGCGATCGATGGGCTACGCGTGGAACCCGACGGTTCGGGGGACGAAAAGCGAGGACACGCACCTCGTCGCGGCGGACCTGACGGAGCGGCTCACCAAGACGGGCCGGTGGCCGAGCCACGAGGCCGAGCCGGTCGACGTGGCGGGGATCAAGCCGGAACCGGTGGAGCTCGCGGCTCCCGTGATCCGGTAGTCGAACCGGGCGGGGCGGCGTCGACGCGCACGCGGCGCGTCAGTAGACGTACTCGCTCTCCTCGATGCCGACGTAGTCCCGCTTGACGCGCCGCTTGTTCCACTTGTATCCGAGGAGGAGCTTCGCCGACTCCCAGCCGGAGCGGTACGGCTGCGACAGCAGTCCGTCGCTCGTTCCGGCGGCGAGCATCGCGTCGGCCGCCCCGATGATCCGGTCCCAGTCGTCCGGGTCGTAGTCGGCGACCATGTCGGCCATCGTCACGTTGCGGACGACCTCGTCGCCGATCGCCTCCTTCCAGCGGCGGTTGTACGCGGCTAAATCCCCTTCGGCCGCGAGTTCGCCGGCGATCGCGCCGGTGCGGACCGCCACGTGGTCGCCGCCCTCGTGGAACGCAGAGGTCGTCCCCATCGCGCCGCCGGCGACCGCGACGCCGGCCTCGACCGGCGAGTCGATCGGTCGCGTCGACGAGATCGGATAGGTCTCCGTCCCGTCCCGCTTGCCGGCCTCCTCGACGACGGGGAAGTCCTCCTCGATGTCGTACTCGTCGCCGTACTGCCACTCCAGCAGTCGACGGACGTACTCGCCGCCCTGCGGGATCGACTCGTCGTCCTCGTCGAGCAGCGCGTACGCGTCGCGGTCGAACTCGTCGATGTCGAGCCCGATCGGCATCGTGAGCCCGACCCGGCAGACGCCGTCCGCGTTCGGGAAGATCCACGGGTAGGCGGTCTCGCCGGGCATCACGCCCCACCAGAAGACGAGGGCGTCGTTCACCTCCTCGAAGACCTCGTCGGGGACGCGCCGGTACTCCTGATACGCGATGTGGTTCGCGGTCCGGGAGGCCAGCCGCTCGGAGGCCTGCGCGTCCGCGGGCAGGTACTCGTCGAGGACCCGGTTCGTGACGGTCCGTTGTGGCCCGTCGGCGAGCACCACGAAGTCCGCGCCGACCGTCTCCCCGTCGGCGAGTTCGAGCGTGTGACGGAGGTCGTCGCTCCCGGGCGTCGCCGAGAGGTCGGTGTCGACGCCGCGGACGGACACCCCGGCCCGGTACTCCGCGCCGGCCTCCTCGGCGCGGTCGCGGAGCCAGTCGTCGAAGCGCGCGCGCTGGAAGGTGTAGCCGAACTTGTCGTACGAGGAGTCGATGCCGGTCGACTCGAGCGTCGCCGCCTCCTCCGGACCGCGGAACTCCGCGCGGTTCAGCTCGCGCTGAACGACCCCGTCGTCGAACTCGTCGGGGTGGACCCCCATGATGTCGACCCAGTAGTCGAGGATGCCCGCGGCGTCGGTCGAGTCGGGACCGAGCCGGTCCCGGTCGGCCCGGGGGACCCCCTTCTCGAGTACGAGCGCGTCAGCGCCGCCGGTGGCGGCCGCGTGCGCTGCGGAGGACCCCGCCGGACCGCCACCCACGATCGCGACGTCTACGCGTTCCATACCCCGTGAGGTGGCCGTCCGGCTATTAAATTCACGGTCGCCGCTCGGTACGCAGAGGATTGGACGAACGATCAGGAACGTTCATTATCTGTGTCAGCGCCGGAGAGACACGTTTTTACGCCCCAACGGAATTGCTCCGGTACCAATGGCACGCGAGACATGGGCGACGCGGGCGGGGTTCATCCTCGCCGCGGTCGGCAGCGCGGTCGGACTCGGGAACATCTGGCGGTTCCCGTTCATCACCGGCCAGTACGGCGGATCGTCGTTTCTCATCACCTACCTGGCGTTCGTCGCGCTGATCGGGTTCCCGGCGATCCTCGTCGAGTTCGTCATCGGGCGGCGGACCGACCGGAACCCGGTCGGCGCGCTGCGCGAACTCGGCAGCGGCGCGTGGTCGTACGCCGGTTGGCTGTTCGTCGTCACCGGATTCATCATCCTCTCGTACTACAGCGTCGTCGCTGGCTGGTTCCTGCGGTACACGCTCATCGGGATCACCGAGGGGTTCACCCTCACCGACCCCGCCGAGGCCGAGGCGCTGTTCGGCACGGTGTCGACCGGGCTCGACACCCTCCTCTTCCACGCCGTCTTCATGCTCTGCGTCATCGGCATCATCGCCGCCGGCGTCCGGCGCGGGATCGAACTGAGCGTGAAGGTGATGGTCCCCGCCATCCTCGTCCTCCTGCTCGGCCTCGCCGCCTACGGCTTCACCCTCGACGGCGCGAGCGCGGCGTACGCCTACTACCTCTCGCCCGACTTCGGAACGATCGCGGCCAACTGGACCGAGATCCTGCCGGCCGCCGCCGGACAGGCGTTCTTCACGCTGTCGCTCGGCATGGGCGTGATGATCACCTACGCCTCCTACCTCGGCGAGGACCGGAACCTCGCGGCCGACGCGGGGATCATCGCGACGCTCGACACGCTCGTCGCCGTCCTCGTCGGCTTCGTCGTCTTCCCCGTTCTCTTCTCGGTGGGAATCGAGCCGGGAACGGGCGGTCCCGGTGCGATCTTCGTGAGCCTCACGTCGGCGTTCGCCGGCATCCCCGGCGGCCGGATCCTCGGCGTCGTCTTCTTCGGGATGGTCGGGATCGCGGCGCTCTCCTCCGCGATCAGCATCCTCGAGGTGCTGGTCTCGTACCTGATCGACGAGGTCGGCGTCGCCCGGATCCCGGCGTCCGCCGCGGTCGGCGTGGCGGTCTTCCTGCTCGGCGTGCCCGTCACCGTCGACCTGATATTCCTCGATTTATACGACCTGCTCGCGGACGGCATCCTGCTCGTGCTCGGGTCGCTGCTGCTCGCGCTGTTCGTCGGCTGGGTGATCCCGGACGTCGGCCGCGAGGAACTCCGCAAGGGGATCGGCGACCTCGGGGGGCTCGGCGACGCGTGGATCTGGGCCGTTCGGATCCCGATCGTGATCGTCGTGATCGTCTCGCTGTACCTCGGGATCGTCGACTACGCCGGGTTCCTCACTGGCGACTTCGCCGACTGGCTGGCGGCGCGATAGCGTCGCGCCCCGGGTCGGACCTCTCTGCGGGACTCAGGCGTGCTCCTCGCGCGGCTGGACGACGACGAACCCGTCGTCGCCGTCGAACCGCATCTGGTAGCGCTCGCCCGACTCCTGTCCGATCATGTCCGAGAGGCTCCGGTTCACCTCCACGTCGGGCGAGGTGCCGCCCCACGCGACGGTCGCGCTCGGGTCGGTCGCCACCGGCGGTTCCAAGACGATGGGATCGCCGTGGGTGGTGAGCGCGACGTACCCCGGCCCTTCGAGGTAGACGTTGCTGAACCCGCCGGCGAGCGCGCCGGCGAGGCTGTCGATGGTGTTGATCTCGTAGGAGAGCGACTCATCGAACGCGAGCACGTCCTCGCCGTTGACCGTGATCGACTCGTCGGCACCGAGTTCGATCACCTGTACCTTCTTGCCGTTGTCCGCGAAGTAGACGTGGCCGTCGCCCTCGACGGCCATGATCGGCGTCCCCTCGCCCGTGGCCGCCTCCTTGAGGAAGCCGGTGAGTCCGCCCTCCGCGGAGGCCTTCCCGGTGAACGACACGTCGCCCGTGTACGCCACCATCGACCCGGCCTTCGCCATGACCGTGCCGGCGACCGCGACGTCCAAGGTGTAGCTGTTCTCGCGCTGGAACGGTTCCGCGCTGTCCGTCGGTGCGTTCTCGGCGGTGAACTGATCGAGATTCATCGTGCGGGGACCGAACCGTCGGTTCGGTCGTGGGAGGATTCGACGCTATCGGGTAAGAATCTACGGGAGAGACAACTGTCAGTTCCACGGAGCGTGCGGCGGCTCGTCCCCGGCCCCGCCCACGGACTCAGTACACGACCAGCGAGAGGTACAGCTGTCCGATCCCGGCGGCGACCATCACCGCGCCCGCGATCCGCTTTAACAGGCCGGCGTGAGCCATCACCCGGTTCGCGTTGCTGACGAGGCCGACGCCGGTCGCGACCGTGGTCGCGGCCATCAGGACGGCGACGGTGCCGGCGTAGACGCCGACGACCAGCACGGCCGTCTCCGACGGGAGCGCGATCGCGCGGGCGACGACGCCGAGGAACACGGGCGCGACGCAGCCCGCGCCGGCGAGCGCGTAGCCCGCCCCGAACAGCCCGAATCCGAAGATGCCGGTGCGGCGCTCCGGCAGCGGCACCGAGATCGACGGCGCTCGCCCGGCGACGACGAGCAGCCCGAAGACGACGAGCAGGCCGCCGACGAGCGTCTCGAAGACTGTGATGTTCGACAGCGTCGAGTAGCCGACCCGGACGGTGGCCCCGGCGAGCAGCGCGAACGTCGCCAGCACCCCGATCGCGGCCGCGACGCCGCGCACGCCCGCGCCGACGACGGACGCGGAGTCGGCCTCGACGGAGTTGACATAAAAGCCGACGTACCCCGGTAGGAGGGGGTACGCACACGGCGAGAAGAACGTCGCCACGCCCGCGGTCACGGCGAACGGGACGTTCGTCGCGAGCGAGACGTCGGTCATCGGTCGATCCGTCCGGCCGTCCTCCGAGGCCCCGTCATTGGTCGAGCGCCCGCTCGATGCCCTCGACGAACTCCTCGGCCGTGTGCGTCCCCGAGGTGGCCCAGCGGACCCGTCCGGAGGCGTCGATTGCGCGCGCGCTCGGGTAGCCGCCGACGTTGAGCCGCGCGGCGAGCTCGGCGGCGATGTCGGCGGCGACGAGCCAGTCGCCGTCGTGTTCGTTCCACCACTCGACTATCGTCTCCTCGCTGACGGCCTCGCCGACCGGCTCCGTCGTCACCGAGACGAACAGCACCTCGTCGCCGATCCGCTCGTGGGCCGCGGCGAGGTCGGGCATCTGCTCGGCGCAGGGCGGACACCACGTCCCGAAGAAGTCGACGAACGTCGGGCGGTCGGGAGCCGGGAGCGTCACCTCGCCGTCGCGGCTCCCCGGGGCGTCGACCGTCTGTAGGGTCACCGGCTCGACCGGTCCCGGTTCGTCGTCGCCGCCGCCCCCGTTCTCGTCGGCTACGTCGCCTCTCCCGTCGGGGGCTGAGCCGTCGAGCGAGTCCGGTACCCCGCCGCTCGCGACCACGCCCGCGCCGCCGAGGACCCCCACGCTCGCGACGCCCGCCAACAGGTCCCGTCGCCTCACGCCGTGACCACCCGCTCGAAGTCGCTCACGATCTGCTCGACCTCCGTCGCCGAGCCGCGCGGGTACGCCCGCTCGACGATGCCCCGCTTGTTGACGAGGAGGATCAGGCCGTAGTGTGGGAACGTGTACTCCAGGTTCTCGTACCGGTTCTCCTCGTCCGGGACCTTCTCGATCTCCAGCCCGAAGTTCTCGTCCATCAGCTCGACCCCCGCATCGTAGCTCTCGGGACGGAGGAAATGCCAGTTCCCGGCGTCGAGGTCGACGCCGCGCGGGCCGGCGTACTCCCGGAGGACGTCGGCGGTGTCGCGCTCCGGGTCGAACGTCTGCGCGAGGAACGCCGCCTCGTCGCTCAGGCCCTCCTCGGCGGCGAGCTCCTGCGCTCGTCGGAGCCGGAGGATGAGCGCCGGACAGACGCCGTCCGGGCAGCTCGTGTAAAACGAGGTCCACATGAACGCGCGCTCGCCCTCGAACTGCGCCGTCGATACCTCCCCGCCCGTGATCGGGTCGGGGATGGTGAACTCGGGCATCTCCTCGCCGCGGATCGGATGGACCGGGTCGCCCCGGCTCTGCTCCGGCGGGCCGAGGATCGTTCTCTCGCCGCTTGCGTCGTCGGAGCCGTCGGCGTCGCCGTCGCCGAGGACGCCGGCGCAGCCGGCCGTTGCGGTCGTGCCGGCGACGACGCCGGTCCCGGCGAGCGAGCGGAGGAAGTGGCGGCGGTCCATGTCGTTGTCCGACTTACGTGGTCGCGCGTAAATGAACCCCGCGGCTGGTGGCACGCGGTGAACACGACCGGGCGCGTCGCAACGTCGGCCGGAGCGCCCCGGAACGTGGCGGTATTCGGCGCTTCCCGGATAGACGAACGTCCGGAACCTCCGTGGTACCGTGACCCTCGCAAGGGTTATCCCCGAACGGGCTGTACGTTTATTTGCAATGGCAAACGGTAAGGTTGATTTCTTCAACGACACTGGCGGCTACGGTTTCATCTCGACTGACGACGGCGACCTCGACGACGACGAAGACGTGTTCTTCCACATGGAAGACGTCGGCGGCCCGGACCTCGAGGAGGGTCAGGAAGTGGAATTCGACATCGAATCGTCCCCCAAGGGACCCCGCGCGACGAACCTCGTCCGCAACTAACCCCCACGTAGCGGACGACAGGTCCGCACGCACTACCGGATTTCGGCCGTCGCTCGACGCGATCGACGCCATCTCCGTTTCTCTCACACTTATCACCGCCCGACGAGTGACGGCGCTGCCGTCGGCGAGCGGCGCGTATCACCACGGCGAGCGGCGCGTACCGCGCCGTCGCCGCCGCGATCGACCATTTAAATACGAGCGCGGCCGAACTGCCGTCTAGTGAGCGATCCGATCCCGACCGGCTGTCGCCCGGTCGACGAGCTGCTGGGCGGCGGCTTCGAGCGCGGCGTCGTCACGCAGGTGTACGGCCCGCCGGCCGCGGGGAAGACGAACCTCGCGCTCTCGGCGGCGGTCGAGGTCGCGGCCCGCGGCGACCGCGCCCTCTACATCGACACCGAGGGGCTCTCTATCGACCGCTTCGAGCAGTTGGCCGAGGGCCGGCTCGACCGGGGTGACGGCGACGGCGACGACGCCCTCGAAGCGCTCGCCTCGCGGCTGGTTATCTCCGAGGCGTACGACTTCGACGACCAGCGCGAGGCGGTCCGCGACGCCGAGGAGCTCGCCGAGGAGGTCGAGCTGATCGTGTTGGACTCCGCGACGGGCTTTTACCGACTGGAGCGCGCCGGCGACACCGAGGGCGGCGAGTCGCTCCGGAAGGTCGCGAAGCAGGTGACGCACCTCCTCTCTCTGGCCCGGCGGCACGACGTCGCCGTCGTGATCACGAACCAGGTGTTCACCGACCCCGACGGCGACCGCGACCGCGCGCTGGGCGGCAACACGCTCAACCACTGGACCGGCGCGATCGTCCGCGTCGACCGGTTCCGCGGCGGGAACCGCCGGGCGACACTCGAAAAACACCGATCGAAGCCCGCGGGCGACACCGCCACGTTCCGGATCGTCGCCGACGGGCTCGCCGAGGGCGCGGACGGATAACCGACGGCTGTCGGTGCGGAAAGCGATCCGAGAAACGCCCCGTCCCGGCGACGATGACTTCAGGTGCCGGAACGACCGGGGTCGACGGTCGAAACTCGATCCGTTGCGGTCGACGGACGAGCGCCGAGGGCGGGCCGGCACGCGTCCGCAAATCGGGTGCTACCGGTTACAGCTCGCCGAGCTTCCGCAGGAGCTGACCGCGGTACTCCTCGTCGGCGTTGACGCCCTTGATCTCGAGGACGTTCCGTTCCAGCTTGTCGAGCGCGACGTGGAACGCGTGTTCGGCACCGTACCCCTCGCCGGAGCCGCCGACCTGCCCCTCGTTGGTTCGGAGGCGGATCTGACACTGGATGAGGGGCGTGCCGCGGAGCTTCTCTTTGTGCGCGTGGAGCCGGACGTGCGCGTGGATGACGTGCATGTCCGCGTACTTGTCCGCGGCCTGTTCGATGGACTCGACGATGTGCTCGCGGGAGGTCCCCTCCAGCAGGTCGACGTTCGTGATCTGGACGTCCATCGAGTCCTGCTCGGTGAACGTCAGCGCGCGCAACACGTCCGTCTTCGTCACGATGCCGGCGACGTTGTCGGTGGCCGCGGGCGTGACGACCAGCCCGGAGACCTCGTTGTCGAACATGCGCTCGACGACCGCTCGGGCGGTCTCGTCCTCGGTCGCGGTGACGACGGGGCTCGACATGATGTCGTAGACGGGGATGTCGAGCATCCGGTCGATGTCGCCCGCGCGGTCGCCGCTGCCCTGTCGCTCGTGGTCGCGGACGACGAACTCCACGATGTCGTTCGTCGTGACGACGCCGACGAGGTCGCCGCCCTCGTCGAGGACGGGGAGCCGGGAGACGCCGTTCTCGCGGAGGCGGTTGATCGCGCGGCCGACGCTCTCCGTCTCGCCGATGCCGATCACGTCCTCTGTCGCGATCTGGCCGACGGTGATCGCGTCGAGGCTCTCGATGACGGCCTCTAAGATCTGGTCGACCGTGACGATCCCGTAGAGCTTCTCGCCCTCGTAGACGGGCGCGATCTTCACGTCGCCCTCGACGAGGAGTCGCGCGGTCTCACGGACGTCCTCGTGGCGGTCGACCGAGGGGGCCGGTTTCATCACCGCCGACACCTTCGTGTCGTCCTCCATGCGCGAGCGCATGAGCTGTTTCTCCCCGACGACGCCCGCGTACTCGCCGTCCTCGACGACGACGATCCCCTTGGGGTTCTCTCGCTCGAAGATAGAACGGACCTTGGCGAGCCGCTCATCGACGTCGACCTCGACGTATTCCGACACCGCGATATCAGAGATGTTCATGGTCCAATCTGAGTCTTCGACCGGCCGGGTATTGAAAGTGCGGGGGTCGTGGCGTGTTCCCGGACGCGTCGTCCGACGGTCGGAATCCACCTGAAGATATTTGAGCGTCGCGGACGGTGTTCGCCCGTGAAGCTCTCGACCGCGCTGATCGCGCTCGGCGTCGCGCTGATCGTGATCCCGCTGCCGGTCCCGATCCCGTTCGTCGGCGTGATCGTCGGGACGCTCGTGCTGCTCGCGGGGCTGTTCGTCCACCTGTTCGGGGTCTGAGTGTCCGACAGCCGGCGTTCGGAACGCCGAGTGTCGGGGTGTGAAACCTTTTTGCCCGTTAGCGACGCAGAGTGAGGCGTGTACGACGCCGTCGTCCTCGACAACGACGGGGTGTTGGTCGGGCGGACGCCGTTCGACACGCTCCGCGAGGCCGCCTGGGACGCGTTCGTGAGCCTCGGCGTCGAGGACCCCGACCTCGCGCACGTCGACGACGTGGCGGTCGGCGTCGACCCCGCGACCCTGACCGACATCTGCGAGCGCTACGGCGTGGACCCGACGGAGTTCTGGCGCGTCAGGGACGAGACCGCGGCGGCGGCCCAGATCGACGCCGCCCGGCAGGGGCGCAAGACGCCGTACGACGACGTCGACGCCCTCCGCGCGCTCGACGCCTCGCTCGGCGTCGTCTCCTCGAACCAGCAGGCGACCGTCGACGCGCTCCTCGATCACTTCGGGCTGCGCGGCCACTTCGAGGTCGCGTACGGCCGCGAGCCCTCGGTGGCCAGCCTCTCGCGCAAGAAGCCCTCCCCGTACTACATCGAGCGCGCCCTCGAGGATCTCGGAGCCGAGACGGCGCTTTTCGTCGGCGACAACGAGTCGGACGTCCGCGCGGCCGACAACGCCGGCATCGACTCCGCGTTCGTCCGCCGCCCGCACCGGCGGTCGACGGAACTGGCCTGCCACCCGACCTACGAGATCGACGACCTCCACGACCTCGTGAGCATCTGCGGGCGAGCGCCCGCCGACGAGGACGACGAGCGAGACCGGGCCTGAATGCGGCGGCGATCGGGCGGGCGATCGGTCAGAGACCGAAATTCTGATTTTCCGTCTCCCCGAGTTCGGAGCGTGACCGATCCCTCCAGTCCCTCCGACGCCCGAACGCCGCCGCCGACCGACCGCGACGCGCTCGACGACGCCGTGCGGGGCTACCGCCGCGCCGAGCGCGCCGTCAGTTGGACCCTCGCGCTGCTCGTCGTGGGGGCGTTCCTCGCCGCCGTCGCCGCGCTCTCGTTCTGGCCGGGGATCGCGGTCGGGGCGGTGCTGGTCGTCGCTCTCCGCCTGCCGGTGTACCGCCGGTCCGGGACGACTCGCCTCCGCACGGACGCCTCGCCCGAGGCGGTCGTCCGGCAGTTCGCCTCGGAGAGACCACCGGTCCTCGCGTTCCAGTGGGGGGTCGCCGACGACGTGCGAGCGGATGGAGGTGACGCCCCCGACCGGCCGACCGAGACAGCCACCGCCGCCCCGGACCCCCCGACCGGAACCCGTGCGACCTACGAGTTCTCGTACCTGCTCGGACTCCGGAGCGTCGCGCTCGACTTCGAGACCGAGGTGCGGGCCGCAGGGGACGGAGCCGACGAGGCCGACCCAGACGACGCCTCGCCGGGCGACGCCGTCGCGACCGTCGACGTCGACGGTACGGTCGACGACCGGCCGTGGGGGTCGTACGCCGCGACGGTTCGCGAGGCGGCCGACGGCGGGAGCGTCGTCGACGTCGAACTGCGCCCGACGCGCCGGTTCGACCTCCGCCGGCTCCCGCAGGCGCGGGTCGCCGAGCGGTACTACGCCCCCGCGCTCGCCGCGCAGGGGTACGAGGTCGTCGAGCGGACGGTGTCCGTGACGCGCTGACTCACTCTAATAGCTCCGTCTTCGGCGCGTCGACCGCCGTCCGGGAGACGGCGTCGTCCCCGTCGACGCCGCGGACGTCGACCCCCCGGAGCCGGAACGCGAGCGCGGCGTCGGCGCGCGCGTCCTCCGAGCGCGGCCGGATCTCCGTCTCGGTCGGCTCGTCGTCTTCCCCGTCGTCCGGCTCGTGGACCACGACAACCTCGTCGCCGCCGAACTCGACGCGTTCGACGGCGCGGAGCGGCACCGTCGTGCGGCGGTTCCCCGCGATCGACGCCGCGAGAGTCCCGATCACGGTGACTGCGGCGATCCCGCCCGCCCAGAGGGGCTCGCTCCCGCTGCCGGCCGACAGGAGCCGCGGAACCGCGCCGAGGAGGGTGAACAGTACCCCGACGCCGGTCCAGCCGAACGCGTCCGTGAGCGGGCCGAGCCGCCCCCTCGCGAACGCCTGCCCGGCGTGATCGACGGCGGTCCGCAGCCGCCGCCGGACCCGGATCTCGCCGGGGGCGACCTCGACGTGGCCCGTGGCGGTCGGGAACGACCAGGTCCCGTCCCGACTCATTCGCTCCAGCCGGTGGGGAAGGGGCGGTCGGCGGGGGAGGGGCGGTCGGCGGGGGAGGGGCGGTCGACTGTGAAGGGGCGGTCGGTGGGAGAGGGACGGTCGACTGTGGAGGGGCGGTCGGCCGAAAGGGGATCGGAGGGCGGGGGAGGCACTCGCATAGACATTTCAGTTTCGAACGCCCGACGAGGTAAAATTCCCGCCGCGCGGAGACGGAGGGATTTACTCGCGACCGGACCGACATTCGGGCATGAACTTCCCGCCCGTCGGTCTCGGAACGATGGGAATCGACGACCCCGACGCGGTCGCGACCGCGCTCGCTCTCGGCTACCGCCACCTCGACACCGCGCGGATCTACGACAACGAGGCGGTCGTCGGCCAGGGGCTCGCCGCAGGGCTGGCAGCGGACGACGGCGCGGACGAGCCCCTCGGCCGCGACGACGTGACCGTGGCGACGAAGCTCTGGATCGACGACCTCGCGGCCGACGCCGTCGCGCCCGCCGCCCGCGAGAGCGCGGACCGCCTCGGCGTCGACGCCCTCGACCTGCTGTACGTCCACCGGCCGCGCGGCGACTACGACCCGGACGCGACGCTGCCCGCGCTCGACCGACTCGTCGACGAAGGCCTCGTCCGCAACGTCGGCGTGTCGAACTTCGAACTCGCGGACCTCGACCGCGCGGTCGAACGCCTCGACGCGCCCCTCGCGGCCCATCAGACGGAGCTTCACCCGCTCTTCTATCGGCCGGAGTTGCTCGACCACGCCCGCGACCACGGCTATCCGGTCGTCGCCTACTCGCCGCTCGCCGGCGGCCGGGTGCGGGAGATAGACGCCGTCGTCGAGGTCGCCGAGGCGCACGGGGCGACGCCCGAGGCGGTCGCGATCGCGTGGGCGACCGCGAAAGATCCGGTGGTCGCGATCCCGAAGGCGTCGAGCGAGGCGCACCTGCGCGCGAACCTCGCCGCGGCCGACCTCGAGCTGACCGACGAGGAGGTCGCCGCGATCGACGCCGTCGAGCGCGAAGAAGAGCTGTTCCCCGAGTAGCCCCGTTTCGAAAACCGATCCGTGTTCTCGGATCGAATCGAGTTCGAAACGGCTCCGATGACCACGATCCCGCGTCACTTTTACCTCGGGGCCGCCGACGGTCGCGCATGACCGAGACGATCGACGGCGAGGCGGTCGCGGCGGACGTGCGCGAGACGGTCGCCGACGAGGTGGCGCGGCTGTCCGACGCGGGCGTTGAACCGGGGCTGGCCACGGTGCTGATGAGCGACGACCCGGCCAGCGAGACGTACGTCTCGATGAAACAGCGGGACTGCGAGGAGGTCGGGATCGAAGGGATCCACGTCGAGATCGACGCCGACGCGCCGGCCGAGGAGCTGTACGAGACGATAGACGACCTCAACGCGCGCGACGACGTCCACGGGATCTTGGTCCAGATGCCCGTGCCGGACCACGTCGACAAGCGGACCGTCCTCCGCCGGATCGACCCGGAGAAGGACGTGGACGGCTTCCACCCGGAGAACGTCGGCCGCCTCGTCGCGGGCGACGCCCGGTTCAAGCCCTGTACCCCGCACGGCGTCCAGAAGCTGCTCGACGCCTACGACGTGGAGACGGAGGGCGCGGACGCGGTCGTCGTCGGCCGCTCCGACATCGTCGGCAAGCCGATGGCGAACCTGCTGATCCAGAAGAGTCCCGTCGGGAACGCGACGACCACGGTCTGTCACTCGCGGACCGAGGACCTGGAGGCGAAGTTGGCGGACGCGGACATCGTCGTCGCCGCCGCCGGCATCCCGGAGTTCGTCGACGGCTCGATGCTGAAGGCGGGCGCGACCGTGATCGACGTGGGGATCAACCGCGTCGACGCGGACACGGAGAAGGGGTACGAACTGGTCGGCGACGTGGACTACGAGTCGGCGAGCGAGGTCGCGGGAGCGATCACGCCCGTGCCCGGCGGCGTCGGCCCGATGACGCGCGCGATGCTCCTTTATAACACGGTGAAGGCGGCGGGGATCCAGACCGGCGTCGACGTGAACTTGGACTGAGAGGGAGCGGACTCGAACGGCTCTCTCGCGTTTGATGTTTATAAGTGGTCGAACGGTCGAATATAACTAGCCGATAGTGGGTCGACCGTAAACACCGCCGAAGCCCCAGCCGCTCGGCTGTATGACGCAGTAGTTGTTTATAAACTCTTGATCGACACGAACACCGCCGAAGCCCCAGCCGGGAGGCGGGCGTACACTCGCTGTGGTCCTCACTCGGTCGCTGTCGCTCCCTCGTTGCGGTCCTTGTGTCGTCTACGCCCGCCTCCCGGCTGCCCCTTCGAGTCCCGCCCCCCCACAGCACCGCACCTCGTTCCTCCCCAGCCTCGTCGCTGGCACCCTCCGCTCCGCTCCGGGGCCAGCGACTCCCTCGCGCGTGCGACTCGCGCCCTCTGGGCGCTCGTCGGCACGCGCCACCGCACCTGTTTATAAACAGATGCCGTCGCGGCCGTGCTCAGTCGTCGTCGCTCGCGGCGGCGCGGTTCCGGATCTCGATGCGGCCCTCCACCTCGGGGTCGATGCCGCGTTCGCGGGCGTAGGCGGCGAGTACCTCGTACTGGATGTCGGCCTCGTCGATCCGGTGGCGCTCGGAGAGCGTGGGGAACTCGTGTTCGGAGTGGAGGAGGTACTCGGAGACCGCGACCGTGTAGCGCGCGTCGGGGTCGATCGGCCCGCCGTCGACGGTGGCCTCTAAGATTAGCTCGGCGTCGGCGTCCCAGACGAGGCGAGCGTTCGAGACGTGGCCGTGCCACCAGTCGTCCTCGCCGAAGTCGACCTCCGGCGCGGCCATCTCGCGCAGCACGTCGCGGAGCTCCCCGCCGGTGACCGAGGCGAGGGCCACCGGCTCCTCGAAGGGGATCAGGCTGATCAGGTCCGCCTTCGTCACGTCGCCCTCGAACGGGTCGCCCTGCCGGAGGCCGCCGGCGTTGGAGAGGCCGACGTCGGCGTCGTGGGCCCACCGGAACGCGTCCGCGACGAAGTTGCCGACGCGGCACTCCCCGCCGTGGACCACCTCGCCGGAGCGCTCGATCGGCTCCGCGACCGTATCGACGACCTCGTCCAAGTCGGCCGCGGCCATCCGCTCGGCGAGCGCGTCCGCCAACCCGGGCGCTGGCTCGGCCCCCTCCGGCTCGTGGAGGGTCGCCGTCGGCGGCTCGGCGTCGAGGTCGACGTCGGCCACCGCCTCGCCGTTGACGCCCGGTCGGACCAGCAGCGTGTTCGCGACCCTCTCGTTCCGACGGCTGTGGACGTGGCCGCCGAGGACCGCGTCGACGTCGAGTTCGCGGGCGAGGTCGTCGTCGCCCGCGCCGAGGTGCGAGAGGACGACGACGTGGTCGAGGCCCTCCCCCCCGTCCGCGTCGGCGACCGACGCCCGCATCTCCGCGAGCGCCGCTCCGGCGGCCGCGACGGGCTCGTCGAACGAGAGGTCGGCGGCCATCGGGTTCAGCGAGTCGGTCGCGGGGTCGGTGACGCCGACGAACCCGACGGTCTCGCCGTCCACCTCGCGGACGGCCCACGGGACGACGCCCTCGTCGCGGCCGAACGGCTCGCCGTCCTCGTCGCGCACGTTCGCGGAGACGAACGTCGCCGGCGCGTCCGCGACGAGGTCGCGCAGCGCGTCCGGCCCGTAGTCGAACTCGTGGTTACCGAACGTGTCGAGGAGCGTGTCGGTCGCCTCGTAGAAGTCGAGGACCTGCCTGCCGGTCGCGACGAGCGAGAGGACGCCCGGCGCGGTCGTGTCGCCGGTGGCGACGACCGCGGCGTCGGGGCCGGAGAGCGCCCGGATCCGACCGGCGAGGCGGGCCGCCCGCTCCGGGTCGTCGAAGACGTTCTCGATGTCGGAGTAGTGAACGAGACGGACCATTCGATACGCGAAGGGAGGCGCGAGTCGGGCTTAAAAAGCGCGGAGTCCGATCGCGCACTCTATCGGTTCCGTTCCGGGGGATCCGCACCGGACCGTCGGCTTCTCCATCCGGTCCGCGAGTTCGCCCCGTGATCCCCGCTCGCACACGCGCAGGACATTGAAAGCGCTTTTATGGATGTCCGGACTACGTCGCTTCACAGCCTCTGTGGGGTTGATGATGTGCCGTGCCGTTAGGGACCGACCACGGTGCGAGCACGCGAGCCCGCGCGGAGGATAGGTGAACAACATATGCCCGTTTACGTAGACTACGACACCCCAGCCGACCTCGCCGAGCGATCCCTCGAAGCGCTCGAGGTCGCCCGAGACACCGGTACAGTGAAGAAAGGAACCAACGAGACGACCAAAGCCGTCGAGCGCGGCAACGCCGACCTCGTCATCGTCGCCGAGGACGTCTCCCCCGAAGAGATCGTGATGCACCTCCCCGAACTCGCCGAGGAGAAGGGGATCCCGGTCGTCTTCGTCGACACGCAGGACGAAGTCGGTCAGGCCGCCGGCCTCGAAGTCGGCTCGGCCGCCGCCGCCGTCGTCGACGCCGGCGACGCCGCCGACGACGTCGAGGACATCGGCGAGAAGGTCGCGGAGCTTCGATAACCTCCCATGAGCGCAGAAGAGGGCACCGGCGACTCGACGACCGCGGAGGTCATCGAGGTCGTCGGCAAAACCGGGATGCACGGCGAGGCCATGCAGGTCAAGTGCCGCATCCAGGAGGGATCGAACCAGGGCCGGATCATCACCCGGAACGTTCTGGGTCCCGTCCGCCTGGGCGACGTGCTCCAGCTGCGGGAGACCCAGCGCGACGCCGACTCCATCGGAGGTCGATAACCAATGGTCGAGACACGCACCTGTGACTACACCGGCGAGGAGATCGAGCCCGGCACGGGCACGATGTTCGTGAAGAAGGACGGACAGATCCTCCACTTCGTCGACTCGAAGGCGGAGAAGAACTACCTCCTCGGCCGCGAGGCGCGCGACCTCGAGTGGACCGAGGAAGGCAACCGCGCGGGAGGCGACGACCAGTGAGCCACCACGACGAGCGGACCTTCGTGATGGTCAAGCCCGACGGCGTCCAGCGCGGACTCATCGGCGAGATCGTCTCTCGCTTCGAGGACCGCGGGCTCAAGCTCGTCGCCGGGAAGTTCGTCCAGCTCGACGAGGAGCTCGCGAAAGACCACTACGGTGAACACGAGGACAAGCCGTTCTTCGACGGCCTCGTCGAGTTCATCACCTCCGGCCCCGTCTTCGCGATGGTGTGGGAGGGCGCGGACGCGACCCGACAGGTCCGCGCGATGGTCGGCGAGACCGACCCCGCCGAGTCCGCCCCGGGCACGATCCGCGGCGACTTCGGCTTGGACCTCGGCCACAACGTGATCCACGCGTCGGACCACGAGGACGAGGGCGCGAACGAGCGCGAGATCGACCTGTTCTTCGACGACGAGGAACTCGTCGACTACGACCTCGACACCGCCGCGTGGGTGTACGAGGACGAAGACCACTAACCGCCGTTCCGCGTTCGGATTTTTTCGCCGAGACGCACCGCTCGCCTCCCGGCGTAGCTCTCGCTCAGCCGACACACCGCGTTTCCGGTGAATATCCTCTTCGAAGCGACCGCTGTCTGCCGATTTTTGATCGTACGGCGATTATAAAGTATCCGACGCGTCAGCCGTCGGATCGGGTGTCGAGCGCGACCGCCGTCCCGTCGTCGGCGACCACGATCACCTCGTCGTCGCCGTCGCCGGTGACGTCGGCGAACAGCGGCCCGGCGTAGACGACCGCTTCTGGACCGCCGCGGGCGATCACCTCGCCGCGCTGTGTCATCGCGAGCACCTCGCCGGCGCGGTTGACCACCACGGGAGCGAGTTCCCCGTCCCCGTCGACGTCGCCCACGCCCGGCTCGTTGATCCGGGTCGACGCGCCGTACTGCTGTTTCCAGACGACCTCGCCGTCGAGGAGGTCGACGGCCCACACGCTTCCCGCCCCGCCGACGTACACCGTCCCGGGATCCGCGTCGCCGACCTCGACCGGGAGGTCCTGAAGCCCGACCTCGTAGCGGTTCGACCCGTCGCTGACCTCGATGGTCTCCAAGTCCCCGTTCGCGCCGCCGAGCGCGAGCACGGGGCCGTCGCGGCTGTCCGCGGCGTTCCAACTCAGCGGGTTCACGCTCGGCGTCGTCGTCCAGCGCGCCTCGCCAGTCTCGTCGAGCAGGTGGACCGTCGCCGGGTCGCCGGCGCTCGTCAGCACCGCGAGGCCGCCGCGTTCGCCGGCCTCGGCGTCGGGTTCGACGACGAGCGGTCGGCGGGTGACCTCGCCCGACAGCGAGGCCTCGGCGACGGAGTCGCCCTCGCGGTCGACGGCGCGGACGCGTCCGTCGGTCGCGGCCGCCGCGATCTCTCGATCTCCGTCGCCGGTGAGGTCGCCGATCGCGGGTCGAAGCCCGCCGGGACCGCCGAGGTCGACCGCAAACCGTTGGCTCCCGTCGGTCGCGTCGACGACGACGAGCGACCCCGGAGCCGTCGTGAACGCCACGACGGGGTCGCCGCCGAGGGTCCCGGTGGTGAGTCCGCTGACGCCGATCGGGTCGTCGTTGCTCCCGTTCGCGTCGTCGTCGCCGCCCCCGCGCTCGGCGTCCGGTCCGGAGACCGGGACCGTCCAGGCGGTCTCGTCGGTCCCGACGACCGCCGCGCTGACGACCCGCGAGCCGTTCTCGACCGCCGGTCGGAGGAGCAGCGGGTCGCCGTCGACCGTCGCGATCACCGCGCCGCTACCGTCATCGCCGGCCGCCGGTTCGGACTCCCAGACGACCTCGGTCTCCGCGGTGGCGTCGTCGACGCCGACGAACGCGAACAGCGCCACGCCGACGCCGGTCGCGCCGCCGGCCAGCAGGATCAGCGTCGCGAACAGGACGCGTCGGTCCATTTGAACCCCGTTCGGGCGTCGCGGTGAAACGGTTGTCGGATGCGGTCACCCCGGTCCGCGGAGCGACGGCGGCGTCCGTGACGCGATGTCGCGGGGCGACCCCGCGCTACAGCAGCGACGCCACGTGGTCCGCGCGCGCCTCGCCGACGAGCTCGCGCAGCGCCGCCGGGTCGCGCTCTCCGTCGGCGTTGACGAGGTAGGCGGTTCCGTCGCGGCCGCCGTAGACGCCGTGGAGGTCGTAGACGAAGCCGTACACCGTCGCGTCGGCCGCCTCCTCGCACTCGCGGGCGAACGCCACCTGCTCGTGGACGTTGTACTCGACGAGCCGGTCGCGAACCGAGGTACCGGCATCACTGTCCGGTTCGAGGCCGCTCTCGTCGGCGTCCGGCCCGACGACGGCGGGGTCGTCCAGCCCGCGCTCGACGATAGGAACCAGCGCCTCGACGTCCGCGCGGACGCCCGGTTCGGCCGGATACTCGCCGGTTCGGGCCGCCGTGAGCGCCGCGCCGACCGCGCCGCACCCGGTGTGGCCGACCACGGCGAGGACCTCCGTGTCGGTGTGTCGGAGCGGGTACGCCACGCTCCCGTCGAGGACCCGTTCGCCGTCGACGAGGGCGCTCACGCTGTTCCCGATCGCGCCGGAGGTGAAGAGGAATCCCGGCTCGTCGACGGCGAACATCCCCTCCTGCGAGACGCGCGAGTCGGAACAGCAGACGGAGACCACGCCGGGGCGCTGACCGTCGCGGTGGCGGTCGAAGGCCCCGGGCGCGAGCGCAGCGACGTGGTCGTCGTTGCGGTCGAGGAGGTCCCTGAGCGTCCGGCGGTCCATACCGTCACCACCCCGCGGGGCGTCAAAAACGTCGGGGGCGGAACGGTCGGTTTCGGCTCGGCCCCGTCAGAGCCGCGATACGGTCGGGCGGCGAGTTCGGCGATCCGGTCAGGCGACGAGACCGACGAGCGAGACCAGGACGCCGACGACGAACACCGCGAGGAGCGCGACGGTCGCGATCACCACGGCGGGCGCGAGCGCCTCCTCGTTGTCGTCGAGGACGATGTCTTCCAAGTTCTCCATGTGCGGGCCGTCGTCGCGGCGGGATTTGAACGCTTCGACCGAGTCCGCGCCGCGCGGTGACGGGGGGCCGCTACTGGTCGAGCCAGACGTTGTTGTAGTCGCTCAGGACCCGCGGGTTGTACTGCGAGCGCGGGTGGGCGACGAAGTCGTCGACGTGGTCGCGGACGCCGATGGAGACGCGGAGGCTGTAGCTCGGGAGGTGGACCCGGTCTTCGAGCACCGTCGGGATGATCGACTCGTACAGCTCGCGCCGCTCGTCGATGTCGCTGGCGCGGCGCGCGTCGATGATCTCCTCCATGAGCTCGTCGTTCTCGTAGTAGGTCCCGTTGGTCGCGCCGATCTGCTCGTCGTGGAACAGGTTGTACACGTATGAGTCCGGGTCCGGCCCGCCGAGCCACCCGAGCGCGTACATGTTGTAGTCGTCCTCGCTGCCGGTGTCGTAGGTGTCGAGGAACGTCCCCCAGTCGTACCGGCGGACCTCCGCCTCGTAGCCGGCCTCGTTCAGTCCGTTCGAGACCGAGATGCCGATCTGCTCGCGGAGGTCGTCCGGGGGGACGATGATCCGGAAGTTGTAGTCCTTGGGCACGCCGGCGTCCGCGAGCAGCTCCGCGGCCCGGTCGACGTCGCGGTCGTGACCGATGTCCGCCCACTCGTCGACGGAGAAGTCCCACGAGTCGGCGACCGGAAGCGGGACTGGACCGTAGTTGCGCTCGCCGGCCGGCTCGATGAAGTTCGAGACCGCCTGGTCCATCGAGACGGCGTAGTCTATCGCCTCCCGGACCTGCGGGTCCGCCGTCGGCCCCTCGTTACAGTTGAACGCGATGTAGTAGTAGGAGATGCCCGGCTCCGACTGGAGCGTCATGTTGTCCGCTTCCTCGACCGTCTCCCACGTCTGGGGGGTGATCCCGTCCGCGACGTCCGACTCGCCGGTCTCCAAGGAGACGACGCGCGTCGTGCTCTCCTCGACGGGCTCGAATCGGAGGCGGTCGAGGTACGGCTCCGACTCGCCCCAGTAGTCGTCCCACTTCACCAGGTCCACGTACTCGCCCTCGGTCCAGTCGTCGAACTCGAACGGCCCCGAGCCGACCGGCGCGTCGAGGTTGAACGCCTCCTTGTCCGCCTCGCGGACCGACTCCGGTACCACGTTCCGCGTCAGCGCGAGCGTGTAGAACGGCCCGTAGCCGTACTGGAGGTCGATCTGGACCGTCCGGTCGTCGACGACCGCGACCGCGTCTATCATCTCCACGTCCGGCGCGTTCGCGGTCTCCTCCTCGACCGGCGCGAGCAGCGAGTAGCGGACGTCCTCGGCGGTGACCGGGTCGCCGTTCTGGAAGCGCGGTCCGTCGCGCAGCTCGACGACGTACCGGGTCCCGTCGCGCTCGACGGTCGGCTCGCCGCGCGCGAGGTGCGGGACCGGGTTCGTGCTCTCGTCGTAGGCGTACAGCGGCTCGAACACCTGCGAACACACCTGCTGGGAGTAGATGTCGTTGACGACGATCGGGTCGAACTCGATCGGCGACACCTGCTGTGAGTACACCAGTTCCCCGCCGGCGACCGGCTCGCCGCCGCCCGCTCCGCCGTCGGTCCCGTTGGCCGTGCCGTCGGAGCCGCCGCCGGTACACCCGGCGACGGTCCCGGCCGTCACCCCGGCGGCGACGCCGCGCAGCACCCGCCGTCGCGACGGGTCGAGCTCTCGTGACATGACCCGCCGTTTCGTCTCGACGTATAAGACACCGAACTCACGGGCAGCGTTCGACCGTACGCCGGACAACCGGAGATACTGTCTGGCTTCTCGGCGTCGCCGACGTGTTTTTGTGCGTCCGGCGTGGCGGATACGCCAACACGATGCCACGCGAACAGTACCAGACGAAACTGGAGGGGCTCCGCGACGACGTCCTCTACATGAGCGAGGTGGTCGCCGAGCGCCTCCGCATGGGACTCGACGCCCTCGAACGGCAGGACGAGGAACTGGGCGAGGAAGTGATCACCGGCGACGCGGAGATCAACGACCTCTACCTCGAACTGGAGGGGCAGTGTACCGACCTCATCGCGCTCCAGCAGCCGGTCGCCGGCGACCTGCGGTTCATCGCGGCGTCGTTCAAGATCATCACCGACCTCGAACGGATCGCGGACCTCGCGACGAACCTCGGCGAGTACGCCAAGCGGGCGGACCGCGAGGTGTTCCCCGACGTGGACGTCCAGCGCATCGGCGACGACACGCTGGACATGTTGGAGGACGCGATGGCGGCGTACGCGGAGTCGGACCCCGACCGCTGTTACGCCGTCGCCGAGGCCGACGACGACCTCGACGCCGCCTGCGAGGCCGCGAGCGAGCTGGTCGTCCGCGACCTCATCGAGCGCGACGAACTGCGCGACGACGAGGACGTGGAGGGGACGATGCGGAACGTCTCGCGGCTTCTCCTCACGATCCGCGACCTCGAACGCGTCGGCGACCACGCGGTCAACATCGCCGCCCGGTCGCTGTACATGATCGAGAACGACGACGAACTGCTGTACTGACCGGCTCGGGGCGATCCGGGGCCGAACGCCCGTCGCGCGGGCGCTCCGTCTCAACGTGTCACCCGCGGTGACTCTGCCCCCGCGTTATATCCCCCTGAACCGAGAGGGGACACGCATGGTACTGGGAGCGATCGTCTCGTTCGTCGTCGCGCTGTTGGTCGGTGGACTGGGAATCTACGTCAGCGGCCGCGTCGTCGCGGACGTCGACGACTACTCGCACGCGGTGGTCACGGCGCTCATCGGGGCCGTCGCTTGGGCGGTCGGGTCGCTGATCCCGCTGATCGGCTCGCTCGTCGCGCTGGTCGCGTGGGTGTGGGTCATCAAGTGGCGCTACCCGGGCGGCTGGGTGAAGGCCGCGATCATGGGCGTGGTCGCGTGGGCCGCCGCGCTCGCCGCCATCTTCGTGTTGAACGGCGTCTTGGACCTCGGAATCACGGCGCTCGGCGTCCCGGGCGTCTGAACACCGACCTCAGAGCGACCGCGAGCCGTCGAGCGCGACGAGGACGGCGTTCGCGCGCGGCGTGGCGCGGTACATCCGCCACTTCCCCTCTTTCCGGCGCGTGACGAGGCCGGCGTCGGTGAGCTTCGAGAGCGCGTGGCTGATCGCGCTGTCGCTCACGTCCAACAGCGGCGAGAACTCGCAGACGCACAGCTCGTCGTCGTCGGCCGCGTGGAGCATGCGGACGATCTTGTACCGCGTCTCGTTCGCGAGCGCCGACAGCAGGTCGACGTCGGTCTCCAAGTCGGAACCGCCGACGCTCTCGTTCAGCTCCTCAAGCTCCGCGAGCCGCTTAGAGAGGTCCTCATCCGTACAAGAACCGCACTCGTCGGCCACGTACCGCTGGAGCCGATCGGTCGATGACATGCGGCACAGTTGAACCGATACGAGATTAAGCGTTGTGAACCGCGGTCTCATCGAGCACCCTTGTCGACAAGACGATATAGAAAACGTTCATCTGTAACGTCGTGCGAGGAGCGTTCGAGCGAAGGCGACGAACGCGGCCGCTGTCGCGGCCGACTTCACCGGAACGAACGCCGACCCTCCGGCCGAACCGTCACGGGCGAACGGTACAACGGGATGGAGCGACTTCCGAATGACCGAATCGTCGAACGTCGACGGATTCGTCGGCCGAGCGTACCGCTCGACCGCTCCGGGCCTCCAGTCGCGCGACCGCCGCGAGCGGCCCGACCGAAGGACTTATATTTACTTGAGAGATCGTTCAGACGAATTGGTCGCGGGCGGCGCATCCTCGATGCGCGTTCCCGTGAACGACGGCTCAGACGACAGCAGATCCGACCCACTCATGACCGAACTCACTCTGTACGAAGAAGCGATGTGTTGCTCCACCGGCGTCTGTGGTCCCGACCCCGATGACGAACTCGTCGAGGTCAGCGCGGCGCTTGACCAGCTCGAAGACGCGTTCGACGACCTCGAGGTCAATCGGGCGAACATGCAGCACAACATCGACCAGTTCCTCGAAACCCAGCGGATCTACGACCGCGTTCAGGAGGATGGTCCGTCGATCCTTCCGATAACGGTCGTCGATGACCAGATCATCGCCGAGGGCGAGTACCTCTCGTACGACGAACTGACCGCGGCTATCGACGGAAGCGCGACGCCACAGGAGGTCTAATAAATGGCACAATCACAGTCAACGGCGACGAGCGCGCGTGAGGTCGTCGAACCGAGCAGTGACGAGACAGAGTTCGTCTTCTTCAGTGGGAAAGGCGGTGTCGGCAAGAGCACGGTGAGCTGTGCGACCGCGACGTGGCTCGCCGACAACGACTACGAGACGCTCCTCGTCACGACCGACCCCGCACCGAACCTCTCGGACATCTTCGGGCAGTCGATCGGCCACGAGGTCACCGCGATCGACGGGATAGAGAACCTCTCGGCGATCGAGATCGACCCGGACGCTGCCGCCGAGGAGTACCGCCAGGAGACGATCGAGCCGATGCGGGAGCTGCTCGGCGACGATGAGATCCGGACGGTCGAAGAGCAGCTCAACAGCCCCTGCGTCGACGAGATCGCCGCCTTCGACAACTTCGTCGACTTCATGGACAGCCCGGAGTACGACGTCGTCGTCTTCGACACGGCACCGACGGGCCACACCATCCGGCTGATGGAGCTCCCCTCCGACTGGAACGCCGAACTGGAGAAGGGCGGATCGACCTGTATCGGCCCCGCCGCGTCGATGGGAGAGCGCAAGCAGGACTACGAGCGCGCCATCGACGCGCTTCAGGACGGCGAGCGCACCTCGTTCGCGTTCGTCGGCAAGCCCGAGGACTCCTCGATCGACGAGATCGAGCGCAGCGCGGGCGACCTCGGCGACCTCGGCATCGAGTCGCAGCTGTTGATCCTCAACGGCTACCTCCCCGAGTCGGTGTGCGAGGACCCGTTCTTCGAGGGGAAGCGCGCGGACGAGCAGGCCGTCATCGAGCGCGCCCGCGAGGAGTTCGACGCCGACGCGACCGCGACGTACCCGCTCCAGCCCGGCGAGATCGCGGGGCTCGACCTGCTCGCCGACGTGGCCGGCGTCCTCTACGACGGCGACGAGGCGACGGTCGACGTCGGCGCGGCGACCGACGCGGACGCCGACGGGACGGTCGACTTCGACGGGACCGCGGACACCGACGCAGTCGTCGAACAGCTGACGCCCGGCGAGGAGACGCAGTACCTCTTCTTCACCGGGAAGGGCGGCGTCGGCAAGAGCACGGTCGCCGCGACGGCGGCGACGAAGCTCGCCGAGGCGGGCCACGAGACGCTCGTGGTGACGACCGACCCGGCCGCGCACTTGGAGGACATCTTCGGCGAGCCCGTAAGCCACGAGCCCACCTCGGTCGGCCAGGCCAACCTCGACGCGGCGCGGATCGATCAGGAGAAAGCGCTTGCGGAGTACCGCGAGCAGGTCCTCAACCACGTCACCGAGATGTACGAGAACAAGGAGGACACCCAGATAGACGTCGACGCCGCGATCGCGAACGTCGAGGAGGAGCTGGAGTCGCCGTGCGCCGAGGAGATGGCCGCCTTAGAGAAGTTCGTGAGCTACTTCGACGAGGANGTCGAGGAGGAGCTGGAGTCGCCGTGCGCCGAGGAGATGGCCGCCTTAGAGAAGTTCGTGAGCTACTTCGACGAGGACGGCTACGACGTCGTCGTCTTCGACACGGCACCCACGGGTCACACCCTCCGCTTGCTCGAACTCCCCTCCGACTGGAAAGGATTCATGGACCTCGGCTCGCTGACGAAAGGTGCCGCGCCTGCGAAGGGCGACCAGTACGACGAAGTCATCGAGACGATGAAAGACCCCG
>NZ_AOJD01000020.1 GCF_000337415.1 Halorubrum tebenquichense DSM 14210 | reverse complement strand
GGTCGGCATCGAGACCTCGCTGGTCGTCGCCAACTACCTCCTCCCCGAGGAGTACGGCGACAACGCCTTCTTCGCCGATCGACGCGCGCAGCAGGCGCAGTACTTAGCGGAGATACGCGACCGGTTCGACGCGCCGCTCATGCTCGCCCCGCTCCGGCGCGACGAGCCGATCGGGCTCGACGAGCTGAGCGCCTTCGGCGACGAAGTCACCGGGCTGGCGGACGTCGCCGACGCGGACGCGCCGGAGGTGACTCCGTCGTGAGTGACGCCCGGAACTCCGACGACGCGACGGAGCGCGCCGCGGACTCGGCGGGCGAGGAGGCCGCCGGCGCGAGCGCGGAGGAAAACGTCGAGGCGGCGCTCCGCGAGTTCCTCGACGCACTCGGCGAGTCGGAGACGTACCGCCGCTTCGTCGCGGCCGACGAGGCGCTTCAGGCGGACGACGACGCGATGGCGCTGCTCCGCGAGTACCGGCGGAAACAACGGCAGCTGCAACGGGGCGGCTTCGACGAGTCGGTGATGGCCGAGCTGAAGCGGCTCCAGACCGAGATGTCGAACGACGAGACGATCCAGCGGCAGCAGGCCGCACAGGCCGAGCTCGTCGACCTCCTTCAGCGGACGAACGACGTCATCAGCGAGGCGATCGGCGAGGAGTTCGCGCGGTCCACCGGGGGTGGGTGCTGTTGAGCGTCTCCGATCGCGGTTCCGACGCGGACGGGGCCACCGACGACGAGGTCGTCGCGGCCGCCGAGGCCCTGGGCGAGGAACTCGCCGCCGCGAAGGAATCGTCGGCGGAGTTCGCGTTCGCCACGATGGTGATGCAGTGTAACGAGGCGATCGGCGGCGAGACGGGGATCGACTACGGCGACGTCTGCGGCGCTGACGACGGCGGCTGCTGTTAGCGCCGTCCGCCGGGAGCCGCGCCCGGCCAACTATTTTCGCCGGCTCACTCCGCGGACGGCGTCTCCGACAGAAGTTCGTCGAACAGCGCGACGACGCGCGCCTCGACCTCGTCGCGGATCTCGCGGACCTCCTCGATCGGCCGCCCGTGCGGGTCGCCGAGTCCCCAGTCGCGGTTCTCGCCGTTCCACGTCGCCGGGCACACGTCCGACGCCGAACAGCCCATCGTGACGACGAGGTCGACCGCCCGTAGCTCGTCGGGCGTCACCTCTTGTGGCGTCCGGTCGCCGACGTCGACGTCCACTTCCGCCATCGCCTCGACGACGACCTCGTGAACGCGATCGGCGGGCCGCGTCCCGCCGGTGATGATCTCGGTCCGGTCGCCCGCGTTTCGGCGGTCTCGTTCCCGTTCGGCGAACGCGGCGGCCATCTGGCTCCGTCCCGCGTTCTGGACGCAGACGAACGCGATCCGACGGGCCGTCTGCTCGCTGTGTTGCGTCACGACTCGCCGTGCGGGCGGCACCGACATAGCCGTTACTTCGGACCGCTATGGAGGGCTGTCGAGCGATCCCGAAACCGATCGCGTCGGCCTCCGCTCCGTCACGGCCGGCTCTGTTGAAATCCTCTTAGTTGAATTTTATGTAGTCTCGATTGCTCGGTACAGGTGAACCACAGATCGTTCAGTACAGAAGGAACAGTTAACAACAGATCGACAGTATATGTGCGTATGATGCGAAAGCTGTGGAAGATCTTTCTTTCTATGTTTAGCGGGAGTGCCAGAGATAGTGAGGATACTGAGGAAGACGACAGTCGCTTTGTTCCGTCTCCTCTCGATCTGTCTGTCCGATCCTCGCACGGTGGTTCCGGTGACGAGATTGAACGTGAGCTCAACAGTATCAACGAACAAGCGAAGGGGATTGAAGAGAACCAACCTAAGAAGTAAGCAGTTCCCATCTACCGGGTGTTTCATCCAATTTCATGTCTGAACAAGAGTTTTTCAATAGAGCCGTATCTGAGTAAACACGATCATTACTACTCTCCGAAAGCAAGTAATCACTATGATCAGCTTAAAAAGAATTTATTTGTTTAGTGCGATAGTAAATTTCATCGCAGTAGTGATCGCAATTTCAGATGTGTCACCATACTTACATCCTTATGCCGCACCAATATTTGCAGTACTCACAGGATTGGCGATGTTTGAGTGGAGTCGCACGGAGTGAAGTTGACACAGGTCGCGTTACGCCCGGGGATTGTTGTCTTTTTAAGCATGGTGCGAATAATACGTTAGTCATGAAGCGACAATTTATTGAATCAAACTCTTGCGATAGGCAGCTAAAACCCAATGACTGATGCGGTTGTTTGGCTGCTGGTTCTCGTCATCTTCCTACAGTTGCCCATCTCACTGATCGTTCGATACGACGCGAAGCGGCTCGGCCCAAACAGCCCGTTACGCTCTTGTGGCGGAGATTGTTGGTGAGTCATAGCGCAGTTTCGAGGATGGTTTTGAGTGCTTCTTTCCCCGGTTTTCGGAACACT
>NZ_AOJD01000019.1 GCF_000337415.1 Halorubrum tebenquichense DSM 14210 | reverse complement strand
CGTCGGGTGACGCGGTTGCGTCACCCTTGCCTGCTGTGACTTCTAGCTCCAGCTGAGAACTGACCAACAATCCTCTACCCAAGAGCGTACTTGCTTTTCAATTATTAGTCGAGGTATCCGAAGATGGAACTTCTGTAGACTATATTTTCACAGTCCGCATTATAAATTGACACGATCATGCTACCGAGTAATCGGCCTTGGACCGGCCCGCCGAGTCGGAAAGGCTCAACTCCCGGCCCGTCGAACCCGAAAGCGACATGCGCACCCCGCTCGTCGTCGTCGGCCTCCTCGCGCTCGGCGTCTGCCTGATGGCGAACCCGCTGTATCTCCCCGTCGCGGTCGGCGAGCCGGATCCCGCGTACACCCACACCGTCCAGCCGGCGGGCGAGGGCGCTCCGGTCGGTCCCGAGTCGCCGATCGATCCGGACGCCGGCAACGACTCCGACGCGGTCGTCGCCTACGCCGACCTCTCGCCCGACGCTCGGGCGGCCTTCGACCGCGCCCGCGACTCGCCCGAGGGCGGGTTCGGCGTCGAGGACCCGGACGAGCGCGTCGACTCGCTGTCGTACCCGGTCGAGCCGACGCCCGGCGACGGGCTGTTGATCGTCGAGCACGAGGGCGAGCGGTACGAGTTCTGGACCCGGACCGTCGAGCGCGAACCCGGGGGCGTGGTCGCCCAGCGGGCCCTGCTCCAGCCGGTCGCGTTCCTCGGCGGCTTCCTCGCTGTCCTCGCCGGCGTCGCGCTCGGGCTCCGCGGGCGACTCGGCGAGGACTGACGGAATCGGAGATCGCTGCGACGGCGACCGCTCCACGCCGCCGACCCTCACCGAGAGGCGGTCGGCTCCGGCTGGCCGACGGGCTCCGGCTGGCCGACGGGCGTCGGCGCGTTGCCGGCCTCGATCGCCCGCCGGGTCGACTCGCCGATCTCGACGAGGTGACACAGGGGGTTGCCCGGGTAGACGACCGGGTTCTCCAGCAGGCCGATCAGCAGGCCGGTGAACGGGGCCTCGACCGCGACGGCGTCCTCCTTGAACGGGTTGGTGATCGTCGCGATCCGGTCGCCCTCGCGGACGAGCGACCCGCTCTCGAAGTGGGTGTCGACGATGCCGCCGGAGTCCGCGCGCAGCCACGTCTTCTCGCCCGCGCCGGCGACGATCGTCCGCCAGCCGGGCCAGCGGACGGTGTCGGTCTCCAGCAGGCCGTACTCCGCGAAGACGGAGCGGACGCCGGCGAGCGCGTCGTCGATCAGCGGGCGCTGGAACCGGTGGGCCTCGCCCATCTCGATCGTGATCGTGGGGATGCCGTCGTCGGTCGCCTCGCCGCGGAGGGTGCCGCCCGGGCCGTCGCTGTCGATCACCACCTTCGAGCCGAACGCCAGCGCGAGCCGGTGGACCGCCTCGTCGGTCATGTCCGCGCGGACGTGGAGCATGTTCGTCCGCCCGCGGGTGGAGGTGTGGAAGTCGAGGCCGAAGTCGCAGGGCGCGATGAAGTTCTCGTAGATCTGATGGGCCATGCGCTTCGAGCTCGTCGACCCCGGCTTCCCGGGGAACGACCGGTTCAGGTCGCGGTCGTACACCGGGAGGTAGCGCTGCTGTGCGAGGAAGCCGGGGACGTTGAGCACGGGGAGACAGACGAGGGTGCCCGAAAGATCCGAGAGGTCCCACTCGTGGGCGACCTCGCGGACGACCTCGATCCCGTTGAGCTCGTCGCCGTGGGCGGCCGCGGTGAGGAAGACGGTCGGGCCGTCGCGCTCGCCGTTGACGATGGTGACCGGGATCCGCACCGGGTCGCTGAGGTACGTCTCGCTGATGCCGTAGCGGATGTTCTGCGTCTCGCCGGGCGGCACCGCCCCGCCGTTGTACGTGAACGCCCGGTCGTCGCTCATGCCGGACCGGAACACGGCGGCGGGTATATATATGGCGGCCCGGCGTCGGGACCGCCGCCGGGCTCCGCGATCGGACCACTCCGTCGCTCGAACGCGCCGATCGGTCGTATTTTTAGCGGTCCCCGCGCAGGAGGTCGTATGAGTTCGGACTCGGTACGGGTGGGAGTGCTGTCGCTACACAACAGCAAGGAGACGAAGGCGATCTGTAACGCGGTCGAGGACCTCGGCCACGAGCCGGTGTGGCTCCGCGAGGAGAACGCCGCGGTCAGCGTCGAGGACGGCGACGTGTCGGTCGAGCCGGACGTCGACGTGATCGCGAACCGCCTGCTGCTGTCGAACACCGACCAGCCCGCGGAGCTGCTGGGGCTGGCGACGACCTTCGAGCGCATCCGGCCAATGTTGAACGAGCCGGACGCGGTGCTGGCGTCGATCCACAAGTTCGCCACGGCCGCGACGCTCGCCGACTGGAACATCCGCGTGCCCGACGCGCTGTTGGCGCTCTCGAACGACCGCCTCAACGAGGGCCGCGAGCGCTTCGGCGAGGTCGGCGTGTACAAGACCGCGATCGGGACCCACGGCGGCGGGACGTGGAAGGTCGACCTCACGGAGCGCGTGAACCCGAAGGTGGGCAACCGGCAGGCGTTCCTCCAGAAGCTCATCGAGCGCGACTCGGAGAAGCACCGCGACCTGCGGGTGTACGTCGTCGGCGACGAGATCGTCGGGTCGATGTACCGCTACGCGCCCGAGGGCGACTGGCGGACCAACGTCGCGCTCGGCGGCGCGGTCGAGGACGCCACCGACGACATGCCCGACGAGGCCGCGGACACCGCGCTCTACGCGGCCGAGGTGATGGACCTCGACTACGCCGGCGTCGACCTCGTCGAGGGGTACGACGGCTGGTACGTCCTCGAGGTGAACCCCACCGCCGGCTTCAAGGGGCTCTTCGAGGCGACCGGGACCAGCCCCGCCCCGTACATCGCGAAGCTCGCCGTCGAGACGGTCGGCGGCGAGGTCGACGACGACGCGGTCGAGCGCGTGGCCGCCAGCCTCGACGACTCGCGGCCCTCCTGTGCGCCCGCCCCGAAGCCGACCCCCGCCGAGCAGCCCGACATCGGCTACATCGAGGAGGTCGTCGTCACCGGCACGTCCGGCTCCACGCAGGCGCTCGCGAAGTCGGACACGGGCGCGACCCGGACGAGCATCGACACCCAGCTCGCCGCCGAGATCGGGGCCGGTCCGATCAAGAGCATGACCCGCGTCAAGTCGGGCAGCGTGAAGGGCGGGAAGGCGCGTCCCGTCGTCGACCTGGTCATCGGCATCGGCGGCAACCAGCACACCGTCACCGCCAGCGTCGAGGACCGCGGCCACATGGAGTACCCGCTGCTCTTGGGCCGCGACATCCTCACCGACTACCGGGTCGACGTGCGGCGGCGCGCCGACACCGACGAGGCGGAACGCGGCGAGGCGGGCGAGATCTTAGAAGAGGAGGAGTGACGCCCGCCCACAGGGGGGACTCGGACCCCGCCGAACGCGGCCCCGATTGACGAAGTTATAAGACCGAGGGTGTCAATGCCACGGCACATGGTGAAGAGCACGGTTCGGTTTCCGGAGCCGGTGGTCGAGGAGATCGAATCGCTGGTCGAGGAGGGGCAGTTCGAGAGCAAATCGGAGTTCTACCGCTTCTCGGCCGACTACGTGCTCTCCCGAACCCTCGACGAGTACGAGCCGGAGACGATCGACTACGAGGCCATCGAGGCGGAGGTGATACCGCAGACGGAGCGGGAACTGGGCGGCGACGGCGACGACGACGGCCCGCCGTTCTTCGACTCCGTCGCGTTCGTGCGGAAGCTCGCGCTCCGGGGGCGGTTCAGCGACGCGGAGGACTTCATCGACCACCAGTACGTCCCCGGCGACCGCCACGCCGTCCTCCTCGAAGAGATTCTCCGGCTGTACCGCGAGGACGCGGCGGCCGAGGAGCAGTCGCCGGCCCCCGAGCCCGACCGGGAGACGACGACCCGAAGCCGCTGACGCGGTCGAGGCCGCCTCCCGCGGCGACGAGCGCGCCCGGACCCCGCCGTCCCCGACTGGGGGAGCGGCGGCGACCCGGCCGTCAGGACTCGTACTCGGCCCAGACGTACCGCGTCCCGTAGCTCCGGTAGGGCCGCCACGCCTCCGCGATGTCGCGCATCTCCGCCCGGCTCAGGTCCCCGCCGTCGTTGTGCACCCGTTCGATCCCCTTCCGCACCGCGAGGTCGCCGAGGGGGAGCACGTCCTCGCGGCCGAGCGCGAAGATGAGGTACATCCGCGCGGTCCACTCGCCGACGCCGCGGATCTCCGTGAGGCGGTCGACGACCGCCGCGTCGCTCTCGCCCGCGACCCCCTCGTGGGTGAACGCGCGCTCGTCGTCGCGGAAGGCGGCGGCGACGTTCCGGAGGTACTCGACTTTCGTCCCGCTGAGTCCCGCCTCGCGCAGTTCGGCCTCGTCGGCGGCGAGGACGCCCTCGGGCGTGGGCTCGCCGCCGAGGACGTCCACGAACCGCTCGTGGATCGCCGCCGCGGAAGCGGTCGAGAGCTGCTGGTTGACGATCGAGGTACAGAGCCGGGCGAACTCGTCGTCCGCGGGCGTCACGTCGAGGGGGCCGTGGCGGTCGACCAGCGCCGCCATCGTCGGGTCCTCGCGCAGGGTCGCCAGCACCGGATCGTCGGCGTCGTCCATGTCCGACCGACGGGCCCGCAGGCGGGAGTACGTTCGGTTCCGGGACCGCCCGATCGGGACGGCGGCCCCGTCCGTCCGAAGCCGCGGACTCGTCGGATAAACTCACCGCGCGTTTTGCGTTTGGAAGATGGAAACGTTCAACCATGACGGTTCCGACCCTCAACTATGCAGCTCGAAGACGTCCAGCGCGTGACGGTGCTCGGGGCCGGAAACATGGGGCACGGCATCGCGGAGGTGGCCGCGCTCGCCGGCTACGACGTGTCGCTGCGCGACATCAACGACGAACTCGTCCAGAAGGGGTACGACCAGATCGAGTGGTCGCTCGGCAAGCTCGCCGAGAAGGACCGGATCGGCGACGACGAGGCCGACGCCGCGCTCGACCGCGTCGACGCGTTCGTCGAGCTCGAAGACGCGCTCGACGGCGCTGACGTGGTCGTCGAGGTCGTCCCCGAGAAGATGGCCATCAAGAAGGACGTGTACGACGAAGTCGTCGAGCACGCGCCCGACGAGGCCGTCTTCGTCACCAACACCTCCAGCCTCTCTATCACCGAGCTCTCCGAGGTCACCGACCGCCCCGAGCGGTTCTGCGGGATGCACTTCTTCAACCCGCCGGTGCGGATGGACCTCGTCGAGGTCATCTCCGGGAAGCACACGAGCGAGGAGACGCTGGAGCTGATCGAGGGGCTCGCGGAGTCGATGGGGAAGACGCCCGTCCGCGTCCGCAAGGACAGCCCGGGCTTCATCGTCAACCGCATCCTCGTCCCGCTGATGAACGAGGCGGCGTGGGTCGTCGAGTCCGGCGACGCGGACATCGAGACGGTCGACTCCACGACGAAGTTCGGCATGGGCCTCCCGATGGGGTCGTTCGAGCTCGCCGATCAGGTCGGCATCGACGTGGGGTATCACGTGTTAGAGTACATGCACGAGGTCCTCGGCGACGCCTACCGCCCCTGCCCGACGCTCGCGGCGAAGGTCGAAGAAGAGAACCTCGGCAAGAAGACTGGGAAGGGCTTCTACGACTACGACGACGGCGACGGCGCGCAGATTCCGAGCGACGCGGTCGACGAGGCGGTCAGCCGCCGCCTGCTCGCGGTGATGGCCAACGAGACGGCCGGGCTGATCGGCAACGACGTGGCCGACGCCGACGACATTGACGAGGCCGTCAAGCTCGGCGCTGGCTTCCCCGACGGCCCGGCCAAGCTGGCCGACGCCGAGGGGCTCGACGCCCTCGTCGAGACGCTCGACGACCTCGCCGAGGAGACGGGCGAGGCGCGCTACGAGGCGACCGACTACCTGCGCGAGGCCGCCGAGGCGGGCGGCTTCCGCGCCGACGGCGGCGACGGGGAGGCGGGGGACGGCCCCGACTACGAGGTGCTGAACGTCTCCGTCGACGAGCGGGTCGCGCACGTCGAGATCGACCGCCCGCACCGGATGAACACGGTCAACGGCGAGGTGCTCGACGAGCTCTCGACCGCGATCGACCGCCTCGACGAGGACGACGAGGTGCGCGCGATCCTGCTGTCCGGCGCGGGCGACCGCGCCTTCTCCGCGGGCGCGGACGTCCAGAGCATGGCCGCCGGCGGCGCGGACCCGATCCACGCCGTCGAGCTCTCCCGGCAGGGCCAGCAGACGTTCGGCAAGCTCGAGGCGTCCGACAAGCCCGTGATCGCCGCCATCGACGGCTACTGTCTCGGCGGCGGGATGGAGCTCGCGACCGCCGCGGACATGCGGATCGCCTCCGAGCGCTCCGAACTGGGCCAGCCCGAACTCGACCTCGGCCTGCTGCCCGGCTGGGGCGGCACCCAGCGGCTCGCCCGGATCGTCGGCGAGGGGCGCGCGAAGGAGATCATCCTGACCGCCGACCGCTACGACGCCGAGACGATGGCCGACTACGACTTCGTCAACGAGGTCGTGCCGGACGACGAACTCGACGAGCGGGCGCGGGAGCTGGCCGCACAGCTCGCCGGTGGCCCGCCGATCGCCCAGAAGTACACGAAGCGCGCGATCCACGCCGGCCGGACGGACACCGAGGCCGGACTGGAGGTCGAGGCGATGGGCTTCGGCCACGTGATGAACACCGACGACCTCATCGAGGGCGTCACGGCGTTCATGGGCGACGGCGAGCCGGAGTTCGAAGGGAAGTGAGATCCGATTGAGGCCGACGGTAACGGCTCCGTCTCACCGGGCGACCGGTGAGACGCGAACCGGAAAGAAACGGGGGCGATCGCCGAGAGAGTCTCAGCGTCTCGGCTGTACGTGACTACCATTTATAAACGGGCGATCGACACGGACTCCTCCGAAGCCCCAGCCGCGAGGACTCGATGCGCTCGCTGCGGTCCGCAGTCGTTCGCTTCGCTCACTCTCTGCGGTCCTTGCGTCGCGCGTCTTCGTCCTCGCGGCTGCCCCTTCGAGTCCCGCCCCCGCACCACCCGGACCTCACGCCTCCCCAGCCTCGTCGCTCACTGCTCGCGGCTCCGCCGCTCGCTTCGAGGTGCTCGCTTCGCTCGCACCTCGCACCGTTCGCGACTCCCTCGCGCGTGCGACTCGCGGTCGCCTCCGGCGACCGCTCGCCGGCACGCGCCACCGCACCGCAGGGCTGTCGCTTTTCAGTTTGGTCACGTTCGAAAAACCGCAGTCGGAGCGTCGGTAGCGGAGTGGCGGTCTATACGTACCCTTCCTCGACGAGCAGTTCGCCGTTGAGGAGCGAGGCACCGGCCGCGCCGCGGATCGTGTTGTGCGCGAGGCAGTTGTACTTCGCGCCGGCGTCGGTCGACTGGACGCCGCCGGCGACGATGCCCATCCCGCCCGCGTACGTGCGGTCGAGGCGGGGCTGCGGGCGCTCCGGCTCGTCGTCGCCGTACACCTTGATGAGCTGGTCGGGGGAGCTGGGCAGGTCGCCCGCGCCCTCGAACGAGCGCATCGCCTCGCGGAGGTCCGCGGGCGAGGGGTCGTCCGCGAACTCGGCGAAGACGTTCTCCAAGTGGCCGTCGAGCGTCAGGATCCGGTTACAGGAGGCGGCCACGTCGGCGTCGTGGAGACTGACCGCCGCGCCGTCGAACTCGCCGAGCAGCTTCCGCGACTCCGTCTCCATCTTGTTCTCCTCGCCGCCGATGTGCGGGATGGCGTTGTCGATGATCTCCATCGAGGTGACGCCGGAGTAGCCCGCCCCGGAGACGGCCTGAAGCGTCGAGACGCGGACGCTCTCCAGCCCGAACTCGTCGATCGCCGCGAGCGTCGGCACCATCGTGATCGTCGAGCAGTTCGGGTTCTTGACGAGGGCCCCGTCCCAGCCGCGCTCGTCGCGCTGGACCTCGATGAGGTCGAGGTGGCCGGGGTTGATCTCGGGGATGGTGAGCGGAACGTCCTCGGCCATCCGGTCGTTCGAGGAGTTCGAAGAGACGACGTATCCCGCTTCGAGGAACGCCGGCTCGACCTCCGCAGCGACCCCTGAGGGCAGCGACGAGAAGAGCAGATCGACGTCGTCGTCCGCGATCCCGCCGGGGGTGGTCTCGGCGACCTCCATCTCGGCCACGTCCTCGGGGATGGGCGCGTCGACGCGCCACTTGGCCGCCTCGCGGTAGGTCTCGCCCGCGCTCTCCGAACTCGCGGTGACGGCGGCGAGGTCGAAGGTGGGGTGATCGTCGAGCAACTGGATGAACCGCTGGCCCACAGCGCCCGTCGCGCCGAGGATGCCGACTCGGACTGACATTGCGCGTGGGTCCGTGACAGGGACGTAAGTGCGTTCGGATACGCGCCGATTCCGCCGGGCGCGACGGGCGGACGCCCCGACCGCGGACGGATCGAGCGACCGAGCAGGACCGTTAAGCGCCTCCGTGCGTTACGGTCGGTCGCGCGCCATCAGTCCCCGCCCGAGTACTCCCCGATGGGAGCGATGACAGCGCGGAGAACCCAGGCGCGTCACACCGGTCGCACACGCGACCCGCCCGTCGCCGCGCAGGCGGCCGCCCNCGCGCCATCAGAGATGTGTATAAGAGACAGCGCCGGAGATGAGACCGGTCGTTAGTGTTGCGGGCGTACACCTCAAAATTCACAGACAGCGGCGGGGCACTCTCCCTTACAATCGATGTGAATCCACCGGAGCGGCGAGGGTACCCCGTCTCGGCCGAGCCGAGTCGGACGGACGACGAACCGGACGGACCGAGACGCGACGGAGGCCCGCCCGCCGCCGGTGACTGGATCCTCCCGAAACGTTTAGATACGCCTGAACAGACGGGTGGCTAGTGAAGAACATCCGCGATCCGCTCTACGGCTTCATCACCGCCAACGAGATGGAACTGCGCGTGATAAGCACGCCGCCGGTCCAGCGACTCCGCCGAGTCGCCCACCTCGGACTGTCGGACGCGGTGTACCCGAGCGCCACGCACTCCCGGTTCGAACACTCGCTGGGGGTCATGCACCTCGCCGGCGAACTGGCCGCGTCGCTGGGACTGCCCGAGGACGAGGTACAGGCGTACAAGATCGCGGGGCTCCTCCACGACGTCGGCCACTCCCCGTTTTCGCACGCCCTCGAAGAGGTGATCGAGGAGCGGTTGGGGTTCGAACACGAACGGCAGTCCGAGCGGGTCATCCGCGAGCTCGAGGACCGCTACGACCCGGACCCCGAGTTCGTCATCGACATAATTCACGGGCGGACGAAGTACGACATCGTCGCCGGGGACATCGACGCCGACCGACTCGACTACCTTCAACGCGACGCCCGTCGGACCGGGTTTCAGAACAGCAGCGTCGACGTCCAGACGATCGTCAAGTTCGCGCAGATACGCGATGAGCAGATAGTGTTCGACAAGAAGGCGGTACAGGCGATCGAGGACATGTTCGCGGCTCGGCTCAGGATGATGAAGACGATCGCCGGGCACCACGCGACGCGAATCGCAGAGGCGATGCTCAGACGGGCGGTGGACGGGCTCCTCGACGATACGTCGTACACGGCGGAAGACGTTCTGACGTGGGACGACTACCAGCTCCACACCCATCTGCTGGAGTACGAGGGACACGAGAACCTCCCCGAACGGGGGAGCGACCGGCTGTACACCCGGATCGCGAACCGGGACCTGTACAAGCGCGCGGTCTACGTCAACGAGAACACGATCGGGCGCGATACCGTCCGCGAGATTGCGACCGAGCACGACGATCCGACGCGTATCGAGGAGCGGATCGCGACCGAGGCCGGCGTCCACCCACATCACGTGATAGTGGACCTGCCGTCGCTTCCGAGCGAAGCGAGTACGAACGTCCGCATCGCGATGCCGGAGGGGATCCGTGACTTCTCGGACATCTCGCCGACGCCGTCGCACCTCGTCGACGTTCAGCGGCGGAACACGACCCTCGGCGTGTACTCTCCGCGGAGCGACGTCGACGCCGTGCGATCGGCCGCGCAGGAGTACTTCGCGCTGTGATAGCCGTGAGTGACGCTCAAGTCGCCGTCCGGATCCGTCGGTCGCTCTGACCGGGTCGTCGCTCCCGGCCGCACAGCGGGCGGGACCGGGCGCGCCGCTCGCCCGGATCGCCCCCGTCGTAAGCCACAACCCGCCGCTCGCCGAAGGGTGGCCATGTCGACAGACACCGGTCTGGACGTCACTCTCGTTCGCAACGCGACCGTCCTCGCGACCGTCGGCGAGACGACGTTCCTCGTCGATCCGCTGTTCGCGGAGCAGGGCGCGACGCCGCCGATCGACGACACCCCGAACGACCGCCGGAACCCGCTCGTGCCGATGCCCGACGTGGACACCTCGCACGACGCGGTGATCGTCACCCACCGCCATCCCGACCACTTCGACGACGCCGCGAGGGAGGCGCTCGACGCGGACGTGCCGCTGTTCTGCCAGCCCGAGGAGGCGGACGCGTTCGTCGACGAGGGGTTCACCGACGTCCGGCCCGTCGAAGAGACGGCGTCGTTCGACGGGGTCACCCTCCGTCGGACGCCGGGTCGCCACGGGCACGGCGAACTGGCCGAGCGGATGGGACCGGTCTCGGGGTTCGTCCTCGACGGCGACGAGACGCTGTACGTCGCCGGCGACACGGTCTGGTACGAGCCGGTGGCGGAGACGCTGGCGGAGTCCGACCCGGACGCGGTCGTCCTCAACGGCGGCGCGGCGCGGTTCAACCAGGGCGAACCGATCACGATGGGCGTCGAGGACGTCGCCGCCGTGCGCGAGGCGACCGACGCCGCGGTCGCCGTGGTCCACATGGAGGCGATCAACCACTGCCTGCTGTCGCGCGAGGAGCTGCGCGCGGAGACGGTGGACGTGCTGGTCCCGGAGGACGGCGAGCGGATCGAGTTCTGATTCCGCGCCTGCCCGGCGTTTTCGCCTCCGTCTGACCCGGCCCTCTCCGCTACCCGACGACCGCCGCGACGGGGGGCACCGCCCGGCCGACGGCCGGAGGGGTTTATCAGACGACGCGACCACCCTGTCCCATGACCCACCCACAGCCCGGCGAGCAGTTGGTCGGCGCGTACCTCCGCGTCATCGAGGAGTGCGACCTCGTGACGTACAACCAGCGGTCGATGGAGCGAGGCGACCAGATGGAGCTCGACGTGCTCGGCGTGAAGTCGACGCCGGAGGGCCAGCGGATCGTCGCCTGCGAGGTTATCACCCACCTCGACGGACAGCTCTACTCCGGGTCGCCGGACACAGACGAGTGGGCCGACTACGGCAACGACAGCTACCAGTACAGCTTAGAGCGGATCACGGAGAAGTTCGAGCGCATCGTCGCCTACCTGCGGGGGGTGTTCGACGACCTCGAACTGGCCGAGATCCAGCTGTGGGCCCCGTACGTCAGCGAGGGGTATCAGACCGACGGGCTGGCCGAAGTCGCCGAGCGGACCGAGGCCGACCACGGCGTCAGGGTGCGGCTCGTGCTCAACGAGACGTACACGGCGCGCATGACCGAACTCCGCGAGGCGGCGGGCTCGTTGACGAAGGACTACAGCGAGACCGGGTTCCGCTACCTCCAGATCCTCGAAGGGCTGCGGTAAGAGACCGCAAGCGAAGCGGGGTTCCGGAGCACAGCCCGCTTCGACCGGACCGCCGCGTCCGCGCGGACGGACGCCGGCGCGAACCGCCGCCGGGGTCTCCGAGCGATCAGTCGACGTTCAGGATTTCGACTTCGAACTCCAGCGTCTCCCCGGCGAGGTCGGGGTTAAAGTCCACCCGCACGACCTCCTCGTCGACGTGGACCACGTCCCCCAACTGACCGCCCTGAGCTTCGAGCTGGTCGCCCGTTTCGGGGAGCTGCCCGCCGAGCATCTCTCGAAGCTGCTCCGTCTCGAACTCCCGAACGCGCTCGTCGGTCCGCTCGCCGTACGCCTTTTCGGGGGGGAGAGTGAGGGTCGCGGTCTCACCGGACTCCAGCCCGACGAGTCCCTCGTCCATTCCCTCGATGACCTCCTCGGCTCCCACTTCGACCGTCAGCGGCGCGAACTCCCTGTCGGGCTGTGCCTCCGCCAGACCGGCCTCCGCGGCCACGTCCTCTCGCGAGGTGTCGAAGACCGTCCCGTCGTCCAGTCGGCCGGTGTACTCCAGCGTCACGGAGTCGCCAGTAGATATCGCCACACGGGGGTGAGACGCGCCACACGGGAAAGGCCGTCGTAGCGCGGACGGCGGTCGCGGCCCGCCCGCGGCGAAGCCTCCAACTCGTCTCGCAGGATTCAGTCTCGCCGTTCGGACGTTCCACTCCTCGCTCCGTTCGTCGGAAAAGGTCCGGGTGCGAGAATCGAACCCGCGTCTCAGCCTCCACAAGGCTGAAGGATAGTCCACTACCCTAACCCGGACACGCGTCGTCAACTACCCCGCTTCGATAAATAACGGTTACGACTCCCGGACGGCGTGGCAGAGAGTGGCGACCGGTGCCGGGCGGCGGTCCGAACCGACCGTCGGCCCCGTTTTCGACCACCGCGTCGTTTTTGAGGGTCGCGGGCGTAGCGACGCCAACTCGTGGCCTTTACCGACAAGATCTACGTGAAGAACCACCGGCAGCTCGCCTCCCAGCTGGAGGCGAACATCCCGAAGGGGGCGTTCGCCGGCGCGACGCTCGATCTGCTGTTCACCGGCGACGGCCTCTCGAAGCTCGACGAGACGACCCGGGACCGCGTCCTCGACTTCGCCGAGGACTTCCTCGACTGCGACTGCGATTCGAACCCCTACTGCGGCTGCCCGGAGGAGAAGTTCATGCGGTACGTCCTCGAACTGCGCGCCGAGGGGCTCGGCCCGCAGGCCATCGTCGACGTGATGACGGACGACTACATGGTGTACGCGTACACCGGCGACGTGCTCTCGTTCCTCGACGACTCCGTCAGGAAGCTGGAGGCCATCGAGACGCTCGCCGACGTCGACGGCAACGGCGAGATGTCCGAGCGGGCGCGGAAGCGGAAGCGGGAGCTGTCCGGGTAGCGATCGGAGCGTTCGATCGCCGCGGGGAGGGACCCGTCGACTCAGTCGTCTTCGGGCGACGCGACGCCCGGTCCGATCTCTTCTGCCGACGGCTCGCTCTCCGTGAGGTTCCCGTCGCGCCAAGTGTCCCGCTCGAACCAGAGGTACGCGACGACCCCGCCAACCACGTTCGAGACGGGGAAAGCGATCCACAGCCCCATCGTGCCGAGCGGCTCGGCAGCGACCCACGCCACCGGGAGCCGGACGAACCCGAGCGTGATCAGGGAGATGACGGCCGCGATCATCGTGTGGCCCGCGCCGCGGAACCCGCCGGTGTACGCGCGCATCACGCCGATGAACCCGAAGGAGAGGCCGCTCACGCGGAGGAACGTCGTCGCGTGGTCGACCACCGCCGGATCCGGCGAGAAGACGCCCGCGATCGGTCTCGCGGCGAGGACGATCACCCCGCCCCCGACGGTGAGCAGGAGGAGCATCGCGCGCGCCCCGAAGTGGTTCGTGTCGGCGGCGCGGTCCAGCTCCCCGGCACCGATGTTCTGTCCGGTCATCGTCTCGATCCCCTGCGAGACGGCGAGCGCCGGCAGGAAGATCACGGAGAAGATCCGCGTCCCGATACCGTACGCCCCGCTGACGGCGTTCGGGAAGGTCGCGACCACGACGAGGAGCGCGGTGATTGACACCGACCGCGCCGCCCCCTCGGCGGAGGCCGGCAGCCCGATGCCGAGGACGGTCTTCCCGAACTCGGGGTCCGGGAGCATCTCCGAGAGCCGGATCTGAACGCCGCGGTCGCCGCGGAACATGATCCGGAGGCCGACGAGGAGCGCGAGCGCCCGCGAGCCGACGGTCGCGATCGCAGCGCCGGCGATCCCCCAGCCGGTGAACCCGGTCGCGTCGAGCGCCGCGGCCTCCAGTCCCCCGAGTCCGAGGACGCCGAACAGCGGGTTCGCCTCGAACCCGAAGATGAAGACCGGGTCGAGGAGGATGTTGAGGACCACCGAGCCGGCCATGACGTACATCGGCGTCACCGTGTCGCCGTAGCCGCGCATGAGCGCCATGAACACCGCGAAGCCGAAGACGGCGAACAGCCCCACCGCGTAGACGCGCATGTACTCGACGACGAGCGGAGCGACCGTCTCGTTCACGCCGAGGAGCGCCGTGATGTCGTCGACGAAGACGTACCCCAGCACGCCCAGCACGACGGAGATGACGGCCGCGTAGGCCATCGTCTGGGAGGCGGCGTAGGCGGCGCGCTCCTCGTTGCCGGCCCCGGTGTGCTGTGCCACGAGGACGCTCCCCGCGACGGAGACGCCGAGCGCCAGCGAGATCATCAGGAAGACGATGGGGAACGCGAACGTGATCGCGGACAGGGCCTCGGTGCTGTACCGGCCGAGCCAGAACGTGTCGGCGAGGTTGTACAGCACCTGAAAGAGGTTCTGGACGACGATCGGCAGCGAGAGGAAGAAGAGCGGCCAGCCGATGTCGCCGGAGGTGAGCTCCAGGTCGTCGGCCCCCTTGAACAGCGAGTCGACCGCGTCGCGGAGTCCCATCAGCGGGTCACCTCCCGGGAGGTCGCGCCGTCCCGCCCGTCGGGGGGACTGGACGCGCCGCGGGGGGAACTGTGCGGGGTGTCGGGGATCGGTCGGTCCGTGTCGTCCATTCGGTCGTTGTCGATACTGACTGACTGGTCAGTCAAAAGCGTTCGGAAGCCGGCGGGCGGCGGCGTCGCGTTTCTCGGACGGGGAAGGGGCCGAACCTTCCCGGACGCGGAGAGCGGCCGAACCTTCCCGGACGCGGAGAGCGGCCGAACGGTCTAAGTGCGCGCGCGCCCGAAATCGGCCAATGAGTATTCGGCCCGCGTGGCTAACGTTCAGGCGATACGCGGCGGCGACGACGGGGATGACGCTCGTCCTCTTCTCGCTCGGCGTCTACACGGCGGCGACCGGGTCCGGGCTGGCGTGTCAGGCCCAGTGGCCGCTGTGTTCCGACCAGCTCATCCCGGCGCTCACGATCAACCCCGACTTCATCGAGTGGTTCCACCGGGCGTGGGCGATGGTCACCGGCTTCCTCATCATCGGGGTCGCCGGGTGGACGTGGCTCGGCTCCGGGTTCGAGCGCCGCACGAAGCTCGCGGCCACGCTGGCGGTCGCGATCTTGCCGCTCCAGATCACCGTCGGGGCGATCACCGTCACCCTCAGCGGGCTCGTCCCCGGCGGGTACACGGTGTCGACGCACGCGGCGCACCTGATCGTGGCGCTGACGATCTTCACGCTGCTCGGACTGGCGACGATCTGGGGCGGCGGGCGCGGGAACGCGCGGCTGCTCCGCGTCGCCGCGGGGATCGCGATCGCGGGCATCGTCGCCAGCGCGCTCTTCTCGCGGGCGGTTCCGTTCCTCACCTACGCCCCGCCCGCGCAGGCGGCCTTCTACGTCACCGGGCTCGCCGGGCACCTCGGGCTCGTCGCGACGATCGCGTACGCGACGGAGGCGGCCCGGAACCGGTACGACGGGCTCGACGCCGGCACCGCCGGGACGGTCCGCGCGCTCGCCGCCGGGTCGATGGCCGCGCTCGTCGGAACGCTGCTGCTCGGCCGCGACCTCGTGTTGTACACGGCGACGTGGCAGCAGATCAACCTCGTCGCGCTCGGCGTCGCGGTCGCGCTCGCCGCGGGCGCGGCGTGGACCCTCCGCGGCGTCGACGAGGTGCGCGACGGCACCGCGCCGATCGGCGGCGACTGACCGCGCGGGTCGGCCGCGAACCGGTCCCCCGACGCCGCGTACGTCCGGAACGACCCTGTCAGATCCACGGCGTGCGGCAAGTATTGCTGATCTGCGGTCGAAACGTTGAAACCGTGATCAACCGAGCAACGGTGTATGGACGAACCCAGTTCGCTGGATCGGAGACAGTACCTGACCGCGGTCGGCGCGACCGGCCTGGCGGCCACCGCCGGCTGTATCGGCGGCGGCGGCGGCGGCGACGGCGAAACGATCACGATCGGCTCGGACATCCCGTACGCGCCGTTCGAGTACCGGAACGAGGCGGGCGACCTCGTCGGGTTCGACGTGGAGATCGCCGAGGCGGTGTTCGGCGAGCAGCTCGACCGGGAGTTCGAGTTCCAGGAGACCTCCTTCGACGGGATCATCGCGTCGCTGAACAACGCGAACTTCCGCGTCATCATGAGCGCGATGACGATCAACGAGTCGCGGGCCGAGCGCGTCGACTTCTCCGACCCGTACTTCACCGCGTACCAGACCGTCCTGCTGCTGAAGGACAGCGACATCACGTCCCGGGAGGACCTCCGCGGCGAGGCCGTCGGCGTCCAGAAGGGAACGACCGGCGAGGCGGCCGCCGAGGACCTCCAAGCGGAGTTCGACGGCGACCTCCAGATCGAAAGCTACGACCAGATCAACGGCGCGTTCGACGCGCTGCTCAACAACCAGGTGTCGGCCGTCATCAACGACAACACGGTGAGCGGCGAGTTCGCCGCGGAGAACGACGACGTCGAGTTCCTGGAGGGCGAGGGGGTCGCGTCCGACCGCGACGACGCACCGCCGTACCTCACGCTGACGGTCGAGGAGTACGGGATCGCGTTCCGGCAGGACGACGACGAGTTCCGAGAGGCGGTCAACGAGGCCATCCAGGCGATCCGCGACGACGGGACGTACGACGAAATCTACGACGAGTACTTCCAGGCCTGAGTCTCCCCGCTTCGTCGTTTCACCTGATACCCAATGGCAACACAGACCGAATCGGAATCGAGCGGCGGCGTACTGATGCGCGACCGGCTGGTGAAGCGGGTCGGCGAGGCGGCCGCCGGCGGGTTCGTGCTGGCCATCGGCGGACTGCTCGCGTGGATCCTCTCGACGCAGGTCGACTACGAGCTGCTCTCCTCGCCGCTCATCGCCCGGCGGTTCGCGGAGGCGTTCTTCCTCGTCGTCCAGATCGTCGTGATATCGAGCCTGCTGTCCGTGACCCTCGGCGTCTTCGTGGGGCTCGGCCGCATCTCGACGTCGAGAATCACCGGGCGGATCGCGAAGGGATACGTCGAGTTCTTCCGCGGTACCCCCCTTCTGTTCCAGTTGTTCGTCATCTACTTCGGCGTCCCGCGGCTGTGGGCGACCGGGGAGTTCCCGTTCCCTGACTGGGCGCTCCCGGCCGCGATCATCGGGCTCACGCTGAACCACGGCGCGTACGTCGGCGAGGCGATCCGCGGCGGGATCGACGCCGTCCCCGACGGCCAGATGGAGGCGGCGCGGTCGCTCGGGATGTCCCGAGTGATGGCGCTGCGCGAGGTCGTGCTCCCGCAGGCGTGGCGGAACGCGCTCGCGGCGATCGGCAACGACCAGATCATCCTCGTGAAGGACACCTCGCTGCTGACCGTCATCGCCGTCCCGGAGATCATGAGCGTGTTCCGAAACATCAACAGCAACCAGCTCGACCCGTGGACCCCGCTCGTGTGGGTGTGCGTGCTCTACCTCGTCATCACGATGTCGATGAGCCAGCTCGTCAACGGACTGGAGCGCCGCTCCGACTGGGGGTCGGACAGCCGGATGTTCGGTCGGCTGTCGGGGCTCGGGTCCGGCGGCGACGCCGACGGGGGTGAGGAGGCGTGACCCGTCCGCTCGTGGAGTTCGACGGCGTCGACAAGTCGTTCGGGGACACGCAGGTGCTGTACGACGTCGACCTCTCCGTCGACGAGGGGGAGGTGGTCGTCGTCATCGGGCCGTCCGGCTCCGGGAAGTCGACGCTGCTCCGGTGTACGAACCGATTGGAGGAGATACAGGCCGGCGACATCCGGCTGGACGGGCGGTCCGTCATCGAGACGGACGTGAACGAGATCCGCCAGCAGATCGGGATGGTGTTCCAGTCGTTCAACCTCTTCCCGCACAAGACCGCCCTCGAAAACGTCGCGCTCGCGCCGGAGAAGGTGAAGGGCCGGCCCGAGGCGGAGGCGAGAGAGGCTGCGGCGGAGCTCCTCGACCGGGTCGGCCTCGCCGACCAGGCCGAGTCGTATCCGAACGCGCTCTCGGGCGGGCAACAGCAGCGCGTCGCCATCGCCCGGGCGCTGGCGATGGAGCCGAAGGTGATGCTGTTCGACGAGGTGACGAGCGCGCTCGACCCCGAACTCGTCGGCGAAGTGCTCGACGTGATCGAGGGGCTCGCGGCCGACGGCATGACGATGGTCCTCGTCACCCACGAGATGGGGTTCGCCCGGGAGGTCGGCGACCGCATCGTCCTGATGGCCGACGGCCGGGTCGTCGAGCGGACCGAGACGGCGTCCTTCTTCGAGGAGCCAGGGACCGAGCGCGGTCGACAGTTCCTCTCGCGGCTGCTGTAGGGTCTTTCACGGCTGTTATCCGTCCCTCGCGGCCGTTGTCGGTCCCTCCGCGTCGAGTTCAGAGGTCGGTGACGACCTCGACGCCGCGCGCGTCGTACTCGTCCATGGCCGCGAGCCGCCCCGACACCTCCGACAGCGACAGTTCGTCGGTGACTAACGCGGCGGGGTCGACCTCGGTCGCCTCGATCAGCGCGAACAGGTCCGGATAGCTCGTCGGCGGCATCCCGCGCGAGCCGATAAAGGAGATCTCCCAGCGGGTCATCCAGTCGGTCGGGAGCGACACCTCACCTCGCTCGGCCTCGGTCGTGAGGCCGACCTGAACGTGGGTGCCGCGCGGCCGCAGCGACCGGACCGAGTTCCGGCAGGTCTCGGCGATCCCCAAGGCGTCGACCGACACGTCCGCGCCGCCGTCGGTGCGGTCGCGGACGCGCTCGGGGACGCTCCGCGAGTCGGCGTCCGTCGGGTTCACGGTCGCGTCAGCGCCGGAGTCGGTCGCCAGCGCGAGCGCGTCGTCGTCCACGTCGACCGCGATGACGCGCGCGCCGAGCGCCGCGGCGACCTGGACCGCGGAAAGGCCGACGCCCCCGCAGCCGTGGACCGCGACGGCGTCGCCCCCGCCGACGCCCGCCCGCTCGGCGAGCGCGTGGTACGCCGTCATGTATCGACAGCCGAGCGCCGCGGCGGCGGTCGCGCCGAGCCACGGCGGGCGCTCGACGAGGTTGTAGTCGGCCGCCGGGACGGCCACCCGCTCGGCGAACGCGCCCTGTGCGTCGGGCTCGAACCCCAGCGCGCGCCCGTCCTCGCAGACGTTGCCGGCCCCGCGACGGCAGTACGGACAGGTGCCGTCGCCGAGCGAGAAGGGGACCACGACCCGGTCGCCCGGGCGGAACCGGCCGACCTCGTCGCCGACGGCGACGACCTCGCCGGCCGGTTCGTGGCCGAGGATCTGGCCGCGCGGGACCCGGTCGTCGGCCCACTCGCCGTGGCCCGCCCACGCGTGCCAGTCGCTGCGGCAGACGCCGCAGGCCTCCACGCGGACGACGGCCCCGTCGGGTGTCGGCTCGGGGGCCGGCACGTCGCGGACCGCGAGCGGCTCGCCGTACTCTCGCAGGATCGCTGCGCGCATACGACCACACACCGGCGGACGGGACAAAGTTCTCTCGCCGGTCCCGGCCGCTCCCGGCTCTCGACCACTCCCGATCGGGGCCGGCGGCTTCGCACCCGAGCCGGCCGCGGGACCGCCCGCACCTATTATTTCGCGTGTTTTAAACTTGATCTAATCGTATGACACGCGATAGTCGGGTAAGGTTTATATCGGTCGGATAGACTCGTTGACACGTGTCGGAACGAATGGAACAGCGCCCCGGGATCGCGTACCGTCGTCCCGGGGGCGACGCCTCGCGGTTCGTGGTCGAGGCCGCCGGCGACCCGCGCCTCGACCTGCCGGACCGACCGGACGGGGGGTGGCTCGGCTGCGTGGCCGACGAGGACCGGGACCGGCTCCGCGCGGCCTTGGAGACGGGCCCCGTCGACGTCGTGTATCGCGTCGAGAGCGGCGCGGGGTCGCGGTGGATCCACGAGCGCGGCCGGGAGGTCGACGACGGCGACGTGGTCGGCTACCTCTTCCCGGCGGACGAGCGCGTCGAGCGCCGCCGCCGGCTGGAGCGCCAGCGGGAGCGGTTAGAGGAGTTCGCGAGCGTCGTGTCGCACGACCTCCGGAACCCGCTCTCGGTCGCGGTCGGGAACATCGAACTGGCGGCCGACCTGGCCGGCGACGGAACGACGGAGCGGTTGGACCGCGCCCTCGACGCGCTCGACCGGATGGACGACCTCATCGGCGACCTCCTGACGCTGGCCCGGGAGGGGGAGACGGTCCGGGCCGCCGAGCCGACGGAGCTGCGGTCGGTCGTCGAGCGGGCGTGGGACACCGTCGGCGAGCCGGCCGACGCCGCGCTCGTCGTCGACGGGCCGCTCGGCGAAGTCCCGTGCGATCCCGACAGGCTCCGTCAGGCCTTCGAGAACCTCTTCCGAAACGCGCTGGAACACGGGACGCCCGACGGCGTCGACGCCCTCTCCGGTCCGGCGGAGGGAACGCCCGGAGACGACATCGCATCGGGGACCTTCTCGACGGCCGGGGAGGGCTCGGCGGAGGACGGAGCGACGGGCGCACCGGACAGGCTGGACGCGGCGGGGCCACCGGACGCGGCGGTCCGCGTCCGCGTCGGCCCGACTGACGACGGGTTCTACGTCGCGGACGACGGCCCGGGGATCGAGGCCGAGGAGCGGGACGCGGCCTTCGAGCCGGGACACACCACCGCCCCCGACGGCACCGGCTTCGGGCTGGCGATCGTCGAGCGCATCGCGGCGGCGCACGGCTGGGCCGTCTCGGTGACGGAGAGCCGGGAGGGCGGCGCGCGGTTCGAGTTCGCCTGCGACGAGTCGCTCGACGCCGGAGAGTCGGCCGAGAGCGAGCCGAACCCGACGCACAGCGCGTGAGCGGCCGCGGCGCGCGGCCGGGTACCGGTCACATGAAGTCGGTCAGTCCGGCCTGATCGTCGTCCCCGTCGTCGGCGTCCTCGTCGGTCGCCGGCGCGTCGTCGGGGGCGTCGGCCGCCGCGCCGCCGCGGTCGGACTCGGCGGCGGTCGGCGCGGAGTCGTCCACGGCGGAGCCGTCGCCGGCGGCCTCGTCGTCGCCGTCGGCCGCGCGCCCCGCCCCGCCGAGCGCGAAGGCCCCGTCGGCGTGTTCCTCGATGAGTTCCTCGCGGCGGGCCTGCGCGTCCTCGACGACCGACGCGACCTTGTTCGTCGACTCGCCGGATCCGGTGACGAAGGCGACGCCCGCCTCGTCGAGGTCGTACGCCGCCGCCATCGCGACGGTCAGTTCCCTGGGTTTACAGTGGTGGGTGACCGCTTCGAGGAACGGCAACACCTCGCGGCGCGCGGTCGCGACGCTACAGCCGCTCGCGGCCGCGATCTTGCCGACGACCTCGTCCGCGGTCGCGTCCGACGACGACCAGAACTGCGGGCGGCCGTACCGCGTCCACCCGCCCTTCTCGCCGTCGCGGGCGGCCGCGACGCCCGCCGCCGCGTTGTCGGTCGCGTACCGCCAGTAGCTGTAGTTCTGCGTGGCGCGAACCCGGCCGAGCCACACGTCGGCGTTCGCGAGGAAGTCGTACGCGCGGACCGCCTCGGTCGGCTCGTACACGTCTAAGACGTTGTTCTCGATCCACGCCGCCAGGTCGTCGGGCGTCTCGTCGACGGCGTAGGCGGACTGGAGCGCCTCCTCTCCGGACTCCTCTTTCAACACGGCGTCGAGGAAGGGGAACAGCCCCAGCGCCTTGTCGCGGTCGCCGGTGACCACGTCCGCGACCGTGATCGAGTCGCGCCCCTGCGTGGCGGCCTGGAGGTCGTTGACCGCGCCGCGAAGGTCGCCGCGGTTCCCCTCCGCGATCTGCTGGAGGGCGTCGGACTCGAACTCGATCCCCTCCTTGCGGCAGATGTCTCGGAGGACGGGAACGATCGAGCGCGCGGAGACGTCGCGGAACTCGATCTCCTGGGTGGCGTTCCGGAGCCCCCGGGACATGTCGTAGTAGTCGTTGGCGATGAGGACGATGGGCTGGCCCGACTCCTTGACCAGCTTCGTGATCGCCGAGGCCCCGCCGCGGTCGTAGTTGCCGTGGATGTTGTCGGCCTCGTCCAAGACGACGAGCTGGCGCGAGGCGGTGTCGCCGCCGGCCGCGCCGCCGCCCGCCGCGCTGCCGCCGAGCGTGGCGTTGCGGGCGGCCCGCCCCGCGAAGCGCTCGATGACGTCGGCGGTGCGCTGGTCGGAGGCGTTGAGTTCGACGGTCTCCCACCCCATGTCGTTCGCGAGCGCGTGGGCCGCGCTCGTCTTCCCGACGCCCGGGCTGCCGTGGAGGACGACCGCCTCGTGATGGTCGTCCCACGAGCGGGCCCACTCCGCGAACGCGTCGCGGGCCTTGTCGTTGCCGCGCACCTCCGAGAGCGTGCTCGGGCGGTACTGCTCCGTCCAGTCTACCAAGGTATACACACCTCGTACACATTATTTTTATGTATCGAATCCATAGCGTGAGTATGCCTCGTGTTCCTGTGGTAGTTCCGCCCGAACAAAAAGAACGCTGGTCAGACTACGCAGAAGGGCATAGTGAAGTAGATAATGTGTCCGACCTAGTGCGAACTTCAGTTGAACTGTATATAGCACAGGAAGGAGACGAAGATGGATGGTCAGAGGAAGAGCTAGATACAATTATTGAGTATCTGGATAGCATAGAGTCTAGAACGAACACCACTCAGGCAATCCTAGAAGATTTCCGTGCTGAATCCCCCGACACTGAATCCTTAGAGGAGTACATCACATACCAAAGAGCCTCCATACAGCAGGTAGTGAAAGAGACGATTCAAGAGGAGTTGAGTGGTGAAGAATGAGACGCAGAAGAAATAGACAACCACCATTAGAGCGCTATTTCTCCGATTTAGAAGCAGATTACGCAGAGAATACAATCCAAAACCGTAGAGTGGCACTTCGGCAGTTCTTCGAGTGGGCTTATATGGACGATATTGAAGATATCACAACATATGTCCCAGAAGAGATTCACATCGAGACCCGTGATATTGAAGATTTCCGTAGAGACCTTATAAAAATGGATTACGCTCCGAGGTCTATCCAAGACAAACTCTATGCCTTATCTCACTTCTGCCAGTACTGCGAGAAGCGTGACATCGGACACATAGATGTAGATATCACAGACACAAAAGCAGACGACTTGAAGGGGAATGTAATTGATTCAAAGACAGACAAGAGGTATATCGAGAAAGAGGAGTTTGAAGAGATTCGTAAGTCTGCTCGGAATCTACGGGATGAATTGCTCATCCAGCTTCTGTGGGATACTGGCGTAAGGGCATCTGAGGCAATTAAAATCAAGAAGAGCGACATAAACTTTGAAGAGCAAAAAATCAAGGTACAGAATGCGAAGGAACAGAAGAACACAGAACAGACAGACCGCCCTGTTTACTACTCAAAGAGACTCTCTCTACTACTTAGAAAGTGGATAAACAACGGACACAGAGAGTCCTATATGTATACAGGCTCGGAGAAAGATGAAGGACACTTGTTGGTCACCAATCAATCTCCACGAATGGCTGTAAACCGTGTCAACGAGATAGTGAAAGAAACTATCAAACGCTCTTCAGTTGATAATGAGATCCTCTATACGGATGTTTCAGGTGCTAAGCGGCACAAATATACGAGTCACGCATTTCGTCATAGCTTTGCTGTTCATCGAGTTAAGCAAGGTTGCCCAATCATCTACTTGCGAGATATGCTAAATCATAGCACAATAGAACAGACCGAAGACTATCTGAGATTCCGTGATGACGATATCAAAGAAGCATATCGTAAGTACAGTCCCTGACTGAGAATATTTGAATAACCCCCAACCCCCCTCCCCTTAATGCGCTCGCACACACAGGCGTGAACAGAACAGTACTCTGACTGTATTTTACCATCCAATAAACTGGTTTTAGGGGTTAGAAATAACACCCAAAATAGTGGATATATTGCTCATATAGCACGGAGACCCCATCTAGAACCTTCTATTAGCCGCTCTACCGTCAGAATCTACTCTCAGATGAGGGTATATTAGGCGAAGATCTGGTTGAAACCCTGAAACCCCATCTAGAACCCACAGTTAGTCTCTCTACTACCAGAATCAGAAATAAGAAATTTTCCCGTTCTGTTTCCACACCTAGCTGTGTAAATCAGAAAAAAATCGGGTGAGCGTAGCGAATTGGTATTGTATGTGTGTGCGTGTTGTGGAACACTAGTTGTGTGTCGAAGTGATAGTGAAATGTGGGGAAAACGAGAAGGTGTTAATCCGACTTCCATAGAGAAGGTGTTGGGCAGGATTTTGGTGGTGTTTTTCTGGTGTTTTGTTGGTACAAAGTTTTGACAGGGTTTTTGGGTCTTTTATAGGTTCTTTCCACCAGCCTAAATAAGACAGCAAGATATTGTGGGGTGTGGTAATTACCATACCCTTGCCACACCCTTTGCCACACCCTTAATCAATAAACAGTTCGAAGATTGCCACACCTACCATACCTTTTCAGCAGGGGTATAATATATCATAATATATGCGTGTGTACATTAGCTAGCGTTCCCCCCATTCCCCCTAGATTCCCCGTATATTCCCCCTAATATTCCCCCACCAAATCGACATACGGAGCTGTTGCGTTCCCCCTATTCCCCCTTTCTAGCAGGGGTATAGTATATATGTATATAACACGGGCGTAATTGAAGACGACTTTCCGAATCTGACGGTGAAATCACGGTCAGATACGCTTCTACTTCCAGAATCTGAAAATATACGCACGCACGCCAACGCACATAACGCACGCATATTGTACTCGCTCGGTTCCCCCCTCCCCCTCTGTTCAAACTTTCCCAGTACCTAACTACTCGCAGAGACATTCTCTCCTATGAGTATTCCGTGGGTCGAGTTTGCGCAGATTTCAATTTCATTTGCTCTACTTGCTGTGACAGCGGTGTATACCTATTTTACACATAAGAATAATCAGCAGTTGAAAAAGAACCGAGAAGCTGATTTCAGACCTGTATTAACCCCATCAGTCACGAATCACGACGGAGTAAATCACTTTTTCCAGATAGAAAATACGGGAAAGGGGTCAGCACATAATATCCGAGGTGAGTGGTGGATTGATAGCATCGGAGAAAAAAAGAAGTGGCATATGTCAACACTAGTTGATGGAGAGAGACAAGCATTTGGGCTTCCTTTCGGAGAAAAGAATATTGTAAGTGCAATAGGAGAAATCAAAAATAGGATTGACGAAGAGGATACCTTGTATGTCAAGTTTTGGTATCAGGATGGACTAGGGAATAAATTCTCTCCTGAAACTGAACCGATGGCAGAGTATGAAATAGACCTCGTTCAGGTACTGGACAGTTGGGCTGATTCAGAGGGGTTTGGAACGCAAGATAGCGCTGTCCTCGAAGAGCGTCAAAATGTTCGATGAGGTTAGCTAATATTCATACTCTATAACAGTCTCACCGTCTTCATTTTCAACGATAATTGTGTCTCCACTATTGTTCCAGACAGCACCTCCTGAACCCCAGTAGAGTTCTGTATCCGAGTCTGAACCGCTACCTGTGTATACTGTAACTGATTCTCCTGCGCCTAGGGTAAATCCAGACGGGACGGTATAGGTGTGGTCAGCAGAATCAGATATCGTCCAACCGCCCATATCCAAGGACGAACCACCAGTATTCTCGAACACAATATATTCATCATCTAGATTCTCGTGGTCGTTTCCGTCCGCATCTGCGTGGACATTAGCCACTGAGAGACTACCACTTCCAGATGAATCAGAGGAGCTGTCCTCTGTCGGTTCTGTGTAGCCCCACGCACCTTTCTCAGCATCACGAGCCTGTATCTCTGTCAAGTCAAACTCGGCTCGTTTAGAGAATTCTGAGTCATACACTCTCGCATACCCTTCTTCGAGCAGACGGAGATTGAACGAGGTGTCAGCCTCTTCATCTTGGTATGCGTATACAAGGAGCCTATCAAATGACCCACGCCGATCCGCTTCCTCGTCTACCTCTATGTATATTTCTGAGCCAGTTGAAACACGCTCTTCAGCGAATGATGTAGCTTGACCGCCCCAATCTGCTAGCCAGCGTCTTGAATCATCTGAAGTAGGAATTTCTTCCCAATCTTCTGGAGCAGTCTCTGAAGCAGATGTTTCTGGGGTATCAACTCCAAGAAGTCGGATTGTATCTGTAGAGCCGTCTGGCATCCGAACATCCATCGTATCCCCGTCCACTACATCGGTTACAGTAACTGTCCACGCTGTCTGTTCCTCTACAGAAGTAGAGTCCGATGAATTCTCTGTAGTATCAGCGGAATCAGTTCCTTCTCCCGTGTTTTGTGATTCAGTAGAATCCGTGGTAGACCCATCTGATGAGTCGGTATTGTCTCCTCCTGATGTTGTTGAATTCGTATTTGTATCTACTTCTGGCTGTTCCGTAGTTTCTGGTTCTGGGGTCTGTGCGGTATCTGATGGGAGCATTACAGTACCAGAGACAACCCCTGCAAGAACAATCACAGCAAGTACTCCAGTACTTATTTCAGACAAATCAAATCGGGTTGTAGAGGTGATAGCATCGGTAACATATGGACGGCTCATAGGATGCGTGAGTAATCCAGAGAAGACTAACAACGACCCTCCAAGCAAAGCCCTGACGCCAGCAGAAGACATCCAGTACAAGCCTGCCAAGACGAGAATAGAACCCGATAGATGGGGGAAAACTAAACGGATAGTATCCACCTTACTGTCGGTCATACTGGACGAAAGTAGTAGGAGAGATATAATGTTGTTGCGCTACAAAAACAGAAAGTCTCAGCTAAACCGAGTAGACGATTTGTAACACAAGTCGACTAGAATGTACCAAGAAACGGTCTTGTACAAGGCTAATAGTCCAGAATACAGATAATTTTGGACGGTTCTTCTAGGAAAGTCGATTAGATTTCACTAGAAAAGACCTTTGCTGTTATATCCTTCGCAGACCTCTTGATTTCACCAGCATTCGGTTCATCAATCACTACGCCATCACCCTGAATCAGCAAGAACCCATCATCCTCAAAAACAGTAAACGAATCAATTGCGTCTATCATCGACAACGCAGTTTCAACTGAATTAACACGCTTCTTACCCAGACCGATAGAAATGTATATTTCATCATCTACAGAGACAACATCTGACTGATTACATATTATAGCGTCACCATCCATCCGCAGTATCTCTAACCCGCAATCGAAGAGTAAGTCGGCTAGCTCCCCAGAAATTCTCTCATCTGTATCTAACTTTACCTCCACATTGCACCATATTTTGTTATCATTCATAGGTTAACACCTAGATACCCAGTAGAGGACTCGAACCTCAATCTATCACCCGATCTGGGTTAGCGTTTGAACCAATCACACAGCTACCAAATCAATCCCACCACCAACAGCGTCAGAGTCATTTTCGACCACCTTAGTAGCCCACTCAACCTCCAACTCTTTAGATTCCTCATAGGCATCCTCAGACTGCCCACATTTGTGAACCAGCCAGTCAGGGATGTCATCAGCTGAACTCCACTCGATACCCTCATCAGACAACTCGGAGTGGAACACGACACCCAATAACTCCCATTCCTGATTCAATTTGCTGTATAGCTTATCCTGTAAGACCTCAAATTCCTCCGTCTCAGCCTCTTTAGCCATCAATTTCCGTGCCTTGTACTTTCCAAATGTGCTGTCGAGGTCTATCTTTTTACCCAAGACCTTCCGCATTAACTGCTCTACTGACAATTCACGAGGGTCATCCGTTTCCTTAATGTGCTGTTCCTCAATTTTTTCCCGTGCGGAATCAGATTTAGTGAAACGACGGCTATTGGACGCCCACATTAATGCGTAAAATCGCTGTAGAGACTCTGAAGCATCTAAAACAGACCCCTCACGATTTAGCTCTTTACTGATGTACGAACCAACATAAGCACCCGCAGACTGTAATTCATCGGACTCAGAACGCACCGACACACAGCCATTATCGTGGTCTTCGCAACGACCGTGTTCTGACGCCTCGCATTTGCGACACTCACCATACTCCACGACAGTGTCATTTATTTTTTGCTCGTCCATATCTACCATCTTGTGAGCCTCCTTAGATGCCCACTCATTATTAGCCAGATAGCTATTTATCGCAGGTTCATAGTCGCTAACACTCATATCCTGTTCGTGAAAAACTGCTATGTGGAGATGTGCGTAACCCGACTTGAAGGGTTCATATAACTTCAAATAATCCCATTCAGTACCACGAAATAGATTATCTAATTGATGGTAGAGATTTGTCCACGCATCTTTGATACTGTCTAAGTGGTCCATAGGCGGTCTAAGACTGCCATCTTCATTCTTATACGATGCTGTGACGGTTAGCATCGAGACATTAAACGAGTTCATATCAGACCAACTGCGCTCTAGTTCCATTATCTGTGCGTACTGCTTTTTCATATAATCACGACTAAAGCGGTGTATCTGGTCGATAGCAAGCCTCTTCGCATCAATCTGCTCCTCCAATATTATGGTACGATCCTCAGACTCCTCGATGTACTGAACCCACTCGTCAGTAACTTCACTCCAACTCTTAGGAATTACATTACCATTTTGATACCAAACTGCCTCAGACCTTACTGACTTTTCCTTATCTGAATTAGTTAAATCCACTCTAGAAGTGCTGTATGTCTTATTATCCTCACTTACAGACTTATTCCGAGGATGCCAAGAAGATGGAGTCTTAGCAGACATAATAATCACCCCAATTATGGCTATATGTACAACTAGAAGCTCCAAAACAATCGATTCCAGTTTTCAACCAAAAAGTTACTACAAACGCAGTAACATATTTAGTGTAAGAGAAACAAAGTACAGTTGTCTTACTTCCTGTACTGTGTCCCTCCTTCCGAGGGCTTTTCATAACTCATTAGATTTATTTATCTCATTTTATTTGAACTTACAATAACCAAATATAAACTATACTATATATCTTTTGTTATACGATTGTCTATATCTGTATGTTGTAATTGACGATACTCAATAAGAAGCCACAAAATGACCCAAATAAGAGAATTTCTGAAACTATTTGACCTAGACCACTACTCAGGAGATGGAAGCGCAATATACCGCAAATATAGTTACTTCTCGTATGTAGACATTTAACTTAGACAAATACAACAAACATCGAAACAGCGTAACATACCACTCCGCTACAACACAGCTACCGCAGAGAATGGTCATCCCCTCAAACGCCGTGGAGGCTCTCACTCAGACGCCGTTCGGCTCCGTGGGTTCCAGCGCCTGTAGCGCTGTCACCACCGCAAACCCAATTAATTGGGTTAGTTCCCTTCCTCCGTCTCAAATACCTCCTCTAGGCAGTCAATACACATCTGTTGCGCTGTCAGAAAGTGACGGATGATGCGCTCCTTCTCAATATGCTCCTCATATAGATGGTCAACACACAAATCCAACACCTGCTTCATCTGGCGAATATCCTCTCTGTCGGGAGTCGTTCCAGGGGCAATAGTATCCACTTTTTCTAGATGGTCGCAACCTTGAGATTGTAGGGCTTGGATTGCGTTGTTGACGGTCTGAATCTGGTCGCAGATGTTACGGCTATACTCCCTACCCAGTTCGTAATCCGCAATCCCCTGACCGTATTTCCCCATCAGTCATCACCCAGCAAGACGCCGAACAAGTCCTGTTGTTCCAATTCCTGATACTCCCCAATCAAAGCTCGTTGCATCATCTCATCCATCTGCTCCGAACAGATGTCTGCTAACTCCTGCATCCCCGTATCTTCCGAATTAGCCTGAACCTGAATATCGTAAGCCTGCATCCGAATCTGATTTCGTCCAGTTGTTTCGTTTTCCAGACTTTCAATCCGCTGTTCCAAGTCCTCTACAGATGTCTCTACGGGGTCTTGGGTGCTATCAGGGTCGTCCATCTACACCACAAGGTAGGTGATCAGGATACTTATGCGCTCCTCCGAAACAAGGTAGTGTGTATATTATATGTATGATTAGCATTACTGCTCCGTCCAGTCGGCCATTACCGGAGCAAGGAGCGAGCCGCGTTTAGTGGTTGCGGAGCGTCAGTCGTTCGCTTGGTTTCGAGACTGTGTGCCGACCACCACCGAGGGTTTAATGACGTTCCCGGCGAGTCAAAAGGCACGACCTGAATGCGGTCGTTCGTTTCGTTGATGACACAGCTTGATGACCGGATTCTCGAACAATTAGCGTCCGACGGTGCCGCGACCTCGTGGGAGGTCGGATTCGAACTTACCGGCACGGTGAGTCCCGGGCGGGTGACCAAGCGCTGTAAGGTGTTGGTCGACGCCGAGCTTGTCGAGCGCGAGGACCGCGATATCGGCTTCGATCGCGTCGAGACCTACTGGTCGATCACGACGTGGGGCCAGCTGTATCTGAGTGAAGAAGTCGATCCCGGACTCGACGTTCCTGAGCCCGGTCCTCGTCCGCCTCATGCTACTCGGCCGGGTGAGTGGGCAGGATTCTAATCAGATTCGATGATAGCAACAAATAATTAACTTGGCTGAATATAACGGTAATAAACATGTCTACTACCTCAGATATATCGGTGAGCATTGAAGCACAGCTACTTAATGAGTTAGTTCAACCAGCGTTGGTATTGACGCAGGATTCTAATGCGGTTTTTCGATGGCATGAGGATAAATTGAAGATCGCAAATGTGGATGGCGCAAACACCATCAAGATACACCAAAGCATAGATTCTACGGAGTTTGAATCATACGAGTTGCGTGGTGGTAGCTACTCAATTGGTGTTAAGTGTAATAGGCTAAGCAACATCCTAGACTCGTTATCTCCAACGGATACTGTTTCACTTTCTATCGACACCGAGACCAACGAGATAGCAGTTGAATTTGACCAAGGACAATATGGAATGGCTGGTGTTGATAAAAGCACTATTAGAGAACCTAGTAAAAGCGATCTCGCACACAGTGTTACCTTACACATTCACAAAAGTGCGATTAACCAAGCCCACGATATAATCGGGATGGTATCTGATCGAATTGAGATCGATGTTACAGAAACAGAGATAACGTTCTCTGGTAGGGGGGATACTGATAGGGCAACGATTGGTCTATCAACAAAAACCGATGACGGTGATCTCGCTCAAGATGAAGTTTTATATGAGAATCCGGTCTCGACGCCGATAGTGTCAAAATACGATAAAAGGTTGATTGGAGATCTAAAAAAGTTCATTCCCAATTCGCACATCAAGGTGAAGTTGGCAGAGAATCAGCCTCTAGAGGTACTCACGAAGCGGGCAGATGAAAAGATAGATACGCAGATTGTAGTAGCACCTAAAGTCACCCCTTAGAAGATCAACTTTCCAAGTACTGTGATTAGTACGACTATCAGAGGAATCAAGCCAACTCCAAGTTGGTGACCGGTGATATCTATTGTAGTCTGATATTTACGGTTGATTTGCTTAGCACCAACCCAGATCGAAGCAACTGCCGTCCCAATTACTACTATAGAATATGTGGAGAGGAGTGGGTTGGTAAGCAGCACATACCAAGTTGATAGAGTCCAGGTCAGAGTGATTAGTAGGAATGCCTGTGACAGTCTTTTCTCCGCCCAGTCCACTCTGTCCTGCGCCAAGCCAATATATGCTTGCTGTCGACTACTAAACCGATCAAGGTCAACCAATTCATCAGCTCCTACACTCCTGATTAAATCAGAGTAGAGGTCAGCATCTGACTCTCCCTCCGAAATAATATTTGAAAGCTCATCCACTTTCTCTTGTGCTGTTGGGAAGTATAGTAAGAGCAGCCCTGCTGAAAAGACAGTAGTAAAGATAGCAGATTCAGCGATACTAGCCCTTCGTAATAATAGAAAGACGTTACCAGCCACCGCAGTAAAGAGTGCGATTACAATCTTTTGAATCTCATTAGTTGTACTTGTCGTGGCGTTTGACAAGTTGTTTGTAACATCCCCGATAAATACTTGTGCGTCTTGAACGGCCCCACTAAGCTCAGTGAAATTTCCCTCGATAGCGTTTTGCTCCAGAGATTGGTAGTAATGCTCGATCTCGTCAACTTGATCTGGAATCGACCGGGGTGACGAACAATGTTCGACAATTGCTCGATGCCATAATGATCGATATGGTTCACGGGTACCCCTCTCAAGAAATACTGTATAGAAATCATACAAATCTGATAGAGTCTCAGAATCCATACTTTCGGAAAGAGAGAGAGAATCTTCTATCTCCTTTTTTTCGGAGGAAATAGTAAAAGAGAGCTTATGGGGTTTTACCGTTGTTTGATCGGATATGCCGGAGAATACTCCATAAAGAAAAACTGGCTGAAACAGGTTTCTGAGTTCTGAAGATGTGAACAATTTGGATGGTAGGGGCGGATTGCGAACAAATATGTCTTCAACCTCCTTAAATAGGCCAATATATTGGTCGCGATTTACTTCCCAATCCGAAGTTGATATTTCTGTAATCTGGTCAATGTCTACTGTCTGAATATAGCCCGAAGAGGTCTGAATACCATTCTGTCCACTCAGAAAGACAAATACCGGTGATTTTCTAGGTGTGAACAAGGAGTTAACAACCTCATCAACTCTTGTATCTCTTATCCACTCTCTGAGATGTTTCCTATTTGACCAAGCACAAATATTCTGCTTTGTGGGGTCTGTCCCAAGTTGATCTGATATGTGGTCCTCAATAGTCGATTTATTTATTTGTAAGGATACATCTAACTCTCTCTTCTCTGGGTGTTCGATAGAAAATAATTCTGCGGACAAATCGTCAAACTGAGCATCAGAAATATAGAAAGACGAGGCCTTCCGAAATTTACTAAACCAATCACTGTCTTCTTGACTTTCCTTGATCGAATCGCCTGAAGGGACTTCCAGATCACTTCCTCTTAGCCGAAGAATCTGCGTGGGAGGAGAGTCGTTTTCGTAATGGAGATTTATTGTGAACGTCTGAATGTACTCAGTACACTGTGATATCCTTTCTAACAGGGTTTTTGTGTGTCCTTCACCTAAATCAACCAGAGTAAAATTGTAAGATATCCTCTGGCTATTTTCTTCGTTAGAGTCATTGGGGGGTAAGCCAATGAGATCACTCAGATCTAGCAGCCTATTGTTGTTCATTCTACTTTCTCTAATTGGTCATACGAGTCTAGATCAGGAAGGAGCTCTCGGTACCTCCCTTCTGAACCGTCATAGAACTTAATCTTGGGCTTATCTCCCGAGATGATAAGATGATATCCGGAGTCATTTTCAACGAGGAACACCCGTTCTCTCCGGAGTAACTCGCCGAGTCTCACATCAACCTCCATCCCCGCTATTTCAATAGTGATGACCGCGTCTTTCAATTCCGGATTAATTGCTCTTTCAATCTCATCAAATTCTTCTGTTGATGTTGGATCAGATAGGGGTTGGCTCTCTTCATCGCTATCAAGAGCATTTGAAAGTTCCTCGTCTGCTGTCATACTGGGTTCAAGATGTAGATATTGGTACCAGTGCTTTGGGTATCTTTGAGAACTCTGAGATTGATATACGCATGCCTGATTTTTTCTCACGTCTCCAGCTGGCGTTATTCTCGGGTAGAGAATTCCCTTCTTCAAATCCCCCTTAATCACTTGATCCATCTCAGTCAGTACCCGGTTTTCATCGGGCTCGTAGGCATCGTCCATAAATGGTGCTTTTATGAATGCCAATTGTGGACGCCCTCCCGTTGTTATATGTGCGATAAGAAGAAGTCCGGACTGAGCGTAGTCGGTTTGAAGGTACCAACTTGCCAATGTTTCTAAGTCTTCAGTAATATCCCCTGTCCGGTTTAGTACCGTGTCTAATAGGTCCTTTGTAGAATGACCATCTACATCTCTGGCGTCGTCTGCCTGCGGGGTAAAATCATGTACTCTAGCACTTTTTGAATCAACAAAATCCTTTCCAATCAGTCGACCAATCATCTTTCGAGTAACGTCTTCAACAGTACTGTAGTCCCCAATTTTGTCCTTCTCTATAATCCGAATTGTATTCGTTACAGCCTTCGATTCAGCCCGGCAATGAAATAGACCGATAGTATTGATTTCAATGGCCATTTGTTGTTGTTCTCAACAGCCTTTGGTAAATATCTGGTTGCTGAACAATGGATATCCATCAAGATGTGGGCTGCTTTATTTTATTACCACCTCAAACATCTCTATCTCCTTGTCGGTGAGAGCGTGTAGCTCGTAGATCCTCCCATCGAGCAGGTTGATCCCGATCTGCTCGCGCTTGTGTTTCGCGTTACCTTCGTCAACGAGTACATACCCGAGATCGATTCCGTCCACACTCGACTACGACTCTTCGTCAGACGGCGGCCGCTCCGAGAGCCGATCGAACCGATTCTGTGCCGATTCTGCGCGACTCTCCGTCTGCTCGGGCTCGTACGAGACAGAATCTATACGCCCCTCACTGAGAACCACCGAGAGAATCGCGTCAGCGTGCCGTCCGTCCGACGGGAGCCGTGAAACCTACAGCACCGCGTTCCCCACCTCCTCGCCGTCACATTCGAAGAACACGGTCGCAAGCCCGTCCTCGACGTTGTCGACGACCGCGGTGTACTCGCCGTCGGGAAGCTTGATGTCGGTCATTCGTAGCTCACCTCAAGGACGTGTTCCCCGTCAGCGTTCGAGAGTATCACTGTGTCGCCGGCGTTGTTCCAGATCGGCGACCCCGATCCCCAGTACAGTTCGGTGTCCGTGTCCGTGCCGCTCCCCGTCCGGAGCGTCACCGTCGCGCCCGCGTCAAGCGTGACCCCCTACGGGAACTCGTAGCTGTGTGACACCTCGTCTTCGACGGTCCACCCGGACAGATCGATCTCGGCTCTTCGCCCGTGTTCTCGAAGATCACGTACTCGTCGTTGAGGTTCTCCCCGTCATCGCTCTTGGCGTCCGCGTTGATCGTCGCGACCTCCAGCGCCGCAGCCGGATCGGTCTCGATCCGCTCGCGCTCGTGTTTCACGTCGCCCTCAGCGACGATCGCGTACCGAGCACGAGCACCTCGCCACGGTTCCGCCGGTGGCGACACGGCTGGCTCTTCAGGCGTGACCGATCACCGCAGCAGATCACGCCGACAGCACCACGGCTAACCTTTCGAACGAGCCGCGTAGAAGTTCGTATGGGACCGCTGAGAGTCGAACTCAGGTCATACGGACCCCATCCGCATAGGATACCACTACCCCACGGTCCCTGTCTGCGGTCGAAAACACGACCGACCGGTAATTAAGGACTTCGTTTCACTCGTCGTCCGAGTCGCGCGGGACCACCAGATCGCCGTCGTCCCGCACCGCGAGGCTCGCGATCGGATCGCCCTCGTAGACCGCCACCCCCTCCGCGCGACCGAGGACGTAGCCGTCGCGGTCGGCCGTCACCTCTCCGCGCTCCGCTCCGGTCGCGGCGACCACGTCGGCCAGCACGTCGCCCTCGTCGAACCGGTCGCCCGCGGCGACGCGGTGGCGGACCAGCCCGGCGACGTCGGTCGTCGGCCCGCGGTACCGGCGCACCGGGAAGTCGACCGGCGCGGGGTCGACGTGATCGCTCGGGTCGCCGACCGCGGCCGGAACGTCGTCGCCCGCGAGCAGTCCGAGTTCGACCGCGACGGCGAAGACGCCGGCCACGCCCGCGTCGACGAGCCCGTCGTCGACGACGCTGTGCGCGCCGAGTTCGGCGGTGAACGCCGGGATCCCGGCCTCGTTGAGGACCGCGCCCGCCGTCGACCGCTGGAGGTTCTCCTCGACGTACTCCGCGGCCGGGTACTCGCGCAGCGACGGGAAGCCGAAGGCGTCGACGATCCGGCCGAGTTCCGCCGACAGCGCGGCCGCCTCGTCCTCGCTCCGGCGGTCGCCGTACAGCACGCGGTCGCGGATGACGAACGGCTCGCTGCCGACGCCCGCGGTGTGACAGTCGATCAGCGCGTCGGCCGCGACGCCGTCGCCCGGGGCGTCCTCGGCGTCGACGCCCGAGCCCGCCGACTCGCCGTCGACCGGTTGGCCGGTGATCGCGGCGTAGAGCCGGGCGTCGATCCGCTCCTGAAGCTTCGGCGGCCGGGCCGACTCCGCGTCGGCGTCGGGGAAGTGGCGGTTCGGGTCCTCGTCGGCGTAGTACGTCTCGCGCGCGTTCCGACGCAGCCCCGCCGGGGAGACGACGGGCACCGCGACGACCGCGCCGGCGAGATCGGCGAGGGTGTCGCCGTCGGCGAGGGCCGCGACCGCGTCCTGAACGACCGCGACGCCGGTGGCCTCGTCCCCGTGAACCCCGCCGGTGAGCCACAGCGTCGGCCCGTCGGCCGCCCCGTTCGCGATCGCGACCGGGAGCCGCTCGGACGCGCCGGTGGGGAGGTCCGCGACGGACAGCCAGCCCCGGTCGAACTCGCCCGGGCCGGCGCTCGCGGTGCCGAGCGCGCGTCGGTCGGTCCCGCCGGTGTCGGTGCTCGCGTCGTCGCCGCCGTCGGCGTCCATACGCGGGACGGCGAGCGGACGATTATAAAAGGACGCGCTCCAGCGAGACGACCGCACCCGACTCGGCGTCGGGGTCGCCGACGACCCGGCCGAGACAGACCGCGACGCCGTCGGGCGTGAAACACGCGACGAGCGGCGGGTCGGCGTCGTCGCCGTCGGTCCGGCCGTCGTCTCCCGCCGGCGGGACGGCCGCGTCGTCGACGTCGATCACGCCGGGGGCGTACACGGGCGCGCCGGTCGCGACGTTGCGCGCGGCGGAGCGCGCGACCGTCACCGCGGGGAGGTGCGTCAGCGCGTCCTCGGCGGGGCGGACCACGTCGCGGAGGAACGCCTCGTCGCCGTCCTCGGCCCACGCGAGCGCGTCCACGAGGTCCTGAAGCGTCCGCAGGTCGCGGTCGTCGAACGGGTCGGTGGCGGTCCGTCGGAGGTGGCCCATGTGCGCGCCGACGCCGGTCGCGAGCCCCACGTCATGACACAGCTTTCGGACGTACGTCCCCGACTCGCACCGGATCCGGAGGAGGGCCTTCCGGTCGGCGACGTCCAGCACGTCGAGGTCGTGGACCGTCCGCGTGCGGAGCCGGCGGCTCACGGCGCTCTTCCGCGGCGGCTTCTGGTAGATCTCGCTCTCGAACTCCGCGACCACCTCGCGGAAGTCGGCCGGAGGCGACCCGTGGAGCTCCAGCACCGCGACGTACTCCTTGGTCCCTTCGAGGAACACCTGCGCCATGCGCGTCGCGTCGCCGGTCAGCGTGGGCAGACAGCCGGTCACCTTCGGGTCGAGCGTGCCGGAGTGCGCGACGCCGCCGGTGGGGGGGCCCTCCGGATCGAGCGCCGCGAGCGTCTCGTCGATCGCGTCCCGCACCCACGCCGACACCTGGTGCGAGGAGGGCCCGGCGGGCTTGTCGAGGTTGACGACGCCGAACCGGAGCAGCTCCGGCACCGAGCGCTCGCCGGGCGGGGCCCTGAGCGGGTCGTCGCCGCCCGCGGAGTCGTCACCGTCGGCGGGGGCGTCGCGGTCGGCGTCGTCGGG
>NZ_AOJD01000018.1 GCF_000337415.1 Halorubrum tebenquichense DSM 14210 | reverse complement strand
TTGTAGTACTCCTCGTACCGCTTGCGCTCGGAGGCCTCGCGGCGCTCCGTCTCGGTTCGCGCGCGGTCGACCGGCTTCGACTCGCGCTCGGCGATCCGCTCCGCGCGGACCGAAAGCGGGGCGTCGAACCAGAACCGGAAGTCCGCGTGGTCGGCCGCGAGCCAGCCGGCGAGCCGGGATTCGAGGACGACGTCGTCGCGCTCGACGGCGATCTCGCGGAGCCGGCGGTCGAGGTCGCGGTCGATCTGCGGGTCCTCCTCGGCGAACTCGTTGAACTCGACGGGCGTCATGTCGCGTTCGGCCGCCATCTCGCGGAAGATGTCGCCGCCCGAGACGTGCCCGAGACCGAGCGCGTCCGCGAGCTGGACGGCGTTGGTACTCTTCCCGCTCCCCGGCGGGCCGGAGACGGTGATCAACATAGCCTCACTCCGCGGGTGTCGTTCAAAACCGTTGTCGTTCGCCCTCGCGCGGGACCGGCCGGTGAGCGGGCGGCCGCCGGGCGAGAGCGGTTCACGTCTTGCCGTCCCTCACGCCTCGTCGTCCGCAGTCGCGGCCGTCATCGACCAGACCGCGACGAGTCCGAGGAGGAGCGCGGGGACGAGCGGGAGCGCGAGGTACGTCGCGAAGAACGTGAGACCGAACGCGCCGGCGGCGTACGGGTAGACGTAGATGATCCCCGGGATCACCAGCACGCAGGTGAACAGCACGGCGGTCAGCGCCCACCCCTTGCGGCCGAAGCCGTCGGCCGTCGGGTCGTCGGTCGACGCCGTCCCGTTCCGCGGGCCGTCGCCGGGGTCGGGCGCGTCGCGGTCGCGGACGCTGTCGGTCGCGGCGTCGTCCGTCCCGCCGTCGCCCTCGGTTCCGGGGACGTGAACGTAGCCGCCGTCGGTGGTGCCGTCGGCGGCCTCGTCCGCGCCGGCGTCGGTCTCAGAGCTCACTGTCGGGCTTTACGACCACTTTGCCAAAGCCCTCACGGTTCTCGATCATCTCGTGTGCGCGCGCGGCCTCGCTCATCGGGAGGATCTCGCGGACGCGGGGTTCGAAGGTGCCGTCCCAGACCAGTTCCAGGACGTCGTCGACCTCGCCGGGCGTCGCCATCGTCGAGCCGAGCACCGACAGCTGGTTCCAGAAGATGCGGTTGAGCCCGGCACCGGGGTTCCCGCCGGTCGTCGCCCCGCAGGTGACGAGTCGGCCGCCCTTCGCCATCGACTTCAGCGAGTCCGGGTAGGTGGCCTCGCCGACGTGGTCGACGACGACGTCGACGCCGCGTTTGCCGGTACGGGCGCTGATCTCGTCGGCGAAGTCGTTCGCCTCGTAGTCGATGACGTGGTCCGCGCCGCAGTTCTCGGCGTGCGAGAGCTTCTCTTCGGTCGAGGCGGTCGCGAACACCTCACACCCGGCGTGGTCGGCGATCTGGACGGCCGCGTGGCCGACGCCGCCGGAGGCACCGAGGACGAGCACCTTCTCGCCCGCCTCGATGTCGGCGCGCGTGTGGAGCATGCGCCACGCGGTCTGGAAGACGAGCGACGCGGAGCCGGCCACTTCCCAGTCGACGCCGTCGGGGACCGGAACGAGGTTCGCCTCGGGGACGACCGCCTTCTCGGCGTGGACGCCGCGGACGTGCTCGCCGATGATGTGGAAGGAGACGCAAAGCGACTCCTCGCCGTTGCGACAGAACTCGCAGTTCCCGCAGGAGACGCCGGCGCTCACAGCGACGCGGTCGCCCGGCTCGAAGCGCGTCACGCCCTCACCGACGGACTCGACGACGCCCGCCGCGTCGCTGCCGGGGATGTGCGGCATCTCCAGGTCGATGCCGGGCATCCCGCGTCGCGTCCAGATGTCGAGGTGGTTCAGCGCGCCCGCCTTGACCTCGATCACCACCTCGCCGCGACCCGGTTCGGGGTCGGGGAACTCGCCGTACTCGATCACGTCGCGGTCGCCGTGGTCGCCGAACTGAACGGCCTTCATGTTCGGTCCCTCCCGCGGGACCTACTAAACAGTACGCCTCACGGAACCCGACGGCGCGACGCGTACCGGATCCGACGGCGCGACGCTTCCGAGGTCCGACGATGCGACGCTTCCGAGGTCCGACGCGACCGGTTCGGCACTGCCGGCTCGTCGTCCCGAGGGCGTCGACGACGACCGTGGGAACTCCCCACAGCGACCCGACCGATTCGTGATGTTTAAGTACTGAAAGCGGGAGGTAACGAACGCACGAACTGTAGGGGCGTCGGGCCCCGAGTCCGCGAGGGCGATGATACAACGCGGGTTGCGGTAGCCAAGCCTGGCCCAAGGCGCAGGGTTGCTAACTCTGTGGCGTCACTGCCTCCGGGGTTCGAATCCCCGCCGCAACGCTCGAACGGACGAGTACCGCCGGATTCGCGCCGGTAGGGCTCACCACAACCAACACATGAGCACGGAAGAATCACAGGACGACTCGCCGGAGGAGGAGGAAGACCTCCAGTACTTCGTTCGGATCGGGGGCGCGGACCTCGACGGGACGAAGACGGTCGAGCGAAGCCTGTCCGAACTCGACGGCATCGGCACGCGCACGGCGCGGCTGGTCGCCGAGAAGGCCGACGTGGACCGAAGCGCCACGTTCGGGCTCCTCGACGAGGAGGACATCGACGCGGTGGTCGACATCGCCGAGAACCTCGAAGACCACGTCCCGTCGTGGATGACGAACAGACAGAACGACTTCTTCACCGGAGAGACGACGCACCTCGTCGGCACCGACGTCGACGAGAAGCGCCGCCACGACATCAACCGGATGAAGATCATCGAATCGTACAAGGGCGTGCGTCACAAGCGCGGACAGAAGGTCCGCGGCCAGCGCACCAAGTCCACGGGTCGCTCGGAGGGGACCATCGGGGTCAACGTCGAGGAGATCCGCGAGGAGATGGCCGACAACGAAGGCGGTGACGACGAATGAGCACCGGGAAAAACACCAAGGGCTACGAGACGCCGAACCACCCGTACCAAGGCGAGCGCATCGCCGAGGAGTCCGACCTCCTCTCGCGGTACGGTCTGAAGAACAAAGAGGAGTTCTGGCGCGCCCAGTCCGAGCTGCGCAACATGCGCCGGGAGGCCCGACGGCTGCTCGGCGAGGCGCAGGGCGACGTCGACGCCGCCCAGGACGCCGGCGCGGAGTTCGTCGCACGGCTCCGCCGCATCGGCATCCTCGGCGACAACGACGACATCTCGACGGTCCTGTCGCTCGACGTGACCGACCTCCTGGAGCGTCGCCTCCAGACGGTCGTCTACCGCCAGGGATTCGCCTCCTCGACCCAGCAGGCCCGCCAGTTCATCGTCCACGGCCACATCACCGTCAACGGCGCTCGCGTCACGCGCCCGTCGGTGAAGGTGGACGTCGACGACGAAGGTGCCATCGCCTTCGACGAGAACAGTCCGCTCGCGGACGATCTCCACCCCGAGCGCGCGGAGTCACAGGAGTAACATCATGAGTGAATCCGAAGACGGAGGAAAGTGGGGCATCGCCCACGTGTACGCGTCGTTCAACAACACGCTCATCACGGTCACCGACGAGACGGGTGCCGAGACGATCGCCAAGTCGTCCGGCGGCACCGTGGTGAAGCAGAACCGCGACGAGGCGTCGCCGTACGCCGCCATGCAGATGGCGGAGGTCGTCGCCGAGCGCGTCAAGGACGCCGGGCTGGAGGGCGTGCACGTTCGCGTGCGCGGCCCCGGCGGCAACCTCAACAAGTCCACCGGTCCCGGTGCGCAGGCGACGATCCGCGCGCTCTCGCGTGCGGGCGTCGAGATCGGCCGGATCGAGGACGTCACGCCCATCCCGCACGACGGGACGAAGGCACCGAAGAACAAGCGAGTCTGACATGACCGAAGACGAATTCGACGTCCAGTACGTCGAACGGGACGAACGCAGCGCGCGGGTGCTCATCCGCGGGCTCACGCCGGCGCTCGCCAACGGCATCCGCCGGGCGATGATCGCCGACGTCCCGACGTTCTCGATCGACACCGTCCGGTTCGTCGAGAACTCCTCGGTCATGTTCGACGAGATGATCGGCCTGCGTCTGGGGCTCATCCCCCTGACGACGCCGCTCGACGACTTCGAGGTCGGCGACGAGGTCACACTCGCGCTCGACGTCGAGGGGCCGGCGACGGCGTACTCCGGCGACATCGAGTGCAGCGATCCGCTCGTCGAGGTCGCCGACGACAACGTGCCGATCATCGAGCTGAAGGAGGGACAGCGGTTGGAGTTCGAGGCCGACGCGGTCCTCGACACCGGCAAGGAGCACGCCAAACACCAGGGCGGCGTTTCCGTCGGCTACCGCCACCTCCAGCGCGTCACGGTCGAAGGCGACCGCGGCGAGTTCGACGACGACGAGCCGAACATCCTCCGCGGCGTCATCGAGACGCCCGACGGGGAGATCGAGCTCACGGACGACTTCGACAACGACCTCTCGGAACGGTTCCCCGGGAAGGAGGTCGCGGTCGAGGACGTGCCGGGCGCGTTCGTCTTCCACATCGAGACGGACGGCTCGTTCGACGTCGAGGAACTGCTGCTCCGCGCGATCGACACCATCGAGGAGCGCGCGGACGAACTACAGACGAAAGTCGCGGTATAAGGAAATGACGGCCCTTCGAACCAACCCCCTGACCGTCGCCCCCGTCGACAGCCGCCGGCCTGCCTCGCTCGCCGAGGCGGCCGCCGCGCCGTCGACGGACGGCGGGACCGAAAGTGGTTTGAAGGGAGCCGGAATACGAAGGAGTGCACGCAGGGATAGCCAAGTCAGGCCAACGGCGCAGCGTTCAGGGCGCTGTCCTGTAGAGGTCCGCAGGTTCAAATCCTGCTCCCTGCACTCCGTTTTCCACGAACTCTCCGTTCAGGAGGGACAGCTATGAGTAGCAAGACGAACCCGAAACTACAGAACCTCATCGCCGATCTGAAGTCGGTCTCGCGAGATTCCGGTGCCAACGTGTGGCAGGATGTCGCCGATCGACTAGAGAAGCCACGGCGCACGCACGCTGAGGTCAACCTGGGCCGCATCGAGCGGTACGCTCAGGAAGACGAGACGGTCGTCGTCCCCGGCAAGGTGCTGGGCAGCGGTGTGCTCGAAACGAACGTCACCGTCGCCGCGGTCGACTTCTCCGGGACCGCCCGGACGAAGATCGACCAGACCGGCGAAGCGGTGACGCTGGAACAGTACGTCGAACAGAACCCGGAAGGAAGCAACGTGAGGATCATCCGATGAGTCTCGCGAAGATAGACGCGGACGTCGTCGTCGACGCCCGCGACTGTATCCTCGGTCGCGTCTCCTCGGAGGTCGCCCAGCGCGCCCTCGCCGGGGAGACCGTCGCCGTCGTCAACGCCGAGCGCGCCGTCATCACCGGCAACGAGGAGGCGACGATGGAGACGTACCACAAGCGCGCGGAGCTCGGCTCGGACAGCGGGCCGTACTACCCCAAGCGCCCCGACCGCATCTTCAAGCGCGCCATCCGCGGTATGCTACCGTACAAGTCCGAGGACGGTCGCGAGGCGTTCTCGAACGTGCGCGTGTACGTCGGGAACCCCTACGAGCGCGACGAGGACGTCGAGAGCGTCGTCCTCGACGGCACGTCGCTCGACCGCCTCTCGAACATCAAATTCACGACGCTCGGATCGATCTCCGAGTCTCTGGGAGCCAACGTCACATGGTAACGAACACCTCAGGCAAGAAGAAGACGGCCGTCGCCCGCGCCACGGTGCGCGAGGGCGAGGGTCGCGTTCGCATCAACTCCCAGCCAGTCGAGCTGGTCGAACCGGAGCAGGCGCGGCTCAAGATGCTGGAGCCGTTCCGCATCGCTGGCGAGGACCTCCGCGACGGCGTCGACATCGACATCGACGTCGAGGGCGGCGGGTTCAGCGGCCAGGCCGACGCGACGCGGACCGCCATCGCGCGCGGTCTCGTCCAGCACCTCGGCGACGCCGAGTTGCGGGACGCGTACATGAGCTTCGACCGCACCCTGCTGGTCAACGACGTGCGCCAGTCCGAACCCAAGAAGTGGGGCGGACCCGGCGCGCGCGCTCGCTACCAGAAGTCCTACCGCTGAGGTGATCCAGTCATGATGATCCCCGTCCGGTGTTTCACGTGCGGCAACGTCGTGGGTGAACACTGGGAAGAGTTCAAAGAGCGGGCTCGCGAGGGCGACGAAGACCCCGGCGAGGTGCTCGACGACCTCGGGGTCGACCGCCACTGCTGCCGGCGCATGCTGGTGAGCCACCGCGACCTCGTCGACGTCGTCTCACCGTACCAGTAATCCATGTCAGGACAGCGATACAACCGATACGAGAAGGCACGCATCCTCGGCGCGCGAGCGCTGCAGGTGTCCTACGGGGCACCCGTGCTGATCGACACGGACCAGACGGAGCCGATCCTCGTCGCCGCGGAGGAGTACGACGCGGGCGCGCTCCCCTTCACGGTACGGAGGGAGAGCTGATGACGCGGATCACGAGCGTCTCGCTGCGTCGCGTGCTCGACTCGCGGGGCAACCCGACCGTCGAGGCCGACGTGCTCACCGAGTCCGGCGGCTTCGGCCGCGGTGCGGCCCCCAGCGGGGCCTCGACCGGCGAGTACGAGGCGATCGAACTGCCCGCGAGCGAGTCGATCGCGAAGGCCCGCGAACACGCGGTGCCGCGCCTCGAAGGCGTCTACGCGGGCGACCAGCGGGCGGTCGACAACGCCTTGCGCGCCGCCGACGGGACGGACGACTTCTCCGCCATCGGCGCGAACAGCGCCGTCGCCATCTCGATGGCGGCCGCGAAGGCCGCCGCCGACGTGCTCGGCGCGCCGTTATACCAGCACCTCGGGGGCGCGTTCCGCGGCGAGAACTTCCCCGTTCCGCTCGGCAACGTCGTCGGCGGCGGGGAACACGCCAAGGAGGCGACCCACATTCAGGAGTTCCTCGCCGCGCCCGTGGGCGCGCCGAGCGTCTCGGAGGCCGTCTTCGCGAACGCCGCGGTCCACGCGGCGGTCGCGGACGTGCTCGACGAGCGCGGCGTCCCCGCGGCGAAGGGCGACGAGGGCGCGTGGGCACCCCCGATCTCGGACGCGGAGGCGTTCGAGGTCGTCGACGAGGCGGTCGACCGCGTCGAGGACGAAGTCGGATTCGAGATCCGCTTCGGGCTCGACATGGCCGCCGCCGAGCTGTACGACGACGACCGAGAGGCGTACGTCTACGGCGACGAGACGAAGTCGGCCGACGAGCAGATCGAGTACGTCGCCGGCCTCGTCGACGAGTACGACCTCGCGTACGTCGAGGACCCGCTCGACGAGAACGACTACGAGGCGTTCGCGGAGCTGACCGACCGGGTCGGCGACCGGACGCTGATCTGCGGCGACGACCTGTTCGTCACCAACGTCGAGCGGCTTCAGGACGGGATCGACGCGGGCGCGGCCAACAGCATCCTGATCAAGCCGAACCAGATCGGGACGCTGTCGGACGCGTTCGACGCGGTCGAACTCGCCGCCCGCAACGGGTACGAGACGGTTATCTCGCACCGCTCGGGCGAGACCGAGGACGCGACCATCGCACACCTCGCCGTGGCGACCGACGCCGGCTACATCAAGACCGGCACGGTCGGCGGCGAGCGAACGGCCAAGCTGAACGAACTGGTCCGCATCGCGGACGACGCGGTATGACGGACCGACACCACGCATGAGCGAAGACAACGACGCGGTCGAACTCGACGACGACGCGGAGACCGAGGCGGTCGACGCGGCGGTCGAGGAGGAGGCCGACACGACCGAGGAACCGACCGCCGACGCGGCCGCCGAGGGGGCGTCCGCCGACGCCGAAACTGGGACCGCCGACGCCGAGAGCGCGGCCGCCGACGCGGCCGCGGACGAGACCACCGAGGAGGAGGACGCCTCCCCCTTCGACGACGACGTCATGCCGGACGACGACGTCGACCTGCTGATCCCCGTCGAGGACTACCTCTCCGCGGGTGTCCACATCGGGACCCAGCAGAAGACGAAGGACATGGAGCGGTTCATCCACCGCGTCCGCGACGACGGGCTGTACGTCCTCGACGTGAGCCTGACGGACCAGCGGATCCGCACGGCCGCGGACTTCCTCTCGAACTACAACCCCGAGCAGATCCTCGTCACGTCCTCGCGGCAGTACGGCCGGTTCCCGGCCGAGAAGTTCGCGGACGCCATCGGGGCCCGCGCCCGCACCGGCCGCTTCATCCCGGGCACGCTGACGAACCCCGACTACGCCGGCTACATCGAGCCGGACGTCGTCGTGGTGACCGACCCGATCGGCGACGCGCAGGCCGTCAAGGAGGCCATCACCGTCGGCATCCCGGTCATCGCGATGTGCGACTCCAACAACCAGCTGTCGAACGTCGACCTCGTCATCCCGACGAACAACAAGGGTCGCCGCGCGCTGTCGGTCGTCTACTGGCTCCTCGCCAACGAGACGCTCGACCGCCGCGGGGCCGACACCGTGTTCGCCCTCGAAGACTTCGAGGACGAACTGTAGGCGGTCTTCGACGTCGAGTTCGACTTTTCGAAGCCGTCCCGACCGACCAGCGGCCGCGCTCTCGGCGAGCGCAATCGGTCGGGGACCTCACACCACGTCGATAGTGAGCGGGTAGCTCCACGCCTCGCCCTCGGACGCCTTCACCGCGGCGACGACGACGAACACCGTGTCGAGGAGTCCGAGGATCGGCAGGATCAGGAAGCCGACGAACAGGAACACCAGCGCGAGCGCGACAAACGAGTAGACCGAGAGCCATATCTGCCAGTTGAGGGCGTTCCGCGCGTTCTCCTTGACGAACGCGTCGTCGGTGACGACGTAAACGACGAGCGGTCCGACGACCCATGTGAACAGCGCCAGGAGGTGCGTTATCGCCGCCAGGGTGGTGTCGCCCTTGGCCCCGTCGGCGTCGAACCGTTCCGATGTTGCTGCCATGAGGAGGCGATCCGCGCCGCGGTATTTAGGTGTTCGCCGCGCCGGCGTCGGTCGACTCGTCTACCGGATCGTCGGCCGGCCCCTCGGGCACGTCGTGGGTCCAGCGCGGCTCTATCTCGCGGTTCGCCAGGACGACGCGGTCGCCGGCGTCCGTGTCGATCCGCGTCTTCCGGAGTTCGATGGCGGCGACGGTCCCGGTCACGCCCTTCGCCTCCACGCGGTAGCCGACGTTGAAGTCGGGATCGCGGAGGAGGTAGACGCCCGCGACGGTGTCTTCGATCATCTCGGAGAGCGCGTAGGAGACGCCGAGCGCGATGAAGCCGACCGCGGTGCCGAGGCTCGCCGCGATGTCGCCCATCCCGAGGACCTTCAGGAACGTGAGCGCGACGCCGAACCACAGGAAGACGGCGACGAGCGTGACGATGAGGTCGCCGACCAGTTCGCGGTCGCCGACGTACACTCGGGCGATCGACGAGCGGACGACCGCGAGGACGACCCTGACCGTCGCGTACGCCAGCGCGAGGAACACCAGCCCCGAGAGCAGTCGCGGGATGGCGACCGCCAGCCCCTCGACGAAGTTCGTGAACGACTGTCGCAACAGCGACGGGAGCGCGGGCATGGCCCGCACGACGGCGGCCGCCGGTGAAAAGCTGACGGGGACGGACGGATTCGCCGTCCCGCGTCCGCTCCCCGCCGCGGCCGACCCCGCAAGCGCAACGCCTGTAAGCGCGGGGAGAGAGGTGACTCGTATGACCGTTTGCGAAGCGCCGGGGAAGGTGTACCTCTTCGGCGAACACGCCGTCGTCTACGGCGAGCCGGCCGTGCCGGCGGCCATCGAGCGGCGCGCCACGGTGACCGCCGAGCCCCGCGACGACGACCACGTGCGCGTGGAGGCCGAGGACCTCTCCTTGGACGGGTTCACGGTAGAGTACTCCGGCGGGACCGGGGACCGACCGGACGTCGACGTGCCGACCCCGCTCGTCGAGGCGGCGATGGGCTACGTCGACGCCGCGGTCGAGCAGGCGCGGGCGGCGGCGGACGCCCCCGAGGCCGGCTTCGACATCACCGTCGAGAGCGACATCCCGCTCGGGGCGGGGCTGGGGTCGTCGGCGGCCGTCGTGGTCGCGGGGATCGACGCCGCGACCCGCGCGCTGGGCGAGCCGCTCGACCGCCGCGAACTCGCCGACCGGGCGTTCCGGGCCGAGTACGACGTTCAGGACGGGCAGGCCTCCCGCGCCGACACGTTCTGCTCGGCGATGGGGGGCGCGGTCCGCGTCGAGGGCGACGACTGCGAGCCGATCGACGCCCCGAACCTCCCGTTCGTCGTCGGCTTCGACGGCGGCGCGGGCGACACGGGCGAACTCGTCGCCGGCGTCCGCGAACTGCGGGCGGAACACGAGTTCGCCGCGGACACGGTGGCGTCCATCGGGGACCTCGTCCGGACGGGCGAGGGGCTGCTCGCCGAGGCCGACGCCGACGCGGAACCGGAGCCGGCGCTGCTTGCCGAGCTGGGCGAGCTGATGGACTTCAACCACGGGCTGCTCGCGGCGCTCGGCGTCTCCGCCCGGTCGCTCGACGCGATGGTGTGGGCCGCGCGGGACGCGGGCGCGCACGGCGCGAAGCTCACCGGCGCGGGCGGGGGCGGCTGCGTCGTCGCGCTCGACGAGAGCGACGCGAGCGAGACCGCCCTCTCGTTCACGCAGGGCTGCGAGGAGGCGTTCCGCGCCGAGCTGGCGACGGAGGGCGTCCGGGTGGTGGAGCCGTGACGGACGCCCGAGCGGGGTCGGATCCCCCCGTCGTCCTCAAGCTCGGCGGGAGCCTGATCACCGAGAAGGACCGCCCGGAGACGCTGGACGAGGCGGGGCTCGACGCCGCCTGCGACGCCGTCGCCGACGCGCTCGCGGCGGGCGCGGTCGACCGGCTCGTCGTCGTTCACGGCGGCGGGAGCTTCGGCCACCACCACGCCAGCGAGCACGGCGTGTCGACGACTGAGGGGACCCGCAACGCGGAGGCGGTGGCCGCGGTCCACGGCGCGATGAAGCGGCTGAACGCGCGCGTGTTAGAGCGGCTCCGCGAGCGGGGCGTCCCCGCGGTCCCCGTCCACCCGCTGTCGCTCGCGGCGCGGGCCGAGGGGGCGGACGGGGATCTCGACCTCCCGCTCGGATCGACGGCGACGCTGCTCGGCGAGGGGTTCGTCCCCGTCCTCCACGGCGACGGCGTCGCGACCGCCGGCGACGGGGTCACGGTCGTCTCGGGCGACGAGCTGGTCGTCGAGCTCGCGACGGGATTGGGCGCGCGGCGCGTCGGCGTCTGTTCGACGGTCTCCGGCGTCCTCGACAGCGACGGGAACGTGATCCGCGAAATCGGCGAGTTCGCGGCGGTCGCGGACGCGCTCGGCGCGAGCGACGCGACGGACGTCTCGGGCGGGATGGCCGCGAAGGTGCGGGAGCTGCTCGGGCTCGACGCACCGGCGTACGTGTTCGGCGGCGACGGCTTGGGCCCGTTCCTGCGGGGCGAGGACGCCGGAACCCGGATCGACTGATCGGGTGACAGAACCCTTATTCGAACCACGGCCCTCCCCACTGGCATGAACGAATCGGACGTGCGGGAGCGGCTCGCAGACGTGCGGGACCCAGACCTCGGAGACGACATCGTCTCGCTCGGGGTAGTGAACGATATCGATCTCGACGACGGGGCGGGGACGGTTCACGTGTCGCTGGCGCTCGGCGCGCCGTTCTCGCCGACCGAGTCGTCGATCGCCGACGACGTGCGAGACGCGCTCGACGACACGGGACTCGACGTGGAGCTGTCGGCGTCGATCCCGGACGACCTCTCGGCGGACGAGCAGGTGCTGCCGGGCGTGAAGAACGTGATCGCGGTCGCCTCCGGGAAGGGGGGCGTCGGCAAGTCGACGACGGCGGTCAACCTCGCGGCCGGGCTCTCGGAGCTGGGCGCGCGCGTCGGCCTGTTCGACGCCGACGTGTACGGGCCGAACGTCCCGCGGATGGTGTCGGCCGAGCAGCGCCCGGAGACCGACGGCGAGACGATCGTCCCGCCCGAGCAGTTCGGCCTGAAGCTGATGAGCATGGACTTCCTCACGGGCGAGGACGACCCCGTCATCTGGCGCGGCCCGATGGTCCACAAGATCATCACGCAGCTCGTCGAGGACGTCGAGTGGGGCGAACTGGACTACCTGATCATGGACCTCCCGCCGGGGACCGGCGACACCCAGCTCACGATCCTCCAGACGCTGCCGCTGACCGGAGCCGTGATCGTCACGACCCCGCAGGACGTCGCGCTCGACGACGCGACGAAAGGGCTCCGGATGTTCGGCAAACACGACACGAACGTCCTCGGCATCGCGGAGAACATGTCCGGGTTCAAGTGCCCCGACTGCGGCGGGTTCCACGAGATCTTCGGCTCCGGCGGCGGGAAGGCGCTCGCCGCCGACCACGACCTCCCCTACCTCGGCGGCGTCCCGCTCGACCCGTCCGTCCGGACCGGCGGCGACGACGGCGAGCCGATCGTCTTAGCGGAGGGCGAGACCGCGGACGCGTTCAAGGTGATAGTCGAGAACGTCGCGGACAACGCCGGCGTGGTCCAGCGCCGGAAGGTGTCGCGGGGCCGATGACCGACACGGACGACGGGCCGAGCGCCGCCGGGGGGAGCGACGCGGAAGGAACCGACGCCGAAGGGAGCGACACGGAAGGAACCGACGCCGAAGGGAGCGACGCCGACGGGGACGGTCCCGAGGACGCCCTCGCAGCCGCCGGCGTCGACCCGGTCGTCCCGGACGGCGTCGACGGGGGCGAGTTCGCGGACGACGAGGCGGTCCGGGCGTTCCTGCGCGAGGTCGCCGAGGACGTCCGCGGGGACAGTTCGGAGAGCAAGCAGCTCTCGGCGGTGCTGTACCGCGTGTCGGACCTGTACGACGAAGCCGAAGAGACATCGCCGGAGGAGATCTACCTCAACGTCCGCCACATCATGCGGATCAAAGCAGAGGGCGGACTGCGCCGCTGAGACGCCTCGGGGGGTCCGCGGGAGTCCTCGACGCGCGAACGCGACCGCCAGAGTGAGGCCCGTCGCGGTCGAACGGCCGGGCATGGACCTGACGACCGCGCTCGACGCCCGCGACGCGACCGTCTGCGTCGTCGGCGCGGGCGGGAAGAAGTCGACGCTGTTCGCGCTCGCCGACCGGCTCGACCGGGCGGTGGTGACCGCGAGCGTCCGGATACCGATCTTCGACGACCGGGTCGCCGCGGTGCGCGTGACGGAGGACCCGGTGGCCGCGGTCGAGGCGGCCGGAGACGGCGACTGGCCGCTCGGGCTGGTCCCGGAGCGAGAGCGCTCGGACCGGTACCTCGGCTACGACACCGACACCGTCTCCGAGATCGCCGACGCCGCTCCGGGCGCGACGCTCGTGAAGGCGGACGGCGCGCGCCTCCGGGAGTTCAAAGCGCCGGGCGACCGCGAGCCGCAGATCCCGTCGGCCGCGGACGTGGTCGTCCCGATCGCGAGCACGCACGTCGTCGGCGAACCGCTCACCGAGGACCTCGTCCACCGACCGGAGGAGGTCGCGGCGATCACCGGCCGCGAGATCGGGTCGAAGATCCGGCCCGCGGACGTCGCGACGGTGCTCGCTAGCCCGGCGGGCGGGCTGAAGGGCGTCCCGAGCGACGCGACCGCGATCCCGGTCGTGAACAAGGTCGACGACGAGGCGGACGCGACCGCGGCCCGGAAGATCGCGGGGGAGATCCAGTTCCGCGCGAACGTGCCGCGCGTCCTTCTCACGCGCCTGATCGCGGACGATCCGGTCGTCGAGGTCGTCGAGTAGCGGGCTACGGGGACTCCTCCGGAATCCCCTCGAACGACCGCCAGAGCGCCCGGTACAGCGTCCACGCGTCGACGCCGGCCCGATCCATCACGGCCCGACAGGCGTCGTCGAACTGACGGTAGTCGCCGGTCGAGGGAGGGTCCGGGTACTCGCCGTCGAGTTCGCCGGCCGCGGCCAGCACCGCCCACGTCCGCCGGTCGACCGCGACGAACCGCGACGGGGCGAGGAACTGGAGGAACGCGGACGCGACCGCGACGTCGACGCCGGCGAGCGCGGTGAGGGCGTCGAGCGCGGCGTCGGCATCGCCGTCGGTCGGGTCGGACTCGGCCGCTCCCGCCGTCTGGACGGCCGCGTCGATCGCGTCGACCACGTCGTCGAACGCGTTGCTCCGGAACGCCTCCTCGCGCTCGCGCCGCTCCCGGTCCGGATACTCGCCGAGGTACCGGCGGAAGTACCACCGGACGACCCACTGGGCGTCCCGCCGCCCGTACTCGTCGCCGGCGAACGCCCTCGGGACCGTCTCGACGTGCTGGCGCTCCACGCCGTACAGCGGCTCCCGCTCCGCGTACTCGCGGGCGCGGGCCCGGACCGTCGGCTCGCTCAGTTCCATCGGCCGCCGGTACGTCGGCGGCCGGAATGAACCTTCGTCTCGGCGGGGCCGCCCGCGTCGTGGTCCGGGGCCGCGCTCGACGGCGTCGACTCCGAGCGGAGATGGACCACCGGTACACTCATGGAGTCCACGACGGATCGTGCGGTATGTGCCCACAGGAGGGCGGTGAGACCGATGCCCAGTGAACCGGGAGACGCGACGAAGACGATCTGTCCGTACTGCGGCGTGGGATGCGGGATCCGCGTACTGGAGGGGGACGACCCGGGCGAGATGCGGTTCATGCCGTGGGGCGACGCCCCCGTCAACGAGGGGAGCGTCTGTATCAAAGGTGGGGCGGCGACGCAGGTCGTCGACCACGAGGACCGGCTGACTGAGCCGCTGATCAGGGAAGACGGCGAGTTCCGCGAGGCGACGTGGGACGAGGCGCTGACGAGGGTCGTCGACGAGATGGAGGGGATTCGCGCGGAGCACGGCCCCGACGGGATGGGCTTTTTCGGCTCCTCGAAGACGTTCAACGAGGAGAACTACCTCATCCAGAAGCTGGCGCGGCGATACGGCACGAATCAGGTCGACAACTGTACGCGGATGTGTCACGCCTCCACCGTCTGGGCGCTGCGGACCAGCCTCGGGATGGGCGCGATGACCAACAGCATGGCCGACTTAGAGGACGCCGCGGACGTGCTGTGGATCCAGGGCGCGAACCCGGGCGAGCAGCACCCGATCGCCAACAGCCAGTACTTCCGACAGGCCGTCTTGGAAGGCGCGACCGTCATCCAAGTCGACCCGCACGCGAACAAGACCACCCGGTCGTTCGAGATCGACGACACCGACCGGCACATGCACCTCCAGTTGAAGCCCGGCACCGACATCCCCCTCCTGAACGTCGTCCTGAAGACCATCTTGGAACGACACGAGGCGGAGCCGGACGCGGGCTGGATCGACGAGGCGTTCGTCGAAGCGCGCACCGAAGGGTTCGACCACCTGAAGGAGACGCTCGCGGACTTCGACAAGGAGGCGGCCGCCGAGGAGTGCGGTGTCCCCCTCGAAGCCATCGAACTCGCCGCCGAGAAGTACGCGATGGCCAACGACGCCGCCATCTTCACCGGGATGGGGATGAGCCAGCACACCTGCGGCGTCGACAACGTCCAAAACGAGATCAACCTCGCGCTGATCACGGGGAACCTCGGTCGCCCCGGCACCGGCGTCAACCCCCTGCGGGGACAGAACAACGTCCAGGGGACCTGCGACGTGGGCGCGATGCCGAACGTCCTCCCGGGGTATCAGCTCGTCGACGACGACGAGGCGCGCGAGAGCGTCGAAGACGTGTGGGGCTTCGAGATACCGTCCGAGCCGGGACTGACGAACGTGGAGATCTCCCACGCCATCGGCGACACCGTCCACGGGCTCTACGTCATGGGCGAGAACCCGATCATGAGCGAGCCGGACGGCAACCGGACGGAAGAGCGGTTCCGCGAGGAGCTCGACTTCATGGTGGTCCAAGACATCTTCATGACCGAGACCGCCGAGCTCGCGGACGTGGTCCTCCCCGCGACGACGTGGGCCGAGCGCGACGGCACCGTCACCAACACCGACCGTCGCGTCCAGCGCATGCGCGGCGTCCACAAGGTCCACGAGAACACGCGCCACGACCTCGACATCCTCTGTGAGGTCGGGACGCGGCTGTTCGAGGGGGACGAGGAACGACGTTCCTCGGAGAACCGGGCAGAGCCCGGTGGAGCCTTCGCCTTCGACGGCCCCGAGGAGGTGTTCGAGGAGCTGCGCGAGGTCTGTCCGATCATGCACGGGATGACCTACGACGCGCTCGGCGAGACGGGGATCCACTGGCCCTGCTACGAGGAGGGCGACGAGGGCGACTCGTTCCTCTACGAGGACACCTTCGAGACCGAGAGCGGGCTCGGCCGCATCGAGGGCGTCGTCCATCAGGAGCCGAAGGAGGTCCCGGACGAGGAGTACCCGCTCGTGTTGACCACGGCGCGGCTCGAAGAGCACTACAACACCGGGACGATGAGCCGGCGCTCGCCCACGCTCTCGAAACAGCACCCGGAGAACTTCGTCGACGTCCACCCGAACGACGCCGAGCGGTACGGCATCGAGGACGGCGACCGCGTGAACCTCAAGTCACGGCGCGGGGAGATCTCGGTCCGCGCCGACGTCACCGAGGACATCAAGGAGGGCGTCGTCTGGACCACGCCGCACTTCGCGGCCGCCTCCGCGAACCGGCTCACCAACGACGTGCTCGACGAGCGCTCGAAAATCCCCGAGTACAAGGCCGCGTCGGCCGAAATCGAGGTCGACATCGAGCCGGCGGGCGACGAGGCGGCGTCGGCGGACGACTGAGGCGTCGCCCCGTTTTCGCACCCGCTCGGGAGTTCGGATCAGTCGTCGCCGGGCGCGGCCTCGCCGTCGTCGACTCCGCCGTCGGCCGCCGTTTCGCCGGCGTCGGTCGCGGCGGCGTCCGCGTTCGCGTCGGCGTTCGGGGTCGCGGTCTCGACCGCGTCGTTTTCGGTCGTCTCGCCTTTAGCCGGGTCGTCTCCGTCCGACTCGACTCCGACAGCGTCGGCGTCCACCGACTCGCCCTCAACCGCGTCGTTTTCGGCGGCGTCCGCGGTGTCGGCGTCGTCACCAGCCTCCGCGGCATCCGGACCGAACTCGAACCCGGTACCGGCGGCCGCCTCCGACGGTTCGTCGGGATCGGCTTCGGCGTCCTCGGCGTGGGCCACGTCCGCGACCGCCGACTCGGCGGCCGCCGCCTCGCGCGCCTCGAACTCGTCGGCGAGCGCGCGGAGCTCGTCGGCGCGGTCGGAGAGCGACTCGGCGCTCGTCGATATCTGACCGATCGCGGCCGTCTGCTCCTCGGCGGCGGCGGAGACGTTCTGCGCCTCGCTCGCCGTCTCGACGCTCACCTCGGCGACCTCGTCGATCATCGAGACGGCCTCCTGGGTCGACTCCGCCTGCTGGTCGGTGGCGTCGTTGATCGACTGGACGCCCGCGTTGGCGTCCTCCACGTCGGCGACGATCGATTCGAGCGTCTCGACGGTCTCCTCGACGACCGCCCGGCCGGCCTCGACGTCGTCCTCCATCGAGAACAGGCCGTCCGCGACCGACTCGGTGGACCCCTCGACGCCCGCGATCAGCTCCTCGACCTCGGTGGTCGCCTCCGCGGTCTCCTCCGCGAGGTCTTTCACCTCGCGGGCGACGACCGCGAACCCCTCGCCGGCCTCGCCCGCGCGCGCGGCCTCGATCGAGGCGTTGAGCGCGAGGATGTTCGTCTGCTCGGCGATGTCGTCGATGAGTTCGACCACCTCGCCGATGCGCTCGACCTCGTCGCGCAGGTCGCGCATCTCGTCGACGGTCTGGCCGACCTCGTCGTCGATCCGGTCCATGCGCTCGATCGCCGCGCCGGCCTCCTCGCGGCCCGCCTCGCCGGCCTCGGCAGTCGCCGCCGACCGCTCCGCCAGCTCGTTCGTCGAGGACGCGATCTCCTCGACGGTGGCCGAGAGGTCGTCGAGCTCGGCGGCCGCGGTCGCGAGCGTCTCCTCCTGCCGCTCCGTACCGACCGAGATCTCCTCGACGCTCTCGGCGACGTCGACGCTCGTCGACTCGACCTCCGCGGCCGAGTCCGTCACCTCGGCGCTGCGCTCGTCGACCGTCTCGGCGGCGTCCTGAATGGCGACGACGAGCGCCTCCAGCCGGTCGAGCGTCTCGTTGAGCGACTCGGCGATGGCCGTCATCGCCTCGCTCTCGCTCTCCGGGTCGAGCCGGCGAGTGAGGTCGCCCTCGGCGACCGCGTCGATCGTCGCCTCGTACTCGTCGGCCTTCGTCTCTAAGTGCGCCGAGAGTTCCTCCGCCTCCTCGCGGGCCGCGGCGGCCTCGTCGGCGGACTCCTCGACCGCGGCGATCTGCTCGCGCATCGTCTCGCGGATGCGGTCGAACAGCGCCGAGAGCTGTCCGAACTCGTCGGCGCGTTCGCGGTCGATCTCGACGTCGAGCTCTCCCGCCTCGATCGCCTCCGCGTACCCGCGTAAGTCGTCGACGGAGCCGTTCACGTCGCGGACGACGAACGCGCCGACGGCGAGCAGGCCGGCGACCGAGATGCCGATCAGGACCAGCACGGTCCGCGTCACGTCGCCGACGGTGCCGTACACCGAGCGCTGCGGGGCCGCGACGACGACAGCCCACGACTTCCCCTCGACCGGTGCGGTCGCCGTGGCGAGGTCGGCACCGTCTACGACCGTCTGCTCGGCGTTCGAGACGTCGGTCGTCGTCGACTCGGCGACGTCGCTCCGGAGGTGCGAGAGCTCCTCGATGAGGAAGTAGTCGCGCAAGATCGCGTCGCTGTTCGACGCCAGCGCGACCTGTCCGGTGGCGGTGGAGACGACCTGCATGTTGCCGCCGTCCACCGGGGCGGTCAGGAGCGAGCCGCGCTCCGACAGGTCGACCGTGATCACGATCGCCTTGCCGGGCACGTTGTTGATCGGGCTGACGAACCCGAGGTGGTTCTCGCCGTCGGCCTCGTACGGCTCGAAGGATCGCACCTCGTTGGCGTGCGCGAACGCCGCCGGCCCGACCGCCCACGGCCGCTCCTCCTCGGAGAACGTCGTCCCCTCCGTCATGGGCGAGGTGCTCACGGTGACCTCGTTGCTCACCATGTTGTAGTAGTGGACGTCGACCACGTACTCGGGGAGCATGTCTGCGTTCTGCCGGAGTTCGTCGCGTATCCGTCCCTCGCTCGACGACTGGACGCCGGAGGCCGACGAGACCCGGTTCGTGTACCCGTTCATTTCCTCGAGGAAGCCGTCGATCCCCTGCGCCTCTCGTTCGGCGGCGCTCGTCATCGTCTCGCGCGCGTCGGACTCGACGCTCGCCTGGACCTGATCGACGGCGAGCGCGCCCGTGCCGAGCAACACCGTCGACACGACGATGACCGCCGCCGCGATCTTGAAGAGGTACCGGCCGCGCAGTCGATGAGAGAGACGCCGGAGGATTCCGTCTCGGTCGTCAGCGGACATGATTCGCAGTTTTCACAACCAGTGATAAACGTCGGTGGCAAGATATCAGTCGTGATAGCTCGCGGGACAGACGCCGACCGAGCGTCACGTTCGACGGGTGATTTCGGGGTCGAACTGGACGTTCGAAAAGGGGCACATCGCGGTGCCGGCAGGGGTGGGTCGGGGTCGGGTCGAAGACGAGAGCGACCGCCCCATTCGAAACCACTATCCCCGATCCGGCGGATCGTTCGGTATGGACTGGCCACACGACCCCGACGGCGAGCAGGGGAGCGAGGGCATGCGGCAGTACGGCCACGCCGTGCTCGCGAAGAAGATCGACGAGGAGGAGGACTTCCCGCTCACGGCGGCGGAGTACGTCGAGCAGTACGGCGACCACCCGATCCGGATCGACTACGAGACGGTCGTCTCGGTCGAGGAGATCTTCGAGAACGTCGAGCAGGAGGAGTTCGCTGACTTCGTCGAGTTCCACCAGGAACTCGGCCGCGCGATGCGCGAGAACGGCTACTGGTTCTACGAGGGCGCGGAGCAGTTCGTCGACGGCAGCGCCTGATTACGAAGTTGCCTTTTGAACTGCGGTAGTTCGTGAATCCGCGGTCGATCGGGCGGACAGCTCTGATCTGACCGAGACAGTCGAATCCCCGGTCGCTCGGCTGTACGCTGCGGTGATCGCTGTTTATAAATCACCGACCGATACGAACACCGCCGAAGCCCCAGTCGCGAAGCGGGCGCACGCTCGGGGCGCTCCTCACTCGGTCGCTCCGCTTCCTCGTTGCGGTGCTGCCGTCGCCTGCGCCCGCTTCGCGACTGCCCCTTCGAATCCCGCCCCCGCCCCGCACAGCACCTCAGGCCTCCCCAGCCTCGCGGCTCACGGCTTCGCCGTTCGCCGCGTCCCTCGCGCGTGCGACTCGCGGCCTTCGGCCGCTCGTCGGCACGCGCCACCGCAATTCAGATCGGAGTATGATCGGCGGCCGACCACCCGACCGGTTTAAGAACGCCGGGGGCGAGCGATTCGGCATGGACACAGAGCGGATCGCGGTGCTGGCCCACGAGAAGTTCCCCGACCGCGCGAAGACGGCGCTCGGCGTGATGCGCTACGGCGACCAGGACGTTCGGGCGGTCCTCGACCGCGACCGCGCCGGCGACCGCGTTCGGGACCACGTCCCGGACGTGGCGGACGCGCCGGTCGTCGAGTCGTTCGCGGACGCGCACGCGGCCGCCGACGGCGATCTGGACGCCTTATATATCGGGATCGCGCCGATCGGGGGCGGCTTCGACGAGTCGTGGCGATCGGACGTCGAGGCCGCCATCGAGGCCGGCTGCGACGTGGTGAGCGGGCTTCACTACTTCCTGAACGAGGACGAGGAGCTGGCCGCGCTGGCCGCCGAACACGGCGTCGACCTCGTCGACGTCCGGCGACCGGACGACGATCTGACGGTCGCGACCGGGGCCTCGGCCGACGTGGACGCCGACGTGCTGCTCACGGTCGGGACCGACTGCTCGGTCGGGAAGATGACCGCCTCGCTGGAGATCGTCGCGGCCGCCCGGGAACGGGGAATCGACGCCGCGTTCGTCCCGACGGGACAGACCGGGATCATGATCGCCGGGTGGGGGAACCCGATCGACCGCGTGGTCTCCGACTTCGCCGCGGGCGCGGTCGAGGAGATGCTCGTCGCGGTCGGCGACGACCACGACCTCGTCGTCGTCGAGGGGCAGGGGAGCATCGTCCACCCCGCCTACTCGACGGTCACCTGCGGCATCCTCCACGGCGCGATGCCGGACGGACTCGTCCTCTGTCACGCCGCGGGCCGCGAGGTCGTCCACGGCTACGAGTCGTTCGAGCTGCCGCCGATCGCCGAGTACGTCGACCTCTACGAGGGGCTCGCGAATCCCGTCCACGAGGCGAGCGTCGTCGCCGGCGCGGTCAACACGAAGGACGTGGCCGACGACGAGGCGGCCGCGGACGCGGTCGCCGCGGTCGCCGAGGCGGCTGGCGTCCCCGCGGCCGATCCGGTGCGCCACGGCGCGGACGCAATCGTCGACGCCGCGGTCGACGCCGGACTCGGCGTGGACGAGGACGGGAAGGAGGACGACGAGGAGGCGGCCGGCGAATGAGCCTCGACGCCGACTTCGAGCGCGTCTCGATGCCCTTGGAGAACCCGTTCACCATCTCGCGGGGGACCCAGACGGAAGCAGAGAACGTGGTCGTCCGGGTGACCGACGAGGCGGGGATGACCGGCGTCGGCGGCGCGGCCCCCTCGTCGCACTACGGCGAGACCGCAGACACCGTCGAAGCGGTGCTGCCGGACCTGCTGGACGCGGTCGAGCGCGTCGGCGACCCCCACGCGCTCCACGCGGTCGAGTCCGAGCTGCGCGCGGTCGTCGAGGGGAACCCCGCGGCCCGCTGTGCCGTCTCGATCGCGGTCCACGACCTCGCGGCGAAGCGGCTCGGCGTCCCCCTCCACCGCCTGTGGGGGCTCGACCCGAGCGACGCGCCGAAGACGTCGTTCACGATCGGACTCGACGACACCGACCGCGTGCGCGAGAAGGCCGCCGACGCCGTCGAGGCCGGCCACTCGGTGTTGAAGATCAAGCTCGGCACCGACCGCGACCGGGAACTGGTCGACGCGGTCCGCGACGCCGCGCCCGACGCCCGCCTCCGCGTCGACGCGAACGAGGCGTGGACGCCGAAGGAGGCGGTGCGGAAGGCCGGGTGGCTCGCCGACCGCGACGTGGAGTTCGTCGAGCAGCCGGTTCCGGCGGAGAACCCCGAGGGCCTCCGGTACGTCTACGAGCGCTCCGAACTCCCGATCGCCGCCGACGAGTCCTGTGTGACCGCCGCGGACGTGCCCGCGATCGCCGACCGCTGTGACATCGCGAACCTGAAGCTGATGAAGACCGGCGGCCTGCTGGAGGCGCGCCGCGCGATCGCCGCCGCGCGGGCGCACGGCCTCGAAGTGATGTGCGGCTGTATGGTCGAGTCGAACGCCTCCATCGCGGCCGCCGCGCAGCTCGCGCCGCTCCTCGATTACGCCGACCTCGACGGGTCGCTGCTGCTCGCCGAGGACCCGTACGAGGGGATCGACCTACCGGACGGCGAAATACGGCTCGCCGAGCAGGACCGGGCGGGGACCGGCGCGCGTCCGCTCGGAGAGTAACAGCGGCGAGAACCGGCCGTCGCGGCGGGTTCTCGGTCAGTCGCTCCGCTCGAATCGCTCTCTCATCCGCCTCTCGTGGTACCTCTTGAATCCGTAGAGCACGATTCCGATACCCAACACGAACAGGCCGACCGGAACCCAGATCCAGGCGGCGCTCAGCAGGGCCAGAAGGAGGGGGATCGCGATCAGCAACCCACCGATCCAGATGAGGTGCTTGGGGACCATCGCCACCGGAAATTTCGCGTCCGATCGTATAATATCCCCGGCGAGAGCCAATCACCCCGCCGTATCAGCGGAGCCGAGCGCGAACGCCTCGTCGTTTTCCGACGGTGGCCGAGTCAGCGAAGCGAGACTCGACGCCTCAGTTCCGCTTCTCGTCGGCCTCGGACTCCGACTCCTCCAACTCGACGTCGAGCTCCTCGTCGAGGTTCGTCTCGGCGTCACCGTCGAGGTCGGCTTCGAGGTCGTCCGCGTTCATCTCGCTCTCGATGTCCTCCAGCTCGGCGTCTATCTCCTCGTCGGTCGCGCCGCCGTTGCCGTTCGCCGGCTCGCCCTTGCCGAGTTCGCCCTTGAGCGTCTCCAGTTCGGCGTCGACCTCGCTGTTCGTCGAGAGGCCCTCCAACTCGCGGTCGATGTCGTCCTTGTCGGAGAGCGCGTCCTCGAACGCGCCGGAGTCCTCCAGCTCGTCCATCGCCTCGGCGCGCGCCTCCATCTCCTCGGTGCGCTCCTCGGCGCGCTCGATGGAGCGGCTCACGTCCGACATCTCGTCGCCGACGCCGGTCATCGCCTCGGAGACGCGGGAGGAGGCCTCGGCGGCCTCGTAGCGGGCCTTCATCGTCTCCTTCTTCGTGCGGAACTCCTCGATGCGGTTCTGGAGCTTGTTCTTCTTCTCGACGAGCTGGTCCTGCGTGTCGTTGAGGTCCGCGATCTGCCCTTCCAGCTCCTCGATCTGGCTCATCTTCGACTTCTTCTTTTCGAGCGCCTTGCGCGCGAGGTCGTCGCGGTCCTGCTGGACCGCCTCGCGGGCCTGCCGGTTGTGCTTCTCGACGTTCTCTTCGAGCTTGCGCTTTTGAATCTCCAACCGCTTCTTCTGGGTCGTCAGGTCCGCGATCCCCTGTTTGACGTCTTGGAGTTCGTCGCGCATCTGTTCGTACGAGTAGTCGAGCGACTCGGTCGGGTCCTCGGCCCGATTGAGGAGGGCGTTCACCTTCGAGCGGATGACGTAGGAGGCGCGAGAGAGGATTCCCATATCACCGTGTACGCGTTCCACCCGTTAAAACCTCATGCGGTTCGCGACCGTGAGACGCACTCCGGGCCCGAGAGACGCGGGTCGCGGGAGGGGCGCTGCGCGCGCCGGGGACGGGGATCCGGCGGAACGACGCGCGGGCCGCCGCGGACGGGACCCGCCGTGGCGGCGCTTACCTGAACACTTATTCGGCGGGTCGATGTAGCCCGGCGCATGGACATCGGCGTCTTGACCGTTCCCCTCGGCGGCGAACGGATCGACGACGCGGCCGCGTACCTCGACGGGCTCGGCGTCGACGCCGTCGAACTCGGCGTCGGTGGGTGGCCCGGGCAGGACCACGCCGACCGCGAGACGCTCCTGGAGGACGAGGGGGCGCGCGAGGATCTCCGCGGAGTGCTCGACGACCGCGGGCTCCGGATCTCCGCGCTCGCGACGCACAACAACCCGCTTCACCCGGACGAGGAGCGGGCCGCGACCGCGGACCGCGAACTGCGCGAGGCGATCGAACTGGCCGACCTGCTCGGTGTCGGCACGGTGACGTGCTTTTCAGGGCTTCCCGCGGGCGCGCCCGGCGATTCGACGCCGAACTGGATCACGGCCCCGTGGCCGACCGAACACGCCGACGCGCTCGACTACCAGTGGGACGAGGTCGCGGTCCCGTACTGGTCGGACCTCGCCGAACACGCCGAGGACTGCGGCGTCGACGTCGCGATCGAAATGCATCCGAACATGCTGGTGTACGAGCCGACCGGCATGCTCGCGCTGCGCGAGGCGACGAACGAGCGGATCGGTGCCAACTTCGACCCCTCGCACCTCTACTGGCAGGGGATCGACGTTTGCGAGGCGATCCGCTTCCTCGGCGAGCACGACGCCATCCACCACGTCCACGCGAAGGACACGAAGGTGTACGAGTCCAACTCGCGAGTGAAGGGCGTCCTCGACACGACCGGGTACGCCGGCGAGTCGGACCGCTCGTGGCTGTTCCGCTCGATCGGCTACGGCCACGGGGAAGAGCACTGGAAAGAGGTGATCTCGACGCTCCGGATGGTCGGGTACGAGGGCGCGCTGTCGATCGAACACGAGGACTCGCTCACCTCCTCGCGCGAGGGGTTGGAGAAGGCGGTCGACGTGTTGGACCGCGCCGCCTTCGAGACCGAACCGGGCGACGCGTACTGGGCGGAGTGAGGGGATCCACACATGACACAGGAACCGCTGAAGGTCGGCGTGCTGGGGTATCGATTCATGGGCAGGGCGCACGCGAACGCGCTCGCGCGGCTCCCGATGTTCTTCCCGGACGCGCCCGAGGTCGAGCGGCACACGCTCGTCGGGCGCGACCGGGACGCCCTCGCGGGGGCGGCCGACCGGTTCGGCTTCGCGCACACCGCGACCGACTGGGAGGCGGCGATAGACGAGGTGGACGTCTTCTACAACCTCGGCCCGAACCACGTCCACGCGGAGCCGTCGATCGCGGCCCTCGAAGCGGGGGTCCCCGTCCTCTGTGAGAAGCCGCTCGCGCCGACACTGGAGGAGGCCGCGGCGATGCGCGACGCCGCGGCCGCGACCGGCGCGACCGCCGGTACCGCGTTCAACTACCGGTTCGTCCCCGCGATCCGGTACGCGAAGGGACTGATCGAAGACGGCGAACTCGGCGAGATCCGGCAGGTCCGCGGGCGGTACCTTCAGGACTGGCTCGTCGACCCGGAGGCCCCGTGGGCGTGGCGGATGGACGCCGACATGGCGGGATCCGGCGCGCTCGGCGACCTCGGCGCGCACACGATCGACCTCGCGAACTTCCTCGTGGGCGAGGAGGTCGGCGGGATCGACCGCGTCTCCGGGCAGTTGACGACGTTCGTCGACGAGCGGCCGGTGTACGTCGACGGCGACGCGGCGGGCGAAGCCGACGCCGAGGTCGCCGAGTACCGCGACGTGACGGTCGACGACGCCTACAGCGCGCAGGTCGCCTACGACTCGGGCGCGACCGGGACCTTCGAGGCCAGCCGGGTCGCCGAGGGGCACAAGAACGACCACGCGATCGCGGTCCACGGCTCGGAGGGGAGCGTGAAGTTCTCCTTGGAGCGGCTCAACGAACTGGAGGTGCTCCGCGAGGGGAACCGCGGCTACGAGACGGTGTTCGTCACCGAGGAGACGGACCCGTACGTCGACCGCTGGTGGCCCCCCGGCCACGTGATCGGGTGGGAACACACGTTCGTCCACGAGAACTACGAGTTCCTCTCGGCGGTCGCCGAGGGGAAGTCGTTCGAACCGTCGTTCGCGGACGGCTACGAGGTCCAGCAGGTACTCGCGGCGATCCAGCGGGCCGACAAACTCGGAGAGTGGGTCGAAATCTAATTCCCAGTTCTCCCGGCCCTGTCGAGATCAGCCGGAACTGATACCAACGTCGTACTAGATATGGAGGGCGGACACAACAGCAAGTGACCTTCCCTTCGGGCGTGGCTTCGTTCAGTCGTCAGTCGAGCGGTACCGATCAAGCAAGTACCCGATCCCACCTACTGCCATGAGCGTTTGTACGACACCGAATCCGGGCGCTTCGTCAGCGGCCACTCCACCTTGATCCGTGACTGCGTCGCCTTCCGAGGAGGTTTCACTACCCGTCCCGTTAACTTCCTCAGTTGGTTCTTCGGTTACGACGACGGAGTCTTCGATAGCCGTCCCGTTTATACGCAGGGTGAATTCTCCGGTCTCCTCGAAGACCGTCTCCAGTTCAACGGTTTCCGCGCTTTTTGAATCCACCTGAACCTCTGTTGTCTCAATTTCGGTCGTCTCACCTGCGGGTCCATCGACCGCGAAGGAGACCGTCGTCGATGAGTTAACGTCGGTTACGTTTTCTACGGTCACGCGTGCCGTCACGGTGTCTCCGACATACGCCTCGCTATCGGATTCTACGAGCGTCACGTGAAGTAGCTCAAAGTCAGCTTCGATCCGTTCTTTGTGGAACTCGGCTGCCTCCAACCTGTCTTCCCAGACTGGAGAGTGAGGTTGTCCCTCAAACGTTCTGAACGTGGCAGGGACATCGAGGTGGTCGTAAATTTTGCGGCTGGTTTCGAACCGGTCGTCAACTTGTAACGTCCCGAAACATTCCTCAACCACTTGATCGATCTCGTCGTCACCTCTGAACCGTTTGTGAATATAATTCTCAGGGTCGTCAGGGTCCTGATCTTCACCGCCGATCCACCGGAACTGCTCAATGTCCATCCACTCCTCCTTGTTGAATGCCTCGCCGGTGAGTTCTTCCAAATTTCCAGTTCCGATCGGCCATGGGACGGTTGTTCGATCGGGATCGCCATGAACTGGGACGTCGTCGGTGAGCTCAGTAAATGGCAGGAAGGCGTGCCCGTTCGCACCGGAAGAGTATGCGTTGATGTATTCCGGATGGAGTGGGGCGACCTTATCAATGAAATAGCCAGCAGACGATCCCCCATCGTAATGGATTCCATCCGAAATTGTATAGCTGCCAGTGTTCAGCCGGGATTTGGCATCCTCGATCATCGCGATGAATTGTCGGTCAACGCGCTCACGTTGAGGTTCAGAAATCTCAAAGTCCAGGGCTAACGTCAACTCCTGTGGTTCCAAGCCGAGGTGTCCGCGTGTTAGTGTGAGGGGAACACTCAGTACAGGGCAATTCGTCGCATCTGCAATGCGTCCCGTGATGCCGCGGTCAGGGTCCTTGGCCCCCGCAACTCGTTCTTCAAAGTCACCCCATGGATACGTTGTAACCACCAACGGTCGCACTTGGGAGTCGTTTAGAGACTCTTCGACAGAGGGGAAAGACGGCGTATAGAGGAAATACGGAGAGTGGAACCCGGCGTCGGGGTCTGCTTCGATCTTTTGAACCCCCGGCTCGGTTCCGTAACTGTTCACACCGGGTTCAGCGCCGTCAACTGCCTCAGTATCGTGAACTCCTTCAGCCAGAGTTCGTCCACTGAATCCGATGATGCCGGCTGTAGAAACCCCCGCCGTCTGGAGTATTCGCCGCCGCCTCGCTTCGATTTGCTGTGACTCCATTGGTGTCAGAGTTATCCGAAAATGCGAATCAGACGCCGACGCCGCCGCCCGGCGTGCTACCGCCGTTCTCCTCGCTCCACTCCTCGATCGCGGAGTCCTCGCCGTCGTAGCTGCCGAGCGTCTCGCGGGTGTCGAACGCGACCGGCTCCCAGACCACGTCGAAGTTCTCGTTGCCGGTGGTGTTGGGCACGGGGACCCGATCGCCCGGCCGGACCACGCCGTCGCCGGGCCACGCGCCGAACTGGACGTTGCCGTCCGGGTCCTCGCCGCGGACGTACAGCTCCTCGGCGGGGACGGGGTCGGGACCGAGCGCGACGACGACGAGCTCGCCGCCCTCCTGTTGCGCCTCGAACTCGGCGTCCGGCGGGGCGACGCCGTCGATGAGTCCGAACACCGCCGCGCCGACGATCGCTAACAGCAGCACGACGACCCCGACGAGCAGCCCCGTCCCCGCCAGCGGGGTGAACCCTCGCTCGTCGTCTCGGAACGCAGCCATTCGACCGTCAGTCAGACGGCACCGGTATAAGCGTTTACGCGCCGCGTATCAGCGCTGATAAGTTTGGAGGCGTCGAGGACGGTACCCGCCGGGCGGGCAGAGACCGGCGGAGCGAAACGAGCGACCCGAGACCATCGCCCGCGGGCCGACCGAGACGGACACCCGCGGACCGAACCGGAAACGGGTTATTCCGCGCGACCCAACTCCGACCGTGACGTCTCGGACAGGCGGTTCGACGGGCGGTCGCCCGCGCGGGCTGCGCGGCATCGCGCGCACCTGGGCCGAGGTGCTCGTTCGGCCGCGGCGAGCGTTCGCGAACTCGATCACGCCCGGCGATCAGGCCCCGGCGCTGACGTTCGCGGTCGCGGTCGTCGCGGCGTTCGCGTTCGGCCTGATCGCGACCGACCCCGGCGCGGTGCCGACCGTCGTCCCCTCGTCGCGGGCGCTGTCCGGACTGGTGGTCTTCGTCGTCGCGGTCGTGATCGGGACCCCCGTCGGCCTCCACCTGACCGGCGCGGTCGCGACGGTGTCGGTCGTGGTCGCGAGCCTCGAACTCGCGGGCGGGGTCGGGTTCCGCGACCGCGGCGGCGTGAGCGAGACGGTTCAGGCGGTCGCGTACGCCAGTTCGCCGATGGCGCTCGCGGGACCGGCGATACCCGAGCTGCGGGTCGCCTGCGGCGCGTACGCGTCGGTGCTGCTGTTCGTCGGACTCCGATCGGTACACGGGTTGGGAGCGCTCCGGACGGTCGTCGCCGCGCTCCCGCCGGCCGCGCTCGGCTACGGCGTGGGGTACCGCGTCGTCGCGGCGGCGCGGACGCTTTTCGCCGCGTGAGCCGCCGACGGCCCGCGCCGCCGCCAGCGGGCTTTCGACAACCGTTTTAGGCCCGAGACTCTCGGTGTATTCAAATGGGATCCTGTATCATTTGTGGCACCGACGTCGGGGGCGGTCGCGTCTGCGACTCGCACCAGGAAGACGTCGTGTTCGACTTCCGCGGCGACTCCCCGAACGGTCTCGTCCCGAGCCGGTTCTACCGAGGCGTCGTCGACGGGTACGCCGAGTTCGGCGTGTTCGTCGACCTCGCGCCGGGCGTCACCGGCCTGCTCCACCGCTCCGAGCTCGACCAGCGGCTCGACAGCCTCGACTGGGAGCCGGGCGACGAGGTGTTCGTCCAGGTGAAGGGCGTCCGCGACAACGGCAACGTCGACCTCGGCTGGTCGATCCGACAGGCCGACCGCGAGTTCCGCGGCGTCCTCGTCCAAGAGTCCTCCGGCGAGCGTCTCCCCGACGAGGAATCGGGGGACGACGAGACCGAAGAAGAGACCGAGACCGAGGAGCAGGCGGACGACGCCGAGGACGAAGACGCCGGCTCCGACGCCGAGGACGAAGACGCCGGCTCCGACGCCGACGAGAGTGGCGAGACTATCGAGGCCGACGACGAGGTTGACGGGTCTGTCGAAGCCGACGCCGACGAACCCGAGCCGACCGACGAGGGCGACGACGCGGAGCGCGTCGCGTCCGACCCCGACGAGTCCGCGGACGCCGGCGCGTCCGAGGAGGGCGCGGCCGAAACCGCAGACGAGGACGACGCGGAGGCCGTCGCCGCCGCGGACGAGGAGACCGACGAGGACCGCGAGCGCGCGACGATCACGACGCTCGGAGACGCGGTCGGCGAGTCCGTCCGGATCGAGGGCGAGGTCGTCGGCGTCCGCCAGACCGGCGGCCCGACGGTGTTCGAGGTCAGCGACGAGACGGGCGCGGTCGACGTGGCCGCGTTCGTCGAGCCGGGCGTCCGGGCGTACCCGGACGTCGAGGTGGGCGACGCGGTGCGGGTCGACGGCGAGGTCGAGAGCCACCGCGGCGACATCCAGGTCGAGTCAGACGCGCTCGTCCTCCTCGACGGGGAGGCGGCGGAGGCGGTCCGCCGGCGGATCGCCGACGCGCTCACCGACGAGGCGCGCCCAGAGGGGCTCCAGCCGCTCGCCGGCGACGAGACGGTCGCAGAACTCGCTGACGGCCTCCTCGACGCCGCGGAGGCGGTCCGCCGCGCGGTGCTGGAGTCGCGCCCCATCGTCGTCCGCCACCCGGCGACCGCCGACGGCTACGTCGCGGGCGCTGCGGTCGAGCGCGCGGTCCTCCCGCTGATCCGCGACGAGCACGCGAAGAGCGACGCCGAGTACCACTACTTCACCCGCCGCCCGCTCGACGAGCCGGTGTACGGGATGGACGCGGCGACCAACGACGCGACACGGATGCTCCAGGACCGCGACCGCCACGACGAGAAGCTCCCGCTGTTCCTGCTCGTCGGGGCCGGCTCGACGACCGAGTCCGCGGACGGCATCGACCTGCTGTCGGTGTACGGCGTCGACGCGGTCGTCGTCGACGCCGCGGTCGCCGACCCGGAGACCCGAGAGGCGGTCGACACGCTCGTCTCGCCGGAACTGACCGACGTCGGCGGCGACGAGACGCTCTCGACGGGCGCGCTCGTCGCCTCGCTCGCGTCGGCGATCAACGACGAGGTCCGCGCGGACCTCGAACACCTCCCCGCGGTGAGCTACTGGGCGGACGCCCCGGAGCGGTACGTGAACCTCGCGCGGGACGCGGGCTACGACGACGAGCGCGTCGCGGAGCTCCGCGAGGCGGTCGCGCTGGAGGCGTACTACCAGTCGTATCAGGACAAGCGCGAACTGATCGCTGATCTCCTGTTCTCGGACGGCGGCAACCTCGCGGCGCACGTCTCCGAGCAGTTCCGCGAGAAGCTGGAGACCGAGGTCGAGACAGCGGACGCGAACGTCGCCACGGAGGCGGTCGACGGCGTCGAGTTCGCGCTGCTCGACACCGACGGCTACACCCACCGCTACGACTTCCCGCCGACGCCGCTACTCCTCGACGACCTCCACCGCCGGCGCGCCGACGGCGAGCCGTTCGCGACGGTCGGCGTCGGCACCGACGAACTGTACGTCCGGACGACGGCCGACGTGTCGGTCCGCGACGTGGCCGAGCGCGCGGCCGAGCTCGCGCCGGCTGCCGACATCGCCACCGCGGGCGTCCGCGAGGGGAAAATCGAGTTCCTCTCGGGCGAGCGCGACGCCGTCGAGGACGCGGTCGTCGCCGCCGTCGCCGAGGCGTTCTGAGGACGCGCGGGATATTCGCCGTAGTTTTCCTTTCGATTCGTTTGAAAACTCCCGCGCATCGGATCGGTCGGTAGATTATTCTACTCGTGTGAGATTCTCTCACGTGGGTATCACCGATGGCTACACAACCGTCCGAACGGACGCTTCGCTCGGAACTGCTCGGGAGAGACGTGGAGTTCAACTACTCGGAGACGTGGCTGGCGTACTCGATGCTCGGACTCCGGATCGTGATGGCGTGGGTGTTCCTCCAGGCCGGGTTAGAGAAGCTGTTCGAGGGCGGTATCGGCGACCCGCTCGCGTGGAGCTCCGTGGGGTTCCTTCAGAACGCCATTGCCGAGGCGAACCCGTTGCGAGAGCTGTTCCTCTTTTTCGCCGACTTCGCGGCGATAATCGACCCGATGGTAGTGTTCGGGCAGATCCTGATCGGACTGGCGCTGCTGTTCGGCGTCTGCTTCCGGTTCGCCGCGCTGATGGGCGCGATCATGATGTCGCTGTTCTGGACCGCCGCGTGGCAGGGCGGACTGCTGGCGGGGTTCCCGGTGGACCACGGCTACTTCGTCGACAGCTCGCTCGTCTACATGCTGATCCTGTTCGGGCTGGGCGCGTGGGGTGCCGGCCGGATCGTCGGGGTCGATCGGGCGCTAGAGGAGACGGAACTGGTCAGGAACGCTCCGGGGCTGCGGTTCCTGCTCGGGTGACCGGACGCCGCGGACGGCGTCGCGACGTTTTCGACGCTCGCCCCGATTCAGCGGCGCGTGAACGGGCCGGGCGGCAGGATGAGGTCGTCGAGTTCGGGCCGCTGTTTCACGTTGAACACGACCGACAGCTCGTCTGTCAGCGGGTAGCCGTTACAGGAGAGGCGGAACCCCCGCTCGGCGAGGTCGTCGGGCATGATGTGGTCGGTCGGCTGCGAGAGCTTCCCCTCGGCGAGGTACACCGCGCAGTTCGCGCAGGCACCGCCGCGACACGAGAAGGGCCACGCGAAGCCGCTCCGCTCGGCCGCCTCCAGCAGGCTCTCGTCGGGGTGGACGAGCAGGCGGCCGTGGGCGTCGGGACCGAGGTCGGCGTGGGACGCCTTCCGGAACAGCTCGTCGTCGTCCAGCGACCAGCCGTAGTCGACGACGGCCTCGTAGTCGAGGAACTCGACGCGGGTGGACGTGGGCGTGTGTCCGTCCGCGTCCTCGGTGAGGTCGACGTCGGCCGGGTCGACCCCGTCGCCGCTCTCGTCCCCGTTCGCGTCCCGCTCCGACAGCTCCCGGTACGCCCGGCGGACGAGCTGGAACTCCTCGACCGAACCCCCCTGATCGGGGTGGGCGCGCTTCACTCGCTCGCGGTACGCCCGTTCGACCGTCTCGTCGTCGGCGTCCTCGTCGACGTCCAACACCTCGAACGGGGAGACCATCCGGTTACGCCACGTAGACGCGTGAGACACATAAACTGCCCAGAAGTCGGCAGGCGGATCATTCCGGCGAGAGTCGGCGAACGGACGGGCGGCCGCGGACCGGTCAGCGTTTAAGAGCGGCGCGCCCCAGAGACCGACAATGGGAAACGCCGACCTGCGCGATCTCGCGTCGATCCGGGACGTTCCCTTCGCGGAGATCGAGGGGAGCGTCGTCGCCGTCGACGCGCACAACTGGCTGTACCGCTACCTCACGACGACGGTCAAGTGGACGGCCGACGAGAAGTACACCACCGCGGACGGCGTCGAGGTCGCCAACCTGATCGGCGTGGTACAGGGGCTCCCGAAGTTCTTCGAGCACGACCTGGTCCCGGTGATGGTGTTCGACGGGGCCGTCACCGACCTGAAGGCCGACGAGGTCGCCGAGCGGCGCGAGAAGCGCGAGCGGGCGGAGGAGCGCCGGGCCGCCGCGGAGGAGCGCGGCGACGCGGTCGAGGCGGCTCGGCTGGAGGCCCGCACGCAGCGGCTCACCGACACGATACAGGAGACCACGCGGGAGCTGCTCCGCCTGCTCGACGTGCCGATCGTCGAGGCCCCCGCGGAGGGGGAGGCGCAGTGCGCGCACATGGCCGCGACCGGGACGGCCGACCACGCCGGCAGCGAGGACTACGACGCTCTGCTGTTCGGCGCGCCCACCACGCTCCGCCAGCTGACGAGCAAGGGCGACCCGGAGCTGATGGATCTGGCGGCGACGCTGTCCGACCTCGACCTCGACAGACAGGGGCTCGTCGACGCCGCGATGCTCTGCGGCACGGACTTCAACGAGGGGGTCAGGGGGATCGGCCCGAAGACCGCGGTGACGGCGGTCAGGGAACACGGCGACCTGTGGGGCGTCCTCGACGCGCGCGACGCCGAGATCCCGAACGCCGAGGCGATCCGCGAGCTGTTCATGGACCCGCCCGCGGCTGACGTCGCGGTCGACGCGGACGTGAACCCGGACGTCGAGGCCGCCCGCGCGTACGTCGTCGACGAGTGGGGGGTCGACGGCGACGAGGTGGAGCGCGGGTTCGAGCGCATCGCGGAGTCGCAGGTCCAGACCGGGTTGGACCGCTGGACCTGAGGAGGCGGGCGCGAACGGTGGGGCCCGCGGAGCCGGGCGCGACGGACCGGTCTGCCTGAGCGGGCGCGACGGACCGGACCGCGACCGGTGTCCGCCGGCTCGACCGCCGCGAACACACCTTTTATTTCCTCGTCGCGGGAAGGGTGACACACACGTGTCGCGGACCGCCTTTCGATCGCGGACGACGCCCGTGACCGGCCGGGAGATCGTATCTCCCGCCGATCCCGACGGCGCGGCGCTCCCGCGGACCGAGCCCCGAGCGGGCCGCGACGACCCTGACCAATGAGCTTCGACGTTCCCGACGACAGACGGTACTTGGAATCGCACGAGTGGGCGACGACCGGCGGAGACCCCGTTCGGATCGGCGTCTCCGACTTCGCGCAGGACGAACTGGGCGACGTGGTGTTCGTCGAACTCCCCGAGGTCGGCGACGAGGTCGTCGCCGGCGAGGCGTTCGGCGTCGTCGAGTCGATCAAGGCCGTCTCGGACCTGTACGCCCCCGCCTCGGGCGAGGTCGTCGCGGTCAACGAGGCGCTGTTCGACCGCCCGGAGCTCGTCAACGAGGACCCGTACGGCGACGGGTGGATGCTCGAAGTCGCCCCCGCAGAGGGCGGCGAGGCGGACGGACTGCTCGACGCCGACGAGTACGACGATCAGATCGCCTGATCCGACCATGAACGCGACACTTTCAGGCGGACGACGTGGCACCGGACGGGCGGGCGACGCCGGGGTGGGCCGATGAGCCGGGCGGAGGGCACGCCGTACGCGCCCCACACCGACGAGGAGACCGCGGCGATGCTGGCGGCGATCGGCGTCGACGACGAGGAGGACCTGTTCGATATCCCCGACGCCGTCGCGTTCGACGGCGACTTCGGCATCGAGCCGCGCACCGAACGCGAGATCCGCGACGAGTGCGCCCGTATCTTGAACCGCAACGACGACCTCACGGAGTTCCTCGGGCGGGGCCACTACGGGCACTACGTGCCGAGCGTCGTCGACCACCTCGCCGACCGCACGGAGTTCCTCACGAGCTACACCCAGTACCAGCCCGAGGTGTCACAGGGGTTCCTCCAGGCGCTCTTCGAGTACCAGTCGATGCTGGTGGAGCTGACCGGCCTCGACGTGGCGAACTGCTCGATGTACGACGCCGCGACCGCGCTCGGCGAGGCCGCGACCCTCGCGGACCGCGTCCGGTCGACCTCGGGGGACGTGGTCCTCGTCCCCGAACGGCTCCGGGAGGGGAAACGCGCAGTGCTGTCGAACTACTGCGCGGGCGCGGACCTGACCGTCGAGGAGTACCCGATGGCCGACGGGACCGCCGACGTCGACGCGCTCGCGGAGCGCGCCGGCGAGGACGCGGTGATGGTGTACGCGGAGAGCCCGACCGTCCGCGGCTGTATCGAGGAGCGGCTCGCCGCGATCGGCGACCTCGCCGACGAGACGGACGCGCTGTTCGCGCTCGGCTCGGACGTGGTCGCGCTGTCGGTGCTGGAGTCGCCGGCGGCCGTCGGAGCCGACGTGGTCGTCGGCGAGGCCGGCGCGCTCGGCCTGCCGACCGCCTACGGCATGGGATTGGGGATCTTCGCCTGTCGCGACGACTTCCTGCGGCAGGTGCCCGGGCGGCTGGTCGGTGCGAGCGAAGACGCGAACGGCGACAGGGCGTACACGCTGACGCTCCAGACCCGCGAACAGCACATCCGCAAGGAGCGCGCCACCTCGAACATCTGCACGAACCAGGCGTGGGTCGCGCTCCGCGCGGCGATCCACGCGGCGACGCTCGGGCCGGACGGCCTCGTCGACCTCGCGAACGACTGCGTGCGCGAGGCGGAGTCGCTCGCGGCGCGGATCGACGACCTCTCGGGCGCGGCCGCGCCCGTCCACGACCGCCACCACTTCCGGGAGTTCGCGGTGCGCGTCGACCAGCCCGCGGCGGCCGTCGCGGAGGACTTGGAGGCGGAGGGGTTCGCGGTCCACGCGATCGACGACCACCTGCTTCAGGTGTGCGTCACCGACCTCAACGCGGGGAAGACGGACGGACTCGTCGCGGCCTTCGAGGAGGTGCTCTGATGATCCACGACCAAGCGAACTACGAGCGCGACGGCGAGGGGGTCCGGGAGCCGCTGCTCTCGGAGAAGGGTGAGGAGACGGTCGACGTGCGCGAGGACTCGCCGCTCCCCGACGACCTGACGCGGGAGGAGCTGACGCTCCCGAACCCGTCGGAGCCGGAGACGGCGCGCCACTACACCCGGCTCTCGCAGATGAACTGGTCGATCGACTCCGGCCCGTACCCGCTGGGGAGCTGTACGATGAAGTACAACCCCAAGTTCACCGAGGACGTCGCCGCCGACCCGAACGCGGCCGTCCACCCCGACCGCTCCGCGCGCTCGGCGCAGGGGATCTTGGAGCTCCAGTACCGGCTTCAGGAGGCGCTCGCGGACATCGGCGGGATGGACGCGGTCACCCTCCAGCCGCCCGCGGGCGCGGCCGGCGAGCTGACGGGGATCCTCGTCGCGAAGGCGTACCACGAGCACCACGGCAACGACCGCTCGGAGGTCGTGATCCCGGCGTCGGCCCACGGGACGAACTTCGCGACCGCCGCGACCGCCGGCTACGACGTGGTCGAGCTCCCGTCCGGCGAGGACGGGCGCGTCGACCTGGAGGCGCTGGAGGCGGCCGTCGGCGACGACACCGCCGCGCTCATGCTCACGAATCCGAACACGGTCGGGCTCTTCGAGCGCGACATCACCGAGATCGCCGAGGTCGTCCACGACGCGGGCGGCCTGCTCTACTACGACGGCGCGAACCTCAACGCGCTCCTCGGCCGGGGGCGGCCCGGCGACATGGGGTTCGACGTGATGCACTACAACGTCCACAAGACGTTCGCCACCCCGCACGGCGGCGGCGGGCCGGGTGCCGGGCCGGTCGGCGTCGTCGACGAGCTGGCCCCGTTCCTCCCGACGCCGCGGGTCCGCGAGGCCGACGAGAGGTCGGGCTACGAGCGGTTCGAGCCCGACCACACTATCGGCAAGGTCCACGGCTTCGCCGGCAACTGGCTCGTGTTGATCAAGGCGTACGCGTACATCGCCCGGCTCGGCGACGAGGGACTCGCCGACGCCGCCGCGAAGGCCGTCCTCAACGCGAACTACCTCGCGGAACGGCTCGACCTCGACGTACCCTTCGGCCCGTTCCACCACGAGTTCGCGGCGACCGCGGGCGACCGCGACGCCGCCGACGTGGCGAAGCGCATGCTCGATTTCGGCGTCCACCCGCCGACGACGAAGTGGCCGGAGATGGTGCCGGAGGCGATGTTGACGGAGCCGACCGAGATCGAGGGGCAGTCGTCGCTCGACGACCTCGCCGAGGCGTTCAACCTCGCGTACGCCGACACCGACGAGGCGCTCGACTCGGCCCCGAACCGGACCGCCGCCGCCCGGATCGACCAGGTCGGTGCCGCGCGGAACCCGCGGCTCTCGTGGCAGGCGCTCGACGAGGAGTAGGTGTCGACGGGGAGTAGGGCGCTCGACCGCCGAAGGGGACCGACCGGGTCAGGGTTCGGTCGCGGCGGAGCGCATCGGCTCCTCGCCGTCGGCGTCGACGCCGTCGAACTCGGTCGCGTCGCGGTCGTCGTCGGTGGCGTCGAGGGAGCGTTCCTCGGCGTCGAGGCCGGCGGGGGTCGTGGCGTCTCCGGCCTCCGCCGTCGCGTCGAACGGTCCCGCGCAGTCCACGAACCGCCGCATCACGCGCCCCTCGGCGCGGTGGAGCGTCTCGCTACAGGTCGACTTCGCGATGTCGTTCGCCTCGGCCAGCTCCGTGAGCGTACAGCGGCGCGGCGTGTCGTAGTACCCCGACCGGACCGCCTCGAAGACGAGTTCGCGCTGCGCCTCCGTGAGCGTCCGGTCCGGGTCGTCGCCGCCGGTCGCAGCGACACCGACCGTCACCCCGTCGCCCGCGAGCCGCCGGCCGAACGCCTCGATCCGGTCCCGGTCGCCGACGACCGTCACGGCCGCGCGGCCGTCGACGACCTCGACCGTCGACTCGATCGGCAGGCCGACCGCCCGCGCCGCGGGGAGGTACGCGGGCCTGCGACCGACCACGCGGAGCGTGCGGACCTCGCCGCGGCGCGCGACGACCCGTTGGCGGACGACGCGGTCGTGGTCGTCGAGCGCGTCTTCGACCCGATCCCTGTCGGTGCCGGCGACGCGGACGGTCGCGACCGCCTCGGCGTCCGCGCCGCTCTCGGTCGGATCGTCGGGGAGGGAGACGGAGGGGCCCTCCCCGTCGACCGACATGGTCTCGTCGACCCGGAGCGTCGCCGACGGGACGCGCCGGGAGACGTCGCCGAGCCACGAGCCGGTCGGGAGGTCCAACCGCAGTGCGGTCCGACTCATCGCTTCCACCCCGATTCGCCAGGCGGACCGGCCGCCCCGACGGTCGCTGGTACACGCATCTCCCCTGAGCGTACGGACGCGGTCCCCGTCGGCGTGCCCCTTCATACGTTTCGAACCTAAGTACCCGCGCGCCGGTTCGGGGGCGGACCGCCGGGACCGCAGCAGCGATCGGTCCGGGCAGACCGCCGGGACCGCAGCAGCGATCGGTCCGGGCAGACCGCCGGGACCACAGCACCGAAGTCCCCGGCGGGCGAGCGCGTGCCCATGGAGACGACAGAGGCGTTCGTCGGCCTGACCTGCGTCGACTGCGGGGAGACGTTCGACGCGGAGACGGCGACCCACCGCTGCCCCGACTGCGACGGCATTCTCGATCCCGAGTACGACTACGACCGGATCGACCTGACCCCGGAGACGCTCGATTCCCGCCCCGACGGGTCGATGTGGCGGTACGCCGAACTGCTCCCGTTCCCGGCCGAGACGGCGGTGTCGCTCGGCGAGGGCGCGACGCCGCTCGTCGAGTGCCCGGCGCTGGCGGACGCGATGGGCGTCGGCCGCGTCCTCCTGAAAGACGAGGGCGCGAACCCCACGGGGACGTTCAAGGACCGCGGGCAGTCGGCCGCGATGACGGCCGCGCGCGAACACGGCGCGAGCGAGATCGCGCTGAACAGCGCCGGCAACGCTGGGCAGGCGGCCGCGGCGTACGCGGCCCGCGCGGGTCTGGACGCGCACGTCTTCCTCCCCTCGCGGGCGGGGTTCACCCAGAAGGCGATGACGGAGGTCCACGGCGCGGCCCTGACGGTCACCGACCCCGTGGACGGGAACTCGCAGATCGGCGACGCCGGGAAGGCGTACGCGGAGGCGATGGACGAGCACCCGGAGTGGTACTCGACGAAGACGTTCGTCACCCCGTACCGCCACGAGGGGAAGAAGACGATGGCGTTGGAGCTGCTGGCGCAGCTCGACTGGAACCCGCCGGACGCGGTCGTCTACCCGACCGGCGGCGGCGTCGGACTCGTCGGGATGCACAAGGCCGCCCGCGAGGCGCGGGAGCTGGGCTGGACCGACGAGCTGGTCCCGATGTACGCCGCGCAGGCGGCGGGCTGTGCGCCGGTCGTCGACGCCTACGAGTCGGGGGCGGAGCGTCACGAGCCGCTCGCCGACGACGAGGTCGACACGGCCTGTAACGGGATCGCGATCCCCGATCCCGGCGCGAGCCATCTCATCTTAGAGGCGATCCGCGAGTCCGACGGCGGGGCGGTGGCGACGACGGACCGAGAGATCCTCGACGCCGCGATCGAGGTCGCGCGGGCGGAGGGGCTGGAGATGGGCGCGACGTGCGCCGCCGCCGCCTCCGGGGCGTTCGCGCTCGCGGAGTCCGGCGAGTTCGGCCCGGACGACACCGTCGTCCTCCTGAACACCGGCGCGGGCAACAAGGACGTCGACGCGCTGCGCGCGCACCTCGGCGAGCGCGAGGCCGAGGCGGCGGAGTAGGGGGAAAGCGGGAGGCGGCGAGCGGGAGACGGTCGAGTAGGCGAAGAATCGAACCGGAACCACTACGGCGGCCGGTCGCCACCCCTCGCGCATGGAACTGGGCGTCATCGGACTCGGGCGGATGGGGCAGATCGTCGCGAACCGGTCTATCGAGGCGGGCCACGACGTGGTCGCGTTCGACCTCTCGGCGGAGGCGACCGCGGAGGCGGCCGAGAACGGCGCGGAACCGGCGGACTCCGTGGCCGACCTGTGTGAGCGACTGGACGGCGGGGAGGGAGACGGCAAGCGGATCTGGCTGATGGTCCCCGCGGGCGACGCGGTCGACGCCACGCTCGCTGACCTCGAACCGCACCTCGACGCTGAGGACGTGGTCGTCGACGGCGGGAACTCCCACTTCGAGGCGTCGACCCGTCGGGCGGCGGAGACGGACGCGGCCTACCTCGACTGCGGCACCTCGGGCGGCCCCGCGAGCGCGGAGGCGGGCTTCTCGCTGATGGTCGGCGGCCCCGAGTGGGCCTACGAGGCGATGGTCCCCGTCTTCGACGCGGTGGCGACCGGGCCGGACGGCCACGACCGCATGGGCGAGTCGGGGTCGGGACACTACGTGAAGATGGTCCACAACGGCGTCGAGTACGCGCTGATGCAGGCGTACGGCGAGGGGTTCGAACTGCTCGCAGACGGGCGCTACGACCTCGACATGGAGTCGGTGGCGCGCACCTGGAACAACGGCGCGGTGATCCGGTCGTGGCTGCTGGAGCTGTGCGAGGAGGCGTTCCGCGAGGAGGGGTCGGACCTGGGCGACGTGGCGGACCGCGTCGCGGGCGGGTCGACGGGGACGTGGACCGTTCAGGAGGCGCTCGAACAGGAAGTTCCCGTCCCGCTCATTTATCAGGCGCTCGCGGAGCGGTTCGACTCGCGCAACGAGGGCCGCTTCTCGCGTCGCCTCGCGAACCGCCTGCGGTACGGGTTCGGCCGGCACGAGGTCGCGCGGCGCGACGACGACTGAGACCGGGCGGCGGCATTTCCGTCCGTGTGCGTCGGGGAAAACGATCGAACTGTATGGGTAGCCAAGTACGATAAGCGCCTTCGGTCCCGTAATTTATCTTCTGTCGAAGCGACGAAGATATCATGGATCGTTCACAGCTGCGGCGACGAGAGTTTCTCGGCATGATCTCGGCGGGCTGTGGGGCGGTCTCGGGGTGTGCTGGCGGACAAAGTACTGCGTCGGACGACGTCGCCACGTGGAACGTTGCGTCTCATGGAATCGAAGGAGATGGGGATTCCGACGTTGGGGAGGCCGTTCACGAACTCCTCGATGACATACATAACGAGGGGGGAGGTGTCGTTTATTTTCCGCCCGGGAGGTACCTATTCGACCGGACACCGCTGGTAGGTGACAACACGGTTCTCACCGGAGCGGGACGGTCGACCATCTTCGAAGGTCCTCGTCCGGATGGCGACACGGGAGGGGCACTCCTGTCGAACAAGGGCTACGATACAACGGGATACGACGGTGCCTCGAACTGGGGAGTTCGAAACGTTCGAATCGACTCCCCGGATTCAAACGGCATCATGCCTGCCCACGCAGAGAACGTTCGACTTGAGTCGATTTACGGGGATGCCATTCACTACCATCACATCGATATCGTGTCGTCGAAAAACGTCACAGTCGACGGCTACTGGGCGAGCAGAGGTGGCGAGGGAGACTCAGACGCCCCCCTACAGATCGATGCGCAACAGTCCGATATCTCGTCGAACGGTATCTGGAACGGAACGGACACCGCTCTTGCCATGGACGACGGGACCCCTACGAGACGTTGCCGGCTGACAAACTTCGAGATTAATCCCGAGAACGGTCCACAACACGGCGTACAACTCCATCGCGGCCGCCACGAGTCGATCACCATCAGTGACGGGCAAATTTCGGGGTGCCGGTACACGGCCATTCGCTCAGACCCGGATGAGTTAGTAACGGACCTAACTATCGACGGTGTGTCGTGTATCGGGAACGCGCGTGGGATCACGTTGGGCCACGTGGAAGACGGGCGGCGGGGGTTGACTATCACCGAGGTTACCATCAGGACGGATGACAGCGATGTGGCACAGGGATCGGGACTGTATGCAGCCGGATTTGACGAAAGCAGAATCTCGAACGTCGTCGTGAGCGGTGAGTTTACCAACTCGATCATCTTCGACAACATGACCGACCTAATGTTGAGCAATATAACGGCAACAGGGGCCGCAGATCAAGCGTTTCGCTTCCGCGAAAATGCTGAGGCGACGCTTACAACAGCCCGTGCAGCGGATTGTGGTGGCACGGGTATCTACGTAGGTCCGGGAAGTAGCGTTGCTTACGGTGGTGTCACGTTCGAAGATGTCGGGAGCGAGATCGTAGTCGATGGCGAGATACGTGAGTGGACTTCGTCAACGAGTTCATGACAATACTGATCACAGGATGTTCCAGGTCCGTTGAAACGGCTGGGACTTCGGAGTGGCCCGTGATGACCGCCGATTTATAAGCGGATTCGTTCTTTCGGGTTCGGTAGCTGAGAAAAACGGGCAAACGTCTCGTGAAGCGTTCCGCGACGCCTGCTTCCTGCCCGATTATCACGATCGACCACGTCCGAGAAAGGCTTATGTATAGTCATGGTAGAGAGTATCACGCATAGAATGTTCGAGCGATTCTCAAGCGGCTACTACCTGGGAGAACTGTACGTGGAACCCCACGGCGGCGAGCGCGCCGTCATCCGGCGGGCGGACCACGAACACGTCAACGAGCAGCTGTACGCGGACGGCGAGGGGGTCGAGCGACTCGACGCCCCGCTCGTGATGAAAGTCGGCGGGAGTCACATCCCGGTCGCCGGCGACGACGACGTCCCGAGCGGCACGCTCGCGATTCCGCAGGCGCTCGCCGACGAGACGCTCCCGGACCGCAAGAACGTCCTGCTGGCGGACGCGGACCGCGCCGAGAAACTGCTCCGCTGGGAGGGGTGGGAGCCATACGTGAACGCGTAGCACTACGGCTTTAACTCCGGAATTTGTTTATAAGTGATTTCGGGCTGATCGACGGCAAACAGCCGTATCTCCGTATGTATCTACTTATAAATCGGTGTGGGCAAGTCGGCGCTGAGGACCTTCGAATCCCCAGACACTCGCTACGACGCAGTCGCTGCTGGGAACAGGACCGCCGAAGCCCCGGCCGGGAGGACTCGATGCGCTCGCTGTCGTTCGAGACGCCTTTGGCGTCTCGTGATGACGAAACGGCTTTGCCGTTTCGAACCACGGCCCTCAGTCGCTCACTGCGTTCGCTCCCTGCGGTCCTTGCGTCGCGCGTCTTCGTCCTCCCGGCTGCCCCTTCGAGTCCCACCCCGCACAGCGACCGCGCCTCACGCCTCCCCAGCCTCGTCGCTGGCCCCTCCGCTTCGCTCCGGAGCCAGCGACTCCCTCGCGCGACGCTCCTCGGCCGCGGTGCGGCCTCGGAGGCGCGCGCCACCGCACAGCACCCATTTATAAATGGGATCGGTTGTGTCGCCGCCGTCGCAGACGGACCTTTTAGGTCGCCGGAGAGCGCGGTTCGGGTATGATCGACAGGCTGCTCGGGCGCGCCCAGCTGAAGGAGCGCATCGAGGAGTTGGAGGAGGAGAAGCGCCACCTCGAACGCCGCGCCGAGGCCGAGGAGGAGCGCCGGTCCGACGCGGTCGCCGACCGCCAGCGCGCCGAGGAGCGGGTCAACGAGCTCGAACACCGGATCGAGTCGTTAGAGGAGCGGCTGAGTCGGACCGAGGGCACCGAGGAGTCCGTGGAGTTCCGGCGCGTGACCGATCTCCGAGGGGCGAGGGTCGCGGACGTGCTCGACCGCTTCCGCGCCGTCGAGAGCGACGACCCGGAGGGGCTGCTCACGGCGTACGTCCCCGACGCCGACGCGCTCCCCGCGACCGTCGCGGAGTGGTTCGGCGACCGCGCGGCGCTCGTCCGGCGGGCGGCCCCCGCGGTCGTCCTCGCCGACGACACCGGCGCGGTGAGCGCGGCGCTGACCCCGCCGATCGAGCCGGACCCGTTCGACCGGTGGGACGACGCGTTCCGGCTACCGGACGCGTGGTTCCGCCCGACGGGGCGGTTCGCGTTCGCCGTGGTCCGGTCGGACACCTTCGCGCTCGGCGTCTACGAGGGGGCCGAGCGGGTCGGGTTCGAGGGGTTCACCTCCGACGTGAAGTCGGCCCACTCGAAGGGCGGGTTCTCGCAGGGGCGCTTCGAGCGCCGCCGCGACGGGCAGATCGACGACCACCTCGACCGCGCGAACGAGGCGCTCGCCGATGTCGCGGAGGCTGAAGACGTCGACCGCGTGATCGCCGTGGGCGAGCGGAGCGTCCTCGGGCGCGTGCGCGACCGCGCCGACCGCACCGACGTCTCGGACGCGACCGGGAAGCCGGAGGCGGCGCTCGACGACGCGTTCCGCGACTTCTGGCGGGTCCGCCTCCGCGCGCTGTAGGCGCGCGCGGCCGGGCGGCCGTCCCGCCTCAGAACGGGGACTCGGGGCCTTCGTCGGCGTCGGACTCGTCGTCCGGGGCGTCCGTCGCCCTCAGTTCGCCTACGGTCTGTTCCCACGCCTCGACGCCGCCGCGGAGGCTCTCGACGCGCGCCTTTTGCGTTCCCTCGTAGCTCCCGATCAGCTGGGCCGCCTGCTGGCTCGCGACGCCGTGCGGGCAGACGGTGACGATCCGGTCGGCCCCTTCGAGCTCCGCGACCCGGCTCGTCAGCTCCGGGAACGGGATACACTCGCTGTCGGGGAGGTGGCCGCGGTCGAACGCGCGCTGGTCGCGGATGTCGACGATACGGAGCGTCTCGTCGGCGGAGCCGTCGGCGCGCTCGGACAGCAGCGCCGACAGCTCCTCGGGGTCGATCTCTCCGTCCATCAGTTGAGCGGGGCGAGGGTGGCCGTGAGGACGGCCCGGTCGGTCGTGTCGTTGCGCGCGCCGTGGACCGCGCCGCGCTCGTTGGGCACCACCGCGGGGGCCGCGAGCGCCTCCTCGTCGCCGTCGCGGATCACGGTCGGTTCGCCCTCGACCACGTGGAACACGTTCGTGGCGTCGGCGTGTTCGTGCGGGTCCACGGCCGCGTCCGGGCCGAGGACGAACGCCTTCACGAGCGCGTCGTCGGTGACGACGAGCTCGGCCGTCTCGACCTCCCCGGGGGCGGGGTCGAGGTCGGCGACCGCCCTCGCGTAGCTGTCGAGCGTCATACCCGCACCTCGCGCGGGACGGGGAAAAATCGCGCGTTCCCGTCAGTACGAGGGCGACTCCTCCGGCTCGCCGTCGCGCGCGTTGACGAGGCGGCCGAGGGTGAAGAGGAGGTCCGAGAGGCGGTTGAGGTAGGTGACGACCGCCTCGTTTATGGGCTCCGAGCGCGCGAGGTCGACGACGCGGCGCTCCGCGCGCCGCGCCACGGCGCGGGCGTGGTGGAGCGCGGCCCCCGCCTCGCCGCCGCCCGGAAGGATGAACGACCGCAGCGGCTCCAGTTCCTCGTCGAACGCGTCGATGTGCTCTTCCAACTGCTCGGTGTGCTCGCTCTCGACCTGCGGGTCGTCCGGGTCCGGGTCGGGGTTCGCGAGGTCGGCCTGGACGACGTGGAGGTGGTTCTGTATCGTCCCCAGTAAGTCGTCCACGTCGTCGTGGCCGGTCGGTCGGATCGTCCCGAGGAGCGCGTTCGCCTCGTCGACGGAGCCGTACGCCTCGATGCGGTGGCTCGACTTCGACACCCGGCTCATGTCCCGGAGGTCGGTCTCGCCCTCGTCGCCGCGGCCGGTGTAGATGCTCATGCGAAGGTCCTCTCGACGTACTCGACGATGTTCGCGCTCTCGGCCATCGTCACGCCCCGCTCGTCGTCGACGAGGACGGGCACGCCGCGCTGGCCGCTGACCCGCTTGACCTCGTTCCGCTCGGAGTGGAGCGCCTCGACCCACTCGGTCTCGTAGTCGACGCCGGCGTCGTCCAGCGCCTCGGCCGCCTTCTCGCACCACGGACACCCGTCGAGGGCGTACAGTCGAACGCTCATACCGATCGATCCGTCCGCGGCGTCAAGAAGGTGTGCGTCGCGGTCGCTCGGGCGACCGACTTCCGGGCCGTCGTCGCCGCTGCGGTCGCGGGCCCGCAGAGTCACGGGGCCTCAGAGGTCGTGGTACGACTCCATTGCGTCCCGGAGCTCCTCGGAGATCGGCGTCGGCTCCCCGGTGTCGGGGTCCAGCGAGACGAGCGTCGCCTCGGCCTCCGCGGCGACGGCGTCGCCGACGCGGACCTCGTGGGTCATCGTCGCGCTCGACCGGCCCAGATCAGCCAGATCGACGGTGACGGTGACCCGATCGTCGGACAGCTCGACGGGGCGGCGGAAGTCGATCGAGATCGACGCCAGCACGTTCGAGGACTGCGAGATGTCCATGTCGAGGACGTCGCGGAAGTACCGCGTCCGCGCCTGCTCGATGTACGTCGCGTAGACGGCGTTGTTGACGTGACCCAGCGCGTCGATGTCGCGGAACCGCACGTCGATGTCAACGGTGTAGGGTGCCATATCCGACCCACTGGCGGGGACCGTATGTAGGCGTCGGGATCGGAGCGGGGAGCGTCGACGCCGGGGCGGGTCGGGAAGCCTCACACCGGTCCGGGCCGGCGGCCCGACAACCTATAAAGACGGCAGGCGTCTATCCGGGACCATGGGCAACGAGGCGATAGACGACGTCGACAGGGCGATCCTGTACGCGCTTCAGGAGGACGCCCGGAACACGTCGTCCGGGGACATCGCGGAGCGGACCGGGACCTCCGACAGCACCGTCCGCAAGCGCATCGGACGCCTCGAATCCGACGGCGTGATCAAGGGGTACAGCGCCAGCGTCGACTACCAGCGGTCGGGGTATCCGCTCCGGATGCTGCTCTACTGCACCGCGTCGATCCCGGAGCGCGGCGAGCGCATCCCGGAGATCCTCGACATCGACGGCGTCGTGTCGGTCCAAGAGCTGGTGACCGGCGAGGAGAACCTCCTCGTGACGGTCGTCGGCGAGTCGGACAACGACATCACGCCGGTTGCGCAGGAGCTGCTCGACATGGGCGTCACCGTGGCCGACGAGGTCCTCGTGCGGACCCACGAGACGACCCCGTTCGGCAGGTTCGACGCCGGGCGCGACGACGGCGGGGACGACCGGAGCGGGGACGGCAACTGAAGCGAGGACGACTAGACCACGGCGCGGACCGCGGAACCGAGGGCGACTAGACCACGACGCGCTCGACGTCGAGCGGGGTCGCGCGCCGGACGACCGCGCGGACCGGGTCGACCGAGCCGGACAGGTTGTCCGAGTCGCCGTCGAGGACGACGAGCGCCGCGCGCCGACCCGGAGCGATGACGCCGCAGTCGAGGTCGGCGACCTCGGCTCCGGCGGCGGTGGCCATCCGCAGCACCTCGCGGGCGCTCACGTCGAACCGCTTCGCCGCGAACGCCATCTCCCGGAACATCGACGGCGGGTTCAACATGACGTTGTCCGTGCCGAGCGCGACCGTCGTGTGGTCGAGCAGGTCGCGCACCGGCGGCGTGCCCACGTCGAGGACCTCGTTCGCGCGGGGGCACACCGCGATCGGGACCGACCCGTCCGCGACCCGTTCGAGGTGCTCGCGCTCGGCGTGGACCATGTGGACGAGGAGGTCCGGGTCCAGGTCGAGCGCCGGGTGGATGTCGGTCGCGTCCGGCTCGCCGGCGTGGATCGCGAAGGGGCGGCCGCGCTCCTCGCAGGCGGCGCGCTCCGCGGCGAACGCGTCGTCGTTCGCGCCGGAGGCACCGTAGCCGTCGGCCACGTCCAGCACCGACGCGTCGCCGCTGCCGAAGATGAACGGGTCGACCTCGGCGTCCGCCCCCGCCTCGCGGAGCGCTCGCGCTCCCTCGACGCCCGACTCGCGGAAGTCGAGACACGAGACGGTGCCGGTCCGCCGCATGAACCGGAGCGTCCGCCGCATCGCCGACACCAGTTCCCCGCGGTCGGCGTTCGCGAGCCGTCGGTGTTTCAGGCTGTCCGGCGGCGCGACGGCCTCGTCGAGCGAGAGGCCCACGGCCGCCTCCTTCGCCACGGAGTCCCCGAGGTGGGTGTGCGCGTTGACGAACGCGGGTATCACGACGTCCGTCGAGTCGGTGTCCGTCTCCTCGACCGCCTCGATCCGACCGCCCTCGACGACGACGCGTCCCCGGACGGGTTCGAGGGACCTCCCGGCGAGGACGGTCCCAGAGATCGTCTCCATACAGCCACTCCGCGCTCGGGACCGATATGGTTTCGTGAGGCGACCCGAGGCGGCGAGCGCCCCTCGACGGCCGCAGCCGCGACGAGCCGTAAACATACCATTCTATAATAACAGTCCCTCGAACGATTTGTGAATACAAGCAGATTTAATACACGTTACGTTCTCAAAGTGGCTTAGAGACGACCGAAATCGGATCTCGGTGTCGGGCGGGATCCGAAACGGGTCGTGCGACGAGTCGAACGATGTCAGGACACAGCTCGAAGCCGACGGTCGGAGCGCTCGGGGAGACGGACGGGTCGTCGTCCGTCCCCGCCGTATTGACGTTGCTCGCGTGGTCGCTGTTCGCCGCGAGCGTCGCCGCGCTCGTCGGCCGAGTCCGACTCGGCGGCGCGTGGGAGCTCCCCGGCGTGATCGCCGTCGACGGGCTGACAGTCCTGTTGTGGGCGGTCGTCACGTTCTTCAGCGGGATCGTCCACAGCTACTCGCGGCGCTACATGGCGGGCAGCGCTCACGAGACGCGCTTTTTCGTCGCGGTCTTCTCGTTCACGCTCGCCGTGATGGCGCTGGCCGCGGCCGACCACGTCGCGCTGTTCTGGCTCTGCTGGCTGGCGATGGGGCTGCTGATGGCGCGGCTCATCGGGACCGTCGAGGGGTGGCGGCAGGCGCGGGCCGCCGCGAGCGTCGCGCGGACCCACTTCCTCGCGAGCAGCGCGCTCCTCGGCGTCGCGGTGACGGCGCTGTGGTGGGCGACGGGCGCGACGACGGTCTCCGGGATCGCCGCGAGCGCCGACGCGCTCGGCGGGCCCGCGTGGATCGTCGCCGCGGCCGCGCTCGTCCTCGCGGCGATGATCCAGTCGGCGCTGGTCCCGTTCCACGGCTGGCTGCTCTCCTCGATGACCGCGCCGACCCCGGCCTCGGCGCTGATGCACGCCGGCTTCGTCAACGCGGGCGGCATCCTGCTGGCCCGCTTCGCCCCGGTCGTGACCGTCGACACTGCGCTCATGCTCGGGGTCGTGGCCGTGGGGGCGACGAGCGCCCTGCTCGGGAAACTACTCAAGACGGTCCAGCCGGACGTGAAGAGCGAACTGGGCTGCTCGACGGTCGGACAGATGGGCTTCATGATCATGCAGGCCGGCCTCGGCTTCTTCGGGGCCGCGATCACCCACCTCATCGTCCACGGCTTCTACAAGGCGTACCACTTCCTCAGCGCGGGCGAGGAGGTCGAGCGCTCGGTCCCGACCGAGGCGGAGTCAAGCCGGACGAGCGCCGTCGGCGCGCTCGTCGTGCTGGCGACCGGGCTGGCCGGCGGCGCGACGTTCGCGCTGCTCACCGGCAAGGGGACGAGCGTCGACAGCGGCCTGCTGCTCGCGGGGCTCGTCGCGCTCACGACGCTCCACGCGGCCCGGAGCGCCCTCCGGCAGACCGCGCTGTCGCCGGCGGCCCGCTACGGCGCGATCCCGCTCGTCTTCCTGCCGGCCATCGCGGGCTACGCGCTCGTCTACGAGGCCGTCTCGGGCGTCCTCTACGGGCTGCCGATGGTCTCCGCGCCGACCGAACTGACCGCGCTCCACGCGCTCGTCGCCGCCGCGTTCCTCGCGGCGTACGTCGCGATCGAGACCGGCGTCCACGAGCGCAGCGAGCGCCTCTACGTCGCGCTGCTGAACGCGGGGCAACCCGCGTCCGAGACGGTGCTAACCGCCACGGAGGAGTACAATGAGTACTGAACCCGCCGTCAGAGACAGCATCGACGAGGCCGCGGAGACCGTCGGGTCCGTCTGGCCGATCCACTCGTTCGTGACGGCCAACCCGCTCTCCGGCTTCGAGGACGAGCCGTTCGCCGAGGCCGTGCCGCGGGCGGCCGACCGCCTCGGCGGCCGCGGGTACCCCAGCCCCGAGACGTTCCGGGCGGCCCTCGACGAGGGTCGGATAGACCGGGACCTGCTCGACGCGGAACTGGCCGAGCGCGGGTACGAGGGCGACCCGGAAGCGCTGCTGGAACGGATGGAGACAGCGGAGGCGGACGCGACGGACGATCCGACGCCCGGCGCGACGGAGCGGGCCGACCGCGTGCTGACGAAGTGGCTGTCGGCGTTCCTCGACGAGGGGCAGGCCGAGTGGTCGATGCCGAACGCCGAGGACGGGTTCTACGACGCGTTCCGGTCCGTGGCCGCGCACGACGATCGGATCCCGGAGGGCGTCGCGACCGACCTCCCGGCGTCGCCGATAGAAGCGGTCGAGTCCGTGCTGGAGCCGTGCCCCGAGGGTCGGTGGAGCGCCGTCTTCGAGGCGCAGTTCGCCGCGCTCCCCGGCTGGACCGGGCTGATCAAGCGCCGCGTCGCCGACGGCGGGGCGTGGCAGTCCGCGCGCCCGGTCACGCTTGAGGGGTACGTCGCCGTCCGGCTCGCGCTGCTCGACGCCTTCGGCGTCGACGTAACCGACGTTCCCGACGCGGCCGACGAGGGCCCCGAGCCGGCGGACGAGCTGGCCGACGCGTTCCTGAGCGCGTGGGAGGCGAGCTACCGCGGCGAGCTCGTCGACCGGGTCGCGGCAGAGGGCGAGGCGCGCGCCGAGGCGAGCGAAGCCCGCGCCGACGGCGGCGCGTCGGGGCGGCCGGCCGCGCAGCTGGTGTTCTGTATCGACACGCGCTCGGAGGTCATCCGGCGGCACGTCGAGGCGACCGGCGACTACGAGACCCACGGGTACGCCGGCTTCTTCGGCGTGCCGATGGAGTACCGTGGGTACGACTCCGATGTGTCGGTCGACGCCTGTCCCCCCATCGTCGACGCGCAACACCGCGTCTCCGAGGCCCCGACCGACGACGACGCGCGGGGCGTTCGCGACCGGTGGGGGGCCCTCCGCGAGGCCGCCGGCGAGGTGATCGAGACGCTGAAGTCCAACCCCGCCACCGCGTTCAGCTTCGTCGAGGGCGCGGGGAGCGGGTACGGGGTCGCGCTCGCGGCCCGCACGCTCGTTCCCGACCGGGTGTCCGACCTGCTCGACGCGGCGGGCGACTCGGTCCCCGACGACCACGAGTTCTGCGAGCCGGACCTCCACCGCCACGAGCGCTCCGACGGGGGGCTCCCGGTCGGCCTGACCCGCGAGGAGCGGGTCGAGTACGCCGCGACCGCCTTCGATCTGATGGGCTGGGAGGCGTTCGGTCGGCTCGTCGTCTTCACCGGCCACGCGGCGGAGACGGCGAACAACCCCTACGGGTCGAGCCTCGACTGCGGTGCCTGCGCCGGCAACCCCGGCGGGCCGAACGCCCGGGTCCTCGCCGCGATCTGTAACGACCCCGAGGTCAGGGACGGTCTGCGCGAGCGGGGCCACGACGTGCCGGACGACACCGTCTTCCTCGCCGCCGAACACAACACGACGACCGACGAGATCGAACTGTACGACGGGAGCGTCCCCGACTCGCACGCGGACGACCTCGCTCGGCTGCGCGCGGACCTCGAGACCGCCCGCGAGACCGCGGCCGCCGAGCGCGTCGGGACCCTGACCGGCGACGGCCCGACGGGTCCCGACGACCCGCCGAACCGCGGCGACTCGGCGGCCGCGAGGGAGGCGGAGCGCCGCGCGGGCGACTGGGCCGAGACCCGCCCCGAGTGGGGGCTGGCCGGCAACGCGGGGTTCGTGATCGGGCCCCGCGAACTGACGAGCGGCCTCGACCTCGACGGGCGCGCGTTCCTCCACTCGTACGATTGGACGACCGACGCCGACGGCGACGCGCTGGAAGCGATCCTCGCCGGGCCGATGGTCGTCACCCAGTGGATCAACGCGCAGTACTACTTCTCGACGGTCGACAACGCGGCGTACGGCAGCGGGTCGAAGGTGACCCACAACCCGGTCGGGAACGTCGGCGTCTACCAGGGCAACGGCGGCGACCTGATGACCGGACTGCCGCTCCAGTCGGTCATGGCCGCGGCCGACGAGCCGTACCACCAGCCGCTCCGCCTGTCGACGGTCGTTCACGCGCCGGTCGACCGCGTCGCGGAGATATTGGCCGACAACGAGGCGGTGGCCGGACTGCTGGACAACGACTGGCTCTCGCTTACGGTCGTCGACCCGACGCGGGACCACCGCGCGTTCCGTTACGAGGAGGAACTGGAGTGGACGCCGCTGGCCGAGTCCGAACGGGCCGAGTCGGCGGCGGAGACGCCGACCGCCCCCGCCGCCGCGGACGACTGAGTCCGCGTTCGGTCGGGGCCATGAGGCTCCGTTGAAATCCTATTCGTTAGACACAAGACTATGTGAAACAGCCGGTCGCTGAAGGATGCGAGCTGACTATCGTAACAGATCACAACAGCAGACATGGCAGCCGTGTTTTCAGCCGTCTTCTCGGACCCAGTGATTTGAAATGAGGAGGACTCGACGACTACTGCTCTGGAGGTGAGTCATCTTCCGCTTTCGGCAGATCCCGGCGATTAGCGAGGTAGTAAAGTAATACGACGAAACCGGCTGTCGGCACGATAATCCCAAGTTCGTATTTAACGGGCCGCTCTTGGGTAGAGGATTGTTGGTCAGTTCTCAGCTGGAGCTAGAAGTCACAGCAGGCAAGGGTGACGCAACCGCGTCACCCGACGA
>NZ_AOJD01000017.1 GCF_000337415.1 Halorubrum tebenquichense DSM 14210 | reverse complement strand
GAAGTGTTCCGAAAACCGGGGAAAGAAGCACTCAAAACCATCCTCGAAACTGCGCTATGACTCACCAACAATCTCCGCCACAAGAGCGTCTGGTCAATGTCGAATGGACTGACGGCCTTTTCCTGTTCGAGGAGGGCTATGAAACTCATACAGAATCACCTAGAAATCAGATACCAATAAGCGTCTACAAACCGGGGTGTAAGTGAAGATACTGCCAGAATCAGCTATCGTCAGAGAAATCCCAAAGCTCGGTTTGTTTGTTCACATTCTGTGCCGCGAGTCGTTCAGCTTCTTTCTCCCTTTTTTTGATTTCGGCATTGACCTGAGAGTCGATCCACTTCTTTTCAAGTGTCTTTTCGAGACCCGAGCTATTGGTGTATCGAGAGACGATTTTGTAGTCCGCATCTGAATCATTATACTCGCGGATGAATCCAATATCAAGAGCATCGTCGATGATTTCGTCGACTATCTCTCCGCGTTTCTCTTCGGAGAGATAGAACAGATCCGCTTCGACTATGTCGATAATGTCGTCAATATTGACGAAACAGTGGCCTTCCGCGGAGTGTCTGGCGGTGATGATGGTCCGCAGTTTTGTTACTGGATCAGACTCAGGAAAGAGGTCGAAACTTCCCTCTGCCGACTCTGCCTCTTCGAGCGTTCGATTCAGTTCGTGCTTGGAGTGTTTAACACGGAGGTGGACATCGTCGATGTCCTCCCCATCAGGGATCTCGTTATCCTGAGGAAGGACTGTATGAACCGAGATGCTCTTTCGCATCTGATGGACAGCCCAAGTTACGACTTCGCGTTCATCGCTCATGGCCTTCCGGGCGATCTGGTTCGCGTCGCCCGCAAACGTCGCAAGAACGCACTCAATGTTACGAGGCTCTTCACCGAGGTAGTTCTCAACGATATAATCTAAGTTCTCTTCAACAACCTCACGCTGCTCTTGTACCTCGTTAAGAAGGCTAACTGGGCCCTGTGCGGTATTCGCTTTCGCCTCTCCAAAGATTGCTTGTCCATCAAAGTCCCACAAGAGGAAGTCAAAATTTGGGAGCCCCTTCTCCTCTAAGGGATCGGCTTGAACGAGTCTGAACCCAGAAGGGGGAGATGAACTGGCAAACGGGAAGATACAGAGATTCAGGAGCTTCCTGTGTTCTTGCTCTTTTTTGATGCCACGCTCAATCCGATCTCGATACTCATCTTCTGCGAATTGGTCGAGTTTCTCTCTCCGGATTTGCTTATACTCGTAGATGAAATCCTGGTGCCAGTAGTCCGGCACGTCGTCGGGAGGTTCGACATCCATCTCAAGGGGCAGAGGTAGCGTACGCAGATTCGGTATCGAACACGTTGATCGTCGCGCGTTCGTCGATCGTCTCGGTGACGAGGTGGAAGAAGTGGACTATGGTAGGAAACTCACAGTCGTGCTTCGGGACGATCTTCATCGAGTCCTGGGTTGCGCTGATGTTGAACGTCGCTTCGCGGACCTCGTCTGTGACGGTAGCAGAGAAGTCGAGGGACCCTGCCTCCTTCGAGACATCTGTGAAGGTGAACTGCCTATAGCCTTCTTCTCCGGCCGATTCAATGAACTCCTCGGCCATCAGGAGGTTGAACGACTTATGGAAGTCAATTTGTCCGGCGGTTACGGAAGGGAACTCCAGCTGAAGTTCTCCCGAGTTCCGCCGCTCGGTTCGAAACTTGATCCGCTGACTCACCTCTTGAATATCAAGGACGTGGTCCTGTATCTCCCGGATCAAATCGAACAGGAGCGTGAAGTTGTCGGCGGTGGACCGCTTGATTGTAAACTTTCCGCTCTTATCGATCTTGATCTCGATGTCGCCCTCACGGTACTCCACACGAGTCGGGACGACGCCGTAATACTGTTTGAATTCTTGGAGTGTTTGCTTCCCGTCTTCCCCTTTGTACTTGATCTCGCGGTTGTAATCGGGGCGGATCTCGGCCTCAGCAAGGTCGGGAATTCGGTGTGCTTTGAAGCCAGTAATGCGGATTGAAGGGTTCTCTTCCAGCACCATCTTATGTAGTCGCTGAAAGTCTTGTGGGACAATCGGCATCTCGCAGATCGTCGGACTGGTCTGAACGGTGAGATCAAGGGTATTTTCTTTCGCTTCTTCCGTCGTTGCGGTGAAGAGCATGAGAAGAGAATCATCAAAGTAGTGGGCGTAGTAGACCGCTTGGTCCGTTTCACCGAAGCGGCCGACGTACTCACGGGTGAGCTTATACACCTCTCCGTAGTCCTCAATCTCGTAGTTGTTCTCGAAATTGTCAAGCCAGTCGTCTTCAGTGAGATAGAAGTAGACCTTTGCGTGGTTGTAATGGAACCCTTCGAAGGTGTGAGCCGGATCAGTATCGATCAACTTCTGACAGAACGACTCAATGTCGTAGTCACCTGATTGTACTTTCATTTGGCTCGGGTGTCTCCTTATGTATCAGGTTGACACATTATCATAAAAACGTTCGTCATGATAGCCATCTTCAGCCGCTAGTTCAGACGAAAAAACCCATATGATAGCTGGATAAATATTTCAAATATGAAGGCAGGTGTGATCGGTGCCATCGACGGTACCTTCGATGAGTTTGAGTCATTCCATGAAAACACAGAAAAAGACGGAAATCGGTTTTCTCGGTCATTTCAGATAGAGGAATCAAAACCCCTGGACACCGGGCACGTCGGATATAAAGGAGAAGCCGCAATTCATGAGGTAGAAGACACAGAGACTGTCGAAATTGATCCGGAAACCGGGAAAATTGAGGTTTCCGAAGGTGGCCATGTTGGTGGAAAGTATACAGAATTTGTAGCAGTTCCGGGTGAATTTATCGCAGTTAGTAGTGGTTCTGGAACCTTTGCTTTCCAGCTCGTCCAAGAACAACACCCTGGTACCTTCGTGGAACGGATTGAGATCGATCTTAACGCTTATGCTGAAAAATACTACAGAGCCGAAGGAGTCAATCCGTGGCAGGTTGGGTTCTACGGAAACATTGGCGAAGCTGAAAAGGGAGTTGTCTATGGCGAGGATGTATTCTCAGATGGAGAAGTGGGAGATGTGTTGGACCGATCGTATCTCAATCAGTTAGGTCTAGAGTATGAAATACAGGGTGTAGATATGAAAATGACAATGGCAGAAAGCGGATATGTTGAAGTATATAACCCAAGCAATTTCAAATTTGATGAGTATGCTACGTACATCGTTGATGAGATATTAGAATTCGCAAAGGAAGAGTAAAATTCGATAGAGATACCATTAGATATATGTGTTCTCTAATAGGTATATCTGTACATCATGAGTACTGAGGATGAAGGGTTCGATTATGATGGGTATCTGCTCTACAACGAGATTTGTGAAGTACACGATGTAACAGACCAAGAGTTTGAGGGAACCCCACGGAGCGTAGAAAATCATCTACTCGAAGAGTATCTCCCAGAATTTGAAGAGGGAGATTCACGGGATGAGGGAGAAGGCTTCGAGTTATCTGATATTCGCTCATATACGTCGGACTTACCTAACTCTACTCAAGAGTTTATTAACTCGCTTGTCTCGCTTCGTCATCGAAAAGAAGACTACGAAACAGAAGAAGCTGAGATCTCTCCCGATAAACCTAGACAAGACGTTAAAATTCCAAATGAGCAAGCGGTTCACATTTTCTGGAAATCCCCTGATAAACTACTAGTCCGGGGCCCAGATGGCGCAGCCGATCACGCTAAAGATGAATTTAACACCTGGATTGGGCAGTCTGCTCAGGTTCATAGTATTGGGTTGCCAAACGACTTCCTACTTTGGATGTTCAAGAAGATATACTACGATGAAGATTTGACGGACAAACTCAAATTAGGGAAGCTAACTGACGCAAAGGTGGAAGGCGCAGAAGACGTTTTAGGTAAAGAAAATACAGTAAAAGAGTCTAGTAATGCTAAAGAGGCCCCTACACTCCTTATCGGGCTTCTTCTCGGAAAGTCATTGACGATGATGGAAGGCAACTTTGTGCTTAAAATCAGCGACGAAGGTGAAACTAAGGAGAAATCTATCAGGATACAGATAGAAAGGGACAAGATCCAGATCAAATCTTCTAAGGCTGGCATGAACAACGCATCGAAGATTGAGAAGATGGGGTATGCCACGGAATCTGCCTATGAGATCATGGAACTCTACGAGGAGTGGCAAGAGATTAGAGACGATGATAGTACTCAGGAACACATCGTCCCACCTACTTTCCTTGAAGCCCTCCTAATAAAATCGCATGAGAACGATATTCCTATTGAAGATAGATCAACTATCCTCAGTGTTCTCCGCCAATACGCAAATCGGCGAGGAGATAGTCTAACAGACGACTATAACATAGATGAGGGACTCGATCTCTTGGATCCAGATAATGACGATAATGAAGACTCTGACTAGGTCGGAGAGAAAAATATATTAGTATGTTATTAGGACAAAGTGTTTACCTCTTCCACCGAGTTGGTAGGTAAGAGCCACTAATCAAATAATGAGCTCCCTCAGACAGCTGGCGGACGACGATATAAAAGCAGACTCACTTCTAGAGGCTTCTGGGGAGATAGTTTCGATCGAAGTTGATGATCTTGAAGGAATAACCGTAGAGTCGGTTATCTCAGAATATCCCTACGATCAAAAAAAATACGAGGGGGTTGTAACATACGAGGAGCCCGTTCCTGGGAACCGATTTACTATTGATCCTGAAATATACGATTTCGAATACAGGGATGGTTCTGGCCTGCTTATAATTGACTCTGATATCTCTGGAATGACTTCTAGAACAGTATTTAGAGAGATAAACAAAGAACTATCCGTAGATGTTGGGAGATTTAATCGTCCACAGACACATCGGCTTGGGACATGGTCGTTTGTGTTCGCTAGCAGGAGTCAACCGAAAATTATTGCCCGTGATTTCGAAGAACAAAAAGTCAACTGGGATGAGATTCGGAACCTAACTCAGCGCGAAATTGCGTATGAATATACGCTTGATAGAGCAGATCTAGTATTCTATTACGAGGACACTCGTATTGAGGTAGGATATGAAAACGGGCGATTAAACTTTACTAAGAGTACGCCAGAGGGTCGTGAATATGTGATACAACTGTTTGAGAAATATGCAGTAGCAGGAGATGTCATAGAGAGTCTCAAATAATCTATGTCATGTGGACGACTTCATTCAGGCCTGTTTGTTTTTAAGGATCATTCGCACTTTAGCAAGAGCTATACGCCGTATACTACACTTTTTCTTGGAAGAATTGATGAATTCATATTCGGGAAAGAAGATAGATCTGGTGATGAAGGATCGGCTAGTAAATTTGATCGAGAAGACACTTCGGAAGAAGATCCAGGCAGTAAAAGTCCAAGAAGTAAGCAGAGCAGCTCTCCGAATATCAAAGTAGTACCTAAACATGTAGATACTGGAGAAGTTCAAGACGCAGCCCATCATGGTGGTTATATCCCGATGTACCAGTCAGAGGGAAGATTTCGAGTTTCGATTAGCTGGCCATCAGGTTGTGATCGTGGATGGGTAGAACTCAAGACACATCCAGACGTAGTCTGTACATTTGACGAAAAGGGGCCAGAGTTTAAATATAAAAATTCATCATTTAAACTCCGAGACTATGTCTCTAAAAGTGGATTTCATGTGAATGTTTCTAACCCACGTGGGGTACAAGGATCGGTTATACAATTTGTTCTCAAAGAAAGTGGAAAAGTTCTAAAAACGGTTGATGTTAGAAGCTGAACGACTGATCTAATCATTTCAAATAGTTATCACCGAGATAATTATCTTTCATATAAAATAAAACCATTTCGATACCAATAGACAATATTTGAGGGCAGTTTCAATAGTCAATTTAAAATCTTAGATGATTGCTCTTAATATGTCTCACACTTTTTATGAGGTATGAGTACTGGTTCGCTGACGTTTCTTGATTCTCAGCGGAAGGGTAGTTCGCTTTTACCGGTTATCATGTACGGATACCTCTATACGAAGTACAATTCGCTCCTAGTATGCTGTGTAGTTGTTGATATACCCCTGGTCAAGTATACCACTCCGGTTTTAACACTAGAGCCTGTCTGGTTGCTAGGCTTAGCCGTAACCTCTCTTTTCACAGGGACTTGTGTATATACAATTTCTGTGTCTGAAAAGTCTGCGACTAGTATCAAGGAGGGCGCAGGACGGTTCACAACGATATTTATAAATGGTAATTTGTGGATTAGTTTATTATCATTTATTTTCGCGGGGCCGCTTCTACTTGTACGAATTTGTCAGGGCGATCTAGCCATAAACACATTACTACTGGTTTGGTCAGGTATCGTATTAACAGCTATCTGGTCACGGTTTTTAAATAAGTATGCCAATATGGAAGAAATAAAAGGGTTTATGAATTGAAATACCCTCTGAATGTATTATTTCTCTAGTACACCGCTGTGATTGTCAAAATCCAGCCCACTTCCCAGGCCTAGTAGCATGAGGCGGCCGTGGTTTTGGAATCGGCACGTCCAAACTCGGGTCAACATCCGCACTCAGAAACTGTTCTCCCCACGTCGAGATCGACCAGTAGGTCTCCACACGATCATCACTGACTTTGCGCTCATGACGCTCGACGAGCTCGGCGTCGGCCAACACCGCACACCGATCACTGACTTGGCTCTGGCTCACACGTCCAAGCACGTCGAACGCAATCTCCCACGCGGTTGCGTCGCCATCATCGGCTAAGCGTTCGAGGATGCGCTCGTCGACACCGCCCATCCACGGGACGGAGTCCCGCATTTAGCTTGCGCCTCCGTTCGACGTCTCTCCGTCAGCCGACTCGCTCGCCTCAACCGCGTCGGCGTCCTCGTCGATATAGCGCCAGTTTTCGGTGTCGAGTCGACCTTCGAGGTAGGCCTCGCCGTCGTCGGTAATGATGTAGACGCCGTTTCCTAGATGTCGAACGAGTCCGTTCTCGGCCAATTTCTTACACCGACGATTGATTTGCTGACGAGAATACCGAATAGGGCCTTCCCGTTTCATTTTTGCTGGAGAACCTGTCTCGTGTTCGGATAGATACTCTAAAACGCGATCATCGGCAGCAGTCATCCAAGAACCCGCATATCTCATATGAAACATTGCTATGCCTTAGTCCATATTACGCTCGACAAGAGCGTTACTAATCTACAAGCATATTCTCACTCGTTCGGTACATTAATGTACCAAGCACAGTATTGGGTGAACACGGAGCCCGAGTGACGAACCCTCGGCTCGCGATGAAACTGTAGGAATCCCGGCCGCGGTGTGACAGCACCCGGCCGGGTCGGGTTCTGTGCTGAAACCACAGAACCATGCCAATGATGGCAACTGCGGGGCTGACGCCCCGCGCGACGGTAGACGCACCGCTCGGTAAAAACGACGGCGACTGCGCGTTCTGTAGCGCAAGCGCCGACGGCTTCGACGCCGGCTTCGGCGCACCGGTCTGTCGCGACTGCGCGACCGGAGGTGGCGAATGAACGCCGCCGACCTCGAAATGATCGAGGACGCCGCGCGCCAGCTGAAGCGCGCGAAAGCGCGGCAGGCCCACGACCACGGTCCGGTCGACGGCGCGCTCGCCACGCTGGAGGAGGTCATCGAGGCCAACGGAGGCGATCTCCCGTGAGCGATCGCGAGGCCGGAACGCTCGCGTGGTCGTTCGACGACCTCCGCAGACAGATCGACATCATCGAGGAAGCCTTCGAGGAGGCCGACCGTGATCCGGTCGTCCTCCGCGGCTTCTCGAAGGGCGGCGTCGAGATCGAGGCCGCGGCCGGCGACCGTGAGTACCTCTCGCTCGACACGACGGCGGCCTTCGGTGAGGACGCCTTCGCGCGTCCCAACGACATCAGCGGACTGAGCGAAGCGGACCATCGCCTGTTACCACTCGTGATCGTGCCCGCTAAACACGTCTCGCAGCACGCGAAGGAGATGGTCTCGGAGGGCAGCGATGACTGACGACGATCTCGTTGAAGCGGTCGAAAAGCTCCCCGACGCGGACCCCGACAGTCTCGTTCAACTCGACGACGGCCGCGGACACTTCGTCTTCAACGTCGACGCCGACGAGCAGGATGTCGACGAGATCGACGAAGTCCTCGCAGAGGCGGGCTACGAGCGCAACGGCCACCTCCCGGTTCCCGGGATGGTCCAGCAGAACTTCCGACCGATCGAAGACGAAGATGGGGGTGCCGAATGAACGCGACGACCGAGGAGAACGTCGTCGCCGACCTCACCGGATTCCAGCGCGATCTCCTGCGGTCCCTCGCGAAGGCCGACGACCGGAAGGGCCTCGCACTGAAGACGGACCTCGCCGACTACTACGGCGAGGAGATCAACCACAGCCGGCTCTACCAGAACCTCGACAAGCTCGTCGACCGCGGCCTCGTCGCAAAGCGCGCCCGCGACCGACGCACCAACGAGTACAGCCTCACCGACGCGGCGCGCGACGCGCTCGACCGCCGCGACGAGTGGGTGGCCGGAGGTGACGCGTGAACTTCGACCGCATTCGCGACGACGCGGAGACGACCGCCTACACGGCGGGCGTCGAGCGCGTCGATCCCGAGGAGTACCCGTCGCTCGCGAGCGCCGGCTACCACTCCGAGACGACGCTCTACGTCGTCATGGCGGGCGGCGAGGTGTACTCGTCTCACGACCGCTACGCGATCGCTCGGGAGCTGCCCGGCGACGCGTCGTGGGTGACGGGAGCGCTCCGCGAGCTCGAACGCGAGCAGCTCGGGGTGCCGACGTGACTCGGCGCGTCACCGTGTCGCTGCGGACGGCCCGCGGGAGGCTCGTCGAGGATGTCGACGCGAGCCTGCTGGCGACCGACGACGCGGTCGTCGACATGGCGCGGCGACAGGCTGGGATCTCTCCCGACGACTTCCGGACCGGCGAGGTGGTCGTGTGACGGCCAAGCTGTGGGAGTGCGACCAGTGCGGTCGCACGGTCAACCGGTTCGTGAACGGCTGTACCTGCCCCGACTGCGGGTACTACTGCGGCCGGTCGCTGGTGAGCCTGAATCGGGGACCATGAGCAGCCGCCGAACGCCCGAGGAGATGTCCGTTCGCGACGCCGCGAATCGGTACCTCCGGCGTCGGAGAGCGGATGCGACGGAAGCGACGGTGAAGTCGTGGAAGTACCGCCTGAAGCTGTTCGTCGAGTGGTGCGACGGGATCGGCCTCGACCACGTCGGGCAGCTCCGCGGGTACGACATCGACGAGTACTACGAGATCCGCAGCGCGAAGGTCGCGCCGGCGACGCTCGAAGGGGAAATGTGGACGATGCGGATGTTCGCGGAGTACCTCGAACAGATCGACGCCGTCGAGGACGGCCTGAGCGATTCGGTCCGGATCCCGGACATCAATCCGGAGGACCGGGCCGACGAGACGAAGCTCTCGACGCCGGCGGCGATGCGGTTGATCGAACACTATCGCGCTTCGGAGAGCGACCGCGCCAGCAGAGCGCACGCGTTCCTCGAGCTCGCGTGGTTCACCGGCGCTCGACAGAGCGGGCTCCGGGCGCTCGACGTGCGGGACCTGAACGCTCGCTTCGACGACGACGAACAGAGCTGGTTGGAGTTCCGGCATCGGCCGGACACGGAGACGCCGCTCAAGAACAACCGACGCGGAGAGCGGCCGGTCGGCGTTCCCGACGAGGTCGCTCGCGTCGTGAGCGAATACGTTCGCGAGAGCCGGTACGATGTCCGTGACGATCACGGCCGGAAGCCGCTGCTCGCGAGCGCGGAGGGCCGGCCGACGGAGAACACCGTGCGGGTGTGGAGCTACGGCGCAACACAACCGTGCGTCGCCGGCGGCTGTCCGCACGACAAGGACCCGGACACCTGCGATTGGACGAAGTACGCGAAGCTGAGCAAGTGTCCGTCGTCGAGATCTCCGCATCCGATACGAACGGGGTCGATCACCTGGCAACTGAACCAGGGGATCCCGCCGGAGGTCGTCGCGGAGCGGGTCGACGCGACGGTGAAGACGATCGAGAACCACTACGATTGGGCCTCGACGGAGGACCGGTGGCGGCGGTACCGAGACCGGATGGAACAGCGGCAAGACTACGTCGCGCAGCTGACGGAAAACGGAGATTCAGAACATGAACTCGACTGAGACGAACGACGGGGTAGCACAGTCTGAGCCGGTTACGAACACGGATAGATGTACATCGTGCCGGCCCACTTCTCCCGCACTTTCACTCGGTGAGCGACCGGTGTCGGCCGGTATTCACGGTTGGAAGTAACCCACCACTCCGCCCAGCAATCACTTCCGACTGGCGACCCTGAATCGATCGATGCCAACCGAGACCGTTGCGGGCGTCGACTGGGCGGGCGGCGCGTGGATCGCGGTCGTGATCGAGGGCGACGACGACCCTCAGTGCCGGCTCGAAGCAGATCTTGAAACCCTCTGGAACGACGGCGTCGACCGGATCCTCGTCGACGTGCCGATCGGCCTCCCCGACGACGCCGAGACCCTCGCAAAGCGCGAGGCGGTCGATTCGGCCGCGCGATCGGCCGCCGAGCGCCCGAGCAGCGTGTTCCCCGTGCCGTCCCGGGGAGCCTGCGAACTGGCGCGCGAGGGCGCGGACTACGGGACGGTGAGCGAGCGGAACAAATCCGACCTCGACAAGGGACTCAGCCGGCAGTCGTACCACATCGCACCGGCGATCGGCGCGGTCGACGCGTTCCTCCGGGCAGACGAGACGGCCCGCGACCGCGTCATGGAGGCGCACCCGGAGGTGTGCTTCCGCGGGCTCAACGGGGCTCGGCTCGACCGCTCGAAGACCACGGCCCCGGGCGTCGGCGAGCGGCTCGCCGCGCTCGACGGGCACCTCGACGCTCCCGGTGCCGCGCTCGGCCGGATCTGTAGGGAACTGGTCGACGCCGAGCCCGGGACCGCCGACGGCGACGCTGGTGAGTCGGCGACCGCCGACCCCACCGTCGACGACGCGGTCGACGCGCTCGGGCTGGCGGTGGTCGCGCGCCGCGCGGTCGACGACCTCCGGTTCCTGCCCGGGGACGCGACCCACAGAGACAGCGAGGGCATCCCGATGCGGATGGCCTACTGGAGCGCGGAGCCGCTCGCGTGACCGCTTCGGTAACCTTCAAGTCGCTCTGTCGCCGGCTACCACACGAATGAAACTCTTCTCCTCGCGGGCCGACCGCCGGCGGGGGATCGCGGCCGCGGTCGGCGTCGCGGTCCTCGCGGTCGGGCTCTACGTCCTCGTGAGCCGGTACGCCAGCTTTTTCACCGACCAGCAGGCCCTCCGCGCGTGGCTCGACGGGTTCGGGATCTTCGCCCCCCTCGTCTTCGTCGGCCTTCAGGCGCTTCAGGTCATCGTCGCCCCGATCCCGGGGCAAGTGGTCGCCGTGGTCGCGGGCTACCTCTTCGGCTCGTTTTGGGGGATCGTGTACAGCCTCACCGGCGTCCTCATCGGCAGCGCGATCGCCTTTTCGCTCTCGAAGCGGTTCGGCCGATCCTTCGTCGAGAGCGTCCTCCACGAGGACGTCGTCTCCCGGTTCGACGGCTTCGTCGACACCGTGGGCATCCCCGGACTGTTCGCGTTCGTCGTCCCCGGGCTCCCGGACGACGCGATCTGTTTCATCAGCGGGCTCACGAAGTGGTCGCTGCCCACCTTCATCGGGGTCATCGCCGTCGGTCGCCTCCCGGCGTACGTGTTGGCCGTCCACGCCGGCGGCGAGATCGCGAACGGACGGTTCCGCTCGGCGATCGCGATCCTCGCGCTCATCGTGGTCGCGTCGGCGGTCGGCTACTACAAGCAGGAGGCGGTCCGCGACCTCGTCGCGCGCATCGAACCGCGGCTGCCGTTCTGAGCGAATCCGAGCGGCTGCCGGCTCCTACTCCGCCGGTGTCTTACCCCCACGTCCACCGGTAGTCGAGGACGAACCGGTACAGCCCGCTGATGAGGATCGCGGGCACGTTCGCGACGAGCGCCGTCAGACCCCCCCACTCGACAAGCGCGTAGAGGACGCCGATCTGGATCGGCCACGCGGTTCCCCGAACCAGATTCGTCTTGAGCATGCCGCGGAAGTACTCGGAGACGCCCGTGTTCTGGCGCGCGCGGAACGTCCACGCGTTGTTGAACACGTACGAGAGGAGGATCGTGATCTCGATGGCGATCGTCGCCGCGATGAGGTAGTTCAGCCCGGCGACGTCCTCGAACAGCCACAACAGTCCCATCTGGATCCCCGCGGTGAACGCGCCGACGGCGACGAACCGGCGCATCTGGACCGCGAGCGGACCGCTCGCGAAGCTGCGTAACGTCGCGCGGAGCATCACTTGTACCCGAGCGCTTCGAGCCGGGCTTCGAGGTCCTCGTCGACCTCCTCGTCGTCCTCGTCGCGCTCGGCGGCAGCCGCCTCCGCCGCCGCGCCGCGCTCGCGGAGCAGCGCCGCGTGGTCGTCCACGACCGGCTTCAGGCGGTCGATGACCGCCCGTTCCCGCTCGCCGGGGTCGACCGCGAGGTTCTCCTGTTGGGTCGGGTCCGAGGGGCGGTGGTACAGCTCGGCGGCGTCGGTGTCGACGTTCTCGATGTACGTCCAGTCGTCGTCGCGAGCGCTGACGAGCAGGTCGCCGTCCGACAGCGACCGGGGGATCGGCTGCTGGGTCACGTCCTCGCCGCGGACCGTCACCGAGACGACCGGGTCGTCGGTCGGATCGTCGGGGTCGTCGGTCGGATCGTCGGGGTCGTCGGTCGG
>NZ_AOJD01000016.1 GCF_000337415.1 Halorubrum tebenquichense DSM 14210 | reverse complement strand
CCACGTGGCCGTCGACGCGCCCGCCGTCGAGCCCGGGCACGTCCGCCACGAGCGGGACGTGGATCAGCTCGTCGTACAGCTTCGGGTAGTGCGCGAGGTGGCCGTGTTCCTGGAACTCCTCGCCGTGATCGCCCGCGAGCAACACCGCGGTGTCGTCGCGGACGCCGGCGGCGTCCAAGCTGTCGAGCAGCCGGCCGACGCTGGCGTCCACCTGTCGCACCGTCGCCTGGTACAGGGTGCGGAGTTCGCGGAGCGTGCGCTCGCCGACTTCGAGCCCGAGGCTCGTCCGGGCGTGCGCGTGGAGCATCTGGTGGGTGCCGACGATGCCGTCCGACACCTCGCGGATGTACCGCGGCGCGGGGACGTACGGGGTGTGGGTGTCCATGTAGTGGACCCACAGGAAGAACGGCTCGTCGGTGTCGTCGACGAACGCGGTCGCGGCGTCTTCTACGTCGAACATGCGCGAGGCGTCGAGGAACGGGCGGTCGTCGCTGTCGCCGCGGAGCTTCGACCCGAGCCGGCGGACCGGCGAGGTCGCGAGTTGGATCCACGCCTCAACGGTCGGGTGCGCGGCGAGATAGCGGCTGTACACGCTGGAGCCGACGCTCGTGACGAACGGCTCGAACTCGTCGAACCCGTCCGGATACCCCCAGTGGTCGGTGAGGAAGCCGTTCGCGGCGTTGAACCCGCCGGTCGAGATCCCCGCCTCCGAGAGTACCTCCGCGAGGGTGTCGGACTCGTCGACGCCGATGTCGCCGGATCGGGCGAACACCGGCTCGGACGCGAGGATCGAGGGGAACGAGAACGGCGTCCAGTTGCCCGTGGCGAACGCGCGGTCGAACACGGTGCCGCCGTCCGCGAGGTCGTCGATCACCGGCGAGCGGCGCTCGGAGTCGTACGGCGAGACGGCGTCCGCGCGCAGCGAGTCCACCGTGACGAGGACGACGTTCGAGACGGTCGCGTCCCCGTCCGGCGCGTCCGCGGCTGAAGAGGTCGTCGAGTCGGATGTCATGGGGTACGAAGCGAATTTCCCGGAATCGTTCGTTCGGCGAACGACCCGCGGGAAATTGCGAATATACCCGGAGTGCGGCCTGCCAGCGGCTTGAGCATTTCGATCAGCGAAGTGGCCGAGCGAGGTAGCTATTTGTCGGCTCCGGCCCACGACACATGTATGCCCGAACCGCCGACTGGGCGCGCGGTCGACGAGGGTCGCCTCCCGGAGCCGATCGCCGCCGACGAAATCCCGGACGCGGTCCCGGGGCGCTCCCGCGCGGTCGAGACGAACGACGTGACGCTTCACGTCGTCGAGGCCGGCCCCGAGGACGGGAAGCTGCTCGTCTTACTCCACGGCTTCCCCGAGTTCTGGTACGGGTGGCACGAGGCGATCGCGCCGCTCGCGAACGCGGGGTACCGCGTCGTCGTCCCCGACCAGCGCGGCTACAACTGCTCGGAGAAACCCCCGGCCGTGAGCGACTATCGCATCGACGAACTCGCGCGCGACGTCGTCGGCCTGATCGACGCCTACGACCGCGAGACGGCGGCCGTCGCCGGCCACGACTGGGGCGCGGCGGTGGCGTGGTGGCTCGCGCTCAACTACGAATCTCGCCTCTCGGAGCTGGTCGCGGTGAACGTCCCGCACCCGAGCGTCTTCGAGCGCGCGCTCCGGCGGTCGTGGGATCAGCGGCTCAAGAGCTGGTATATGCTCGCGTTCCAGCTGCCGAAGCTGCCCGAGGCGGTCGCCGGTGCGGGCAACTGGCGGCTGGCGACGAACGCGTTACGCGACACGAGCGCGCCCGGCACCTTCGGCGACGAGGACCTGCGGCGCTACCGGCGGGCGTGGGACCGCGACGGCGCGTTCGAGGCGATGGTGAACTGGTACCGCGCGATCGTCCGCGACCGCCCGGAGCCGATCAAAACGGAGGTGACCGTTCCGACGCTCGTGATCTGGGGCGCACAGGATCAGTTCCTCGCGCACCGGCTGGCCCACGAGAGCGTCGAGCGCTGTGTTGACGGCCGCCTGCTCACGATCGACGAGGCCACCCACTGGGTGGTCCACGAACACCCGCACCGCGTCGCGGCGGCGATCGCCGACCACGCCGACCCGCTGCCGCCGGGCGCGCGGCAGTGAGCCAGCGGCCTGTTTTCACATCTGGACGACTTTAGACGGGTGTTTACCGGTCTCGACAGCGGCTTGTCGACCGTCTCGTCGAATACTGTCCTCGACGTATCGCCACAAAGGTTATATCTGCCCTTCACCAAAGGACAGATATGAGCAAACACTTCGAAGACGCACGGTACTACCTCGGTCGAGCGACGGAACACGCGAAGGCGGGCGTCGTGGAGGAGCTGGAACCGGTCGAAGCGCGCGTGAAAGAGCTCGTCGGCCGAGAAGACGAGGAGCCGGAACCGGAGCCGTCGCGGCTGGACAAGCTCCAGAGCGACCTGAAGCGGCTCGAAGAGCGCGCCGAGGGTGAGGCCCGCGAGGCCGTCGCGTCCGCCCGCAAGCGCGTCACCGAGTACCGCGGCCGCGACGCCGCCGAGGAATAGGCGGCCGTCCCCACGGCTGCGAGGTGAGCGACTGAGCGTCGGATCGAGCGAGCGACGGATTACCCGATCGGCGTGTTCGCCGGCGGTTCCGCCGATTCGGTGGTGTCGACCCCGATCCGCGCTTCTGCGGGGACGACCGCGTACTCGATGCCCGCATTCTCGAAGAGCGACCGCGCACGCTCGATCCCCCGTCGGGCGTCGACGTCGGTCGCGCGGTAGTGGCGGATCGGGCGGCGGATCCACGACGGCTCCCAGTGGGCGTACACGTCTGTCGTCGCGCGGTCGCGCCCGACATATAAGGCGAGGTGGAGCTGGTCGTCGCTGGCGAGCGTGCCCTCGGGGTAGCGGACCCAGCTGGCGACGGTCGTCTCCGGCGGGGTCGCGTACGCCCGATATTTGAGCGAGGAGACGAGGTTGCGAACGAAGCCGAGTCGGTGGAGCTGCGCCTCGACGACCGGATAGGGCTCGTGGAGCGTGAACGCGTACTGTTCGCGGGGCGTGCGCCGTTCGGCGTACAGTCCGACGACCGACAGCGGCGCGTGGAGGAGACTGGCGACGCCCTGCCGGAGGCGTTCGAGGAAGCGGAGTTCGTGGGGCACGCCGGGGGATCCGGGCGGGGGCAGAATGAAGCTTCGTAAGGTAACCCTTAAGTCCGGAGGTCGGATATCTCGGAGTGCGCGGGTTGGTGGTCTAGTCAGGTTATGACGGCTCCTTCACACGGAGCAGGCCGGCGGTTCGAATCCGCCCCAACCCATACGCTTCCTGCGTTTTTCTGAAGGAGACAACCCCGATCACGTCCCGCAATGGGTGGTCAACTTCTGTCGAGTCCTGTCGAGTCACAGAAAGCCAACGCATCCGAACCGTCGGCGTCTACCGAGTGGTACAACGGAGACTCCCTCTACCCCCAATGAAACGCAGGGTCTCTACGGAGACGCGGGATAGCAATCCCGATCGGAATCTGTCATGACGCGAGGTCGCGGACCGCGGCCGGAACGTCGCTTCGGTCGATTTCACGGACGGCCGTGGACGCTATCTCCGGCGAGTCGTACTTGTACCCGGACCCGGTCAAGATTACGGCCACGTCCTCGTCCGCGCCGATCTCAGCAGCTTCAGCGAGTTGCTGAACCGCAGCGGTGGCCACGGCACACGACGGCTCGACGGAGACCCCGGCGTCGGCGGCGAGCCGCTTCGTCTCGGCCAGCAAGCTCTCCTCGGCGACGGACACCACTGCCCCGTCGGTGTCGTCGACGGCCGCCAACGCCCGGTTCCCGCTGGGCGGATCGGCGTTGTTGATGGAGACGGCCGCCGTCGGGTCGTCGGTCACGGGGTCGACCCGCGAGGCTCCGCGTCGGTAGGCCTGCGCGATCGGGTCACAGCGCGCCGCCTGTGCGAGATAGATCCGCGGCAGATCGGCGATGAGTCCCGCCGAGCCCAGCTCCCGGAGCGCTTTCCAGACGCCGCTCGCTTGCCCGCCGCTGCTGACCGGTAAGACGATCGCGTCGGGCACCGCCGGGCGGAACGCCTCGCAGATCTCGTACGCGACGGTCTTCTGGCCGGCGACCCGCAGCGGACTGTCGGAGTTGAGGAACGTGACGCCGAGGTCGTGGTCGAGCGTGTCGTCGTAGAGTCGGCCGTAGTCGCCGCGAACCCGGAACAGGTGCGGGTCGTGCTGGGCGATCATCGCGAGGCGGGAGTCCGGGGTGTCCTCGGCGACGAGAATGACCGCCTCGCGGTCGATCGCGGCGGCGTGAGCGGCGACGCTCAACGCCATGTTCCCGTGTGAAACGGTGCCCACGGGGCCGTCAACGCGGCTGATACCGACGGCGGTCCCCCGATCTTTGAAGCTCCCCGTCGGGTTCGTCCCCTCCAGTTTGAGGTGAATTCGCGGGCCGTCGGCGGTCTCGATCGAGGGCGTTCGCAGGAGCGGCGTTCCGCCGGCGGCCGCCGCCAGCCCCGTCGGCACCGCCGCGGGAAGCACCGACGCGTACCGCCAGAGGCCGTCGTGGACGGACGTGCCTGTGTCCGTCGCCGCCGACCCCGTGTCGGGCCACGAGACGGCGGCGTCGTCGATGTCGAACCACAGCGGTTCGCCACAGCTACAGCGGGCGGCGGTCCCGAACGAGTAGGTCCTCCCGCAGTCGTAACAGACCAGCCGATCCATACCGGCGCTACGGCGGCACCGCACTAAGTGGTACCCGGTGGCCATCGAGTGCGGTCCGGACGCACGGAGCGTCGGAGCAGTTCGACGGGTACTTCGCCGTCGGCGGCGACCTCCGCGTGAATGCGTCGCTACGGGACGGCCGGCCGGTACCTACTCCTGTGTGCCGTCTGGGGGACGGCGTTCATGGCGACGGACGTCGGTCTGGCCGACCTCCCGGCGGTGCCGTTCGCGGCCGTACGCTTCGACGTGGCCGCCGCGCTGCTGTTCGTCGCGGTGTTCGTCTCCGGTTCGGACGTCCGCCCCCGGACCCGGGACGACTACGTCTACGTGCTCGTCGGCGGCGCGCTCATCATCGGGGCCCACCACGCGTTCCTCTTCGCCGGCCAGCGGTACGTCACTGGCGGCGTCGCCGCCGTGCTGCTGGGGCTCGTCCCCGTGGTGACGCCCGCGCTCACACGGCTCGTCTCCACGGACGAGGAGTTCACCGCCGCCACCGCGCTCGGCGTCGCGCTCGGGTTCGTCGGCGTCGTGATCATCGCCGACCCCGACCCCGCGAACCTCGCGGACAGCGTCCTCGGCGTGTCGCTCGTGCTCGCGTCCGCGCTCGCCTTCGCCGTCGCCGCGGTCGTCACGCACAGCCGGTCGCCGTCGATGCCGTTCCTCGCCACGCAGGCGTGGATGATGGCCATCGGGGCCGTCGTCCTCCACGCCGCCGTGTTCGCGCTCCCCGGCCAGTCGTTCGCGGCCGCCGCGTGGACGCCGGCCGCGCTCGGCGCGCTCGCGTACCTCGCCGCGGTCGCCGGCGTCGGCGGCTTCCTGCTGTACTTCACGCTGCTTGACGACCTCGGCCCGATCGAGATGAGCTTCATCGAGTACGTGATCCCCGTCTTCGCCGCTCTCGCGGGCTGGCTCGCGCTCGGACAGGCGGTGACGCCCGCGACCGTCGCCGGGTTCGCGTTCATCCTGGCGGGGTTCGTCGCCGCGAAGTGGCGGGCGCTGCGCGGGCTGTTCTGACGCGTGGGGACGCAGAATTACCGGGGCGTGCTGTCAGGGAGTACTCGTTCCAGTAGGCGTCGATCGACCGGCCCGTGAGTCGGGCGCGAACGAACAGGTACGCGTAGTGGACCCGGGAGGTAGCCGACACAGAGCGGCCAGCCCTGCGGATTCGGGATTAGCGCCCACGCGCGACCGAGGCCCCCGGGTGCGGTCGAGAGCGTGTCGAGGCCGGTCGCCGACTCGACCGCCGGGCCGATCGCGGAGACGTACACGGAGATATACCGGACGGCGACGACGAGGAGTTCGGGCGATCGGTCGGAGCCCATCGTTCCGCGGGTGGTTCTCGGAAGTGGGTCGATCGGCTCGCTTGAAAGCCTGTCTGTCGGACGCATTCCCGTCTGAACGCCGGGTCGATTGTATCGAGGCACTCGGGGCGGGGCACATCGCAGCGGGTACCGGTGCCGTGATGTCTCGCGTCGCGTTCGTCAAAAGAGATTTACTGGGGATTCCCGTGTATGCCGTGTGCAACGACGCGCCCTCCTCTCGACTATCGGGCTTACTGCGGCGGCGTCGACCGCCGGCTGTCTCGACACCGTCGTCGACGACGCCCCGATTCGTCTCGCGCGGTTCGCGACCGTGAACCACACGTCCGATCCGGTCCGGATCGACCTGCGCGTCGACCGGGACGGCGAGACGGTCCACGAGTCGTCCCGTCAACTACGAGAGAAGGAGGACGGACGGATTCACGGAGCGGTCGTCGACTGCGATTGGGGCTCGACCTCGGGTGAGTACGTGGTAGCTGCGCGGGTGGCCGACACCGAGTGGACGTCGAAACCGGTCAGTGACGTCAGAGACGAGTCCGACGACACCGTCGAGTGTGCGACGGCGGTCGCCCACTACGAAGACGGCGTGTGGTTACAGGTGCGAGACGACTGTGGGCGATACACCCGCACCGCGTCTTCACGGGTCTGTTCGGACGAGTTCACGGTCGAAGAGTAACACTCGGCACACAGTTCCGGCCGACCAGTTATTCCGGACAACATCACAATTGAAAAATATTAGTTCAACGGGAGTCGGTTGATCCGGGCCCCCGACTAGCCGAGTGGTGGAACCGGCGGATTCCGTATCAACTCCAATAATCCCGGCGTAACCCACATGAGTCCCAACTGATACCTGCCAGTATGTCCACAGAGACGCACAACGACCAGCTCCAAGCCACGGAGACGGCGTCGGACGGAGCGTTCTGGCGACACACCTTCGAACAGTTCATCGCGGACCTTCCCGAGGCGGCGTTCGTCGTCGACGCCGCCGGCGACATCACCCAGTGGAACGCGGCGACGGCCGAGCTCCTCGGCCTGCCGGCGAGCGAGGCCGTCGGCATGAACGCGTACGACGTGTTCGGAACAGAGGGCGAAGACGAGACGCTCGCCGAGGAGGTCGTCCGCACGGGAACTCCCATCCGCGAAGACGAGTTCCGCTCCGCGGAGCGGCCCGACGGGACGCGAGCCCACGCCCGCGCCATCGGGACGCCCATCCAGACGCCGACCGGGGAGGTCGTCGGGGCGGTCGAGTTGCTGTTCGACGTGACCACCGTCGTCGAACAGCGCGAGACGCTGTCGGACCTCCAAGCGGAGCTCTCGGACAACGTGGAGACGTCGATGGCCCAACTGAGTGAGTCGACCTCCGAGGTCGCGGACCGATCGAACGAGATCACACAGCTGGTCTCCGAACAAGCGGCCGAACTCGAAGATACCCAGGGCGACGTCTCCGGGTTCAGCGCCACCGTCGAGGAGATCGCCTCCAGCGCCGAGGAGGTCAGCAGCCAGAGCGCCGAATCGAGAGAGCTGGCTGAAGACTCCGTCGAGACCGCCGAGGAAGTCATCGATCAGGTCGACGACACGGCCGCGACGTCGGCGACGGTCGCCGACGACGTGGCGGAGCTGCGAGACGAGATCGAACAGGTCGAAGAGCTGGTCGGCGTTATCAACGACATCGCCGAGCAGACGAACATGCTCGCGTTGAACGCCAACATCGAGGCGGCGCGCAGCGACAGCGACGGGTTCGCCGTCGTCGCGGACGAGGTGAAGAACTTGGCGAACCGGTCGCAAGACCAGGCCGACGAGATCGAAGCGATCGTCGCGCGGATCAAAGCGAAGGCGACCCAGACGACCGACGAGGTGGAGGCGGCCAACGACGAGATCCAGTCCGCGAGAGACGACATCCAGGGCGTCCTCGAAAATCAGAAACAGATTCTGCGGGCCGTCGAACAGACCGAAAGCGGGATCAGCGAGATCGCCGCCGCGACCGACGAACAGGCGAGCGTGGCCGAGGAGATATCGAGCGCCGTCGACGACGTCTCCGATCGGGCGCACGTCGTCAGCGACGAGATCGAAGAGATCGCGGACGAAAACGAGAGTCAGACCGAGATGGTGACCCGTCTCACCCGGGAGGTCGAAGAGATCGACCGGCGGCTCGCGAGCGTGATGAACCGGTCAGTCTGAGGGCCGCAGCGCCGCGGGCGACCGCCTGCGAGAGAGTCCGGCGTCGCTGCCGTGTACGCGAGTTGCTTCCGGCGGTCAGCGGCCACGTTCCCCTCGAATTTCACGGAGTGTTCGATCGAGGGACGCCCCTCTGCGTCGACGACGAGTGGGCAACGTGTGACGGTCACGGTCGCAGATCCCCCGTCGATCGCCGCGTCACTTCGAGGAGAAAGCAACTCCGCGGCCGCTCTCGCCGATATTCGTCCAAGGTCCGCTCGTGGTTCGCTACTCGACGGCGCTCTTGAGATCCCGGACGATCGCGAGCACTTCGCGCCACTGATCGACGGTCCCGGGAACGTCCGCGGTGTCGCCGCCGATCCGACTAGTAATGGTTCGCCGAACGGTCTCGGGGTCGTCGATCCGGCGGAAGGCCAGATCCGGACCGCCGGCGACTTCCACGGTGACGGTCCCGTACCCGAACAGCGACCCGGTCACCGGCTGGCTGTAGGCCGTGTTCTGGACCTGCGGCAGGCCGACGCGGCGGACCGTCCGCCCGAGGACGCCCCGCTTGAGCCACACGGCGCGGGTCGTGACGACGTAGTTGGTGCGGCGGACCCGGAGCACCGACCACGCGATGACCGCGAGCCCGACGAGACTCGCCACCCCCAGGCGTGGGTCAGTAGTCGCCGCCGCCGCGAGACTCAACGCGACGATGACGGTCCCGACGGCGACGCCGCCGATCGCGGCCGACAGCCGCGGCGTCCCCTCCCACACGACCGTCTCGTCGTCGCGAAGGAACAGCCACGAGTCACTCATCGCCCTGTTCCATCGCTCCGTCCGCGGCCCGGTTCGGACTCGCCTCGACGTCGACGTCGGCCGAACCCGGCGAGGAGTCGAGCGGCTGACCCGCGTCGTCGGCCACCGCCGAGCGAATCGCGCGGAGCTCGACGAGGATCTGGTCGAGCACCTCGTCGGTCTCGGCCGCGCCGCCGGCGTCGCTCCCCTGCCGTCTGTCGATCTCTTTCGCGATCAGCTCTTGGACGGCCGCCGGGTTCGGAATGCTGCGGAACTGGAGTTCGACGCCGGAGCCGCCGGCCGTGCTGACGTCGACGGAACCGTACCCCAGCGACGAGCCGACTGCTGACTGGGAGTAGGAGATGTTCTGGACCTTGTCGAAGCCGATCTGCTGGACGTCTCGCGAGAGGATCCCGCGCTTGCTGTAGAGGCCCTTGTTCGTGACGACGTAGTTGGTGTTGGTGTACTGGAGGTAGCTGGCGACGATGATCGGAATCCCGATGAGGACCAGCGACAGCGGGATCCCGACGACGAGCGCCGGAACGATGCTGTACTTATGCGGGGTGCTCGCCCAGCGGACCTCCTCGCCGTCCTCTACGGACAGCCAGTCGAGGTCCGGTCCGGCCGTGTGCTCCGATCCCGTCGTCGGCTCGTCTTGGAGGGCTGAATCGGACATCTGTCGAAGGTGTCACCCACAGAGGCGGTTTCAGCGGGGCGTGAAATAGGCATCGCTCCGGCGAGCTCCACCGGCGACTCGTTCGGGGTCGCGCTCGCGAACGGGCCGCGGAACCGCGCGTTCATCGGCTCCGTCGGGATCCGCAACCGACGTCTGCTCAGAACAGACCGCCGGTCAGATCAGCGCCGTCGGCGTCGAACGGGCCGATCGTCGCCACGGCGGCCGCCCCGGCCGCGTTCCCGATGGCCGCCAGCTCCTCGAGATCCGAGACGCCGTCGTCCAGCGCGGCGAGCACCGCGCCGGCGAACGCGTCGCCGGCCCCGGCCGTGGTCGCGACGGTCGTCGACGGCGGCGTCGCTGTCACCCGCTCGGCGATCGCGCCGTCCGCGACGGTCAACGCGGTCGTTTCCTCCGGCCCGTCCGTGACGAACACCGTCGCCGAGTGATCCGACGGCAGCAGTTCGAGGACGCCCGCCGGGGTCCGGTCGACGTCCGCCACCGCGAGGTCGTCCGTCCCGGCGAAGATCAGATCACAGCGGCCCAACACGTCGCGGAGGGCCTGCCGATAGGCGTCAGGCGTGTCCCACTGGTTCGCGCGCCCGTTCAGATCGACCGAGACGCGCGTCCCGCGTTCCGCGGCCGCCTCGGCGAGCCGTCGAACCGCAGTCTGGTTCACCGCGGGCGGCAGCGTGACGCCTTCCAGGTGAACCCGCTCGTAGGGAGCCACGAGCGACGCGGGATCGGCGGGCGGCGTGAAGCCGTAGCAACTGCCGGCCACCCAGGCGTTCCACCGGTCGCCGTCCTCCGTCGGCACGTACAGCGTGAGCGGTGACGGCGCGTCGACCCGCGTTACGTGTGTCGTGTCCACCGGGCCGTCCGCGAGGTGCCGGGCGGCCAATTCTCCCATGACGTCGGATCCGAGATTCGTCACGAGGCCGGCCTCGCAGCCGAGCGAGGCCGCCCATCGCGCGGCGTTCGTCGCCGTCCCGCCGACGTGCCACGCGAACCGGCTGCCGGGAGTGATCGACGACCCGTCCGCCGGATAGAGGTCGATCGTCGCGTCGCCGACGGCCAACACGCCCCGCTGACCGTCGCTCATCGCTCCTCCGACAGGCGGTCGCTCATCGGTCCCTCGGGCGGGTGGCGTGGCACGTCGGCCGCGACCCCGCCTCCGGCCGTCTGTCCCTGATGCGTCACGGGTCGGTGGAGGCCGCGTCGATCGAATCAGTGAGATGCTCGCGTACTCGGAGGCCGGTTCGAAACCGAGAGAAGACGTCGGACTGATGGGTTTCGCACGCGAGCACCGCCAGCCCGCCGTTCCCGACCGGGATGACCCGTTGGCGCGGCTGCTGCGGTGCGTGACGACAACTCGGGCAGTTGACGCCGCCGGCCGGGCGGTGATCGAGGAGGTCGGCGGGACCGTCGGTCGCGAGCCCGCAGAGCGCCCGGAACTCCTCCAGATGGTCGTCACATCCGACGAGCGGGACCGTCAACCCGTCGAGCAGCAGAAACGAGAGGCTGCCCCGTCCCGGTGACCGAAGGGCGGACTCGCAGGCGGCACACCGAACGACCTGCTTCTCGTCGGGGGAGTCCGACGCTGACTGGAGAGGGGTTCCGTCGTCCATACTCGAAGCGTACCGTCGGTTGGTGGGCCACGCTGGTAAGTCACAGGATGGAGCGAGTTCCCGTGCTACCGGACCCACCGGTCGCTGTCTTCACCGCCGTCCGATCGCAGTCGCCGTCAGCCGACGATTACGCGACCGCGGGCGCGCCACGACCGAGTCAGCGGACGCCGACGAGTCCGAGCAGCCGCCACGCCATGTAGAGCGCCACGACCCAGATCATCCCCGCCGAGAGCACGTTGAGATACCGGAGTCGGCCGTCGGCGAGGACCGATTCCCCGAGGAGCCGGCCGCCGGCGGCCAGTCCGAGGAACCACCCCCACGAGACGAGGAGACACGCCGCGGTGAACGCCCACCGGGCGGGTGGCGCGTACGCCAGCGCGTTCGTTCCGATCACGCCGATCGTGTCCAGAATGGCGTGCGGATTGAGCAGCGAGACGGACGCCGTGAACCCGACCTGTTCGCGCACGCTCAGGCGCGTCTCGTCTCGCGAGCCGAGGGCCGCGGTAGGGGCCGCGACGAGCGCCCACCCGACGTAGCCCAGAAACGCCACCCCGCTAGCGAGGAGGGCCGTCTGAAGCCACGCGAACTCGATCACCGCGGCGGAGACGCCGAGCACCCCGGCCAGAACGAGGACGGTGTCGGCCGCGCCGGCGGTGAGGACGGTCGGCAGCGAGCGCCGGAGTCGCGGCTGGGTCGCGCCCTGCTGGAAGACGAACACGTTCTGCGGGCCGACGGCGGCGATCAGGCCGAGCGAGAGCGCGAGCCCGTGGACGAGCGCCGTCGTGGCCATCTGGAAGCTGTCTCGACCAACTATCGGGGGCAACTACAGTAGCCGGATACTGGCAAGGCGGGCGGGCTTCCAACGACTCGACGCCGGTCTCGAACGGGAACCAAACGGCTTCCCGTTCGCCACCCGTCGCCGTGGTATGGAGTACACGACGCTGGGCGGTTCGGGGACGAAGGTCAGCCGCATCGGAATCGGGACCAACACGTTCGGCGGCGACGCCGAGTGGCACCTGTCCGCGGCGGAGGCGCAGGAGGTCGTCGACACCGCCGTCGAACACGGGATCAACTTCTTCGACACCGCCAACGCGTACAACGCCGGCGAGAGCGAGCGCGTCCTCGGGGAGGCGCTCGACGGGTACGACGCCGACCGACAGGTCGTCGCCACGAAGGTGTACTTCCAGATGGACGACGACGACCCGAACTCCGGCGGGCTCTCGCGGAAGGCCATCGAGCAGGAGCTCGCGAACAGCCTCGACCGGCTCGGGATGGAGACGATCGACCTCTATCAGGTCCACCGCTGGGACGACGAGACGCCCATCGAGGAGACGATCCGCGCGCTCACCGACGCCGTCGAGCGGGGACAGGTGCGGCATCTCGGCGCGTCGTCGATGTGGGCCCACCAGTTCGCCGACGCGGTCCACGCGGCGGACCGAGGCGGTCACGAGCCGTTCGTCACGATGCAGAACCACTACAACCTCGCCTACCGGGAGGAGGAGCGCGAGATGGTGCCGTTCTGCGAGCAGAACGACATCGGACTGATCCCGTGGAGCCCCCTCGCGCGCGGCTTCCTCACTCGCCCGCACGACGAGCTGGAGGCCACCGTTCGCGGCGAGACGGACCAGTACCTCCACGAGCGGCTTCAGACGTACGCGGACAACGGCGGCCGGGAGATCAACGAGCGCGTCGCGGAACTCGCCGCCGAGAAGGGCGTGAAGATGGCGCAGATCGCTTTATCGTGGCTACTCCATCAGGACGCCGTCGACGCCCCGATCATCGGGGCCCGGAAGCCCGAATACGTCGTCGACGCCGTCGAGGCGCTCGACATCGACCTGTCCGCGTCCGATCTCGAGTAGCTGGCGGAGCCGTACGAGCCGGTGCCGGTCGACGGTCACAGCTGAGGCCGCGTATCGACCCGGAGTCGGGCAGTTCTCGTTGGCACGCGGAGAGTTCTTCAGCCCCGTGACCGCGACAGCGGGCGAGCTGCGTACATCATTATTTTCCGTTGATATTATGTCGGGGGCGGTCGGTACATGGGTCATGGGGACACGGCACAACCTCACCGAGTACGAGGAGCGTCGGGCCGCGTTCGACTGGACGGACGTCTACGACGAGGCCGACTGGGACGCACCGGCCGAGCTGAACATCGCCCACGAGACGGTCGACCGTCACGCGACGGACCGCGACGCGGTCGCGCTGTATCAGGTCGGGACCGACGGCGAGCTCACGACGCTGACGTTCTGGGAGCTCGCCGACCGCTCCGCCCAGTTCGCGAACGTCTTGGAGACGCTCGGCGTCGCTGCCGGCGACCGCGTCGTCTCGTACATGCCGCGCATCCCCGAACACTACGTGGCGATGATCGGGACGCTCAAGCGCGGGGCCGTCTGGGGGAGTGTCAACGAGCGGTTCGGGCCCGAGGGGATCGCGTATCGGCTCCGCGACTGCGACGCGAGCGCGGTGGTGACGACGACCGACAACCGCGAGACGGTCGCCGACGCGCTCGCCGACGCGCCGAGCGTCGACCACGTCATCACCGTCGACCGCGGCGGCGGGGCCCCGCCCGCGGACACCGTGTTCGGCCCCGCGCTCGACGACGCGGCGACGACCTACGAGACGGCCGCGACCGGCGGAGAAGACGACGCCCTCCTGTACTACACCTCCGGAACGACGGGGCCGGCGAAGGGCGTCCTCCACAGGCAGCGCTGGATCGCCGGCGTCGCGGCCACCCAGCGCGACGCGGTCGACCTCCAGCCCGGCGACCTCTACTGGAGCACGGGCGATCTCGGCTGGCTGACGGGCGTGATCAACACGCTCGGCGCGTGGTTCTGGGGGACGGCGCTTTTCACGTACGAGGGGGAGTTCGACCCCGAGACCTGGGCGGACCTGCTCGACGAGTACCCGATCACGGTGTTGTTCTCGGTGCCGACGGCCTACCGGATGCTACGCGAGAACGAGGGCGTCATCGACGGCGTCGACCTCGACCTCCGGCACGCCCTCTCGATCGGCGAACCGCTCAGCGCCGGCGTCGTCGAGTGGGGCGAAGCGACGCTGGACGTGACGATCCTCGACACTTACGGGCAGACGGAGACGGGGAACATGATCATCAACAACTACCCCACGATGGAGGTGCGCCCCGGCTCGATGGGGAAACCGCTCCCCGGTATCGAGGCCGAGGTCGTCGACCCGGACACCGGCGAGGTGCTCGACCCCGGAGAGACCGGCGAGATCGCCCAGCGGGGCGACTACCCCTGCTTCTTCGCGGAGTACTGGGAGCAGCCCGAGAAGACGGCCTCGTGTTTCGTCGACGGCCCGGACGGCGAGTGGTACCGCTCCGGCGACCTCGCGCACAAGGACGAGGACGGCTACTTCTGGTTCGAGGGCCGGGCCGACGACATCATCCTCTCGGCGGGGTATCGCATCGGCCCCTTCGAGGTCGAGAGCTCGCTGGGCGAACACGAGGCGGTGGCCGAGGCCGCGGTCGTCCCGAAGCCGCACCCGGAGCGGGGCAACATCGTGAAGGCGTACGTCGTGCCGAGCGAGGGGGCGACGCCCTCCGACGACCTCAAAGCCGAGATCAAAGACCACGTGAAAACGGAGCTCTCCGCCCACGAGTACCCGCGGGAACTGGAGTTCCGCACGGAACTGCCGAAGACGGTCACCGGAAAGATCCGGCGCACGGAGCTCCAAGACGACGCCGAGGCCGACGCCGAAGCGTAGCCCGGAGCGACGCGCTCGACACCCCCGGTCGAGTTTGTCGCTGCCCGAACGAGTGAGACCGCGGAGGGAGGCGACACGGGTTTACAGGCAGGAGGGCAACCCCGACCGATGGCACAACGTTCGCTTCCGGTCCGCGCGCTGTGGTTCGTGTTCGTCGGCTGGTGGGCGACCCCGATCGTCGTCAACCTCGCGTGGGCGCTCAACGTCACGGTCGTCCTGCTCCCGTTCGGCATCAAACTCATCAACCTCGTGCCGACGGTGCTCACCCTCGCGGAGCCGCGGTCGCTCTCGGAGCCGGAGTCGGCGCGCGGGCAGCGCTCGCTCGCCGTCCGGGGGATCTACTTCGTCCTCGTCGGCTGGTGGCTGAGCCTGCTGTGGGCGAACGTCGCATCGGTCCTCGCGGTCACGGTCGTGGGGCTGCCGGTCGCGGTCTGGATGCTCAACCGGCTGCCGTACGTCACGTCGCTGTACCGGTTCCACGGCTGATCCCGACCACGCCGCCCGGTCGGCGAGGTCGATCCGGCAGAGGCGAGTCAGCTGGCGCGCGGGTCGCCAACACAAGAGGTAATTCGCTGGCTCCGAGTGGGGACGCATGGACGACACCCCGCTACACGAGCGGATGCGACGGTACGAGGCGCTGGCGAGTGAGACGAGGAAAACGGCCAACCAGCGCGACAAGGTGGGGAAGGCGATCGGAAGGCGACTGGCGGCGTCGGTCTCCGACGCCGTCGAGCGAGAGGGGGCGAACGTCGAGGTACTCGGTCAGTCCGCGGACGGGGACCGGTATCGGTTCGGGGCGCGGCTCGACCGGGCCGCGCTCGTCGCCGCGCTGACGGAGACGCTCCCGGACGGATTCGTCGTCTCGCACGTCAACGACGACGGCACGCTCTCGGTGGAGTGGACCGGCGACGAGCGGACGCCGTCGAAGCGCCAGCACGGCGCAGTTCTGAAGGCCATCGTCGCCGAGGAGCTGGTCCTAGACGACGACGGGCTGGTCGAGTCGGTGCCGACGCGTGACCGGGTGCTCGCGCGGGCGGTCGAGCTGGGCGTCGACGAGGGCGACGCCGCCGCGCGGCTGGACCGGCTGGCGACGCTGGAGGTCGTCGACCTCGACGACGGGTACGTCTACCCGGACGAGAACTTCTCGCGGTACTGAGCGCGGTCGGCGAGCGGTGCGTTCGGGGGCGGCGCGGCCGCGGTCGGACGCGCCGACTCCGGTCCGGGCGAGGTCACCAGTCCCGCGACACCGGCGTCTCGCTGGCGTCGACGTTCGCGAGCAGCCACGCCGCGGCGTCGTCGAGCGCCGCGTCGTCGGTCGCGGTCACCTTCAGGCGGTTGTGCTCGGCCTCGCGGTCGGGGTAACAGCCCACGACCACGTCGAACCGGTCCATCGCCTCCTCCAAGGCGTCGATGATGTTCGACTCCGGCTCGACGGTGTAGAGGAACCGGGAGCGGCGGTCGCCCGCGAACTCGTCGGCGACCGTCTCGAAGGTCGCCTTCAGTTCGTCCGGAATCCCCGGCATGACGTACACGCCTTCGAGGACGCAGCCCGGCGCGAGCCCCGCCTCGGTCACGAGCGGGCGACTTCCCTCGGGGACCGCCGCCTCGGCCGCGACGTCCACGTCGAACTCGCGGTCGGGAACCTGCTCGCGGATCGCCGCGAGCCGCCGCTCGACCGACTCGCGCGTGATGTCGGTGACGACCATCTCGCGGTCGAACGCGTCCGCGACCGCCTCCATCGTCACGTCGTCCGGCGTGCTGCCGAGCCCACCGGTGACGATCACGGCGTCGAACGCGGCCGCGTACTCGCGCACCCGCGCCGCGATCTCGGCCCTGTCGTCCGGGATCGATAGGATCCGCCCCACGGCGACGCCGCGCTCGCTCAGCTCGCCGGCGAGCCAGTTCGCGTTCGTGTTCACCGTGTCCCCCGAGAGCAGTTCGTCCCCGACCGTGATCAGCGCGACCTCCATCGATCGACCGTTCGGCCGGGCGAGGGATGTACGTTTCCCGACGGAGTCACCCAAACGATAATGGGAGACCGCGACCTCGGTCGGGAGGTGACACGCGACACCACGCGCCGCGCGGTCCTCGCGAGCGCCCTCGCGGCCGGCACCGCCGGGCTGGCCGCGAGCGACGCGGCCGACCTCCTCGACTCGTTCGCCCCGCTGTCGGGCGACGCGTGGGACGCCGCCGATCGGTCGCTCCCGGAGGTCGTCGAGAGCCCGCACGGCCCCGCGGAGGTCGCCCGCGACGAGTTCGGGGTGCCGCGGGTCTCGGCCGACGACGAGTCCGCCGCGTACTTTGCGGTCGGCTACTGTCAGGCGTTCGACCGCCTGTTCGCGATGGACCTCCAGCGCCGCGTGATGCGCGGCCGGCTCTCGGCGGTGATCGGCGAGGCGACGCTGTCGAGCGACGAGTTCAACGTCGCGATGGGGTTCGCCGAGGCCGCCGAGGCCACCTGGGAGGTCGTCGCCGAGAGCCGCGCCGGCCCCCTCGTCGAGGCGTTCGCCGACGGCGTCAACGCCGCGATGGGAGACCTCCCGCTCCCGCTTGAGTTCGAGCTGATCGGCTACGAGCCGGAGCCGTGGACGCCCGTCGACTCGATGCTGATGGAGAAGCAGATCTCGTGGACGCTCACCGGCGACTTCGGCGAGCTGCGGCGCGCGCTGGTCGCCGACCGCCTCGGCGAGGAGCGGGCGACCGCGCTGTTCCCGGCGCGGTACGACCACGACGACCCGATCCTCGACGGGACGGAGACGCGGCTGAGCGAGTCGCGGGCGGCGTCGACCGCCCGAAGCGGAACCGGGATCGACCGGTCGACCGCGGGGTCCGCCGCGGGGTCGGTCGCCCCCGTCGACCCCGAACTGACCGACTGGCTCTCCGGCTTCGAGTCGCCGACCGGCGTCGGCTCGAACAGCTGGGTCGTCGCCGGCGATCACACCGAAAGCGGAACGCCGATACTCGCGTACGACCCGCACCTCTCCTTACAAGCGCCGCCGCTGTGGTACGAGCAGGCGGTCGACACGCCCGAGCGGTCGGTCCGGGGCGCGACGTTCTCCGGCGTCCCGTTCGTCATCGCGGGCGCGAACGACCGCGGCGCGTGGTCGTTCACCAACCTCGGCGCGGACGTGCTCGACTGCTACCGCTACGAGGTCGGCGACGCGGGCGACGAGTACCGCTACGACGGCGAGTGGCGCTCCTTCGAGGTGGACGAGACGCGGACGATCCCGGTCGCCGGCGGCGCGGACCGCGACCTCCGGGTGCGCCGCACCGTCCACGGCCCCCTGATCGAGCGCGAGGGCCGGACGGTCGGGGTGGCGTGGACCGGCCACACCGCGACGCGGACCACGGTCGCCATCGAGGCGTACGGACGCAGCGAGGGGATAGACGACCTGCTCGACGCGACGCGGGACTTCGATCTCCCGACGCAGAACCTCGTGTACGCGGACGCCGACGGGCGGACGCTGTACTTCGCGACCGGACGGCTGCCGGTCCGGCGGATCGACGGCGAGGTCGTCGACGGCAACCGGATCTTCGACGGCTCCGCCGGTGAGGGCGAGTGGGAAGGCTTTGAGCCGTTCGGCGAGTCCTCGTGGGACGGGTTCGTCCCCTTCGAAGAGAAGCCGCACGCGATCGACCCGGACGTCCTCTCGACGGCGAATCAGCGCCCGATCGACGACCCGACCCACTACGTCGGCGTCTCCTACGCGACCCCGTACCGCGGCGCGCGGATCGCGGACCGGCTGGACGCGGCGGTCGACGGGGAGGGCGTCACCGACCCGGCGTTCCACCGCGGCCTCCAGAGCGACGTGCGCGACGGCCGCGCGCCCGAACTCGTCCCCGAACTGGTGGAGGCGGTCCGAGACCGCTCCGGCTCCGACGCGCCGGATTCCGACCGGTCGCTCGTCGCCGCCGCCGACGCGCTCGACCCGTGGGACTACCGAATGGGCCGCGACTCCCGCGCGGCGCTGCTGTTCGCTCGCTACCTGCCGGCGTTCCGCGAGCGCGTCTTCGGGCCCGCCTTCGCCGACGCCGACCTCGGCGAGGCGTACTACCCGAGCGACTGGACGCTCGCGCGGCTCCCCGACGACGACCCGCTGTTCGACGGGCGCTCGCGAGGCGACCTCGCGGTCGCCAGCCTCCGCGACGCGCTCGCCGAGATCGACGAGGAGGGCTGGGAGACGTACGGCGACTACAACACCACCCGGGCGATGGACCACCCCGTCGGCGGTGAGGCCCCGTTCCTGAACTACGGCGACCTGCCCGCCGACGGCTCGCCCGCGACGGTGAAGAACTACCGCGTCGAGTCCGCGGTCGGGTCGAGCTGGCGGATGGCCGTGCGGCCGGGGACCGACGCCACGGCGGTCCTCCCGGGCGGCAACTCCGGCGACTACTTCTCGGAGCACTACGACGACCAGCTCCGGCGGTGGCTCGCGAACGACCAGCGCCCGATGCCGCTCGGGGCCGGCGGCGAGCCCGCGGTGCGGTTCCGCTCGTCCGAGGAGGGGTCCCGATGAGCGACTCGCCGTCGCTCCGCGAGCGCGTCAGGACCGAGCCGCGCCCGCACGCCGTCGCGCTGCTCGTCGCCCTCGGCGTCGGCATCGGGCTCGCGACGGTCCACTGGGTCGGGCTGGTCGCGGCCGGCGCGCTCGCGTCGCTCGCGGCCCCCACGGTCCGTCGCGGCGTCGCGTACGCGCTGGGGGCCGGCGTCGTCGCGCTCGCCGTCTTCGCGGCGTCGCTCGGGCCCGCGGCCGCCGCCGTACCGGGGATGCGGCCGGTCGCCTACGTCGCCGTCGGAGCCGGACTGGGGCTGCCGCTCCTCGGGTCGCTCGCCCGCGCCGCCGTCCCCTGACGCGTGGCGGTCGGGCGGTTCCGGGAGGTGTCAGTCCGACCGAGGGCGGCTCAGTCCAGCCGCTCCAAGTCGGTCACGGTCTCGTCGGTCTCGACGTCGCCCGTGTTGCGAGTCTCGCTCGGCTCGAACAGGAGGATCTCCGCCTCGGGCTCCGCGACCGGGCGGTGTTCGGTCCCGCGCGGGACGACCGCGAACTCGCCCGGCTCCAGCACGGTGTCGGACCCCTCGCGGAACTCGATCCGGAGCCGGCCGGCGTGGACGAGGAACAGCTCGTCGGCGTCCGCGTGGCTGTGCCAGACGAACTCCCCGTCGGCCTTCGCGAGCTTCACCGCCTGCCCGTTGAGTTCGCCCGCGAGCCGCGGGGACCACGTCTCGTCGAACGAGTCGAACGCCTCGGCGAGCGCCACCTTCTCCATACCGGCGGTCGGCGGCGGAGCGGGAAAACCGCTGTCCACCGACGCCCGGAGCGATCCCCGGCCGGGACGCCGGAGCTATATACCGCTCCGGAGCGGTCCGGACCGCTCCGCCGGTCGCGATACACCTATTATAAGCGTTTAGGAGGGGTCGCCGCGAGGCGCGGCGTATGACAGCGACTCGCGCGGACGGGGAGAGCGACCCGATTCAGGCGGCGCGGGCGGCGCTCCGGGTCGAGCGGCGGCGGGTCGTCGACGAGCGGGAGGCGTTCCGGGCGTTCCGCGGCCGCGCGTCGTCGATCCCGGACGAGAGCGCGCGCTCCGACCCGACGGAGGGCGCGGGGATCGGCGGGCCGGACGG
>NZ_AOJD01000015.1 GCF_000337415.1 Halorubrum tebenquichense DSM 14210 | reverse complement strand
GCCTTGCCAGCCCGCTCAGAGATGTGTATAAGAGACCGGCTCCGGGCTCGTCGCCGTGCGGGACGCGTATCGGTCGACGGTGATGTCGGTCCCGCACTACGAGGCGGAGTACGACGACACCTACGAGCGGAGCGTCGCCGCGGAGTTCGGTCCCGAACTCGCGTACGCGCTCACTCGCACGAACTGCTTCCACGAGGAGTACAAGCGCTCGCTGCTGAGCGCGGTCGAGACAGCGGTCCAGGAGCGCGAGGCGTTCCTGGACGCGCTGGAGTCGGAGATCGAGTCGGTCGAGCGCGCGCGGTCGAGACTCGACCCGATCCGCACGGAGATCGCGGCGATCGACGAGGAACTCGGCGGCGACGAGAGCGCGGACGGTTTCGACGCCCCCACCTTCGGCGCGCTCGACGCCTGTCGGACCCGGACCGAGGCTCTCCGAGAGGACTGCGACCGGATCGCGGCCCGCCGCCAGCGCGTCCTTGCGGACCACGACCGCCGACTCGCGCTGAGCGACGACCTCGACCTCCCGGCGTACTGCTATCAGGACCTCGACGTGACGTATCCGGTCCTCGCGGCCGTCGCCGCGGTCGGCGACCGGCTGGACGCGCTCTGCCGGCGGATCGAGCGGGAGATGGGACGGGCGCGCTGACTCGGGCACGCAGACGTTCGGACCGAGGCGATGCGAACGCACTCGAAGCCCCGGTTCGTATTCGACGGGTCTCGTCGCGATTCTCTCCGCGATCGACACCGGCGAAGCCCCGGCCGCGAGGCTGTACGTGGTTTCGGACCCGTCGGAATCCACGGGAGTCGACGTGTCCTGTTCCCGTGCGATCAGGACGGAAGGCGTAGTGACTGGTCCATCGAGCGAGCGCTCAGCAGCGTCGTCTAGCGTTCACACAGGCAGCGGGTCGTCGTGTCCTCGGTTGGATTGGTGGGAGAGCTGCGCCCGTCGACGGCGTTCAATCGTGGCAGAGAGACACCCGGCGTCGAATACGCGAAGCTACGCTGCGCGTTTCAGTACCTGCGGGACCACAGCGACCTCGATACCGGCCAGTACGAATGCGAACAGCCGCGCGACGCCGCTGAACACAGCGAACCCGATCACGGCGACGATCACGGCGTTGACGAACGGAACTCCGTAGTGGACCACCGGTCGTTCAAGCATGGAGGACATCGTTTTATCCTCTATCGCATCAAACATAATCTTTTATAAATATTTGCGGGAATATCTGCGGGTTTTGACCCACACAGCGCCCGCAGCACCTATCGACGTAGTTCGTCGAAAAAGCGACGAGGACGTGGTTCTCGTCGGTCGGCCGTTTCACACACCACGTCTGGAGAATAGGGGTTCAACAAGGCTGTAGCTTCTTATGAGCCGGAGACCGGCTCAGAGACAAGCGACGTCCCAGTCGCGAGACGGCCGGACGCTGGCCGTCGTTCGAGACGCCGGAGACGTCTCGTGACGTCGGCAGAATCCTCTGGATTCCGACTGCTAGCCGGAGGTCGGGGGCTCTCGGCGATGACCAGACGGCCCCGTCTCGAACCACGCTCCTCGTCGTTCGCGCTGCTCGCTCCTGCGGTGCTTCCGTCGTCAGCAGAACGCTTCGCGTGCCGATCGGGTCGCGAGGGCCTCGCACTCGTGAACGCCCCCCTCCGCCTCGCGACTGTCTCCCTCCGACTCCCGTCCGCCGCAGCACAGCACCTCGCGCCCCCACAGCGTCGCGGCTTCTCCGGCCGCCGCGTCCAGCGGGAATCGAAGACTCCCTGCCAGCCGGCGCTACGCGCCGGCGACGGCGTGGCGCGACGCGTCACCGCGATAACGGTTGCTTCGGGGTCCGTTGAACTTCTCGGACGTTGACCGATACCCGTCCTCGATCGCTCGGTATCGGGTCAATACCGTGGATACGTCACAGGTGGCCGACTTTTCACCGTGCCACGCGTATTTATACTGTCAGGGAAACAATTCCCTCCGTGCCCTTTAGAGTCAAAGACGTCGTGTTTAGCGAACCCTCCGGGGGGGCCCAAGCGTTTGCCATGTTCGCTGGCTCAGTCACGATGGCGAGTCTCTTCGTGTACTTCGGTATCTTACGCGGTGTTCCCAGCGTCCACTCGCTCGTGATGGCGGTCGGATTCGCCCTGTCTGGGCTTGCCGAGTCCCTCCCGTCGGAGCGCCGGCGACTGGCTGGCGGATTACGTGTCACCGCGATCGCCTTGCTGACCGGCCTACTCGTCCTCATAATATCTGTTCCTGATGTTTTTCTCGGGTAACAGTCTTTGTTACAATCCACAGAATGCGATATCTTCTGACCCAGTTGTGGTCAATACAATTGAACTATGGATCGCTCAATACAGGAGACTTACAGATCACTCAATACAAAGTGTCTATTTATTTCGGTTGGCTGAATGATTGTCCTCACTGGGTTTCCAAACCCACACTATGCCTATACCGATGAGCATAATCACTGGCGGTAGTAGTTCCAACCACAGGGCGAGTGACGACTCGGTGGGAAGGTAATTGTCAAACAGTACTCCACCAGTTATACCACTAAGAAAAACAATCCACCCGACCGTCCGGCCCCCATTCCAGCCTTCTTTCTGTGACTGATAGAGTATAATAAGCCAAGTGAGAGCAACTAGTCCAGTAGCAGTCAGGCTTACCCAATCCATAGCCGTCGATAATATGACAGAATGTATGGGGTTTTCGGTAGTAAATCCGCTCTGTTGAAATCGCATTTTCGGATATGTTGTCGGCTGAAACAACCGGTTGCTGAAGCATATACAGATACCGACGGGCTTGTTCTCTAATAAGCGGAGAAATCCTGAGAAATAATCAAATACTACCGACATAAATAATTAGTAGCTCTCTGAACATGACCCCGTACAATCTGTTCTGGTGAATAACTAAATACGATGTATAATCCCAGAATAGTAGTACAAAATGGGCAAAGATAACCAAAGCGGTCGTGAAAATTCAAGGCACCAGGTTGTTAGACAGAAACGGGATAGGCTTTTGGAGAGAGTCTACGATACCACAAAATTCGCAGATATCGACAGAGAGATACGCAAACGGGGGTACGAAGAGACAGAATCCATCGTTCAGCGTGGCATACGTTCGGAAGATCCCTTTGATCTCTATCAAATTATACACTTCTATACTGATGAGGACAACGAAGCAATTGCCACGTGGATCGGCCTAGACCCACAAAAAGTTGACAGCGGTGAGGTATCGTATGATATGATAGAGGTGCCGGATGAGATTCAGGACGCAGAAAGAGATAGACAGGAGCTATACCCAGTCATTGTTGGCTTTCTGAATGATGAGGAAATCGGGTTTCTAGCAACCAGTAATGGCATCGAAGAAAATGAGATAGATAAGAGTATTCTTCGAAACGCGCTCAGAGAATCGTCCCAAACGTCCAGAGAGGAAGAATAGGCACTGTTGAAATCCCTACTTTAGATAGATTCTCGCCTGAAACAGACGGTCACTGAAGAATGTGTGCTGACCGCGATTGGGTTAGAATATATCACTTTCTGAGAATTTCAACAGAGCCGTCATATAAGTACTCAGTATCGAACGGCCGTTTCAGACGATAGTGTCCGAGAAATGGAGAGACAACGGATGAATATCGTCGATTTCGGCCACGGCCGGGCGGACGGTGTCGCACGGGACGGTCGGTCCCCGCTCCCGGTAACACCCGTGTCCGCGCCGATTCAAGTCCCTCCGCCACGTAACTGGTAGCATGACCGACGCATCCGACGCGACCGGAGCCGAACAGCGCGACGGCCCGACCCCCTCCCCGGGAATCCACCACGTCACCTGCGTGGCGGGCGACCCGCAGCGGAACCTCGACTTCTGGGTCGAGACGCTCGGACTCCGGCTGGTGAAGCGGTCGATTAACCAGGACGACCCCGGCACGTACCACTTCTTCTACGGCGACGCCGAC
>NZ_AOJD01000014.1 GCF_000337415.1 Halorubrum tebenquichense DSM 14210 | reverse complement strand
GGCGAGACGGTCCTCCCCTTCCGCGACCCCGACGGCCTCCCGGTCGAACTGGCCGAAGTCGAGGTCCCGGACGACGACCCGACGACCGCGTGGACCGCGTTCGTCCCCGAGTCGGCGGCGATCCGCGGGTTCCACTCGGTGACGCTGTGGCTCGACGACGCCGAGCGCACCGAGGGCCTCCTGCGGACGATGGGGCTTACCGAGACGGAGTCGGCGGACGACGCCGGGAGCGACGGCGCGACCGACGCCGACCGGACCCGCTTCGCCGCGAGCGGGCCGGTGGGCAAGTACGTCGACGTGGTCGAGACGGACCGGCAGGGGCGCTCGGGGCGCGGGACGGTCCACCACGTCGCGTTCCAGACGCCGACCGACGCCGACCAGTCCGCGATGCGCGACGCCGTGTCCTCGATGGGGTTACGCCCGACCGAGCAGATCGACCGGCACTGGTTCCGGTCGGTGTACTTCCGGGAGTTCGCGGGCGTCCTCTTCGAACTCGCCACGAGCGACCCCGGCTACGCCAGCGACGAGCCGGCGGACGCGCTCGGCGAGCGGCTGGTGTTGCCGGGGCGGTTCGGCGACCGCCGCGAGCAGATCGAGGCCGGACTCCCGGACGTGACGGTGCCGCGGCCGAAGGGATCCGGCGGATCCGGATCGTCCGAGGAGTCCGGGTCGTCCGCGGAATCCGGGTCGTCGGACGCGTCGGCCGAGGGCGACGACTGAGGACCGATCCTTCTAATCGGGCGCGACCGAACCTCCCCCCATGACAGAGGACCTCGGGACGCCCGTATTGGATAACCACCTCCACCTCGACCCCCGTCACGGCCGCGGGGTCGAGGCCGTCGAGGAGTTCGCCCGGCTCGGCGGCACCCACCTGCTCGTGGTGAACAAGCCCTCGTGGCTCCTCGGCGTCGAGCCGGACGACCCGGAGGACTTCCGCGCCGTCTTCGAGGAGACGCTTGAAACGGTCGCGGCCGCGACGGAGGCCCTTCCGGGCCGCGCGTGGCCCGTCCTCGGCGTCCACCCCGGCCTGATCAGCCGGCTCGTCGACGAGCGCGACTTCTCGCCCGCCGCGGCGCGCGACCTCATGCGCGGCGGGCTGGCGGTCGCGAGCGAGTACGTCGCCGACGGCGACGCGCTGGCGCTGAAGTCCGGGCGGCCCCACTACGACGTGAGCGACGCGGTGTGGGAGGCGTCGAACGCGGTGACGCGGCGCGCGTTCGAACTGGGGGCCGACGCCGACTGCGCGGTCCAGCTCCACACCGAGGCCACCGAGGACCTGACCGACCTCGCGGCGGCCGCGGAGGCGGTCGGCCTCGACCCCTCGAAGGTCGTCAAACACTACGCCGCGGGCGAGCTGGCCGGCGTCACGCCGAGCGTGATGAGCGACAAGGACCGACTGGAGCGCGCCGCCGAGGCGGGCGAGCCGTTCCTGATGGAGACCGACTTCGTCGACGACCCCGACCGGCCCGGGATGGTGCTCGGCCCGAAGACCGTCCCGCGCCGGGTGCGCTGGCTGCTCGAACAGGGGCACGAGGAGGCGGTCCGGCGCGCGCACGTCGAGACTCCGGCCGCGGTGTACGGGATCGACACCGAGGCGACGCTCGAAAGAGAGGCCTGAATCCGGGATTCACGCGGGTGAGACGCGGTCTCGGGCGGCGATCGATAGGAAAGGCATTTGAGTAGTCCGGGCGACGTACGGGACATGACCGACGACGACGCCGTTGAAACGTTCTATACCGACGAACGCTGGCAGAACTGGCTCGACAGGCTGGCGGAGGAGGAGCTGGATCCCGAAAACGAGGACTCCGCGCGGCTCCTCTTGAACCTCCAGGACGACGCGGCGATCGCGGTGGTGAAGGTGCTCGCCGCCTTCGACGACGACCGGATCGACGAGGACCGCGCGGTCGAGGAGGTCCGCGACATCCGCGACATCGTCCTCGCCGACGTCGAGTTCGACGACGAGGACAAGGTGATGCTGATCGACGGCGTTCAGACCTCGCTCGTCCCCGTGTTCTACGCGGCCGAGGAGTACCTCGTCGGCGGCGTCGTCGAGGGCGACGTGAGCGAGTTCGTGCGCGCGGCCGCCGAGGCCGAGGAGGGCGACGACTTAGACGCCGCCTTAGGCTACGTCGTTCAGGCCGGCACGCGCGTCATCGACGGCGAGGCGCTCGACATCGAACTCGTCGAGGACCTCGAGTACGGGCTGGTCTCCGAGTGGGTCAACGGACTCGACTCGCTCCAGTCGGCCATCGAGGACCCGGAAGTCGTCGAGGAAGAGGACTGACGGCGGCGGTCGGACCGCGTTCGTCCCCGGCGGTCGGACCGCGTTCGTCCCCAACGCTCCGTGCGAGTGAACCGTTTTGAACTCCGGCGACCACGACTCCGTATGGCCCTCCCCACCGCCGAACTGGCGATCGCGTTGCTCGTCGTCTGGACGGCGACCGCGTTCGTTCCGTTCGTGCCGAGCGGCGTCCTCTCGGCGCTGACCGTCGTCGGTTACGCGTCCACCACCGGCTTCGCCGATCCGGGTCTCGGCGTGGTGCTCGCGCTCGTCCTCGTCTCGCTTCTGGCCTCGGCCGTGGACCTGTTGTCGGGGATGGTCTCCGGGCGGCTCGGCGGCGCGTCGACCCGGACCGTCGTCGTCGGCACGCTGGTCGGCGTCGTGCTACTGGTTCCGCTCGGTCCGGTCGGCCTCGTCGTCGGGCTGTGCGGCACCGTCTTCCTCGCCGCCCTCTACGAGAACGGCGACGACCCCCGCGCCGCCGCCCGACAGGCGGCGTACGCGGCCGTCGGCGTCCTCGCGAGCGCGTTCGTCCAAGCGGTCCTGCTCGGCGGCGTCGCGGTCGCGTTCGCGCTCTCGGTCCTCTGACCGAAGGCCCGTACCCGAAGGCGACGACCTCACGCCGCGACGGAGAAGAGGACGAGGTTGTGGACCGCCGGGCCGAGCCCCATGGCCGCGACGAAGCCGAGGAGGAGGAACCCCTCTCCGGGGCTCTCGCGGACGTACGCCGCGAAGAGCCAGACGACGGCGGTCGCGACCGCGAGCTTCACGAGGAGGAACAGCCACCCCTCGCCGAGCACCGGGACCGGCGGGAGCCCGCCGAGTTCCAGGAGGAGCCGCGAGACGGGCGTGCGCTCGCCGAAGCCGAGCTGGGTCGTCCCCACCGCGGTCGAGACGCCGTCGAGCGCGTGGCCGAACACCGCGAGCGCGCCGACGCTCCCCGTGATCGCGGTCTCGGGTCGGAGTCGGAGCAGGCCGCCCCACGCCGCGCCCGCGACCGGGAGGGTGACGGCGAGCGCGACCGCCGACCAGCGCGCCCCCTCGGGGGAGAGCCCGGTCACGGCCGCGACCGCGACGACGGGGACGACGAGGAGCGCGCCGGCGGCCGCGAGCCACGCCGCGACCCGGTCCGGGCGGGCGGCGTCGACCGCGAGCCACGCCGCGCCCGCGACCGCGCCCACCGTGAGATAGACGGTCGGCGAGCCGGCGAAGGGGGCCAGGACCGGCGGGAGCGCGTCGACGACGTAGAGGACGTGCCCCGCGGAGCCGAGCGCCATCCACGGGGCGAGCGCGAGGACGCTGCGGCCGGTGACGCGGGGTCGACGGCGGCGGAGCGCGGCGGCGACGCCGCCGGCCGCGAGCAGGACGACGAGGAGGTGCGGCAGGGGCGGGAGCGTCGTGCCCGCGGGGAGGAGACCGCCGACCATCAGACGGACAGCACGGGCTGGCTGGCGTACAGCAGGACGTACTCCGCTGCCTTCCCCAGCACCTCGCCGGGGTCGCCGGAGACCGGCTCGCGCGGGACGACGATGAAGTCGGACGCCAGCTCCTCGGCGGTGTCGAGGACGACGCTGCCGGGATGGACGGTCTTCACCGAGGTGGAGAAGCCGTTCGCGATGGAGTTGCTGTGGGAGACGCCGGCGGCGTCCGCGCGGCGCGCGACCGAGTCGGTGAACGCCTCGGAGTCGTCGGCCACCTCGCTCTCGTCGACCACGCCGTGGTCGATGGCGCGGACGACGTCCTCGTCGAGCACGTACAGCGCGTGGACGCTCGCGTCGTACTCGCTCGCGAGCGCGATGGCGTAATCGACCGCCTCGTGTGACTCCTCGCTGCCGTCGACGGGCACGAGGACGAGGTCGATGTCGAGATCGGTCATACCCGACCCGTCGGCGGGGGAGGGCAAAAAGCCCGCCCCATGCGGTCGGCTCCACCTGTCACGGACCGGTCCGCCGTACCGCGCGCGTCAGAAGCCGGTGAGTTCGCGCTGGCCCGCCTCGCCCCGCTCGGCGGGCCGGACGTTGGTCGCGACGATCTCGTCGACCGCGTCGCGGCCGTCGGCGTCGCTGTTGATCGAGCGGGTCGCGTCCTCGCGGTCGACGCGGAAGCCGGCGTCGGCGTACGCGTCGTACATCACGCCGCTGTTCGAGAGGACGACCCAGACGCCGGCGTCGTCGAGGTCGCCCGCGACCTCCAGCAGCCGGCGCTGGTCCTCGCGGTCGAAGCCCGAGGCGCTGTACTCGTTGAAGTCCGCGGTCGCGCTCATCGGCTCGTACGGGGGATCGAAGTAGACCAGATCCCCCGGGTCGGCGGCGTCGACGACGTACGCGAAGTCGTCGTTGCGGATCTCGGCGTCGGCGAGCAGGTCGCTCGCGTGCCGGATCCGGTCGCGCTGGACCCAGTCCGGGTCGGCGTACCGCCCGATCGGGACGTTGAACCCGCCGTCGGCGTTCTCGCGGTACAGGCCGTTGTAACAGGTCCGGTTGAGGTACAGGAGGAGCGCCGCCTCCGTGAGCGGGTCGAACTCTCCTTCGTACGGGCGGCGGTTGAACCGCGCGCGCTGCTGGTAGTAGTAGGCGTCCACCTCTCGGCCGCGGGCGGTCTCGTCGGCGTACGGGAGGTCCGGGTCCGGGTCGCCCTCGGGGTCGTCGAACGCCGCGAGCCGCGCGATCAGTTCCTCGGGGCGGTCGCGGACCTGCTCGTAGAAGTTCACGAGCCGCGGGTTCGCGTCGTTGACCGTCGCGGGAGCGGGCTCCAAGTCGAAGAAGACGGCACCGCCGCCGACGAACGGCTCGTGGTACCGCCCGAAGGCGGCCGGGAAGCGGGCGTACAGCTCGTCGAGCAGCTGGCGCTTCCCGCCGGCCCACTTCAGGATCGGCTCGGCCATCGCTGTCGGGTGTCGCCCGCGGCCGGGGATAAACGTCTCGGGCCGCGTCCGCGCCGAGCGGTCAGTCGTCGGAGGACGTCGACTCCGGCAGCGGGAGGTCGCCGACGTGGTCGGCGGCCTCCTCGAAGTTCGGTCCGGGCTCGATGGTTCCGGCCTCGCGGTCCCACTCGATGTAGCCCGCCTCCTCTAAGGCCGGGAGGTGCGTCTCGCGGAGTTCGGCCGCGATCTCGTCGGCCCGCCCGCGAACGCGCAGATCCGCGACCGTCTCGACGGTGCCGTCCGCGAGGCCGGCGACCGCGCGCTTGCGCTCCGACGCCGTGAGGACGACCGCTGGATCGGTGGTGGGAGTGTCGAGTGTCATCGTGTGGCTGTCCGTATCTACGGGAGGCATCGGATCGAAATAAAAGCACCGCCGAGCGCGGAACGGGACCGCGGCCGTCGAAGACCGACCGCGGGGTCGACGACGGGACCGCGAGCGCCCAGTCCGCCCGTCGATAACGCCCGATCACGGCACCGATCGAGACCGCAACTTGCCGGAAGTCACAAATTTACGAGAAGTATACCAACGCGCACCATGGTACACCTTACACCGCATGAACAACCGTTTTAGAACCTCTGATGGAGAGTGGTGTGGTACCACTTCTCAAAACCTATTTGGAAAGTGAAAGGTTTTAGTCGTCGGAGAGCCTACGGTGAGATATGTACCAAGGCTCTATCACCTCGGCGGAGCAGCACCGGACCGCCGGATCCGAATCGCCGCCCGCCGGACGCTCCCCGCTGGGGACGCTCGCGTACTTAGCGCTCGTCGTCGTCCCGTTCGTCGCGCTCGCGTACCCGGTTGCCACCGTCGCGCTGCTGACCGGCACCGTCGCGCTCGCCGTCCTCTCGCGGTCCGTCCTGCGGACCCTGCGACGACGCAGCGGTCGCGTCCGGACGCTCACGCTCCCCGGACTGGGGACCGTCGAGTACCGCATCACGACGAAATAAACGCGACCGTCCGGGCTTCGCGCCCCGTCGCCGCACCGCTTTCGAAAATATCCCTTCTCCGACCGCGACGCGGTCGCCCGCGTCGCAGTCGCCCGTTCTTCAGATCCCGTACGCGACGCGTTCGCCGACGTCGAGTCCGTTCGCGAGCGCGGCGTGGAGGCGACCCTCGCCCGCGACCCAGTCGCCGAGGAGGTACAGCCCCGCGTCCCGCGCCGAGTCGACCGGCCCGGCGTCGACGCCGCCCTCGGGGAGCGCGTAGCGCCACCCCTGATGGTCGGTCCACGCCGGGTCGGCGAGCCGCTCGTCGCCGAGGATGTCGGCTGTGTGTGCCGCCAGCGCGGCGACGTTCTCGGCCGGGTCGTCGTCGTAGTGCGCCGCCGACCACGCGTCGCTCGCCTGAACGACGAGCAGCGTCTCCCCGTCGGGGACGTGACCGGCCTTACACTCCTCGCGGGAGATCCAGCCGACCGCGTGCTCCTTGTCCGTGTTGACGAGCGCGTAGTACGGGACGTCGAGCGCGAACGGGTAGTGTAACACCGCGGTCCAGACGCTGCCGTACTCGACCGCGCCGATCGCCTCGACGAGCGTCTCCCGGAGCGGGTCGTCCCACTCGGCCGTCCGGAGCAGGTCGGCGGTCTGCGGGGCCGGGGGATTCAGCAGGAGGGCGTCGAACGGGCCGTGCGTCTCCCCGTCGGCGTCGTCGACTTCCCAGCGGCCGCCGTCGGCCGCGCCGCCGCCGTCGGCCGCGCCCGTCCCGTCCACCCGGCGGACCGTCTCGACGCGGGTCCGGCGGTGGACCGTCGCGTCGGTGCGGCCGAACAGCCGCTTCGCGATCTGCGTGAGCCCCCGCCGGTAGCTCCACTTGTGCTCGTCGGCGTCGCGGCCCGGCGAAACTTCCTCGTCAGCGTCGAAGGTGTACACCGGCTCGCTCGCGTCCACGAGCCCCTCGTCGTCGAGCGTCTCCGTGATCAGTTCGACGACGCGGTCGTCGTCGCTCTTCAGGTAGTTCGCCCCGTAGTCGTACGTGAGGTCGTCGTGGCGGCGGGTCGCCGCGCGCCCGCACAGCCCTCCGGACTTCTCTACGACGGTCACGTCCGCGTCGGGCACGGTCCGGTCGATGACGAACGCCGCCGCGGCCGCCCCGGCACCCGCGCCGACGATGCCTACGTCAGTCACACCGATCGTTGGGGCCGCGGTCACTTAACCGGTCGCGTGCGGCGCGGACGCCCGCTCGGGACGGGCCGAAAGGAAGGAGAGAAGTCGAGGAGTGATCGTCTCGGTCAGTCGTCGTCGGGGCCGACGACGAGCACCGGGGCGTCGGCCCCGCGCTGGAGCCGCCCCGGAAGCGGATCCGGGTGGATGAGCCGGTCGAGACCCGTCCGACGGGCCGAACCGACCACGATCAGGTCGGCGTCGTGCGCCGCCGCGAAGTCGATCGCCTCCTCGTGGGCGGCTCCGTAGCGGAACCACTTCTCCACGTCGACCCCGGCGGCCGCGCCGCGCTCCTCGACGGACTCGACGAGATCCTCGCCGGTCCGCTCGCGACGCTCGACGACCACGTCCCAGTCGGTCGCCGTGTCGACGACGTACAGCGCGTCGACCGCCGCGCCGTGGGTCACCGCGAGCTCGACGCCGGTCGCCGCGGCGGCGCGGCCCGCGGGACCGTCGTCGGTGACGACCAGCACGCGGTCGAAGACGGACCCGCCGACGCCCGTCGGGTCCGAGCCGGCCGCCGCGGGGCTCCGGGCGTCGGCCCGGCTCGCGGCGGCGGTGCTGGACGCGTTCGGGGCTTCGTTCGTCGGGTCGGTCGGGTCGGCGTCGGCGGACATGGCGTGTGGACGGCGCGTCTCGGCGGATCGAGCGCGCCTCGTTCGGTTCTGAGTACGGTCGGTTATCATTTAACGATTTTCGACAGGATAGACGATTATCATTATTCACCGCGCTTTTCCCGCACAAACGGGAGTCTCTCGGACAGAAAGTCACACGATCATGCGTGTGAACATCCGGCAAACGAAACGCCGGAGAACGAGGCGAGCAAGACGCGGGACTACCGGACCCCGCCGAGACGCGCGGACCCGGAGCGGCCGCTCCGGGTCCCGAACGTTCTCCCACTCGAAACCGAGATGACGTCCGGAATCGATCGGCACGCTCGGTTTCCTAATACGTCCTTCCAGAAGAATACCACATCGTCACACGACCATTGTGTATTATGCGTGACTTTTTGTTACTTGTCCCGAATCGGTTCGCCGTCGATGTTGGAAGTGATAATCGGCGGGAGCGGAACTGATCGAACAGGTTCAGACACGCGCATATACTGGACGAACTCGCAGTCTCAGGGGACCACCCCGACCGGAACGAGGGGTGTACGCGTTGCTGCCAGTTAGTCCGCTGTACGCGGGCCTCGCGCTGGTCCCGCTCGCGCTGCTGCTGTTCACGCTCGTGGTGTTGCGGTGGCGCGCCCACGAGGCGGCGTCGGTCGGGATGTTCGCCGCGGCCGCGGTGGCGCTGGCCGCGTACGGGCTGTCCCCGGAGGCGCTGTCGGTCGCGAGCGGGAAGGGCGTCTGGGACGCGGTGTTCGTGCTGTACGTCATCGTCCCCGCGCTCGTCTTCTACCACGTGATCGAGCGGGCCGACGGATTCGAGGCGCTGCGGACGCGGATCACGGCGTTCACCGAGAACGAGCTGTTCTTAGTGTTGGCGTTCGGCTGGGTGTTCGTCTCGTTCATGCAGTCGATCTCCGGGTTCGGGACGCCAATCGTCGTGGTCGCGCCGCTGCTGCTCGCGCTCGGCGTGAAGCCCGTGTACTCGGTCGCGATCCCGCTCGTCGGCCACGCGTGGGCCAACACGTTCGGCACGCTCGGCGTCGCGTGGCTCGCGCTGGTCCAAGTGGTGGAGATGCAAAGCGTCGCGGCGACCGCGCTGGCGCTCGGCGTCCTGCTGTGGATCCCGAACCTCGTCGGCGGGCTCTCGATCGCGTGGCTCTACGGCCGCTGGGAGGCCGTCCGCTACGCGTTCCCCATGGTCGCCGTCGTCTCGCTTATCCACGGCGGGGGGCAGCTGGCCGCGGTGACGGTGATCCCGCCGGAGTTCGCGAACTTCTTCGCGGCGTCGGTGGGGCTGCTCGCGCTCGCGCCGCTGGCGGCGTGGAGCCGCTACGCGACCCCGACGGACGCCATCGAGCGCCGGCCGGTGATGGCGGAGTCGATCGCCGCGACCGACGCCGACGGGAGCTCCCCGACCGCCGTCGCGGACGGCGGGACGGCGACGGCCGCGGACGCGGCGGACCCCGCGGATGACGGGCTGATGAGCCTCCCGATGGCGGCGCTGCCGTTCGTCGCGCTCGCGGCCGCGGCGTTCGTCACCGCGGTCGTGACGCCGCTCTCGGACGCGCTCGGGTCGATCCAGGTCGGCCTCTCGTTCCCCGAGATCGCGACGTCGTTCGGCGTCGTCACCGAGGCGACCGCCCCGTACTCCCCGTTCTCGCCGCTGACGCACCCGGGGACGTTCCTGCTCCTCAGCGCGCTCGTCGCCTTCGTCGTCTACCGGCGGAAGGGCCACTACGAGGCGGCCACCGCCCGGGCGGACGAGCCGCGGGAGGCGTTCTCGCGCACCGTCCTCGCGACCGCGATCCCGGCGTCGATCGCGGTCGTCTCCTTCCTCGTCATGGCGAAGGTGATGGACCACAGCGGGCAGGTGCTCGTGCTCGCGGAGAGCGCCGCGAACGTCGCGACGCCGGCGACGTACGGCTTCTTCTCGCCGCTCATCGGGTCGCTGGGCGCGTTCATGACCTCCAGTAACACGGCGTCGAACATCCTGTTCGGCGGGCTCCAACAGCAGACCGCCGCGCAGCTCGGCGGGCTCTCCGAACCGCTGATCCTCGCCGGCCAGAGCGCGGGCGGGGCGATCGGGAACGCGATCTCGCCCGGGAACGTCATCCTCGGGACGACGGCGGCCGGCATCGTCGGCCGGGAGGGCGACGTGCTCCGGGTGACCATCCCCTGGGTCGCGCTCGTCGGGGCGCTCGTCGGTCTGGTCATCGTCGCGCTGAACGCCGCCGGACTGCTGGGGGTGGCCTGAGATGGACGTTCTGCGCCGGTACACGCTCGCGTTCGCGCTCATGGCGCTGTCGCTGCCGGCCGTCAGCTACGGCGCTTCGGCGGGGATCGCGGCCGCGTGGGGCGTCGGGATCGCGATGTTGTTCGTCGGCGGGCTCGTCCCGCCGGCGGTGCGGTTCGCGGCCGCGGACCCGGACGCGATCTGAGCCGGACCGGTCCCTCCGGGGGACCGCGAGCGACCCCCGATGCCGGGGGCTGAGTCGTCCGCCCCGACCGGGAGCAAGAACGACCGCAACGACGCGTTTTAATCGGTGAGTGCGATGAGTATCGGACGAGCCGCCGCGACGGCAGACGACGGACCAGACGCCATGACACGGATTAACACCACGGACGCGACGGACGGGGACCGACGACGATGAGTGAGCCCGGGGATTCGAGCGCGGATCCGGAGCCGGACGCCGACGGATCGGCCGGGAATCCGGAGTCCGACCCCGAGGGCGAGGCGTCGCGGGGCGGCGTCGACTACGCCGGGCGCGCCGCCGACGTGCTCGGCTTCTCGCGGTGGTGGCAGATCGCCGCCGCGGCCGGGATGATGGCCGCGGTGAGCCCGTACCAGTACGTCTGGTCGTCGATCGAGCAGCCGCTCGCGGACAGCCTCGACATCGCGCTGCCGGCGCTGGGCGCGGTGTTCTCGTTTTACGTCGTGTTCCAGTCGCTCTCGCAGTTCCCCGCGGGGAAGTGGCGCGACAGCCGCGGGCCGGGCGCGATCACGTTCCTCGCCGCGCTGCTGGCCGGCGGCGGGTACATCGGGCTGGCGTACGCGACGAGCCTCTGGCAGCTGTACCTGCTGTACTCGCTGGGCGCGATCGGCGTCGGAATCGTCTACACCGTCGCGGTCAACACCGCGGTCAAGTGGTTCCCGGACCGGACGGGGCTGACGACCGGCGTCGGGACGATGGCGTTCGCCGCCGGGAGCGCGCTGGTCGTCCCGTACGTCCGCGCGAACGCGACCGTGGCGGCCTACTCCGACGTGCTCCGGAACATCGGGATCGGCATCTTAGTCGTGACGCTCGTCGGCTCGTTCCTCCTCCGGGACCCGCCGAAAGACTGGTTGGACCGGCACGGGGACGGCGAGGGCGGCGAGGGCGACGAGAACGGCGGAGGCACCGGGAACGACGACCTCGCCGCCTCGATCCGCGGCCGTAACTACACCTCACGGGAGATGCTCTCGACGTGGCAGTTCTGGGTGCTGTACGCGATGTTCATCGCGATGGCGAGCGCGGACCTCCTCGTCATCGCGAACGTGGTCCGGTTCGCGGAGAACTTCGGGCTGGCGGCCCTCGTCGCGACGCTCTCCGCGACGCTCCTCCCGGTCGCCGCGGGCGTCTCGCGGCTGATCCTCGGCGAGGCGATCGACCGGTTCGACCGCAAGCGCGTGATGGCCGGGTCCTTCATCCTCGCCGGGCTCTTCCGGGTCGGACTGGTGGGAGCCGGGCGGACGGGCAGCGGGGCCGTCTTCGTCGCGTTCGTCCTCGGCGCGATGTTCTTCTCCTCGCCGCTTTTCGTCTACTTCCCGTCGCTGCTCACGGACTACTACGGCGCGGCCAACTCCTCGGGCAACTACGCCGTGCTGTACACCGCGAAGGTCGGCGGCGGCGTCTTCGCCGGCACCGTCGCCGGCTACCTCGTCGCGACGTTCGGCTGGACCCCCACGTTCGTCCTCGGCGGCGGCCTCGCGGTCGCCGCGGGGCTCGCGGTGTTCGTCCTCCGCCCGCCGAGCGGCTCCGGGCTGGAGTCGGCCGAGCCGGCGGCCGCGGACTGAGCGGGACGCCGAGCGGGTGGCACCCCGCACTGTCTCCGCTCTCGATTTCCCACCCTTCCTCCCCTCCGTCACGACCCCGAGCGCGCCGCTCGACGAACGGCGAGCGACCAGAGTCCGAGCGCGACGCCGCCGGCGGTGAGGACGCGGTTGACGCCCGTCGGGGCGAGTTCGAACGGCGTGAACGCGGGGGCCTGCGAGGCGTGGAGGAGGAAGCCGGCCGCGACCGCGACGGCGACCGATCGGGGTCGCGGGATCCGCGAGTCGGTGTCCGCGTCTCGGCCCGCCGAGGTGAGCACCCGGTCCCCGGAGGCGACGAGGAGGAGGTGTCCGGCTCCGAACACGGCCCCGAGCGCGACCGAGCCGGCGAGGTCGACGGCGACGCTCGCCTCGAACGACCGGTACCAGAGGACGTGCGTGAGCCGCGCCGCCACGCCGAGGATCGCGACGAGCGCGAGGTCGACGACGACGGCCGCGATCCGGCGCGGCGTCACGGGGCGGCTCCGGTCGTCACGGGAGCGACCCCACCGCGGCGTAGAAGGGATCTTCGCCCGAGCGCTCGGCGATCCGCTCGGAGGCGGCGAACCCGCCGGCGTCGAGGTAACGCTCGACCAGATCGGCCCGCTCGGGCATCGAGGCGGCCCGCCACGCGCGGACGGCCTTCGTCGGGAACATCCGGTTCGAGAAGCTCACGACGACCGTCCCGCCGGGCGCGAGGACGCGGGCGAACTCCGCGAACGTCGGTCCGGGGTACTGGAGGTACTGGACCGACAGCGCACAGCAGACGACGTCGAAGGCGTCGTCGGCGAACGGGAGCGACTGCTCGGCGTTGAGGTCGCGGACGACGAACTCGTCGAGCCGGTCGTTGGCGGCCAGCTCCGCCTCGTTGAGGCCGTGCCCGACGACCCGGTCGTACTCGACCGCCGGCAGGTGCGACACCCAACTGCTCATGGCGTCGAGGACGCGGTCGCCCGGATCGGTCACGGAGGCGTACAGGGCCGTCAGCCGCTCCAGGAAGGCGTCGTCCGCGTGGGTGACGTACCGCGGCTCGTCGTAGAACGTCCCGTCGGGGCGGTCGTCGCGCTTCCGCCGGTCGCGGTCCGAGAGAACGGTCGTCACGGTACCGGAACCCGGGGCTCCGGGAACAAGAGGTCGTCGCCGTCGGCGGCGTGAGCGCGGCTCGCGGGCGCTCACCGCCACCGGACGGTTTTTTGCCGCACGGATTTTACCAGTTGGTAATGGAATCCACTACCGCCGCCGACCGCGACCTCTTTCCGGCCCCCCGTTCGGAGGTCTTCCGGAACCAGGGGAAGTTCCGCACTCGGTTCAACTTCCCCGGGCGAAACCTCCCCGATCACGACGACCACGGCTACGGGCCGCTCTCGACGGTCGTCGAGTCGTTCATGGACCCGGGCACGCTGATCCGGATGCACCAGCACCGCGACGAGGAGATCGTCTCGTGGGTGCCCGCGGGCGTGATGCGCCACGACGACCGCGAGGGGAACGAACTCGTCACCGACCCCGAACACCTCCTCGTGATGAACGCCGGCTCCGGCTTCTGGCACGCCGAGGAGACGCTCGCCGACGACCCGCCGCTCCGCATGCTCCAGATATTCGTCCGGCCGCAGGAGCTCGGCTTAGAGCCCGGCATCCAGCACGGCCCGCTGCCGGATCCCGAGCCGAACGAGTGGCGGCGCGTGTTCGCGCCCGCGGGCTCCGACCACCCGTTTACCGTGCGCAACGCGGTCGACTGCTTCGACGTCCGCCTCGACGCGGACGCGGGTGCGACGCTGCCCGAGACCGAGGGGAGGGACGCCTACGTGTACGTCTTCGAGGGGTCGGTCGGCGTCGGCGGCGACCCCGCCTCCGCGGGAGACGAGCCGACCGACGGCGTCACGCTCGACGAGACGGAGAGCGTCGTCTGGACCGGCGGCGGCGACCCGCCGACCGTGACCGCGGGCGAGGAGGGGGCGACCGTCGTGGCGTTCCTGATCGACCCCGACGCGCCCGTGACGCGGCAGGGCACGATCGGGCGGTAGTCGAGTCGGCTGTCGGTAAGCGATGCGGTGGCGCGTGCCTGCGAGGCCGCCTCGCGGCCGAGCAGCACGCGCGAGGGAGTCGGCGGTCCGAAGCGAAGCGGAGGACCGGCGACGAGGCTGGGGAGGCGTGAGGTGCTGTGCGGGGTGGGAATCGAAGGGGCAGCCGGGAGGATGGCGCAGGCGACGTAAGCACCGCAAGGAGCGAGTGAAACGAGCGACTGAGGAGCGCAGCGAGCGTGCGCCATCCTCCCGGCTGGGGCTTCGGTGGTCGTGTCGATCACTCGGGAATAACCAGAAGCACTATCGTATCTTTGCGCTCCCCGACGGGTCCGATCTCGATCGGCCGAAACACCTTAGGCGGAGGCGTCAGCACGGATCCGCGTGACCGAATCGGAGCCGGAACGGTGTTCGAGACCGAGCGCCGTCGACATCCTCTTTCCGCTGGTGTTCTCCTCGCTCGTCGGAGGGTTGTTCTTCGGTGTGTTCGGCGCGGCGATCGGCGGAGCCCTCGGGGCGACCGTCGGCGGACTCGTCGGCAACAGCGACGGGCTGTAGATACGGTATGTGCGGGCTCTATCGTTCGAGTTGACTCTGTTAAAATCTCGTTTGAACGTATTTGCGTTTGGAACAGCCGGATGATTGAGAGGCCGAATACAGCAGATTCAGTTCACGTGTTCCGATCGAATTGAGTTGAATTATCTAATCGAATGGCGTGTAAACTGACCGATTCACGTCAGGAACATAAACGGAATTGCGAGAAGAGCCCCGATAAATACGAGTGTAGAGAATACGTTCCACGATTGAGTGGTTATACTGTAAAGTAAGCTCACAAGAATGAAAATATATCCAACAAAGACGAGAGATAATATCGTCCCCCTATTGAGGAGTCTATCTTCTCTTCCATTTCTCATTAACGTACTATCACTTCAGTGAGGAGAATTAAAAATGTTGTTCGACCAAATTGTGGCTCTGTTGAAATCCTATTTATCAGACATAAACTCACGTGAAAACTGTCCTCTCAGCGATGCAAACACAGCGGCAGTTACTCAGGTTCNGGCTCTGTTGAAATCCTATTTATCAGACATAAACTCACGTGAAAACTGTCCTCTCAGCGATGCAAACACAGCGGCAGTTACTCAGGTTCGGGAAGAGGCCGCCTTATCAATGCCAATATAGAATACCGCTGTCAACGCGAGAGTCAGAATCAACCCTACAACGATCGGCAAAAGGCCGGTCGGGTCGGGAGTAGGGATGAACGCGACAGAAAACCCGACGAACAACCCGAGTACGACGGATAAGAGAAATTGAACGAACCGGTACATATCCAAAAGATCCGTAGGGTACATGATAAGATTGCTGGGACAAATCATCTGTCGACCTCTATTCAATCCCCACCTCTGCTAATCGATCTGAGAATATCCTATGCTGAGCGATTGAGGGTGTGAAACTATCAATTGCTGAGGATTTCAACAAAGCCC
>NZ_AOJD01000013.1 GCF_000337415.1 Halorubrum tebenquichense DSM 14210 | reverse complement strand
CCCCACCTCTGCTAATCGATCTGAGAATATCCTATGCTGAGCGATTGAGGGTGTGAAACTATCAATTGCTGAGGATTTCAACAAAGCCCAAATTGTACGAACATTAGGTCCCCTGTATTGACCGATCCAGCTGGCTGGTTTTTCGAAGCGTTCCTGTGCGAGATATGTGCCCCGTATTCGGCATGACTTCAGAAATTTATCAGTGACCGACAATTTCATCAGGATCAGATTGACTCCAAACAGGGTTTGCCAGGCGGTTTCGTTCATTTCGATCACTCTATCTGAAGTGGCCGATCGCCTGAGTAACTCAGAGGGACTCAAACGGCTTTGAGTGGAAATCAAGTTTCAGCAAACAGGCCGAATAAGGTGATTGCGCTACGATCAACTGATAGCTTGACTGCGCTTTCATCCTAATCTCTAATATAATGAATGTAGTACAAGGCATTGTGTAATATTATTACGTTCACTGTCACATACAGCAGCGATTTTCGGCCGGTCATATATAAAACAACAAACCAGATAATCCAAGTAGCTACAAATTGCGCAGAATATCGAAGTATACCATATAAGCTACTGTTCATACTTGCTTCGCTCTTGTGGCGGAGATTGTTGGTGAGTCATAGCGCAGTTTCGAGGATGGTTTTGAGTGCTTCTTTCCCCGGTTTTCGGAACACTTCA
>NZ_AOJD01000012.1 GCF_000337415.1 Halorubrum tebenquichense DSM 14210 | reverse complement strand
CGTCGGGTGACGCGGTTGCGTCACCCTTGCCTGCTGTGACTTCTAGCTCCAGCTGAGAACTGACCAACAATCCTCTACCCAAGAGCGTTTCAGGGATACCTCGGTCGCACGAACGTGAGCAACCAGGGGTTGCGCCTCGACCGCACGAGCGTGGGGCTCACCGTCGTGGGACTCCTCGGAGGGATCGTCGTCTACGGCTTCGATCGGCCCGCCTGGTACCCCCTCGGTAGTCTCATCTCGTTGGTCGGCGTCGCCGGCGTGTGCCTGATCGCCCGGCGGCTGCGAGCGTACGCGCTCGTCATGCTACTCGTCGGCGTCCTCGCGCTCGCGTTCGCCGTTCTCAGCGCGCTAAAGTGGGGTCTCGGACAACTCGTCATCTCTTACCTGTTCCTCGCGTTCCTGGGCCTCGTTCGCGGCGGACAGGCGTATCGAGCGACGAACTGACCGGAGTAGCCGTTACTAAAATCAGACAGACGACTCAACAGTCGTACGGAGAACCAAACAGCTCCGCGCTCATGCGGTCTCCCCACAGCATGACGTGGACATCGATACAGTACCCATCGTACTCTTCGAATATGCTGGTCTCGAACGCTCTTTCGAGAGTGTTCTCTCCTGACTGAACAGTTACCTCAATCCGACGCCGTTCGTCCGGAAATTCGTCGGACACGATGACGGGTTCGTCCTCGGGCGGCTGCTCTATCGGGCGAGTGTGCGTAGACGCGTGAACCGCCTCACCGCCGCATTCGACGAGAATCTCGACATCGCCCGCCGACCTCTCTTGACCGGCCTCGCGGTCTGTCTCAGATACTTCGGACAATAGCAGGTGGTTCAAGACGTATCCGCCTTGAAAACGCCCGAGACAACCGGTGAGTGAAGTCACGGTGACAGCAGAGGTTCCGAGGAGGGCTCGTCTCCGCATGAATTAATCTATAGACAGGGTGATGTATTATTCCGTTGGAATTTGGTAGTTATTCATCCCCGTGCGTGTAGCCGCGGTCGGGCAACGGCTCGCCGTCGGCCGCGACGCGCGCTTCGACCTCGCTCCCACTTTCCTCGATCACCCTCCCGATCCGCGTCAGCCCGGCCGGACACGCCTTCCGTGCCGCCGCCACCGCCGATTCCGGGATCGCACACAACAGCTCGAAGTCTTCGCCGAAGTGCGCCGCCAACTCGAACCGCTCGTCGGCGTCGTCGGCCACCTCCTCGACCGCGGAGTGGACCGGGACCGCCCCCCGGTCCAGTTCGATCCCGACGCCGCTCGCCTCGGCCAACTGGTGACACGACCGGGCGAGCCCGTCCGAGGAGTCCATCATCGCGGTCGCGTTCCCGGCCAGCGCCAGCCCGTCGGCCACGCGCGGCGTGAACCGGAACAGCTCGTTGGCGCGCTCGACCGCCGCGTCGTCGTCCCCCGCGTCTCCGCGTTCGAACAGCCGCAGCGCCGCGGCGGATCGGCCCCACTCGCCGGTGACGCAGAGCGCGTCGCCGGGGGCAGCGCCGTCCCGCGTGACCGGGCCGGCGTCCGTGACCTCCCCGATGGCGGTGGTCGCGGTGGTGAACTCCACGTGTTCGTCGAGGTCGCCGCCGACGTACTCGGCGTCGACCGCCTCGCAGACGTCGACCGCGCCGGCGACGAACCGCTCCAGTTCCGCGCGGTCGAACGCCTCGTCGGCGTAGACGGCGACCGCGGCGCTCGCCGCGGCCCCCGTCGCGGCCACGTCCGACAGCGACGCGCCGACCGCGCGCCAGCCCGCGGTGTACCGCGCGGTGCCCGGCGGGAAGTCGGTCCGCTCGTGGAGCATGTCCGTCGTGATGACCGTCCCGCCGACGACGGCGGCGTCGTCGCCCGCGTGCGGGAGGTCGGCCGCCAGCGCCCGGAGGGCGTCGCGCTCGTTCACTGTTCCACGCTCCGCGCGTGGAACCAATAAGCGATCGGTCCCGGACCGCCCTCGCCGCTGTGACCCTCGCCGACGGTCACGCCGAATCTCCCGCTGCCGTGCCGCGTGTTGTCATGGAACATTTAATCGAGTAAAACAACATAACGAATATTATCATTATCAATCATTATGTTTATTACCGTCCTCCGAATCCTACCGTTCGCAATGGCAGTATCCGTATCCGTACACGACCACGCGCGGACCCGACGCATAGACCGGACCACCGAACGACCGCCGCAGCCGCCCACACGACCCGATGACGACACCTAACGACACGCCCGACGACACGACCCGACGCACCGACGACACGACCACCCGATCGACGGACTCGACGCCGACTACCGCGACCGACGCCGCCACCGCGACCGATCCAACCACTTCTCCGCGGACGGTCCCCGGCCGCACCCCGCTCACCGAGGAGGCGGGCGCGCCGCTGGTCCCGACGATCACGACCCGCCGAGCGACGACCGCGCGATCGCCCGGCTCGCCGACGGGGACCGACGGCGAGCGCGACGCGCCGCGGACCGAGACCCGCACGCCCACCCGGCCCCCGACCGACGGCGAGCGCGACGCGCCGCTCGTCCCCGACCTGCGCCCCGCCTCGCGGACGCGGACCGACGGGGGCTCGCGATGAGCGCCGACGCCGCCCGCGACCGGACGCGTCCGACCCGCTCGACGCGCGGACCGGTCCCGATGACGGGGACCGGCGACGGCCCCCGGCCCGACCCCACGACGCTCGCGCTCGCGACCCGGTCTGATGACGAGGGACGCACTACGACGCGGACCGACGACACTCGCCGCCTGCCGACGAACCGACCCGGCGACCACGCTACCACGCAGTAATCCATGAACCCCAACGAACTCGACGACGACGTCTTCGACAGAGATATCGACAACCCGGCCGGCCGAAAGCTCCGCGAGCTGTTCGAGGAGCAGGACTACACGTTCGCGCCCGGGATCTACCACGCCCTCGACGCCCGCCTCGCCGAGATGGCGGGCCTCGACGCGGCCTACATGAGCGGCTACTCGACCGTCCTCGGCCAGTTCGGGTTCCCCGACCTGGAGATGGTCACGATGACCGAGATGGTCGAGAACGCCAAACGCATGGTCGAGGCGACGAACCTCCCCGTCATCGCCGACTGCGACACCGGCTACGGCGGGATCCACAACGTCCGGCGCGCGGTCCGCGAGTACGAGAAGGCCGGCGTCGCCGCCGTCCACATCGAGGACCAGACCTCGCCGAAGCGCTGCGGCCACATCGCCGGCAAGCAGATCGTCTCCCGCGAGCAGGCCCGCTCGCGCTTCGAGGCGGCCGTCGACGCCAAGCAGAGCGAGGACACCGTCATCATCGCCCGCACCGACGCCTACGGCTCCGCGAACGGCGACTGGGAGGAACACCTCGAACGCGGGCGGATCTACGCCGACGCCGGCGTCGACCTCGTCTGGCCGGAGATGCCCGACCCGTCCCGCGAGGACGCGGTCGAGTACGCCGAGACGATCCACGAGACCCACCCCGACCTGGATCTGGCCTTCAACTACTCCTCGTCGTTCGAGTGGGGCGCGGAGGAGGACCCGCTCACCTTCGAGGAGTTAGGCGATCTGGGGTACCAGTACATCTTCATCACGCTGTACGGGCTCCACTCGGGCGCACACGCCGTCTACGAGGACCTCTCGAACATCGCCGAGAACGACGAGCAGGCGCAGTTCGACCTCGAAGAGCGCTACATCGGCCACGAGACGGAGAGCCACCACGAACTCTCCTTCGTCCCGCGGTACCAGGACATCGAGGCCGAGTTCGATCCCGAGGCCCGCAAGCGACAGGAGGAGTCGGCCGGCTTCACCGAGGAGGAGAGCGACCCGATCACGGCCGAAGACGACGACTGAGACGTAGACTCGGGGGCGCGATCTGCCCCTCGCGTCGATCCGTCTTTTTCACGAACAAGTTTTTAATTAGTTACTAATGTTCTAAATATATGGGATTCGACGCTGCTGCCGAAAAATACATTCAGACGCTTGCGGGTCGGCTCAGCGACTTCGAACGAACGTCGACGACAGTGAACGACCAGCGGGTGACGGTGTTTCACGATCGCTCGCTCGAGATATCCAAGTTCGGGCTCGTCGATACCGTGTTCGTGGTCGGCACCGCGGACACGCCCGCTGAAGCAGCGTCGTTCAGTGAGGCCGCCTTCGAGTACGGCCTCTCGGTGAAATCGAAACTCCCGCGGGGGTTGGGCGGCAACCTCGTCGTCTATCCGGTCGTGGTCACCGACACCGATCTGACCGAGTGGATCTCCGAGTACGCGCCTAAACACTGGTCAGCTTTCGAGTTTCCGGTCGTCGTCTATCCCGCCGAGAGCACCGTCGACTACAATCTGTCGACGCCGATCTGGGGGCTCATTTATTACAAGGGTTTCAGAGAAACGGCCGACACAACGCTACATCCGTAGTACGTTCACCACGTGCGCCGTATATCAGGTAATTTTCATTACCTCCCGGCTTCGATGACCCAGTTACTGAGGAAGTGTAAATTTATCAAACTATATCACTCGAACAAGTGTATCCTCACGTATGGCTACCACGGTCTATTTCGATCTCGACGGGACGCTACTGAACTACAGTACTTCCTTCGCTGAGCTCTTCGCACAGACGCTTCCCATCGAGGTTACCACAGAGATGTCCGAGACGTATTCCGAGCAGGTACTCCGCAATATCAGAAACTTGGCGGGACGACCGTACCAGCGAGCGTTTGAAGCGGTTCGTGACGAGTATGACCTCGACGTGGACCCCGAAGCGCTTGCCGCAGAATACGTTGAAATGGAAGCTACCGCGACGCGGATATCACACGCAGTGGTGTCTCTCGTCGAATCCATCGCAACTCGACATCACACCGGCGTTCTCACGAACGGCGATGGACGGATGCAACGCCGGAAGATCGAGATTCACGGTCTCGACGAACTCGTAGATGAGATCATTATATCGAACGAAGTCGGGGCAAGAAAACCGGATAGAGACATCTTCGAAGAGGCTAAGAAACGACTTCCCGCGGATACCTTCGTCTACGTTGGAGATACGTTCGAGGAAGACATCGTTCCCGCACGAGAAGCAGGGTTCAAAACGGTCTACGTCGGCGAAGAGGACCAGCCGAACGCACCGGTGGCTGCCAACACAACGGAAGAACTCGCGGGGGTACTGCTTCCGCTACTCTCGACCGGCTCGGCAGAGTAGCCACTTCGTGCTGAGCGAGTACGACGTGAGACCGGCAACCGGTGCGAACTCCGACTGCGCCGCTATTCCGAGATCGCGCCGCGCTCCCGGAGGTCGTCGATGTCGCGGTCGCCGTAGCCGTACTCGCGTAACACCGACTCCGTGTGTTCGCCCAGTGCGGGCGGGTGCCGGCGGACGGTCGTCGGCGTCCGCGAGAAGTACATCGGCGAGCCGGGGAACCGCACGGTCCCGGCGGTCGGATGTTCCGCCTCGGCGAGCATCCCGCGGGCCTCGATCTGGGGGTCGTCGAACACCTCGCCCACGTCGCGGACGCGGCTCGCGGGCACGTCGTGTTCCTCCAGGACCGCGGTCGCCTCCGCGGTCGTCATCGACGCGAACGTCTCCTCGAGTTCGCGGCCGAGGACCTGTCTCTTATACACATCTCTGAGCGGGNGCCCGCTCAGAGATGTGTATAAGAGACAGGGTCGGGGCGGTCGATCGCCTCGCACAGCGGCGGCCAGAACCGGTCCGACGAGCAGGCGACGACGACGTAGTCGTCCGCCGTCTCGAACGCCCGGTACGGAGCGATGTTCGGGTGCTTGCTCCCCAACCGTCCCGGGGGCTCGCCGCTGGCGAAGTAGTTCGTCGCCATGTAGCTGGTCCAGGCGGCCTGCCCGTCGAGGAGGCTCACGTCGATCTTCTGTCCCCGGCCGTCGCCGAGTTCGCGTTCGAGGAGGGCCGCGAGAATCGCCTGCGTCGCGTACATCCCGGCACCGACGTCGGCGAGCGCGACGCCGATCCGGACCGGCGGCCCGTCCTCGACGCCGGTAAAGGACATGAAGCCGCCGCGGGCCTGCATCATGATGTCGTAGGCGGGCTTGTCGCGGTCCGGCCCCCACTCGCCGTAGCCGGAGATGCCGCAGTAGACGAGGCCGGGGTTCTCGTCGACGAGATCGCCGTAGTCGAGGCCCCACTCCGCGGTCTTGCCGACCCGGAAGTTCTCGACGAGCACGTCCGCTTCGCGGGCGATGTCGCGGACGACCGCGCGACCGGCCTCGGTCGTCAGATCCAGCTGGATCGACCGCTTGTTGCGGTTGACGCTGACGTAGTAGGCGCTCTCCGCGCCCTCCGCGACGCTCTCGCTGTCGCCGCCCTCGTCGCCCTCGCCGTCGACGCGCTCGTCACTCTCGTCGTCGCCGCCCTCGTCCCGCTTGCTGAACGCCGGCGGGACCCACGTCCGGGTCTGGTCGCCCGGTCCCGGGCGCTCGACCTTGATCACCTCCGCGCCGAGGTCGCCGAGCTGCATCGTACAGAACGGGCCGACGAGGACGCGCGAGAGGTCCAGTACCGTGAGCCCGTCGAGCGGGCCGACGTCGCTCTCGGGGTCGCGCGCCTCACCGACCACGCGGGCTCGCCTCCGCGGACCACAGCCGTGTCCGGTTCATGCGATCCGGCTCAGCCGCCGGGCTACTGAGTGTTGCGGCGTGGTCGCGAGGGGCGGAAAACGATGGCGGCGGCCGGCTCAGGCCGGGAGCGTGTCGATCCCGTCGATCTCGACGTAGCCGTAGCCGCAGTCGGGACAGCGCCACTTCGTCTTCTCGCCGAGGTGGAGCGTCATCGCCGCGGTCCGGTAGAACGAACGGGTCTCGTCGCACGCGGGACAGTCCACGTCCTTTTCGAGCGCCATGTCCGGCGATCGGTCGGGGGCGGTGTTGAACTTACTGATTCGAGCGACGCGGATCGCGGTCGGCGACCCCTCGCCGCGAGCGCTGTGCTCGTCGGGCCGACCTCACCACACCGGCGCGAGCAGCAGCGCGACCGTCGCGGCGATGAAAACCAGCTTCAGCGCGGTGTTGACGACGATCACCTTCGTCCCGAACGACGCGCCCCAGATCCCGTACTGAAACGGGATTGAACGCCGGAACGTGGAGACGGCAAAGGAGAGGATGCTCCCGATCAGCAGCGACGCGACCGCGGTGCGCGTGGTGAACACGCCGGCCTCGGTCCCCGCGAGCGTCGCCGCCCCCGCGGTGGTGTCGAGCGTGAACACCGCGATGACGGGGACGGCGGCCCCCGGCAGCCCCAACACGCCCGTGATCGGCTCCGCGACGGCCGTCAGCGCCGACACGTCGTACGTGGAGACGAGCCAGATCACGACGGTGTAGACGACCGCCAGCCGCGGGACGATCCGCCGGAGCGTGCCCCACGACTTCCCGGCGGCGTCGCGGACGCGCTCGCGGGGGTCGCGGTCGTCGGCCTCGGGGCCGGTCGCGTCGACGTCGGCGAGCGCGCTCCGGTCGATGTTCGACTCCGAGAGGAGCAGGCCGCCCGCGAGGACGCCGGTGACGCTGATGAAAAGCGCGATGCCGGCGCGAGCGCCGACGTAGACGGCCCCGGTGGTGACTCCGAGGATCGGGATCAACACCGGGACGTAGTAGGTGAAGACGTGCTGGACGAACCCGAAGAACGTGTTCATCACCACGGCGACGAGCGTCGCCCGGTCGTCGAGGAGGCCCGACTCGCGGTACTCCGCGAGGGTGGCGTACCCCGCTGTCGTCGACGCCGCGGTCGTGAGGATCGCCGTGCCGACCTCGTCCGGGAGGTTCGCGGGTCGCGTGAGCCACCCCGCGAGCCCCGCGACGTAGCGGACCAGCCCGAACGCGACGGCGACGTTGGCGGCGAAGACGCCGCCCGCGATGAACGCCGTGATCCGGGCGAGCCGGGGGACCACGTCCGCGAGCAGCACCGAGAGGTCGGCGGCGACCGATTGCACGCGCGGTGATAGACCGGGGGCGACCAAATGGCCGTCGGAACGGGCGCGGGGTGGGACGAGCGCGGAGTATCGGAACGGCACGCCGCTGGCAGCACCCAAACGACTATCTCGCTCATGGATCACCGGACGGTATGGTCGAACCCGCTCGTTCCCTCCCCCGGCGCGTGCTCGAACGCCTCGCCGGCGTCAACGTGTGGCTCGTCGTGGGTGCCGGCTTCGCGCTCGGTTTCACCGTGAACCACTTCGGCGGACCGTGGTGGCTGGCCTTCCTCTGTTATCTGGGCGGGGGACTGCTCCCGATGCTGCTCTCGACCGTGTCGAGCGACGAGGACGGCTTCGAGTACGAGATGACGAACCGCGAGCGGGCGGTCTACCTCCTCGGGATGCTCCGCTGGGCGTTCACGCCGTGGGGGATCTTCACACAAGTGCTCCAGATCGCCGGACAGGGAGTCGCATACGTACGGTACCGGGGAAATTTACCGAGCACGGATCGACACACCCCCGAGACGGAGTTGCGGCTTCCCGTTGAGGGCGAGTGGACCGTCGTCAACGGGGGCGTCACGCCCAACACCTCCCACTCGTGGGGGATCTTCTCTCAGCGCTACGCCTACGACTTCCTCCGAACCGACGGCGACGGGGAGACCCACGCCGGATCGGGAACGGAACTCGGGGACTACTACGCCTACGGCGAACCGGTCGTCGCCCCCGCCGACGGGACGATCGTGGACGTGAGCGACCGCCGCCGGGACTACCCGGGTGTCGGCACGGCGCTCGTCGAGTGGCGCACCTGGGACATCGCGGGCAACCACGTCACGATCGAACACGCCGACGGGGAGTACTCCTTCCTCGCACACCTTCAAGCCGGGAGCACGGCGGTCTCCGAGGGCCAAGAAGTCGCGGCGGGCGACACCATCGGTCGGTGTGGCAACTCCGGACACTCCAGCGAACCGCACCTCCACTACCAGCTTCAGGACACGCCGGGCTTCTGGACCGCCTCGGGCCTCGCGCCCCGCTTCCACAGCGTCGACGTCGAGCGCGACGACCGGAAGGCGGAGGAGCGCGCGGTCTACGCCGACCGCGAAGGCGGGGACGGGGTGTACCTCTGGGCCGGTGACCGCGTCCGGCAACGCCGGTGAATCCGAAAAAACCGGTGGACAGGGGCTATCACAGGCGGAGACGGATTTCGGACTTCGGTAACGGATCACTCCAGCTCTGTCGAAATTCTGTCGAGGATTCCGACGGAGCCGCTCCGGACGCGTCGGTCGGACTGCTGTCCCCTCGGGCGAACCGCGCGGGACTTTTCCGCCCCGCCGGTGAAATCCCGCCCGATGGCACCCGCCGAGGACGACATCTCGATCGACGAAAAGCGCGTGTACGCGGGCAGCGCCGGCCGCACCGACGCCTACGTCGCGACCGGGACCGGGATCGTCCGCGTCTCGCTGTCGGCCGACAAGGTCGGCGCGTTCGACATGGTCGCCCGCGATCCGGCCCGCGACGTCGCCGTCCTCGCGCGCGACGGGTCGACCGACCTTGCCGCCGCGGCCACGCCCGACGGCCTCGCCGTCGCCGCGGTCGGCGAGGACCCGGCGTTCTCGTCGGTCGACGACGACCCGGCGGTCGCGGTCGGTCCGGCGCGCGGTCGTGACGGCTCTCGCGACGGCTCGTTGCTCGTCGCGCGCGAGGGCGGCGCGGTCGAGCGCGTCGCGTTCGCGGACGGCGGGACGGCGGTCGCGTCGACGACGCGGCTCGGCTCCGTCGCGGAGCCGCGGGCGGTCGACGGCGCGCTCGTTGCGGCCGCCGACGGCGTGTACCGGGTCGCGGGCGGCGGGGTCGAGGATGTCGGCCTCGACGATGCGCGCGACGTGGCCGGGGCCGGGATGCCGCTGGCGGCCACTGGCGCGGGGCTCTACTGGCTCGGCAACGGCTGGATGACGGTCTGCGAGGGCGCGGCCGAGGCGGTCGCGGCCGACGGCGACGGCCACGCGATGGCGGTCGTCGAGGGGGAGTTGTTCGTTCACTCGGGTGCGGGCGAGTGGGGCGACGAGACGTGGGAGCCGACCGATCTACCGGTCGATGAAGAGGCGGTCGCGCTCGGTTACGGGCCGGGCGTCTCGGTCGCAGTCACCGCCGCGGGGACGCTCTGCGTGGACGCGGGTGACGGCTGGCGACACCAAGTGGTCGGCGTCCGGGACGTTTCGGGCGTCGCGCTCGCCGCCGTGGAATGAGTCGCTGATCGCGTTCAGGTAGAAACAGTGGGAAGCGCCGTCGAAGTCTCCATTACTCGGCTGTACGTCAGTAGGTTTGCCGGGAACGATCCCGAGACTGAAACCACCGAAGCCCCAGCCGAGAGGCGGGCGCACGCTCGCTGCGCTCCTCGCTCAGTCGCTGTCGCTCCTTCGCTGTGGTGCTTACGTCGCCTGCGCCCGCCTCTCGGCTGCCCCTTCGAGTCCCGCCCCGCACCACACAGCCTCACACCTCCCCAGCCTCGCGGCTCCCTTCGCTTCGCTCCGGTCGCCGCGTCCCTCGCGCGTGCTGGCTCGCGGCCTGTCGGCCGCTCGCAGGCACGCGCCACCGCAGTTCACTTCTCGGCGACCGATCCCGTTCTCGAATTCGGCTCGCTTACGCGCTCGGAAGCTCGATCTCGTCGCCGTCGGCGTAGACGGTCGGGTTCCGAACGATCCCGTCGAGGTGGAGCGGCGCGTCGGTCTCGCCGCCGATCCCGGCGTTGTCGCCGATCGCGATGTGGACGGTGCCGCCGGCCTTCTCGTCCAAGAGGACCGAGCCGACCAGCTCGTCGACGCCCACGTTCGTCCCGATGCCGAGTTCCGCGAGGTTGTACGCGGCGTCGCCGACCTCCTCGGCGGCCGCCTCCACGTCGGCGCGGATCTCGTCGTCCGAGATGGACGTGACGAGCCCGTCCTCGACCTCGAAGGCGAGTTCTTGGCCCTCGTCGAGGAGGCCGTGGGGCATCATCGTGCCGTCGACGACGTAGGTACCGGTCGCGGTCTCCGGCGCGACGAACACCTCGCCCGCGGGGAGGTTCGAGAAGTCGCCCGGGTCGCGGACCATCCCGGTGTCGGCGAGCCACTCCCGGTCGCCGACCCCGAACGTGATGTCGGTGCCGGCGGGCGCGGTGACGCGGATCTCGTCCGCGTCGCCGATCTGGCCGAGCACGTCGTCGCAGGCGGCCTCGATGGCGGCGTAGTCGGCGTCGAGGCCGGTCGTGAACACGCCCTCGGTGATCCCCGGAAGCGTCGCGCCGCGCGCGCCGGCGTCGCAGGCGGCCCCGCGAGCACGTGTGTGACTCAGGCTCTTCGTCGTCGGCGCGAGGAAGACGTCCGCCTCGGCCATCGCGGCCGCGACCGGGGCCGGCGGCTCCGCCCCGTGCTGGTCGGCCGGCGGGTACCGCAGGACCGTCGCGTCGTCCGTGACGGCGCTCGCGGCCGCGTAGAGCGCCTCGCCGATCGGTTCGCGCTCGTCGTCGGTGACGACGACGACGGACTCGTCGGCGGCGACGTTCAGGCACTGTTCGATCGCGGTCGACGCGCCCTCGGAGAGGTCGGCTGTCATACCCGCCCCTCCGAACGGCCGGGCGTTAGGCCTTGTCATCGACGATGTTACTCAGTTCCGTAATCGAATTATTTACGTCCGGTGGCGAACCCCGTCGAATTAACTGACTGCTTACTCGTGGGGTAGTTAATTTCATTTTGCTACTCTCGAAAACATTATGTCGGTCCCCGAGTGACGGACGGATATGACACGCGTGGGCGTCAACGGCTACGGCACGATCGGGAAACGGGTCGCGGACGCCGTGGCGGCCCAGCCCGACATGGAACTCGTCGGCGTGACGAAGGCGTCACCCGACTACGGCGTCGAGGCCGCGGCCCGCCGCGGCTACGACCTGTACACCGCGGTCGACGACCGCACCGACGAGTTCGCGGCCGCCGGCGTCGATCTGGCGGGGACGCTGGGCGACCTCCTCGACGCCGTCGACGTGATCGTCGACTGCGCGCCCTCGGGCGTCGGCGAGCGCAACGCCCCCGTCTACGAGGCCCACGACACGCCGGCGATCTTCCAAGGGGGCGAGGACGCCGCCGTCGCCGAGGCCTCCTTCAACGCCCGCGGGCGCTACGAGGCCGCCCGCGACGCGGACTCGGTCCGCGTCGTCTCCTGTAACACGACCGCGCTCTCCCGGCTGCTCGCGCCGCTCGACGAGGCGTACGGCGTCGAGAAGGCGCGCGTCACCCTCGTGCGCCGCGGCGGCGACCCGAGCGAGACCGACCGCGGCCCGATAAACGATATCGTCCCCGACCCGGCGACCGTCCCCTCTCACCACGGCCCCGACGTGAACGAGATCCTCCCCGACCTCGCGGTCGACACCGCGGCGCTGAAGGCTCCGGTGACGGGGATGCACACCCACAGCGTCAACGTCACGCTGGAGACGGAACCGGACGAGAGCGGCGTCCGTGACCTGCTCGGCGACGAGGACCGGATCTTCCTCGTCCCCGAGGGCGCGGGCATCGACGGTGCCGGCGCGTTAAAGGAGTACGCGGCCGACGCGGGACGTCCCCGGAGCGACCTCTGGGAGAACTGCGTCTGGGCGGAGTCGATAAGCGTCACGGGTCGAGACCTCTACCTCTTCCAGAACGTTCACCAGGAGGCCGACGTCGTCCCCGAGAACGTCGACGCGATCCGCGCGATGACGACCGACGTCGACGCGGCGGCGTCGATGGCGCGCACGAACGAGACGCTCGGTGTCGGCCTCCGCAGCCGGCTCGGGAACGACGAACTCGGGCGCGCGGAACTCGCGGCCGACGACTGACGGTCGGGATCGGTCCGTCTCGCCTGTTACCGCGCGGAGCCGCGGCTCACTCGGTCGGTCGCGTCACGAGGAACGTCCGCCCGCCGCGGCGTTCGAGGTGGACCTCGCTGCCGTCGACGCGGTTCGCCCGGACCCGGTCCGGGAGGCGGTCGGTTCGACACTCGGTGACGTCCACGCGCGTCGGCGTCGCGTATCGCGGTCGGTCGGCGGTGACTGCGCTCATACCTCCCGATCGGTTCGGAACGCCCCTATAAGCGAGCCGTCCGCGGAGTGAAAGTGAAAGTGGACGGCTCGGCGTCGGTACCGACGATTCCGGGACCGGATCGATTGCGGTCGAACCCGGTTTGAGCCCCTACCGACGGAGCCCGGTCGCCTCGTCCCCCTCGACGAACCGCACGGTGAAGTAGTCATAGCCGCCGTAGGCGGCGTCGAGCGCGCCCATCCACCAGTTCCACCGCTCGATCAGCGAGGATCTGTCGGGGGCGTCCTCCAGGTGTCCGATCACCCCGGTCACCGTCAGTCCGTGGCCGCGGTCCTCGGAGGGCCGTCCGGAGTCGACGAGGTCGCGGGCCGCTCGCGAGACGGCGCGCCGCTCCGCCTCGGTCCCGCCGAACTCGTCTTCGAGCGCGCGTTCCAGACGCTGTCTGTCCATGTTCGCGCTACGGGACGCGGGTATATGAGTCGCGTGGTAGGGGGTCGCACGTCCGGTGCCGAAGCCGGTTCACAGCCGGGCGGCGAGCGCGAGGAACAGCAGCGAGAACGGGGCGGTGAGCAGCGCCAGCGCCAGTCCGCCCGCGCCCTCGCCGCCCGCGATCGCCATCAGGATCCCGACGACGAGCGAGAACGATCCCAGCGCCGCGAGAGTGAGTCGCTCGGGGACGCTCGCCCGGTCCGGCCCGTCGCTCTCGGCCAGCACCGCGTCGAGCGCGGACTCGACCTCGTCGGCCCGATCCGTCGGCACGAACAGCCACGGCGTCGACCGGTACCACGTGTTCCCGCGGTACGCGAGCAGGAACACCGTCGTCCGCGGGAGGTCGATCCGGCGCGTCCGGATCACCGACCCGAGGTCGTCGGTCCGAGTGTGGTCCCGTTTTATATACGTTCGTTCGACGGTCGCCGCCGCGGCGTCGAGTCGCACGATCGTTCCGGCGGACTGCGCGATGGCCGGCAGGGCCCACACCACCCAGAACAGCGGCCACAGCGCCGACAGGAAGTCTCCCGGAAGCCCGAAGACCAGCGCGAGGACGACCCCCAGTCCGCCGAGCGTCCACCCGGGTCGGAGGGTCCCGGCCGCGTCGCGAAGCCGGGCGAGCGACCACTCGTCCGCCTCCGTCTCTGAGTACCAGACGTACAGGGACGGCAGCGTGGTCACCGCGAGCGCCACCAGGAGGCCGACACCGGCGACGACCCCGGCGGGACCGACGGCCGGAATCGAAATCCCGCCGGTCGCGGCCTCCGAGAGCATCGCGGCGGCGACACCGAGGACCGCGACGAGCAGGACGCCGGTAACCCCGACCGACCCCCCGGTCACGAGCGACCGGAGGCGGTCGTGCCGGACCGGCCCCCACTCGATCCGTCCCTCGTCGGCGTCGCGGGCCGCGTCCTCATCCGTCTCGACGGACGCTTCGCTCGGGGAGTCGCCGTCGACGACGCCGGTCTCGCGATCGGACTCGGTCGGAGCGACCGCGGTCTGGGCCGCGTCGCCGGCCGTACCGCTGTCGGAGGGCATGTGACCGAGTTGTCACCGCCGAGCGAAAAAGCTGCGGGCCGGTCATCCGCGTGCGGACCCGGATCACGGTTGACGTGCCGACCGCGTTCAGGCGTCCGCAGCCGCTGACTCCCCGTCCGCTTCCGGCGGCTCCGCGGGCTCGACGTTACCGAGCCGGAGCGCGTTACCGGTGACCCCGAGGCTCATCCCCATGTCGCCGACGACCACGGCCATCGCCACGCTCACGTAGCCGAGCGGCGCTCCCGCGGCGAGGACGGCCTTCACCGCGAGCGAGGCCCCGATGTTCCGGCGGATCGTGTCGCCCGCCCGCGCCGAGAGGTCGACCACGTACGGGAGCCGCGTCAGGTCGTCGGCCATCAGCGCCACGTCGGCGGTCTCGATGGCGGTGTCGGTGCCTGCGGCCCCCATCGCGATCCCCACGTCGGCGGCCGCGAGCGCCGGCGCGTCGTTGATCCCGTCGCCGACCATCGCCACGCCGCCCTCCGTCTCGGCGGCGATCTCGCGGACCGCCGCGACCTTCTCGTCCGGCAGCAGCTCCGCGCGCACCTCGTCGACGCCGACGCGGTCGCCGATCGCCCGCGCGGTCCGCTCGTTGTCGCCGGTGAGCATCGCGACGCGCTCGATCCCGAGGTCGTGGAGCCGGTCGACGACCCACGCCGCCTCGGGACGGACGGTGTCCGCGACCGCGATGACGCCCTCCAGTTCGTCCTCGGTCCCCACGAGGACGACCGTCTTCCCCTCGGCCTGGAGCCGCGGGATCGTCTCGCTCGCGAGGTCGAGGTACTGGCCGTGGTCGCAGGGCTCGGGCTCGGCCGTCGCCGCGGCGTCCTCGGCCCACCCGGGCCGCTCCGCGCCACGGACCACGCCGCCGTCGGACCGGACGTGCGCGTGGCTCAGGTCGAAGCCGAGGTCCGCGAACAGCGAGGGCTTGCCCGCGTAGTGGGTCTCGCCGTCGAGGTCGGCGCGGACGCCCTCGCCGGTCAGCGCCTCGAAGCCGGTGACCTCGGTCGCGCCGGCCTCGTCGCCGGCCGCCGCGTCGACTCCCGCCTCCTCACCCCGGCTCACGACCGCCGCCGCGACCGGGTGTTCGCTCCGCCGCTCGATGGCGGTCGCGCACGCGAGCACGTCGGCGGCGTCGCGGCCGCCGAGCGGGACGACGTCGGTCACCGACAGCTCGCCCCGCGTGAGCGTCCCGGTCTTGTCGAGCGCGACGGCGTCGACGTCGCCCGCGGCCTCCAGGTGTTCGCCGCCCTTGATCAGGACGCCGTTGCGGGCGGCCGCGGTCACACCGGAGACGACGCTGACGGGCGTCGAGATGACGAACGCGCACGGGCACGCGACCACGAGCAGCGTGAGCCCGCGCACGAACCACGTCTCCGCGCCGCCGCCGACGAGGACGGGGCCGAGCGCCGCGGTGGCGATCGCGCCGACCACGACGATCGGCGTGTAGACGCTCGCGAACCGGTCGACGAACCGCTCGGCGCGCGTCTCCTCGCCGTTGGCGGCCTCGACGAGTTCGACGACCCGCGCGATGGTCGACTCGCTCGCGGGCGCGGTGGCCTCGATCTCGAGGTAGCCCGCCTCGTTGATCGAGCCGGCGTACACCTCGTCGCCGGGGGCCTTCTCCGCGGGGACGGACTCGCCGGTGATCGGCGACTCGTCGACCGCGCCGGAGCCCTCGCGGACGATTCCGTCGAGGGGGACGCGCTCGCCGGGGCGCACCGCCAGCCGCTCGCCGGTGGCGACGCGCTCGACAGGGACCGTCTCCTCCCCGCCGTCGCGGATCACGACCGCCTCGTCGGGGGACAGCTCCATCAGCTCGCGCAGGGAGGTGCGCGCCCGGTCGATGGAGTAGCGTTCGAGCAGCTCCGCGACCGAGAACAGCACCGCCAGCGTCGCCGCCTCGAACGGGAGGTCGACGAGCAGCGCGGCGACGACGCCCACGCTCATCAGCAGGTCGATGTCGAGGCTCAGGCCCCGCAGCGAGTAGAACCCGTTCCGCAGGATCGGCGGCCCGGCGACCGCGACCGCCAGCAGGTACGCGACCGACGCCCCGGTGACGGCGTACGGGCCGAGGAAGCCGACCCCGCCGAGCGTCAGCAACGTCGGGTCGAGGCCGGGGAGCAGCCACTCCAAGACGAGACCGACCGCGAGGAAGACCCCGCCGACCGCGGTGGCGATCGCTCGGGGGCTGGTGAACAGGTCGTCGGCGACGCCGTCCGACTCCGCGTCGGCGACCGCGTAGCCGGCGCGCTCGACGGCCGCCGTCAGCGCCTCGACGTCCGTCAGGTCGGGGTCGTACGTGAGGACGACGACGCCCGTGGTGGGACGGGTGTCGACCGAGCGGACGCCCTCGCGGTCGAGCGCGCCCTCGACTTTCCCCGCGCACGACGAGCAGTCCATGTCCGGCACCGAGAGCCGGAGCTCCGTCCGGTGGGAGGGGTCGGTGCCCCCCGAGTCGGGCGGGTCGGTCGGCCCGTCGTCGGGGCCGGTCGGTTCGCGTGAGTCGCTCATTGGCAGACCCTACCCGCCGTACCGTTATTAATCCAACTACCATTCTCGACCGCTTATTTATAAATAGTTATTAAAAATGGGGCTATGAGTAGTAATATTTTCCGCGAGTATTTATCCGTGAGGCGGCTACTTCGGCGCATGACAGACTGGCGCGCCGTCGGCTACGGGTTCGTCGTGATGCTCGTCGCCGGGCTGCTGGCGACGGTCGCTCCGGGGATCGGCCACGCGGCCGCCGGACTGATCGGCGGGTTCGTCGCCGGCTACCTCGCCGGTGGCGGCCTGCTCTCCGGCTTCTGGCACGGGCTGCTCGCCGGCTCCGTGAGCGGGGTCGTCGTCACGCTGCTGCTCGCGGCGTTCGGGAGTCTGGTCGGCCTGTTGGGCGGCCCGATCGGGAGCCTGCTCGGCGGTGCGGGGGTGTTCGTCGTCGGGCTGTTCCTGACGCTGTTGTTCGCGATCGATTCGGCGCTC
>NZ_AOJD01000011.1 GCF_000337415.1 Halorubrum tebenquichense DSM 14210 | reverse complement strand
GCGGGACTCGAAGGGGCAGCCGCGAGGACGAAGACGCGCGGCGTAAGCACCGCAGGAGCGAGTGAAACGAGCGACGAGGAGCGCAGCGAGCGCATCGAGTCCTCGTGGCTGGGGCTTCGGCGGCCTCAGTGAGGGTATCGATCACAACTGGATCACTTATGTGAAGCCGAGCGGCTGTGGCTTCGGGAGTGTTCGTGTCGATCGGCGGTTTACGACAATAAGACGCGACCGGAACGGCACTGCTGCCGACTACTCAGAGACGGATCTCTTATTAAGCGCTCTCGACCGCGTCCAGCACGGCCTCGTAGTCCGGCTCGTTCGTGGGGTCGTCGGCGACCCAGTCGTAGACGACCCCGCCGTCGTCGTCGATCACGAACACCGCCCGGTTGGCGATCCCGTAGAGGCCGAGGTCCGCGATGTCGATCTCGAGGTCGTACGCGCGGATGGCGTCGCCGCCCATGTCGCTCACGAGGTCGAACTCGATCCCGTGCTCCTCGCGGAACGCGCCCTGCGAGAACGGCGAGTCGGCGCTGATCCCGAACAGCGTCGCGCCGGCGTCCGCGAACGCGTCGGCGCGCTCCTGGAAGGCGATCATCTCGTTCGTACACGGCGGCGTGAACGCGCCGGGGAAGAAGGCCAAGACGACCGGGCCGTCGCCGATCTCCTCGCCGAGGTCGAACGGTTCGTGGTCGCTCGTGCCGACCGTCGCGGTGAACGTGGGTGCGGCGTCGCCTGTGGATACCATCACCGATTCGTACGGCCGATTCGGGCAAAAGGCTTGTCTCACCCGCGCTCGGTTCCGGTGTCGGTTGCGGGGCGCGGTCGGTTATTTTCGGGTTACTCTCGGTCGAGGTACTCCTGCTGAATGGCGACGATTTCCGACGAATCCTCGCAGTCGGCGTACCGCCGGAGCGGCTCGGCGTTGAGTTCGAGGAACGTCTCGCCCCACGTGAACTTCGAGAGGACCCGCTCCGCGTGGTCGCGCTCGCCGAGGATGATCAGCGCGGCCGCGAACGCCTCGACGGTCGTGAGCCGCATCGGGCGGCCGAAGTTCACGGGGTTGGCGGCGACGAGGTACGGCAGCGCGCGGTGTTCGCCGGGCAAGGAAAACATCTTCTCGCCCGCCGACTCCCACGAGCAGTCGAGCGCGACGAGGGCGTTCTCGCGGGCGCGCTCGGCGTCCGCGGGCGAGAGCGCCTGCTCGGCGTGGGGGTTTAAAACGACCCCGTACGGCGTGGCGCGGTCCGAGCGGTGGAGCTCGGCGAGGTCGAAGCGCGAGAGCTTCCGGGCCGTGCACTTGTCGGGGTCGTCGTCGCCCTCGTACCGGACGTGGAGGTCCACGGTTCGTCATCGGCCGAGTCGGTTATAAGGCGCACGAACGGAGCCGGCGAAAAAACGGGCGGAGCCGTCGTCCGCGCCCGGTCACGAGGCGCGCGTCCGCGTCACGATCGGGTCGCGGTCGTCGTCTTCCGACGGGACGCGCGTCCGCGTCCCGATCGGATCCGATTCGCCTTCAGTCGGTGGGTCGCTCATCGCGAGCGTCGGTCGGTCGTCGCCGCGGATAACTGTTGGGCTAAAACAATCAGTATTCGGTCTATATCCTAATATATGATTAAAAGAACGCGAATACAGACAATGATCGCACACCGATAATCAAATATTATTGTTGTATGTCGGCTTCTATATCCGTCCGATCGTCCGGCGGGGTTCCATCGCTCCCCTGATACCGTCAAGCCAACCCGGTACCGGCGGGGTTTTTCCTCGTCCCCGCGCAGGGGTTCGTATGGAGCTGTTCGCGGTTCCGGACCTCCCGGAGATCCGGGAGGGAGACGACCTCGCGGCCATGATCGACGAGCGCGTCGACCTCCGCGCGGACGACGTGGTCGTCGTCGCCAGCACGGTCGTCTCGAAGGCCGAGGGGCGCGTCTTCGACCTCGACGACTTCACGGCGGGGCCGCGGGCGAACGAGGTCGCCGACCGCCTCGCGGAGCTCTCGGGCGAGGAGAAGGACCCCCGCTTCGCGCAGGCCGTCATCGAGGAGTCGACGGAGCTGATCATGGAGGCTCCGTTCCTCCTCACGGCGACGCGGTTCGGCCACATCGGCGTCAACGCCGGGATCGACCGGTCGAACGTCCCCGACGGCGACCTCCTCCTGCTCCCGGAGCGCCCCTCGGAGAGCGCCGACCGGATCCGGGAGGGGATCGCGGCCGACCGCGTCGTCGTCAGCGACACCTGCGGGCGACCCTTCCGTCACGGCCAGCGCGGGGTCGCAATCGGGTGGGCCGGGATGCCCGCCAGCCGCGACTGGCGCGGCGAGCGCGACCGCGACGGCCGCGAGATGGGCGTCACGGTCCAGAACGTGATCGACGAACTGGCGGCCGCGGCCAACCTCGTCGCCGGCGAGGGCGACGGGGGCACCCCGGCCGTCGTCGTCCGCGACTGGGACTTCGGCGACCACGAGGGCTCCGACAGCCACTTCCGCGAGGTCGACGGCGACTTCGTCCGGCAGGCCCTCCGCGAGTGGACCTTCGAGGAGTAACAACCAACCATGCTCGGCATCGAACTCACCCCAGAACACGAGCTGCACCGCCTCGTCGACCTCGGCGTCCGCGCCGAGGAGGCCGGCTACGACGCCGTCTACTCGACGTGTCACTACAACAACCGCGACCCGTGGGCGTTCCTCTCGCGGCTCGCGGCCGCGACGGACTCGGTCCGGCTCGGCCCGGGCGTCGCCAACCCCTACGAGACTCATCCCGTGACGCTCGCCTCGAAGGTCGCGACCCTCGACGAGACCTCGGACGGGCGGGCCGTCTTCGGGCTCGGCCCCGGCGACCCGTCGACGCTCGCGAACCTCGGGCTCGAAGACGAGCGGGGCCTCCGCCCCGTGCTGGAGGCGTTCAAGACCGCCCAGAAGCTGTGGGCCGGCGAGCGCGTCGACCACGAGGGGACCTTCGACGCCGCCGACGCGGGCCTCAACTACGAGCCGCCGCAGGGCGCTGAGATTCCGGTCCACGTCGGCGGCGAGGGCCCGCACATGTGTCGGATGGCCGCGAAACACGCGGACGGGCTCCTCTACAACGGCTCGCACCCGAAGGACCTCGCGTGGGCCCGCGAGCAGGTCGACGACGGGCTGGAGGACCGCCCCGACGAACGGGGCGAGTTCGACCTGATCGCCTACGCGGCGGTGTCGGTCGCCGAGGACGAGGCCGCCGCCCGCGAGGCCGCCCGCCCCCCGGTCGCGTTCATCGCCGCGGGCGCGGCACCGCCCGTCCTGAAGCGCCACGGGATCGACCCGGACGCGGCGAGCGAGATCGGCGAGTCGGTCTCCGCGGGGGAGTTCTCCGCGGCGTTCGAGCGCGTGACGCCCGCGATGATCGACGCGTTCTGTATGGCGGGCACGCCCGAGGCCGTCGGCGAGCGTGCCGCCGCCGTCGCCGAGCACGCCGACGGGCTCGTCGTCGGCTCGCCGCTCGGCCCCGATATCGAGGCCGCCGTCGACCTCGCGGCCGAGGCGGTCGGCGACCACTTCTGAACGCGGTCGGACGCCGGCCGCCGGCCGAGCGGATTCCCGACCGGTGAGAACCGAGAATCGCTCCTGATAACGCCGCCGGGAGGTTCATAACCCGGTCCCGTCGAGTCCCGAACATGTCCACGACACGGCAGCGCCGCCCGGGGATCCGCGGGCGGTACGAGGCCCTCCTCTGGCGGACGATGGACGCTCTCGGCGTCACGGAGTCCATAGAACGGAAAGTCGTCGCGGCCGTCGGGATCCAGTTTCTCGTCACCGTCGGCATCTTCCTCACGCAGTTCGTTCTCGCCGGGACGGCCGCGTACGCGGTCTCCGGGGTCCTGTTCGTCGGGGCGGTCGTCGCCATCTACAACACCCTGCTCGTCGTCCGGCGCGATTTCGCCGGCCCGATCCGGGCGTTAGAGCGCGAAGCCGAGGCGATCGCCGCCGGCGACCTCGACGGGGCCGGCGGGACCGACGACGCCGCGCTCGACCCGACGCAACCCGACGAGATCGGGAGCCTCGTCGGGGCGTTCGACGAGGTCCGCGGCTACCTCACGACTGTCGACGCGCAGGCGGAGGCGATCGCGGGACAGGAGTTCGACGACGCCGCGCTCGACGAGGAGGTCCCCGGCTCCTTCGGCGAGTCGCTCGACGAGATGGCCGACAACCTCGCCGCGTACACCACCGAGACGGAGGCGCTCGTCGACGCGTTCGGCGACGCCGCGGAGCGCGCGCAGGCCGGCGACCTGACCGCGACGATCGACGGGGCGGCGCTGGCGACCGACGAGGACCGGTACGCGGAGCTCGTCGACAACTACAACCGGCTCGTCGCGACGTTGGGCGAGACCCTCGGCGACGTGGGGGCGTTCACGGCGGACGTGGCCGGCACCGCGGACGACGTGCGCGGGAGCATGGACGAGGTCGACGACGCGAGCGGCGACGTCGCCGGCTCGGTCCAGGAGATATCCGACGGTGCGGCCGAGCAGACCGAGGAGCTGGAGGCGATCGCCGGCGAGATGAACACGCTGTCGGCGACGGTCGAGGAGATCGCGGCGAGCGCAGACGACGCGGCCGAGACGGCCCGCGACGCGGCGGAGCGCGGCCGCTCGGGACGAGAGGAGGCCGCCGAGGCGATCGCGGAACTGGAGACGCTGGAGGCGCGGATCGGCGAGACGGCCGCCGCGGTCACCGATCTGGCGGAGCGGGTCGGCGAGATCGACGAGATCGCGGCCGTGATCGACGAGATCGCCGAGGAGACCAACCTGCTCGCGCTGAACGCCTCGATCGAGGCGGCGCGCGCGGACGGCTCCGGCGACGGGTTCGCGGTCGTCGCCGACGAGGTGAAGTCGCTCGCGGAGGAGACCCGCGAGTCCGCCGCGGAGATCTCCGGGCGCATCGAGGCGGTCCAGGAGGCGTCCGCCGAGACCGCCGCCGACGCCGAAGCGATGGAGGCGCAGGTCGCGGAGGGCGTCGAGACGATCGAGTCCACGCTGCGGGAGTTCGAGGGGGTCGTCGAGGACGTGACGACCGTCGACGAGACCGTCCAGGAGATCAGCGACGCGACGGACGACCAGGCGCGTACGACCCAGGAGGTCGTCGACATGGTCGACGGGGTCGCCTCCGTGAGCAAGCAGACCGCCACCGAGGCCGAGACCGTCGCGGCCGCGGCCGAGGAACAGACCGCGACCGTCTCCGAGGTGACGGAACGGGTCCACACCCTCTCTGACCAGTCCGACGAGCTACTGGCGCGGCTGAACGAGTTCGAGGTCCCGGGCGACGCCGACGGGATCGGGACCGCGGCCGGCGGGCCGGGAGCGTCAGGAGCGTCGGAATCGCCGGGAGACGCCGGCGCGCGCTCGGCGACGCCCGGCGATGACGACTGAGGAAGAAAGCGCCGCTATTCCGAGCGACCGCGACCGCCGAGCGCCGGGAGGTTGACGCCGATCTCGCCGAGGAGCGCGCCGACCGCGGCGTAGCCCAGCACGGCCACGGCACTGATCAGCAGGACCTGTCCGACGACGACGAGGAGCGCCGACAGCGGGTCGCCGGCACCGAGGATCAGGTCGTTCAGGAAGATGTCGACGAACCGGCCGATGTCCCCGACCAGCCGCGAGACGAAGTCGATGAGCGCGATCATGGGCCACGGTTGGACCGGGGGGTACTTGGGTGTTGAGTTCCCGGCGGCGTCTCGCCCGTTCGGCTACGCGTCGGACGCCGTCGACGCCGATCCGGCAGCCGACGATTCTCTCGTCTCAGATTCCGCCGGGCGCGCGTAGCGCAGCGCCCAGCCGATCAGGACCGCCTGAAACGGGAGCCGGACCCACGCCGCCAGCCGCGCGACGCCCGCGAGTCGCTCCGGGACGAGGTCGTTCAGGGTGTCGCTCCGGGCGAGGTGGACGTTGGCCGGGAACACGGCGACGAGGAGGGCGACGATCCCCCATGCCGACGGGCGTCGCGTCCGCCGTAAGGCGACGCCGGCTCCGAGAACGATCTCGGCGATTCCGGAGAGGTACACGAGCGCGACCGGGTTGGGGAACGACGGCGGGATCGCCGCCGCGAAGCGCTTCGGCGCGAGGAAGTGGCTGATTCCGGCGGCGACGTACGTCGCGCCCATCAGCGGCGCGAGCGACCGCTCGGAGTCGTCGGCCTCGTTGTCGGAGTCGTCGGACTCGATTTCGTCGTCGGTCATACCTCGCTTCATGGACGGGAGGCGTATCAGTCCTCGGCGGCGGGTCCCCGGAACCCTCGCCGCGGGTTCCGGGAACCGAACCCCTTAGGGACGGTCGAACCCAATGCGTCGGTAATGAACACGTTGTTCTGGGTGCTTACGGGGATCCTCGCGTACTCCGCGGTCGCGATGTGGCTGCGGAACAGGGGGAGCCTCCCGGACGCGGTCCGCGTCTCCGGCCCGGTGGTGACCCTCCGGACCCTCCGCGGGCGCGCCTTCCTCGGCCGGCTCGCGACGCCGAAGCGGTTCTGGCGCGCGGTCGCCAACCTCGGGCTGGGCGGGGCCCTGGTGGCGATGGTGGCGTCGTTCGCGCTCATCCTCTCGTCGGCGATGTCGGCGTTCTCGAACGCGCAGCCCTCGGCGATCCAGCAGCCGCAGAACTTCCTCATCATCCCGGGCGTCAACGACTTCCTCCCGCTGTCGGTCGCGCCCGAGATCGTCGCCGGCCTCGCGGTCGCGATGGTGATCCACGAGGGAGCCCACGGCCTCGTCTGCCGGGTCGAGGACATCGACATCGAGTCGATGGGGCTCGTCTTCTTCGCGCTGCTCCCCGTCGGCGCGTTCGTCGAACCGGACGAGGAGGCGACCCAAGCGGCCTCCCGCGGTGCCCGCGCCCGGATGTTCGCGGCGGGCGTCACCGCGAACACGGTGCTGACGGTCGTCGTCTTCGCGCTCCTGTTCGGCCCCGTCGTCGGGGCCATCTCGCCCGCGGCGGGGTACGCGGTCGGCGAGGTGAACCCCGGCTCCCCGGCGGACGCGGCCGACCTCTCGCAGGGCGACCGGATCGTCGAGGTCGCGGGGGCCCCGATCGAGACGAGCGGCGAGTTCGAGTCGGCGATCGCCGACGCGGGCGACTCGGTCGCGCTCACCGTCGACGACGGCGACGGTCAGGAGACGCTGACGGTCGACCGCGAGCTACAGGTCGTCGGCTCCGCCGGCGGCAACCCCCTCGGCGTGACGATCGAGGGGTCGCCCGTGACGGTCGCGGCCGTGAACGGCGAGTCCGTCGCGACCGAGTCTGACTTCTTCGCCGCGGTCGGCGACGACGAGCGCGCGACGCTCACGGTGACCGGCAACGCGAGCGTCCTCGACCCGGTCCGCGACGCGCCCGGGGCCGGGGCCGAGGACGCGTCGGGCGTCGAGACGGCGGCCGACGAGGCGGCCGTCACCGTCCCCGACGTGCCGATCGGCGCGTACGTCGTCGGCGTCCAGGAGGGCGGCCCGATCCACGACGCGGGCGCGGCCCTCGGCGAGCCGCTGACGGTCGTCTCCATCGACGGCGAGCGCGTCGTCGACGAGGAAGCGCTCTCCGCGGTCCTCGGCGAGCGGGACCCGGGCGAGACGGTCCCCGTCACCGCCTACGACACCGACGGCGAGCGCACCACGTACGACGTGGAACTCGACCCGCACCCGAACCGCGACGGCGGCTTCATCGGGGTCAGCGTCTTCCCCGGCACGAGCGGGCTCGCGCTCGACGACGTGGGCGTCACCGAGTACCCCGCGGGCGCGTACCTCGAACTGCTCGGCGGCGACGGCGGCGAGAGCGCGGGCGACGGGCCCGCGCTCGGCGGCGTCACCGACTCGCCGCTCGGGCTGGTGTTCGTCGCGCTGATCCTCCCGCTCGGCAGTCTGTTCGGGCTCCCGTTCAACTTCGCGGGGTTCACCGGCGAGCTGACCAACTTCTTCGTCGTCGAGGGGCCGCTCGCGGCGCTCGGCGGCGGGGTGTTCCTGCTGGCGAACCTGCTCTTCTGGTCCGGGTGGATCAACATCCAGCTGGCGCTGTTCAACTGCCTCCCGGCGTTCCCGCTCGACGGCGGGCGCATCCTCCGGATGGTCGCCGAGGCGGTGATCAGCCGCGTCCCGATCAGCGACCGGCACGCGGCGGTGCGGACGATCACGGTCTCGTCCGGGCTGGTGATGCTGGCCGGCCTGATCGCGATGATCTTCGGCGACCAGATCCTCACCGCGCTCGGGCTGAGCTGAGGCGCGACCGGACCTCACCGAGCGGGCCCCCTCGCTCGGATCCCCGCTCGAATCCGAGGGAAACGTGTTTCCCCGGGGGGCGCGACGCCCTCGTATGACCCGCTCGCGGACCGTCGAACTCGAGGGGCACATCATCGACAGCGGCACGATGCAGCGCTGCTTCGGCGCGGTGATGGATCTGGGCGGCTCGTTCGACGTCGAGCAGTTCGACGTGGGAAAACACGAGACGGAGGAGTCGTACTGCCGGCTGACCGTCTCCGCGGACGACGCCGAGACGCTCCGGGCGATCCTCCACGAACTCCACCAGAACGGGGCGGTGCTGGAGGACCCCTCGGCGGTGGACCTCGTCGCCGCGCCCGCGGACAAGGTGGTCCCGCCGAACTTCTACTCGACGACGAACCACCCGACGGAGGTGCTGTACGACGGCGAGTGGATCGGAGTCGAGCGGATCGAGATGGACTGCGCGCTGGTGGTGGACCCCGACGGTGGCGAAGACGGCTCACCGCGCGCGTACACCAAGACGCTCAACGCGGTCGAGGAGGGGGACCTCGTCGCGACCGACGAGTCCGGGATCCGGGTGAGTCCCCCGGAGCGCCCGCGCAGCGGCGGGGGCGCGTTCGGCTTCATGCAGGGCGGCGTCTCCGCCGAGCGCCCCTCCGAGTCGACGATCCGCGAGGTCGCCGCGGAACTCCGCGCGGTGAAAGCAGACGGGGGGAACGTGATGGTCGTCGCCGGTCCGGCGGTGATCCACTCGGGGGCGGGCGACGCGCTCGCCGACCTGGTCGCCGCGGGCTACGTCGACGCGCTCTCTGCGGGCAACGGGTTCGCCACCCACGACCTCGAACGCTCCATCTACGGCACGTCGCTCGGGATGGACGTGGAGACGCTCGAACACCCCCGGAAGGGCCATAAACACCACATCTGGACCATCTCGGAGATCATCCGGGCGGGCGGGATCGAGGCGGCCGTCGAGGAGGGGATCGTCACGGAGGGCGTGATGTACGAGTGCGTGGAGAACGACGTTGAAACCGTCCTCGCGGGGTCGATCCGCGACGACGGGCCGCTGCCGGACACGATCACCGACGCGGTGGAAGCGCAGAACGCGATCCGCGAGCAGGCCCACGAGGCCGACCTCGTGATCATGCTCGCCACGCTGCTCCACTCGGTCGCGGTCGGGAACTGCCTCCCGTCGACGACGAAGACCGTCTGCGTCGACATCAACCCCGCCACCGTCACCCAACTGCTCGACCGCGGCTCCGCGCAGGCGATCGGGATGGTCACCGACATCGGGACGTTCGTGCCGACGCTCGCGGAGTTCGTGCTGGAGGGGGACGAATGACGCTCGAAGTCCGCCCCTACGACCGCGAGCGCGACGCCGACGGGCTGTACGAGTCGAAGCTCGCCTTCGAGCGCGGCCTCGGCGAGAACACCGGCGGCGACGAGAAGGCGGCCGCCTACGAGGGCAAACTCACCGACGCGTACCGCGAGCGGTGGCTCGACTGGGTCGACCGCTGCGTCGGCGACGACCCCCGGTGCGTGACCGTCGCGGTCGACCGGAGGGAAGCGACCGACGCGCTCGTCGGCTACGTCTTCGTCCTCCCCGAGCGGCTGGCGATGGTCTGGGACGCGGCGGTGCTGAACGAGCTGTACGTCGCGCCCGAGCACCGCGGGACCGGCGTCGCCGACGACCTGATGGACGCGGCGCTCGCGCTCGCGGCCGACCAGGACCTCCCGCTCGACCGGCTCGTTCTCGACGTCGACCCCGCGAACGAGCGCGCCAAGGGGTTCTACGACCGACACGGGTTCGAGTCGTGGGGCGAGATGGTCGCGCGGTCAGTAGACGGCGACGACTGACGTCGAGCCGTCTCGTTCCGCGTTCCGAAGCTACAAGCGCGTCCGCCCGCTTTCGACGGGCGTGATCCAGATCGGGATCGTCGGCTGCGGCGTGATCGGGAACCGCCTCGCCGACGCGATAGCCGACCACGAGCGGTACGAGCTGGCGGCCGCCTGCGACCTCGACGCCGAGCGCGTCGAGGCGCTCGCGGCCGACCACGGCACCGACAGCACCGCGACGACGACCGACCACGAGGCGCTCGTCGAGACCGACGGCCTCGACGCGGTCTACGTCGGCGTCCCGCCGCTCGCGCACCGCGAGGTGGTCGCCGACGCGCTCGCGGCGGGCAACCACGTGATCTGCGAGAAGCCGATCGCTGCCGACGCGGCGACGGGCCGCGAACTGGCGGCGCTCGAAGCGGAGACGGACCGCGTCACGGCCGTGAACCTCCCGTTCCGGTACACGCCCGGCTTCGTCCGGCTGCGGGAGGCGGTCGCGGCGGGCGAGGTCGGCGACCCGCGCCGCGTCGAACTCCGCTTCCGGTTCCCGCAGTGGCCCCGCGAGTGGCAGGACGTGGCGTGGCTGGAGTCGCGCGAGCAGGGCGGCCCGCTGCGCGAGGTCGGGACCCACTTCCTGTTCGGGGTTCAGGAGCTGTTCGGCCCGATCGAGACCGTCTCCGCGGACGTGGGGTACTCCGGACCGGACGCGTACGAGGACGACGTGGTCGGGAGCTTCCGCGCCGGCGGCGTCCGCGGGACGGTCGACCTGCTCTGTGACCACGATGGCGACGAGGAGAACGCGATCACCGTCGTCGGCGACGACGCGTCGCTGTCGCTGACGGAGTGGTACCGACTGATCCGGGACCGCGGGCGCGAGGGCGAGACGACGCTCGTCGACGAGCGCGGCGACACCGTGGCGGCCCTCCTCACCGAGTTCGCGAGCGCGGTCGACGGCGACGGCGGCGACCTCGTCTCGTTCGCGGAGGCGACCCGCGTTCAGGAGGTGCTCGACGCGGTCCACGCCTCCGAGGGCGACCGCGTCCGACCGGGGACGGATGGCGACAGCGGCGACGGCGACGCCAGTAGGGCGTAGCCCGAGGCCCGAAGGCCGTCGGACCGCCGTCGCGGACTCACGGGACGGGAACGCCCGCCAGTAATTATGTGTCTCTCGGACGCATCTTTGCGTATGAGCTACCTCGTTGCGACCGACGGGTCGACGGAGAGCGACGAAGCCGTCCGGTACGCGGCGCGGCAGGCGGTCGCGTTCTACGAGACGCTCGAGATCGCCCACGTCCTCACCCCGGACTCGGAGCTGGTCGACGGGACGATCATCCTCCCGGGCGAGCAGGCCGCGGTCGAGGCCGGGCAGGGCGTCTTGGAGAGCGCCCGGACCGTCGCCGAGGACGCGGTGGGCGACGAGCCGATCGACGTGGAGACACAGCTCCTCACCGGTCGCCCCGCCGACGCGATCACCGAGTACGCGGCCGACGAGGCCGTCGACGCGATCTACGTCGGCCACCGCGGGCTGAGCGAGGAGCGGGAGCAGGTGGTCGGCAGCGTCGCGAAGAGCGTCGTCGACAAGGCCGACGTGCCGGTGACGGTGATCCGGTAACGACCCGGGGTCGAGAGCGGGTCCGGGCTCGGCGTCAGAGACGCTGGCAAGGACCTCCGTTATCCGGCCTTCAAAAGTAGTTGGGCACGTTACGTGTACTCGATGCCAGAAGACGTACTCGTCACGGCGGACTGGGTGGAAGACCACCTGGACGACTTCCAGAGCGACGACTCCGACCTTCGGCTCGTCGAGATCAACAACCCGACCGTCACGGACGAGTCGGAGTACACTCCCTACGAGGAGGGCCACATCCCCGGTGCCCTAAACTTCGAGTGGGACGCGGTGTTCACCGACGAGACGGAGCGCGACATCGTCTCGAAGGCGGCCTTCGCGGAGCGAAACGGCGCTGGCGGCATCGACGCCGACACGACGGTCGTCGTGTACGGCGGTGGCCGCGTCCCCAACTGGTTCGCGCTGTTCGGCTACTGGATCTACAAGTACTACGGTCACGACGACATCCGCGTGATCGACGGCGGGAAGGGCTACTGGGTCGCGAACGACTACCAGCTCTCGACCGAGGAGCCGGACTTCACGCCGCGCGAGTACGAGGCCCGCGGTCCCTTCGAGAGCGTCCGCGCCTACAAGGACGACATCGACAAGGCGATCGAGGAGGGGATCCCGATGGTCGACGTCCGCTCGCCCGAGGAGTTCTCCGGCGAGGTCATCGCGCCCGAGGGACTCAACGAGACCGCCCAGCGCGGCGGCCACATCCCCGGCGCGAGCAACGTCCCGATCGGGACCACGCTGAACGAGGACGGCACGTTCAAGAGCGCCGACGAGCTCCGCGAGCTGTACGGCGACGCCGGCGTCGACGGCGACGAGTCGACGATCACCTACTGCCGCGTCGGCGAGCGCTCGTCGATCGAGTGGTTCCTCCTGCACGAACTGCTCGGCTACGACGACGTCCGGAACTACGACGGCTCGTGGACCGAGTGGGGCAACCTCGTCGGCGCGCCGATCGAGACGGGCGAGTAACCCCCGCGGGCGTCCCGCTCGCCGAAGACGCCGCCTTTCCAATATTTCTCGATCCCGGAGGGCCGAGCCGCGGGATCCGACGCTATCCGTCCGGCTCGAAGCCCGTGACCTCGAAGCGCGCCCCGCCGCTCTCGCTCTCGGTGACTCGGACGTCACAGCCGTGCGCGTCGGCGACCTCCTCGACGATCGCGAGTCCGAATCCGGTCCCGTCGACGCGCGTCGAGTAGCCGGACTCGAAGACCCGCTCGCGCTCGTCCTCCGGGATGCCGGGCCCGTCGTCCGCGACGTAGAACCCGGTCTCCAAGTCGCCGACGGTGACAGTCGCGTCGTCGCCGTGCTCGACGGCGTTCCGGATCAGGTTCTCGAACAGCTGCGCGAGCCGGCTCCGGTCCGCCCGGACCACGGACTCGACGTCGACGTCGACGGTCGCCCCGCCGGTATCGACGTTCTCCCAACAGTCTCTGACGAAGTCGGCCAGCTCGACCGGTTCCCACTCGGTCTCCGCCGCGCCCTCGCGCGCCAGCTCCAGGAGGTCGTCGACGAGCGCCCCGATCCAGTCGTGCGCTCTCGCAACCGCCGCGAGGTGTTCGTCGTCCCGCTCCGCCCGCGACAGTTCGAGGTGCCCTTCCGCCACGTTCAACGGGTTTCGCAGGTCGTGTGAGACGATGCTGGCGAACTCCGCTAACCGCTCGTTCTGCCGTTCGAGCTCCCGTTCGCGTTCGAGCCGGTCGAGCGCCGTCGTCGTGTGCGCCGCGACGGTCTCCGCGAGCGACACGTCGACGTCGTCGAACGCGTCGGTCTCGGGCGACCCGATCAGGAGGACGCCGTGGTCGTCGAGCGGGAGGACGATCTCGCTGCGGACCGGCGTGTCCGGGTTGANCCGCTCCGGGACCGTCGAGAGGTCGTCGTAGGTGAACGACTCGCCCGCCTCGTACGCCCGCCCCGCGAGCCCCTCGCCGGACGCGAACGTCGGCGGCGCGCCGACGATCTCCTCGGTCCTGTCCGTCCACGCCACGGGCACTAGTTCGTCGGCCACGGGATCGTGGAGGTGGACGGCGCTCGCCGGCATGTCGAGCACGTCGTGAACGGTTTCGACGGCTATCTCGGCCGCCCGCTCGGCCGTCTCGGCCCGCATTATCGACCGGACGATCTCGTGGAGGGCGTCGATGACCCGCCCGTGGCGTTCGCGGTCGGTGACGTCCGTCACGAACCCCTCAAGCGCCGACACGTCCCCGTCGTCGGCGTACGTCGCCCGGCCCCGCTCCCAGACCCACTTCACCTCCCCCTCCTTCGTGCGGATCCGATAGGTGATCTCGAACGGCTCTCGCCGCTCGATCGCCGCCTGTATCGACTCCCACACGCCCTCCCGGTCCTCGGGGTGGATGACGCGCTCGCCGTACACCCTCGCCTGACTCTCCAGGTCAGCGGGGCGATACCCCGTCAGCTCCGTCACCTCTCCCCTGACGTCCTCCATCGGCCACCCGGGCTCGTTCGCGCACCGATACACCATTCCCGGCAGGTTGTCGACGAGCCGTGAGAGCCGTCGCTCGCGCCGTTTGCGCTCCGTGAGGTCCCGGGCGATTCCGATGAGCCCGATCAGCTCGCCGTCGCGGTCCGTGAGGCTCGACCCGGCGAACTCGTAGGGGACGCGCTCGCCGTCCGCCGTCAGCACCTCGGACTCGACGGCCGCCTCGCCGGTGGCGAGCGCCTCCTGCATCGCGGCGCGGATCCGCTCTCGCTCGTCTTCGGGGAACAGCTCCGTCGCGCGCATGCCTTCGATCGCCTCGTCGGTGTAGCCGACGGCCTCGACGAGGTGATCGTTCCACCGCCGGAACGTCCCGTCGGTGTCGATCACGTAGAAGACGTCGGTGAGCGAGTCGAGCGCCTGGTCGATGAAGTCGCGCTCCGCGCGGAGGTTCTCGCGGACCTCGAACGAGTGGACGACGTGAGCAACGTCGTCCCCGACCTCGGCGAGGAGTTCGCGTTCGGTCGCGTCGAAGGCGTTCGGGCGGTCGGCGTACACCGCGAGCGCGCCGTACAGCGTGTCCCGATACTCGAGCGGGAGGGCGGCCACCGAGCGAAACCCCCGTTCGACCGCCGCGGACCGCCACGGTTCGAAGTCGTCGTCCTCGGCGACGTCCTGCGAGACGGCGACCCGGCGCTCGCGTATCGCCGTCCCGGCGGGGCCCAGTCCGGTGGGGCTCTCGTCGGTCGTGATCGTGATCCCGTCGAGGTAGCCGCGTTCGACGCCCCCGGACACCTTCGGTTCGATGCGGCCCGTCTCGGCGTCGACCTCGCCGATCCACGCGAACCGGTAGGGGTCGGCGTCGCTGACGATCTCGCAGACCCGGCGCTCGACCGCGCGCCGCGAGTCGGCGCGCACGATCGCCTTGTTGATCTCGCTGGCGAGCGTGCGGATCCGGTCGAGTTCGGCGGCGCGCTGGCCCGTCCGGTACTGCTCGACCGCGTTCGCGATCCGGTTCGCGAGGACGGCGTACTGCCCGGTCCCGCGCTCCTTCTGGAGGTAGTCCGTGACGCCGGACGCGATCGCGTCGCTCGCGACCTCCTCGCTGCCCTTGCCCGTGTAGAGGATGAAGGGGAGATCCGGTCGCTCCTCGCGGACGGCCTCGAGGAACTCGATCCCGCCTTCCCCGGGCATGTCGTAGTCGGAGACCACGCAGTCGAAGTCCCCCCCGGACACCCGGTCGAGCCCCTCGGCCGCGTCCGTCGCGGTCTCGATGTCGAGCCGGTCGTCCTCGCGTTCGAGGTGGATCGCCGCCAGCTCCGCCAGGTCCGGATCGTCGTCGACGTGGAGGACGCGAATCGCGTCTGAGTGTGCGCTCATGTGCCGCGTGTTACCGGAGAACGGAAGCCACGGTACATTAAGATGCGGGGCCGACCGGCCCGATTCGCCGCACTCGGCGGCCGCGCCGAATCCGGTTCGGCCACGGACGGCTCCCCCTCCGAGGAACCTTCTTTTCAGAGCTCGGGCAGAAAACCTATCACCGCCCCGAACCGGAACGCCGACGTGTACCTCGGCCTCGCGCTCCTCCTGCTCGCGGTCGGGATCCCGCACGCCGTCTGGCCGTACGAGATCGCGCGGTTCGGGGAACGGCTCGATTCGATCGGGAGCAAGCGGGCATGGTCAGAGGTCGAACCCGCCGAGTGGAACGTCAAGCTTACGCGCGTTGTCGGGATCGGGATGGTGTTTCTGGGCCTGATCGAACTCCTCACGGGCTGACGGGTCCCGGCGGAGCGCGCGACCGACACCGGAGCCGTGGCGGATCGCGGTCCGAACCGCTGACCGCACCGCCCAGTCAGTCGTCCAGCGAGGCGACGGCGGTCCGCTCCGCGCCGATCCGGCGGTCGAGGAAGTCGTCTATGAGTTCCAGCGAGCGGATCTTCTGGTCGATGTCGCCGGAGCCGTGCCCCTCCTCGCCGAGCTCCTCGTACTCGTAGTCGTCGCCCTCCACGAAGCCGGCATCGTCGAGCGCGTCGCGGAGGATCCGCGCCTGCGAGACGGGCACGCGCGGGTCGTTGACGCCGTGGACGATCAGGAGCGGGGCGTCGACGTTCTCGACGTGGGTCACCGGACTGCGCTCGCGGTAGATCGCCTCGTTCTCGTCCGGCTCGCCGAGGTTCTTCACCATGAGCTCGGTCCGGAAGTGCGGCATCGTGTTCTCGTACATGTCGAACAGGTCGCTCACGCCGACCCACGCGATCCCGGCCGCGTACAGGTCGGGGTACTGGACCAGCTGCCAGTTCGCGGAGTAGCCGCCGTAGGAGCCGCCGTAGACGGCGACGCGGTCCTCGTCGAGCCAGTCGTACTCGTCGAGGACGTGCTCGGCACCGGTCGCCACGTCGCCCTGTTCGGCACCGCCCCAGTCGTCGTACAGTTCCTCGACGAACTCGCGGCCGCGGCCCGACGAGCCGCGGTAGTTCACCTGGAGGACGGAGTAGCCGCGCGAGAGCAGGAACTGGACGCGGTAGTTGAACCGCTGGAGGTCGAGCGCGCGCGGCCCGCCGTGCGGGTTCACGACCAGCGGCGAGGGGCGGCGGCCGGAGTCGAACAGCAGTCCCTCGATCTCGAACGTCTCGTAGGGGGCGTGTTCGACCGCCCGCGCGGGCGTCTCGGGGACGCCGTCGGAGGCGAAGGTCACGACCTCCGGCTCGACGAAGTCGTCGGGGTCGAAGGGGCCGTACTCGGCCTCGAAGACCCGTTCGAACTCGTCCGCGTCGAGGTCGTACGCGACGAGCCCCGGTCGGCGGCTCGACGTCGTGTGCTGCGTCAGGAGCCGCCCGTCGGCGAGCGGCCGGTGGACGAAGGGCTGAGCGACACCGTCCGGCAGCGAGAGCCGCCGCGACTCGCCGGTCTCGGTGTCGTGGACCACCGGGACGACGGTGGTCCCATCGACCCGGTTCCCGACGAATCGGTCACCGTCCGGGAGGAACCCGCTCACCGACTCGTCGTGTTCCTCGCTCCCGAACCATGTCACCGAGGCGTCGCCGACGCCGTCGGAGAGGTCGACGACTCCGCCGCGGTTCAGGTCGGTCGTGTTGTCGCTGACGAGGAGCCGCTCTCCGTCGGGGCTCCAGTCGATCGGCCGGGACTCGGCCCCCACGTCGCCGAGGTCGAGGTTCCGCGGGTTCGACCCGTCGGCGTCGGCGACGTACACGTCGTCGTTCTCGTAGACGTCCGTCTCGTTCGTCGCGTACGCGATCCGGTCCCCGTCCGGCGACAGTTCGCCGGCGGAGACGGCGCGCTCGTAGTCGGTGAGCTTCGTCGTCTCGCCGCTCGGGAGGTCGTGCCGGTAGAGGTTCATCTGCCCGTCGCGACTGGAGCCGAGCAGGAGCGTCTCGCCGTCCTCGCTCACGTCGTGGAGGTGGACCTGTCCGTCCATCTCGACGACGGGCTCGCTCTCGCCGTCGAGCGACATCGCCCACACGTCGTGCTGCTCGTCGCCGCCCTCGTCCCGGTGGTAGAACAGCCGGGAGCCGTCGGGGTCCCACCTGAAGCCGGCGCGGACCGACCGGGGAACGTCGCCGTCGCTCAACTGCGTCAGCGAGCCGTCCTCGGGGTCGAAGAGGTGGAGTTCGTTGCGGCCGGTCACGTCGTAGTAGAGCGCGACCGCCTCGCCGTCCGGCGACACGCGGGGACTGGAGAACGTCGGTAGCTCAGCGAGCTCGCGGAGTACGTCGGCGTCTGCGGTGTCGGACATCCAACTATACCGGGCGTCGGAACCGTCTTGAACGTTTCCCGGAGATCCGTCGGTTGCCGGCGGGGCGGGTGACGAGTGGGCCTTAGTCGGACGGTGACCCCGACACGCGGTCCAACTCTGCGATACCGAATGCCATTCCGAACACCATGAGTCCGAGGGCCGCGACGCCTGCCGAGGGTGAAATGTTCGCGATGACATTGATAGTGAACGTCCCGATACCGACGCTCACGGCACTTCGATACCGCGAGCGGCGACTCGGATCATCACGAGACGTCTCGCGCCACGTCTGCCAGTGGGCGACGGCGAGAGACGTTGTGGCTACGTAGAGGGGAAATATTGCCGCGGTCACGAACGGGTCACCGGGAAAGTAGCGCACGACGAGACCGGTGACCGACAGTCCGACAGTCAGCGCGACACCGTAGCGGAGGGCCCGATTCACGGATCTTTCTTGTTGGAAAATCAGAAATAAATTCTGGTTGGCTACCGACGGGGCGCGACCCGCCGACAGACCCTTTGTCGGACGCGCCGAAGTCGGTAGCAGGATGGGATCGCCGGACGACGCTCCGCTCCCGACCGCTCCGGACCGGGAAGCCGTTGCGGCGACCGCGACCGAGCGGGAGTCCCCGGGCACGGTCGTCTGGCACCGCAAGGACCTGCGGATCGCGGACAACCCGGCGGTCGCGGCGGCCGCGGCGCAGTCCGACCGAGTCCTCCCGCTCTTCGTCTTCGACCCGGGCTTCTACGACGAGCGGGGGATCGCCTGCGACGCCCGGATCGAGTTCCTCCACGACTGCCTGCGCGACCTCGACCGCCAGTACCGCGACGTCGGCGGCGCGGGGCTGACGTACGCCCACGGCGACCCGCTCGACGTGCTCGGCCGGTTCGTCGACGCCGGGTGGGAGGTCGTCGCGGCCGCGAGCGCGACAGGTCGGTACGGCCGGCGACGAGACGAGCGCGCCCGCGAGGAACTCGGCGTCCGCTTCGTCGCGGGCGACGGACTCGTCCGGGACGCCGACCGCCCCCGAGACGGGTGGAGCGATCACGTCGAGTCGTGGCTCGCGAGCGACCCGTTCGACTGGGACCCGCGCTCGGTCGCGGTCGACGGACTCGACACCGAGATCGACCCCGAGCGCGTGAGCGACGCGTACGGCGTCGACTCGACGAAGACGCGGGTCCCGACCGGCGGGCGCGGTCCGGCGCGGGAGAAACTCCGCGCGTTCACCGAGCGGATCGCCGACTACCCGGGGTCGATCTCCTCGCCGGTCGACGCCCGCGGGGGAACGAGCGGGCTCTCGCCGTACCTGCGGTTCGGCTGCCTCTCGGTCCGCGAGGTTCACCGCCACGTCGACGAGCGCGCCCCGGAGGGCCGGGGTAAGTCGATGTTCGTCTCCCGGCTGTTCTGGAACCGCCACTACACCCAGAAGCTGCTCGACTGGCCGGGGTGGCTCGACGAGGCCGTCAATCCCGTCTACCGCGGCTTCAACCACGACCGGCACGACCCCGACCTCGTCGCGGCGTGGAAAGAGGGGCGGACCGGGTTCCCGATGGTCGACGCCAGCATGCGCTGCCTGCGCGAGACGGGGTGGCTCAACTTCCGGATGCGGGCGCTGTGCGCGAGCGTCTACTTCCACGTCCTCCAGCAGCCGTGGCGGATCGGCGCGGACCACTTCTACCGCCACCTGATCGACGGCGACCCCGCGATCAACTACACCCAGTGGCAGTCGCAGTGCGGGCTGGTCGGCCGCCCCGGCCTGCGGCTGTACGACCCGCGAAAGCAGGTGCGCGATCAGGACCCGGAGGGCGAGTTCGTCGCGCGGTGGGTCCCCGAACTCGACCCGCTCCCCGCCGCGCACCTCGACGCCCCCGAGAAGACCCCCATCTCCGTCCAACGCGAGGTCGGCGTCGAGATCGGCGAGACGTACCCGTATCCGGTCGTCGACTACGAGGCGGCCCGCAGCGAGTTCCGCGACCGGTACGGGGCCGTCCACGGCGCGGCCGCGGCCCGCCTCGCCGACGAGTCGGTCGCGCGCCGGGCGTCGCTGTCGGGCGGGCTGGGGGCCGCTCGCTCGATCGCGACCGACCACGGCGACGCGGACGGGGACGGCGGAGCGACGCAGACGGGGCTCGGCGACTTCGGTTGACGCGGACGGGGCTCTGCGACTTCGGCCGACGTTTCCCGTCGTCGCCGGAGACCCGAAAGAGCCGGCGCGTCCCTCGGTCGACGGCAGTCTCAAGTGTTCGGGATGCCTTCTCTCTACATGGACTGTATCGAGCCGAGCCGACGGCCTTCCGCGACGGACCGACCGGGCGACTCGACCGGGGTGACGTGCGCGTGAGCGACGATCCGACGGTCCTCGTGATCGGCGGGGGCGCGACCGGAACGGGGATCGCGAGGGACCTCGCGCTCCGCGGGGTCGACGTCGCGCTCGTTGACCGCGGCGGGCTCGGAAGCGGCACCTCGGGGCGCTCGCACGGCCTCCTCCACAGCGGGGCTCGGTACGCCGAGGGGGACGCCGAGGGCGCTCGCGAGTGTATCGAAGAGAACCGCACGCTCCGCGAGATCGCCGGCGGCTGCGTCCGCGACACCGGCGGGCTCTTCGTCCGGCTGGACGGCGACGACCCCGACTACTTCGCGGAGAAGCTCGCGGCCTGCGAGGAGATCGGGATCGAGACGGAGCGGCTCGACGAGGCGGCGGTGCGCGAGCGCGTTCCGGGGCTCGCGGACGAGGTCGCGGACGCGTTCGCCGTCCCCGACGGCGTCATCTACCCGTCGCGGCTGGTCGCCGCCAACGCCGCCGACGCCGAGAGACACGGGGCGGCGGTCCATCCGCACGCGCCCGTCGAAGACGTGACCGTCGCCGACGGCGCGGTCGAGACCGTGCGCGTCGGCGGCGCGGTGGACGCGACGCTGTCGCCGGATGTCGTCGTCAACGCCACCGGGGCGTGGGCGGACGCGATCGCCGGGATGGCCGGCGTGGAGGTCGGGATGGCCCCGAGCCGGGGCGTGATGGTCTCCGTCGAGTACGGCGGGCTGGAGCCGGTGTTGAACCGGTGTCGCGACCCCGACGACGGCGACATCGTCGTGCCGCACGACGGCGAGGTCGTGCTCGGGACGACGAGCGTCCCCGTCTCCGACCCCGACGACTACGAGACGGCCGACTGGGAGGTCGAGCGGTCGGTAGAGGAGTGCGCCGCGATGCTCCCCGCGGTCGCCGACGCGGCCGAGGTCCGGCGGTGGTGGGGGGTTCGCCCCCTGTACGCGCCGGACGAGGCGGGAGAGAACCGCCGGGGGATCTCCCGGGGCTTCACGCTGCTCGATCACGAGCGCGACGGCGCGGCGGGCCTGTACAGCGTCGTCGGCGGGAAGCTGACC
>NZ_AOJD01000010.1 GCF_000337415.1 Halorubrum tebenquichense DSM 14210 | reverse complement strand
GTGGTTCGAGGCTGAACCCCGGGGTTGAGACACCGACGGCGCGACCGACCGGTATGCCAGTCGCGACGGTCGGACCATCAGGACGGGTATCGTTCCGGGACCGGCACGCACACTCAAGTCCCTCCTTTGTGACGCCTGAACCATGGACACCGCGAACTTCCTCTTCGTCTCGGCCGACGCGGCGCTGATCACGGACCTCGCCTGGCAGGTCCACCGCGAAGATCACGCCGTGAAGTACTACATCGAGAGCGAGACCGATCGGGAGATCGGCGACGGGTTCGTCCCCAAGACCGACGACTGGCGCGCGGAGGTCGACTGGGCCGACGTGATCGTCTTCGACGACATCTGGGTCGGCCCCGACGTCGGGACCGGCGCGCTCGCGCAGGAGCTCCGCGAGGAGGGCCACGCCGTCGTCGGCGGGACCCCGAACACCGACCGGCTCGAAGCGGACCGCGGCTACGCGATGGAGGTCCTCGAAGCCCACGGCGTCAACACGGTCGAACACCACGTCTTCCGCGAGTTCGAGGCCGGGATCCGGCACGTCCGGGAGAACCCCGCCCCGTACGTGATCAAGCCGCTCGGCGAGGTCCAGAACGTCAAGCGGCTGCTGTACGTCGGCAACGAGGACGACGGCAGCGACGTGGTCGACGTCCTGAAGGCGTACGAGAAGGCGTGGGGCCACCGGATGAAGGGGTTCCAGCTCCAGCGGAAGGTGGAGGGCGTCGAGGTCGCGATCTGCGGCTTCTTCGACGGGAACGAGTTCGTCGACCGGGCCAACTTCAACTTCGAGCACAAGAAGCTGTTCCCCGGCAACATCGGCCCCTCGACCGGCGAGATGGGGACCTCGATGTTCTGGGCGGGACGGAACCGCCTGTTCGAGGAGACGCTCGGCAAGATCGAGGGGTGGCTCGCGGAGGAGGGGTACGTCGGCAGCATCGACATCAACTGTATCGTCAACGAGACGGGGATCTATCCGCTGGAGTTCACCCCGCGGTTCGGCTATCCGACCATCGCCCTCCAGGAGGAGTCGATCGAGTCGTCGACGGCCGAGTTCTTCCGCGACCTCGCGCACGGGAACGCCCCCGAGCCGGCGGTCCACGGCGGCTACCAGATCGCCGTCAGGGTCGTCCTCCCGCCGTTCCCGTTCGACGACGAGGAGACGTACGACGAGAACTCGCGGAACGCGGCGGTCGTGTTCGAGTCCGAGAGCCGGGAGGGGAGTCACGCGAGCGGAGCGAGCGTGACGTCGTCGGGGGTCGCCCCCGACGGTATTCACCTCGAAGACACGAAGCGGGTCGACGGTCAGTGGCGCGTCGCGGGCGAGAGCGGGATGCCAATCGTCGTGACCGGGACGGGAGAGACGATGCGCGCCGCCCGGGAGCAGGCGTACGACCGTCTCGACGACGTCGTCATGCCGAACATGTACTACCGGGACGACATCGGCGAGCGCTGGGTCGACGGCGACGGCGACCGGCTTCAGGCGTGGGGGTACCTCGGCCCCTGACGCCGCGGTCGGATCGCGCGCCGCGACCGGGGCGAAGCCGCGACGCCGGTCGCGCACCTCCACGGCTTTTTAACGACCCGGCCCTCTACTCGGGGTATGCCGAAGTACTCGACGGGCGGCGGCGGCGGCGGCGACGACGGCGACGCGTGCGAGCTCTGCGGCCGCGAGACCACGGACCTCAGGAAGGCGACGGTCGCCGGCGCGAAGCTGCTCGTGTGCTCGAACTGCCGGCCCCACGACGACGCCGGGAACGCCCCGAGCGACCGGGGCGGACCGAGCGCCGGATCGCGCGGCGGGAGTTCGGGCGGAAGCTCGGGCGGAGCCGGGTCCGGCTCCGGGGCGACCGAAAGCCGGAACAAGGAACTCGCCCGGAAGCAGGCGAAGATGTACGACTCCGCGACGGGCGACTCGAAGCGCTGGGAGGAGGAGGGGACGAGCTACGAGTCCGACCGCCTCCCGTACCTCGTCTCCGGCTACGGCGACCTCGTCACCGAGGCGCGCCAGGACGCCGGCCTGACCGTCGAGGAGGTCGCCGCGGAACTGGAGGTCGACGAGGACGACCTCCTCGCGGTTGAGGACGGCCGCGCCGCGACCGCGAACGTCGGCGGGTCGGTCGTGCGCGCGCTCGAAGAGCGGTTCGGGATCGACGTCGTCGACGAGTGATCGCGGCCGATGTCACGAACGCCCTCCCCCTCCCGTCGCCGCGCGCTGGCGCTGGCGGCGGGCGGAGCGCTCGGCGCGCTCGCCGGCTGTCTCGGCTCGTTCGATCCGACCGGCGGCGGGAGCGACGGCGACGGCGAGTTCACTGACACGACGCCGATTCCGGAACCGGAGTACGGCCACTGGTTCGACGGCGGGACCGATTACGCAGGGACGGTCGACCGCCGGGGAGAAGACGAGGTCGTCATCCCGGTCGGCGACGGCGACGGGTTCCGGTTCGATCCCGCGGCGGTGTGGGTCGACTACGACACGACGGTCCGCTGGGAGTGGACCGGCGAGAGGGGCGTCCACGACGTGATGACGTACGACGGTCCCGCGGCGATCGAATCGGGACTCACCGACGAGGCCGGCCACGAGTACGCCGTCACCCTCTCTAAGGCCGACGAGGGGATCACCCGGTACTCCTGTCGGCCGCATCAGTCGGTCGGCGAGCAGGGCGCGATCGTCGCGGGCCCGGATATCGAGTCGTACGTCACGGAGTACGACACGACCCCGGTCGACTACGGCGACTGGTTCGCTCCGACGCCGAACGTCTCGGGGACCGAGAACCCGCTCCGACGGGACGCGGTCTCCGTCCGCGTCGGCGGCCCCGGCGGGTACGACCCGGAGGCCGAGGCGTGGAACACCGCGCCCGTGTACGAGATCCCCGCCCTCCGCGTGACGCCGGGCACGACCGTTCGGTGGCGCTGGGTCCCCGGCGCGGGCGAACACAGCGTCGTCGCCGAGGACGGGGCCTTCGAGAGCGACCTCGTCGCCGTTGAGGCCGCCGACACCCCGGAAGACCAAGAGGACGAACACGTCTTCGAACGCGTCTTCGAGGAGCCGGGGATCCACGAGTACGCCTGCGAACGCCACCGCGACGACGGGATGCGCGGCGCGGTCGTCGTCGCGGAGTCCCGGCACTGATCGCGTCGGTCGGATCGAGCGCCCGATCGCCGAGTCGAAACGACCAATTCCCCGGCGGGCGATCCGACGACAATGAAGGCCATCAAGGACAGCGTCCACGGCCACGTCCGGCTCGGCGACGTCGCCGCCGAACTGGTCGACACGCCGGCGTTCCAGCGGCTGCGACATATCAAACAGCTGTCCACGGTCCGGCTCGTCTACCCCGCCGCGAACCACACTCGGTTCGAGCACAGCCTCGGTGTCTACCACCTCGCGGGCCGCGCTGTCGAGGGGCTCGGCGTCGACGACGACACCGCGGCGCACGTCCGGGCCGCGGCGATGCTCCACGACGTCGGTCACGGTCCCTACGGCCACCAGACCGAGGGGATCATCCGCCGCGCGACCGGCCGCGACCACGACGACGTGCGGTGGCTGCTCACCGACGCGGACCGCGAGGTGTGTCAGGTCCTCGAACGCAACGGGCTCGACCCGGAGCGCGTCGCCGCCCTGATCGACGGCGAGGGCGCGCTCGGCCCGCTCGTCTCGGGCGAACTGGACGTGGACCGCATGGACTACCTCGTGCGCGACGCCCACCACACGGGCGTCCCGTACGGCACGGTCGACACCGGCCGGCTCGTCACCGAACTCCGCCTGACCGGCGGGAGCGGTTCGGCGGAGTCCCGGGACGACGCCGACCTCGTCTTGGACGAGGGGAACGTCGCCACCGCGGAGAGCCTCCTCGTCGCGCGCTCGCTGATGAACGCCGTCGTCTACCGGCACCACGTCTCCCGGGTGGCCGGCGCGATGCTGGAGCGCGCCTGCGAGCGCTACCTCGACCGGACGGACACGGACGTCGAGGCGTTCCGCCGGATGGCGGACCACGACCTGCTCGTCGAACTCCGCGACCGGGTCCCGGCGCTCGGCGAGCGCATCGAGCGGCGCGACCTGTACAAGCGCGCCGTCTGGGCCGAACTCGACGAGGTCCCCGCCGGCACGGTCGACGCCGGCCGCGGGGAGGAACGGGCGGCCGAGCGGGAGATCGCCGACACCGTCGGGATCGATCGGGACGCGGTCGTCGTCGACATCCCCTCCCGGCCGGCGCTCAAGGAGTCCGGCTCCGCGGTCGTCGTCGACGGCGTCCCCCAGCGGCTGGAGGACGCCTCGGAGCTGGTGGCCGGCCTCCGCGCCGCCGAGCGCCGCCGCTGGACGCTCGGGGTCTACTGTCCGACCGAGCACGTCGACGCGGTCGCGACCGCCGCGCGGGACGTGCTGGGACTGCGCGCGGCGAGCCGCCCGTCGGCCTGACCGACCACCCCACGCTTCGCCTCACGCGCGGTTCTTCCGTCTACTCGCGGTCCGGTCCGGGAACCGCCAGCACGGGGCGGTCCGCGTTCAACACGAGCGCCTGCGTCGTGCTGCCGAACACCGCTTTGCCGGTCGGGCTGCGCTTCCGGCCCGACACGCAGATCGCGTCGGCGTCGACGTCGGCGGCCGCGGCGATGAGTTCGTCCGCGGGGTCGCCGCTGGCCTCGTAGTGGACGCAGGTCACGCCGGCGTCCTCCAACACCTCGCGGGCGCGCCGCACGGTCCCGAGCTGGTGGACCGACGCGCCCTCCGGATTGTCTCGGAACACGTGACAGAGGTGCGCGGTCACCTGCTCGGACGCGGTCGGGAGCTCGGCGACCGCCTCGGCCTGTGCGATCGCTCGCGGCTCGTCTTCGAGCCCGACTCCGACTACCACGTCGTACATACCCGGAGGTTCGCGGAGGAGGAATATAAATCACGCCGCCGGTTCGCGGCCGATGGAACCGTCTCGCGGCGTTCGACACTTACACCTTTTATCGCGTGCCGCCGAACGCGGACGCATGATCACGGTCAAGGACACCGTCCACGACCACATCGAGATCGACGGCGTCGCCGCCGACCTCGTCGACACCCCCGCCGTCCAGCGCCTCCGCCACGTGAAACAGCTCGGGACGGTCCAGCTCGTCTACCCGTCCGCGAACCACACCCGGTTCGAACACAGCCTCGGCGTCTACCACCTCGCGAGCCGCGCGCTCGACCACCTCGGGATCGAGGGGAAACGCGCCGACCGCATCGAGGCGGCGGCGATGCTCCACGATGTCGGTCACGGCCCGTTCAGCCACAACCTCGAATCCCTCACCCACCGTCGGACCGGGAAGTACCACGACGACGTCGGCGAGCTGCTCGCGACCGGCGCGGTCGGCGAAGTCCTGCGGGACCACGACCTCGACCCGGACCGGATCGCGGCGGTCGTCGCCGGGGAGGGGCCGTACGCCGGCCTCGTCTCTGGCGAACTGGACGTGGACCGCATGGACTACCTCGTGCGGGACGCCTACCACACCGGCGTCCCGTACGGGACCATCGACACCGAGCGGTTCGTCCGCGAGCTGACGTTCGTCGAGCGCGACGACATTCCGGACGGCGACGACTCGGACCGCGACGGCCCCCAGCTCGTCTTGGACGAGGGGAACGTCCAGACCGCCGAGAGCCTGCTCCTCGCCCGCGCGCTGATGAACCCGGTCGTCTACACCCACCACGTCGCGCGCATCTCGAAGGCGATGCTGCGCCGGGCGGCGAGCGACCTCCTCGACGCGACCGCGACGACCGCGGCCGAGCTCCGGCGGATGGACGATCACGACTTCCTCGCGGCGGTCCGCGACTGCCGCGAGACCGCCGAGCTCTCCCGGCGGTACGACGAGCGCGACCTCTACAAGCTGGCCGTGTGGGCCGAGTACGACGACGTTCCCGACCGGGTCCACGAGGCGGACCACGCCGCGGAGGCGTCGCTCGAACGCGAGATCGCCGAGGAGGCGGGCGTCGCGCGCGACCACGTAATCTTGGACGTGCCGCCCGAGCCGACGATGCGGGAGTCGACCGCGCGCGTCACGGTCAACGGCGATATCCGCCGCTTGGAGCGCCAGTCGCCGCTGGTGTCGGCGCTCCGGACCGCACAGCGGAACCAGTGGCGGCTCGGCGTGTACGCCCCCGAACCGGCGACCGACCGCGTCGGCCGGGCGGCCGGGGACGTCCTCGGGCTCGACCCCGACGCGCTGGTGACCGAGGTCCGCGGCGCGATGCCGACGACGCTCGACGAGTTCTGACGGAGCGGTGGGGCCGTAGGGGGGTGAAAACGATCCACACAGCGGTCGAACGCTTAAGTCGGCGACGGCCACAGAAGTGGCCGTGACGGACCCGTACCGCGAGAACCGTCGGCTCTGGGACGAGTGGAGCGACGCGTTTCAGGCGCTGTGGAACGCCGAGACCGCGACCGACGCGCCGCCGACGCCGTCGCCGTTCGGTCCCGACGCTCCCGATCCGGAGCGCGTCGTCCCGGCCGTCGAGAGCGCCGCCGTCGCCGAACTCGGCTGCGGCGGCGGACAGGGGACGGTCGGCGCTGCGCTGGCGGGGGCCGACCGCGCGGTCGGCGTCGACCTCTCCCGCGAACAGCTCCGGCACGCCCGCCGGCTCCGGGAATACTGCGGCGTCGACGCGACGTTCGTTCACGGCGAGGCGACCTCGCTCCCCCTCGCGACCGACGCGTTCGACGTCGCCTTCACCGAGTGGGCGTTCCAGCACGTCGCCGACCTCGACGCCGCACTCCGCGAGGCCCGCCGCGTGCTCCGCGACGGCGGGACGTTCCTCTGCTCCGTTCCGCACCCCTTCGGGGAGGTCGTCGACGGCGAGAGCGGCGAGGTCGATAGGCGATACCACGGTGACTCCCGGCGGACGGTCGAGATCGACGAGTCGTACGACGCCGACATGGTCGTCTTCGACCGACCCGTCGGCGATCTCCACCGGGCGCTGGTCGACGCCGGGTTCGCGGTCGACGCGGTCGTCGAACCCGACCCGCTGGACCACGCCCCGAACGTCGACGGCGGCCCGGCGGCCGCCGTCCCGCGAGACCTTCGACTGTGGGCCACGGCGACGTGAGAAACGAGGCGTCGTCGTCCGACGAATCGCCCGGACCGCCGCCCGCAGTCCCGTTCCCGTGACGTTTTAACCTCGGCTGGCGAGCCTCCGGTATGCATCTCGAAGGGACCATTCTGGTCGGTCCCGACTTCGAGCCGGTCGAGGGCCGGGTCGTCGTCGCGGACGGCGAGATCGTCGGGCTGGAGGAGGGCGACACCGACAGCGACGACGTGATTCTCCCGGCGTTCGTCAACGCCCACACCCACATCGGCGACTCCGTCGCCAAGGAGGCGGGCGAGGGGCTCTCGCTCGACGATCTCGTCGCCCCGCCGGACGGGCTAAAACATCGGCTTCTCCGCGGGGCCGGCCGCGAGGAGAAGGTGGCCGCGATGGCCCGCACGCTGCGGTACATGGAGGCGACCGGGACCGGGACGTTCCTGGAGTTCCGCGAGGGCGGCGTCGACGGCGTCGACGCGCTCCGCGATGCGCTCGCCGGCGAGGGGGTCGCGTTCGACGAGCGCGCGGTCGAGTCGGTCGTCTTCGGCCGCGACGACCCGGACGTCCTCTCGGTCGCGGACGGGTACGGGGCCTCCGGGGCCCGCGACGCCGACTTCGACGCGGTCCGCTCGGAGACCCGCGAGGCCGGCAAGCTGTTCGGGATCCACGCCGGCGAGCGCGACGCGGACGACATCAACCCCGCGATGGATCTGGACCCGGACTTCCTCGTCCACATGGTCCACGCGGAGGGGATCCACCTCGAACGGCTCGACGACCGGGGGACCCCCGTCGTGGTCTGCCCGCGGTCGAACCTCGTGACGAACGTCGGCGTCCCGCCGATCCGCGAGCTGGCCGAGCGGACGACGGTCGCGCTCGGCACGGACAACGTGATGACCGACTCGCCGTCGATGTTCCGCGAGATGGAGTTCGCGGCGAAGCTCTCCGATCTCCCCGCGCGGGAGATACTGCGGATGGCCACGCGCAACGGGGCCGAGATAGCCGGCTTGGACCGCGGCGTGGTGCGGGAGGGAGCCGACGCCGACCTGCTCGTCCTCGACGGCGACTCCGACAACCTCGCCGGCGCGCGCGACCTCGTCCGGGCGATCGTCAGGCGGGCCGGGCAGGCCGACGTCTCCCGGGTCGTGATCGGCGGGGAGACCGTCGTCCCCCGCGACGACTGAATCGGTCGCGGACTTCGCCGACCGCCGCCTTCCTCCGCCGACGGAGTGAAACCCCTTCCGACCGTGTGATCACGCGATGACGACGCTCTCGCTGCTCGCCGGTCTCGCGCTCGGTCCGGTCGTCGGACTGGTCGCGACGCTCGCGATGGACGTGGTGATGGCCCGGCTCCCGGAGGGAACGACGGCACCGAAGGTCGCCGCGGGCGTGCTCACCGACACCCCGGTCGACGACGCGCCGGAGCGGCTTGCGACGTGGGTCCACTACGTCGCCGGCGGGGGCTCGGGGCTGCTGTTCGTCGGGCTCGTCGCCGCGACCGGATCGCTGCTCGGCCTCGGTTCCCTCGCGACCGTCGCGGTCGCCGGCGTCGCGCAGCTCGCGCTGATGGTCGGCTTCTTCGCGCTCGTCCCGCTCCCGCGGGCGTCCGGGCTCCCGCGCCAGCGGCTCGGTCCGATCCGCCGCGACTGGGCGGTCTCCGCGGCGACGTACGTCGTCGTGGCCGCCGCGATCGTCGCGGTCGCGACCGGCGTCTAGCCCGCACCCGCGCCCGGAGAGAAACGGTTTAGTCGCTGGCTCCGGCCCGATCGGGTATGCACGCCATCACTCGATCCGGCTGGATCGAGGTCATTTCGGGGTCGATGTTCTCGGGCAAGACGGAGGAGTTGCTCCGCCGCCTCCGGCGCTCCGAGATCGCCGGGCAGTCGGTCGCCGTCTACACGCCCGCGATCGACGACCGCTACGGCGAGGCGACGATCGGCAGCCACACGGGCCGGCAGTGGGAGGCGACCGTCGTCGACAACGAGGGGGACGGCCCGCTCGACATCCTCGACGACGACCCCGCGGAGGTCGTCGCGATCGACGAGGCGAACTTCTTCTCGAACGCGCTCATCGAGGTCTGTAACGCCCTCGCGGACCGCGGCAGCCGGGTGATCGTCTCGGGCACCGACCAGACGTTCCGCGGCGAGCCGTTCGAGCCGCTCCCGCAGCTGATGGCCACCGCCGAGTACGTCGACAAACTACAGGCGATCTGCTCGGTCTGCGGGGAGCCGGCCTCCCGGAACCAGCGGCTCATCGAGGGCGAGCCGGCCCACGTCGACGACCCGACGATCCTCGTCGGCGCGGAGGAGTCCTACGAGGCGCGGTGCCGCGACTGTCACGTCCTCCTGACCGGGGACCGTCCCGAGGAAGAGCGACCGTTCGACGGCGCGGAGGCGGACCCCGCGAACGACTGACCGTCCGGCGTTACCGGGTCTGTTCGGCGTCCGACTCTTCTTCCGCCTCCGCCGCCGGCTCCTCCTCGTCGGCGGTCGCGAGCTTGAACAGCCCGACGAGCGCGCCCGCGGCCACCAGCGCGCCCTCGGCCTTCGCGGCCGCGTACACCCACTCCCGCGGCTTCGCCTCGCCGGCGTTCCGGTAGCACGCGCGCGTCCAGACCGCGACCGCGCGCCGCGGCGCGACGGCTTCGAGCAGTCCGCCGATTCCCGCCACCAACAGCAGTAGCGCTTTCATACGCCCCGTTCGACGCCGACCCTCAAAAGCGGTCGGGGGACCGTCGCCGCCGACCGGGCGGGACTCGCTCAGCCCTCCGTCACCGGCTCGGCGGCGTTGAGGTAGCGCCGGCAGGTCGCGGCCGCCCACTCGCGGACCGCGGGCGCGTCCGTCCACAGCAGCGCCGAGAGCCCGTCGCCGTCGACCAGTCCGACCGCGGCGCGGTCGTCCGCGAGGACCACCGCAACCGGCGACTCGCCGTCGTGCCGGTACGCGTCGACGCCGCGCTCGGCGAGCGCGCGCCGGACGACGGGACCGGTCGCCCCGCCGAGGCGGTCGCTCGCCGCGTCCGTGAACACCGCTCGAACGTTGTTCGGGACGGTCGCGTCGCTCGCGTCGCCCGCGCCGTCGTCGCTCTCGGCAGACGACAGCGACGCGTTCAGTCGGCGGGCGAGGTCGGCGTCGAACCGCGGGACGACGGCGACGACGCTGTCGGCCGCGCCGACGAGTTCCGCGAGCCGTTCCGCGGGGTCCGCAGTCTGCTCGCCGTCGGCCGCACCGGGCTCCCGCTCGACGACTTCCATTTGTTCGTCGAGCGCCGCGGGCTCGCTCCCGACCGCCTTCGCGACGAGCGAGCGGAGGACCGCCGCCGGCGACGCGGACGACGCCTCGGCGTCGTCGTCGCTCACGGGTCTCGCTCGGCGGGGGTGGCGTCGGCGGCCGGCCAGCGCTCCGGCGCTTCGGGGCGCGGCGGGTACGACTGCCGGCCGTCGGTCGACTTCCGCGCGAGGAGTCGGGCCGTGGCCCGGCGTCGACCGCCCGGGCGCTCCGTCGTCGTCTCGTCGTAGTAGCGCACGCTCAGTCCCGAGCCCGCCCGGAGCAGTTCGTTCGCCGCGTAGCGGTACCGGTCGCCGCTCGGTCCGGACGCCGGCTCCGCCGACCGCAGGTGCCCCTCGACGAAGAGGACCCCGTCCGGCGCGAGCGACTCGATCAGGTCGGCGAACCGGTCGAGCGTGTGGAAGTAGCTCATCGTGATCACGTCGTAGGTCTCCGCCGGGAACGCGTACGTCGTCGCGTCGGCCTGAATCGTCTCGATCCGGCCGGCTATCCCGCGTTCCGCGGCGCGCCCGCGGACGATTTCGAGTCCCTCGACGGAGGCGTCGAGCGCGTCGACCTCGTAGCCGCGGTCCGCGAGGAACACCGCGTTTCGGCCGGTTCCGGCGGCGACGTCGAGCGCGCGGCCGTCGGGGAGCGACGGCTCGTAGGCGCGGAGCACGGGAGACGGCTCCGGCGCGCGCGGGTACTCGCCCGACGCGAACCGCTCGTCCCAGTCGGTGTCGGTCACGGTCGGCCTTCGGCGCGCCGGGGCGTAAACCTCAGGGGCGCGCCGCTCGGAGCGGGAGGCATGGAAGACGCGACGGACCCCGCGGAGCGGCTGAACGCGCTCCTCGCCGACCGCGACGAGACGCTCGCGACCGCGGAGTCGCTCACGGGGGGGCTCGTCGGGTCGCGGGTGACGGACGTGCCGGGCGCGAGCGCCTACTTCGACCGCGGGTTCGTGACGTACACCTACGACGCGAAGCGCGAACTGCTCGGCGTCTCCCGCGAGTCGCTCGACGCCCACGGCGCGGTCAGCGACCCGGTCGTCCGCGAGATGGCGGCCGGCGCGCGCGACCGGGCGAGCGCGGACTGGGCGGTCGCGACGACCGGAATCGCCGGGCCGACGGGCGGGACCGACGAGAAGCCCGTGGGGCTCGTCTACTTCGGCGTCGCGCGCGCCGCGCCGTGGGGCACCGAGGAGTCGTTCGTCCGGACCGAACGGGCCGTGATCGACGGCGACCGGGACGCGGTGAAGCGCGGCGCGGCCGAGACCGCGCTCGACGCCCTCGTCCGAGCGATCGAGGACGCGGACGGGAACCCCGAGGACTGAACGGCGGACGATTTCGGGCCGTCGCGTGCGAGCGTTTATCACACTCCTGCGTGTAGTGCCCCCATGATCGAACGCGTCTTGGTGGCGATGGACGGGTCGGATCTCGCCGAGCGTGCGCTCCGGTACGCGCTGGAGGCGCACGGAGACGCGGAGGTGACCGTGTTACACGTCGTCGGCGGTGCCTCGCCGATGATGGGCGAAGCGGCTGGGATCGCCCTGTCCGACGGCGACGGCGGGATGCGCGAGGCAGCCGAGCCCGTCTTCGAGCGGGCCCGCGAGATAGCCGCCGAGTACGGCGCGACGGTCGAGACGGACGTCGCGGCCGGTCGCCCCGCCCGGACGATCGTCGACCGCGCCGAGGGGTTCGACACGGTCGTCCTGGGCACGCACAACAGTTCGCTCGCGGACCGCCTGCTTGTCGGCAACGTCGCGAAGACGGTGTTCCAGAAGTCGCCGGTGCCGGTCACGGTCGTGCGGTGAGCGGGCCGGCAATTGCGCCCGTCCGCTCCTACTCGATGTACGCGTTCCCGACGACCGCGACGACGAGCGCGGCGATCACGATCCACGTGAGAGGTTCGACTGCGAGAAGCCGGATCGGGCGGGCCGCCGATTCGTCGAAGCCGAAGAGGTAGCCGCCGGCGAAGCCGACCGCCAGCACGAGCGCGCCGACGATCCCGGCCACGCCGAGCAGCGCGCGGTCCGACGAGTCCATACCCGTCGTTGGGCGTCGCGGATACTTAAGAAACGCCCGTGGGAACGAGCACAGGGTACGTTCGGGCCAGAGCAGTGATGTGGAACCGAGGTTTACAATTCTCCCGATTCACGGACGGGTACGTCAACATCATTGACGAGGATTCCGAGGGTTTGAACACCTTTAGCGACCAGTTTGACCTCATAACGAGTGAGTACAACCGCTACCGGCATCGTTACTCCACCAGCACTACGTTCGGATGGCCAAGGGACTGACTCGCGGACGGTAGAATACGGCAACATACAGAAGGTCTGCCACGGGCCCTACGAGCTCGTCAAGGATCCGCGGTGGCTGGAGAACTACCCTCGCACCCCCGCCGAGGAGCGCGAGTTCTACTCCGGCGATCCCGCCCCACGCGTAAGGAGCCGTTCCAAAGTGTCCTCGATGACCTCTTGGATGGCAGCGCCCGAAACTGAGGAGCTTGCCGACGTCGTATGATCACATCTCGTATTTGACGAACTCCCAGGGACGCCATATGACAAGCAGTACGAACAAAATGAATATCGTCACTCCAAATACAGCCGCGGCTGGCTGGTACTCATGTAGGGAAATTATATTCGATATTGAAAGACCCGTATAAACACCCACGATGCTGACGACGCCTGTTATGAGCATGTTTTTGAGTGTCCTAAGCTCAGGCTGTTTATTCCCTTCAAATTCGAGGAAACGCTCGTAGAGAGACATTTAGAGTGCTATTTGAGTTTATACCAAGTTGCTGTTGATGCTATTCCCAGAACAGATAGGAACGCAATGAGTGCTCCAAACACAATCCCACCGAAGGTACCTTGCGAGTAAAGTGTCCAAAACATACCCATGAACAGCACGGAAGCGACCGCAGCACGCAGACTGAACGAGGCAAAGCTAGGGTATGGCGGGTCAAGCCTCTGTTGATTGTCTGCTGCTGGCTGCTCCATATGCTCAATACGATTCTCTAACTGCCTAATTCTTTCCGATATTTCCGATTCGAATTCACTGATATCTCGTTCATTAGAGGCTATAGTCGCAATTCTATCTGATAAGTCAGATATATTGGTATCAAGTTCTTTTTGTGTGTTTCTAAGACGGTGTTCAGATAAGGTTTGAAAGTGAGGCGGTGCGTTTTCAAAGTGTTCTATGCCAGAAAACGACCGCCTCAGCGGCTGTTTAGA
>NZ_AOJD01000009.1 GCF_000337415.1 Halorubrum tebenquichense DSM 14210 | reverse complement strand
GTTTCTTGAGGTATTCGGTGTTGATCGAGTTCGATCGACCGTTCATAACTGGGTTCACAAAGCCGACCTACAGCCGGAATCGGATCGGAGCCCGAATCACGTCGCGGTTGATGAGACTGTGATTCAACTCGATACTGAGCAATATTGGCTGTACGCTGCTGTCGATCCCGAATCAAATGATCTGCTACACACACGGCTTGAACCGACGAGAAATAACGCGA
>NZ_AOJD01000008.1 GCF_000337415.1 Halorubrum tebenquichense DSM 14210 | reverse complement strand
CTCAAACTGTTTCAGCAACGCCGAAGCAGAAACAGCAAACGAGTGGCTCAGATCCTTTGCCTTCGCATGGAATCAGCTTATCTGAACACTACCGTTTCTAATGGTGTTAACATCCTCAGCCAAAGAGTCAACATGTTGTATTGCTGCTTCGATCTCACCTTGCTCTACTTCTAATAAACGAACACTCTCTGGAGACAATATGGGTCCCTCGAAGGAGGTATCGTCGCCTTTGTCATGATCTTCCTCACTATCCTCATCCCACCAGACATCGTCAAATTCGTATTGTCGTGATTCTATCTGTTCTGTCCCAACGGGCGTTATATTATTTGAGGCAGGTAGCCTATCTTCTTCAATTTTCGGTCTACTCTGTGGCGCAGGATTCTCTGATACATTCTCTTCGTCTTCAGGACCTTTACTGGCTAATGACCCAGCCATTACTGACCCTCCTCATCTCCTATCGCCGTTTCTATTGTACCTATAATATCCTCTCTATCAGTTAGTTCAATGTCCTGATCAGATCGCCGGACTACTTCTTCAATGAAATACATATTACGTCGTGCCTCTTCGAAATAGGGTATATTCACGATCTCTTCCGGATTACCACTAGATATGTCTAGAGATGTAATCACTTCGGCTAGTATGTGTTCTATTATAACCCAATCTGAATGAGGTGTTGAATCAATCTGAACGTCATCCTGTCGGTCAATCGTGAGTGTATGCCTATGCTTCAGTGCTTCATTCCCGATTACCTGCTCTGTTTTAATGGAACTCCACCATCTCTTCCCTTGGTTTTTATAATAGCTAATTCGCTGTAGTGCGGGGCCATATTCAAGGAATGAGGATATCAAAAAATCCTGTAGCTCAGAGGATTGATCCTTCTGTTCAAGATAATCGATTGTCCCAGACTCCATTAATGTTAGAACGTGTAAATATCCAACAACTGCATCCCCTAAGGAGTCCCAATCTTCTTCATCGTAATCTCTAGTTTCCTCTAATCCCGCAATTGCTATCTCAATATTGTTGTGTATATGAGCATAGACATTTTCGACACCGTAGTTCTCTATTGATATATCGATCGCCTTTTTTATTTGCTGTTTCCGCTTCACAAACACGTCTTGATGTTCAATGAGGGCGTCAATATTTCCTCTTGTAACAGTTTCCTCGGAAGTGGGTGGTGGAGTAGTGTTATCCTGATCTTCGGCCATGGGTGCGACTGTGAAGCCATCAAAATCAAGCTTTGGCCGAAACTGCTTGCGTGTTAAATCCTCATGTAACCAAACCGTTCGTCGCTCGCGAGCGTCAACGCCACTCGAACCCCATGCTCCGGCAACCATATCTCACGGTGATCGTGAGCCACCGGCCGCCACCACGCGGATACTCCTCGTGTGCCCACAGCGTCGTCTTCTCGCTGCCTTCGCGCGGCGTGAGCCGAACGTGGAACCTGCCGCGGGCGAGTAACCTCTCGCTCCGGAACGCGTACGAGCCGATCTCGTACACGCGCTGCTCGTCGCTTACTTCGTACTGGATACTGGCAAGCTAGCAGGGCCACCAGCGCGGCATCAAGCGGAACTCTTCACGGACCTTCGAGGGCGGCGCGTCGATCGTCCAGACGAGATCCCGCACTTGGAGTGGGAGACCAGTCTTCTCGGGGCGCTCCACGACGAGGGCGTCGAGGTCGACATCCACGCACTCGTTAACGATGTCCAGCCGGTCGTCGTAGTCGCTGTCGGCGAGTCGCTCCACGATCGGGAGGACCACGCGCCGAGCTCGCCACAGGTCGGGCCACCCGCCCACAGCCGATGGGTGACGAGGAGTGCGAGAAGAGCCAGCGCCGGGGCGATGAGCCACGGATAGGTGGGAGCAGTGCGACTGGCCGTGTTGATGTTTTGTCGAGCATGAAGAGGTGGGCACGACTACATCCTCACGCCCGGCGCGCCCGGCGAGTGGTCATCGGCTATGAGAGCAAAACTGTGTTGGTTGGTGGGCTTTCCATACACACCGATTATTGTACCAGACACTACGATTCCAGATCTAGCATATGTGTTATTCAAAAATAATTTATATCCAAATATAAATGAAGTATATAGAAATGAGTGAGGAGGTAGAAGCTGAAGAAGAGACAGAAGCTGAAGAAGGGGTAGAGCCAGAGGGTCAAACAAGAACCAACGATGACTTAGACGGAGCGTCACAACCGTCCCAGTCAAAAAAGGCTGAAAAGAACACAAGCCGTCTGATCAACCCTTCTGCGCCAACTACTATTGCGACTTCAAATGTATTGTTGACTGTTGGTGGTGCGGGATTGGGGGCCGTTATCAGTGTCGCTGCGACTTATGGAGTGAATATCTGGGGATATGTACTACTACTGGCATTTGGTTTGAGCCTCATACTGGGAGCAATTGCACAAAGAGCGTATCATAAAGATCAAGCAGAGAATTGAATTCAAAACATACTCAGATCAGAGGCGCTCCGTCACTCCGGAGAATCGCCGGTCGATGTTATCGTGAAGTAAATACCGCATCCTCGACAGGACGCACAACCCCACCGGGTGTCAGATCTGCGTGGGATTGTTCAGAAACTTGATAGAGCCAGGGCAGGGATTTGAACCCCGGAAGTCTCGATTACAAGTCGAGTGCATGAACCGCCCATGCTCCCCTGGCGCGTGCGGCCGTACTCGGTCCTCCTATGAGTGCGTGTCGCTTTCCGCGAACCCGGCCGGGGTCAGTCGCTTTCGTTGGTGCGGTCGTCGTCTCCGTCCCCGCTTTGGTCTCCTCCGTCCCCGCTCTCGTCGTCACCGGGTTCGCCCTCCTCACCCAGCGACTTCGTCAGTTCGACGCGGTGGGGATCGTAGCCCCGCGCCGCGTAGAACGACCGGGCGCGGTCGTTGTCGGCGAGCGCCTCCAGCGCCACGCGGTCGGCCCCCCGCTCGCGGAGCGTCCGCTCGGCCTCGTCGAGCAGCGCCGTCCCGACTCCCTCGCCGCGCCGCTCCGGCACCACGAAGAGGTTGCTGACGGTCCCGCGGACGGCGTCGCGCTCGTAGTCGCCGCGTTCCAGCGAGAAGCCGACGAAGCCGACGAGGTTCGAGTCATCGCCGGAGTCTCCCGCGGCCTCCGGGTCGCGGGCGACGAGCAGGTCGCCCGTGACGACCGACTGCGCGACCCACTCGCGGACCGTCGCGCGGTTCGCCTCGGCGCGGAGCGTGGCCCCGTACTCCCGCTGGCCCGCCGCGAGCGCCACCCACATGTCGGTGACGGCGTCGACGTCGTCGGCGGTCGCCCGCTCGACGCGGGGATCCGTTGCGCCCATATCCCCAGTTCGGCTCGCGGCCTGTTGAGGCTGCCGACCGCGGGACGGGCCGCCCCGAGCGGCTCAGACCTCGCGACAGTTCGGGCAGACCGCCTGCCCGTTGGCGGTGACGAGGTCGGGGACTAACCCGCCGCAGTTCTCGCAGACGCCCTGCGTCGACGACCC
>NZ_AOJD01000007.1 GCF_000337415.1 Halorubrum tebenquichense DSM 14210 | reverse complement strand
ATGTGTATAAGAGACAGCTCCTCGACCGCCGTCAGGGAGTCGTCCGGAGACATCGTCGGCAGGGGCGGGCCCATCGCGTCGCCGACGGTGTGGTCACCGATACCCTCCTCAGACTCGGCTTCCACGTCGCCTCCGGTCGCGTCAAGCAGCGCGTCAAGCGCGTCGCGGGCCTCCAGTCGTCCGACCGGTTCGCCGCCTCGCACGACGACCACGCAGTTCGTCTCCTCCTCGACCAGCAGCGCGGCCGCGTCCGAGAGCGCGTCCGACTCGCTGACGCCGAGGAACTCGCGGTGCATCACGTCACGGACCGTGGTGTCTGTTCGCATACGTGTCGGATTCGCTCCGATCGGCTAAAAGCTGCCCCCGATACGGTTATACGGGCACCGTGCGTACGCTTGCGATCGGTTGGCATACAGGGTGGGAGAGACTATGCGGAGCGCGTACGGATCACGCGCGGCGACGAAAAGGGAGCGTTCAAACCCTCCGGCGTTCGAACGGCGATATGGCCATTCCCTCGTTCGTGATCGGGATCGCGGGCGGGACGGGCGCTGGGAAGACGACGGTCTCCCGGCTCGTCACCCGCGATCTCGGCGACAGCGTCACCCGGATCCCGCTCGACAACTACTACGAGGACCTCTCGCACCTCGACTTCGAGGAGCGCCAGGAGGTCAACTACGACCACCCCTCGGCGTTCGAGTGGGAGCTGCTCCGGGATCATCTGGAGGCGCTGCTGGAGGGGCAGTCCGTCGAGATGCCCCAGTACGACTTCGAGATCCACAACCGGAAAGACGAGCGCATCACCGTCGAGCCGACCGACGTCATCGTGCTGGAGGGAATCCTCGCGCTGTACGACGAGGAGATAAACGACATGATGGACCTCCGGCTGTTCGTCGAGACGGACGCCGACGTGCGCATCCTGCGCCGGATCCGGCGGGACGTGATCGACCGCGGCCGCGACCTAGAGGGCGTCATCGACCAGTACCTCTCGACGGTGAAGCCGATGCACGAGCAGTTCATCGAGCCGTCGAAGAAACACGCCGACGTGATCATCCCGGAGGGCGCGAACAGCGTCGCGGTGAACCTCCTCGAAGAGAAGCTCCGCGCCGAGGTCGAGGGCGATGCGGTCCGAAGTTGGGAGCGCGGGAGCCTCGAACAGGAGCTCGGCGAGAAGCGCTCGCTCGACGTCGACGGCGACGACTGACCCGATTTTCTCAGACCGAGGGAACTTCGGGGGCGACTAATTTCCCCCGTCGCGTATCTCCGACCATGATACGAGCGATTATCGGCGTGCTCGGCGCGCTCACGGCGCTGGTCCCAGACCGTATCGTCGCCGCCTTCGAACGCGTCGCCGTCGAGAATCCGGACGACGTCGAACCGAGACGCGGAACGCGCCCGACGCTTCGGGCCGAAGGCGTGGTCGTCGTCGCGCTCGCCCTGATCGGCGGCCGGGCCTACGCCTGGGCGATGTACGTCACCGGCGCCTTCGGAACCGTCCTCCTCGTCGTTCCGCGCGCGTACCGGGCGATCGCGGCGCGGCTCCTCTACGTGGACCCGGACGCGGTCGAGTGGAGGCCGGGGTTCGATACGTTCCTCCGGCTCGTCGGCGGGGCGTACGTGCTTTTGGGGGTCCGAGAGCTTCGCCGGGACCGCGACGCGGAGTGACCGGGCCGTGTCGACTGGCTATCGCCGCCGGCTCGCCACGCGCTCCTCGGCCGTCTCCGCGCTGACGAGTTCGTAGAGCAGCGCCCGGCCGCCGTCGTCCTTCGGGCGGAGAACGCGCCCGAGTCGCTGGGTGAACTCGCGCTCGCTGCCGGAGCCGGAGAGGACGACCGCGACGTTCGCGTCGGGCACGTCGACGCCCTCGTCGAGGACGTTCGCGGCCACCACGCGTCCGTAGGTCCCGTCGCGGAAGCGCTCTAAGATCTCGCGGCGCTCCTTCGCGCCCGTCTCGGCGGTGATCGCGGGCAGCAGGAACCGCTCCGAGAGCCGGTAGACGAGGTCGGTGTGGCCGGTGAACACGATCACGCGGTCGTCGCGGTGGCGGTCGAGGATCTCCGCCAGCTCCGCCACCTTCCGCTCGGCGTTCATCATGATCTCGCGGGCGTCCTGTTTCGCCAGGAGCGCCTCGCGGGCGGCGGGGTCGTTGCCGGAGCGCTTGACCAGCTCCTGGTAGTCGCTCCCGCTCGTGAACGTGATCCCGGCGTCGCGGACGTACTCGACGAACGTCCCCTGTTTCTCGTCGTAGCGCTCGCGTTCCGCGTCGGTCAGCTCCACCTCGATCCGCCGGATGTCGTACGGCGCGAGGTGGTCGCCCGCGAGGTCGTCGACGTCTAACGCGTAGACGCGCTCGCCGACCAGGTCCGCGACCGCCTCGTGAGCGCCGTCGGGGCGCTCGAAGGTGGCGGTGAGGCCGAGGCGGGCGGGGGCCGCGAGCAGCCGCGCGGCGTCCCGGTATCCCTCGCCGCCGAGGTGGTGGACCTCGTCGAAGACGACGAACTCGAAGGCGTCGCCGACGCCGTCCGCCTTGAGGTACGCCGAGTCGTACGTCGACACCGTGATCGCTTCCCGGCGCTGCTCGCCGCCGCCGAAGCGACCGATCGGGACGTCGAACTCGCGCTCCAGCTCCCGCTGCCACTGGTCCAAGAGGTCGACGGTCGGGACGACGACGAGCGTCGGCACGCCGAGTTCGACCATCGCGCGGATCGCGATCACGGTCTTGCCCGCGCCGGTCGGCAGTTCGAGCACCCCGCGGTCGCCCGCGTCACGCCACGCGTCGAGCGCGTCGCGCTGGTACTCGCGGAGGTCGTAGTCGGTGGCGAGCGCGTCCGGCAGTCCGGCCGCCTCGGCGGCGCGGTCGCTCGCGTCGAGGACCCGGTCGTCGACGCCGACCCCGGCCACCCGGAGCGCCCGCCGGAGTTCGGCGTAGCGGTGTGCGGGGGCGCGCGCCGTGCCCGTGCGCGGGTCCGTCTCGACGCCGGGCAGCGGCGGGAGCGCGTCGGCCGCGAGGTCGGCGTCCGCGTCGACCCGGATCGTGCCGTCCTCGTAGCTCAGCCGGACGTCCATCGCCCGAGGTTGCCGACCGACTTACAAAGGCCCACCGCCTCGGTCCGCCATGCGCGCGGACGAACTCGACGCGGATCTGGCCGCGGCGGTCGCCGAGATCGAGTCGCTGGGGCTGCCGGGGTGGAGCGACCTCTCGGTCGCGGCCGCCCGGGACCTCGAAGACGGCCTGTTCTCCGGACCGCCCGAGCCGCCCGTGGCCGAGGTGCGCGATATGGCGTTCGACGGCCCCCACGGCGAGGTTCCCCTCAGGATCTATCGGCCCGAGCGCGCGGAGACGACGACCACGGCGGCGAGCGACGCCGCCGGCGCGTCTGGAGCCCGCGCCCTCGTCCACCTCCACGGCGGCGGCTGGACGCTCGGCACGCTCGACTCGGTCGACGGCATCTGCCGCGAACTCGCGGTCCGCGCCGACGCGGTCGTCGTGTCCGCCGACTACCGGCTCGCCCCCGAACACCCGTTTCCGGTCGCCGTCGACGAGGCGGCCGCGGCTGTCGAGTGGGTCGTCGAGACGGCGGGCGCGCTCGGCGTCGACCCCGATCGGGTCGGCGTCTCGGGCACGAGCGCGGGCGGCGCGCTCGCTGTCGCCGCGTCGCTTCGCGCCCGCGAGATCGGCGACTCGCCGACGCCGGCCGGACAGTTCCTCCTGTACCCGATCGCCGGACGCGACTTCGAGACGGACTCCTACCGGGAGAACGCGGACGGCCCCCTCCTCACCCGCGCGGACATGCGGTGGTTCTACGAGCGGTACCTGCGGAGTCCGGTCGACGCCGCGAACCCCTACGCGGTCCCGCTCCGGGCGACGGACCTCGGTGATCTCCCGCCCGCGACGGTCGTCACCGCCGGGTTCGACCCCCTGCGCGACGACGGCGTCGCGCTCGCGGAGCGGTTCGACCGCGAGGGAACTCCCGTCCGGCACCGTCACTACCCGGCGATGGCGCACGGGTTCTGTAGCCTCGCGGACCGCGTGCCGACGGCGGAGACGGCGCTGTCGGCGGTCGCGGCGGACGTGCGGGAACGGTTGTAGCGGCCGCGCGTCGGGCGGGGGACGACCGCGCGGCTCAGGCCTCGACGGTCGTCTTCACGATACTCACCGGCGCGGTCGACTGTCGGGAAACGCGCTCGGTGACGGAGCCGAGCATCCGGCGGTAGTCGCCCGAGCGCGTCTTCGACCCCATCACCGTGAGGTCGATGTCCTCCTCGTCGATGTACCGGAGGATCTCCTCGTGGGGCGCGCCGTACCGCATCGCGGTGACCGCCTCAACGCCGGCGTCGTTGGCGAGCGCGGCGGCGGCGTCGAGCGCCTCGCGGCCGGTCTCTTCGAGGGTCTCCTCGGCACCCTCGGCCCCGTCGACGAACTCGTCGCCGGAGTAGGCGTTCACCACGCCGCTGTCGACGACGTAGAGGACGTGAAGGGTCGCGTCGTAGCGGCCGGCGGCGTCGATCGCGTGGTCGATCGCGCGGTCGACGCCGACGCTGCCGTCGGTCGGGAGGAGGACGTTGTCGTACATACGCGGCAGTTCGACGCCGGACCGAATAAATCGGTCGCCGTTTCCCGAACGGTTAACACGCTGTGTCTCCGCGGAATCCCCATGACAGAGGCCGCGGACCGGATCTTCGTGAACGGGGAGGTACACACGCTCGCGGACCCCGAGGACGGCGGCGACGCGGTCCGGGAGGCCGTCGCGGTGCGCGACGGCGCGATCGTCCGGACCGGGCGCACGCACGACGTGGAACTGCTCGCGGGCGTCGACACCGACGTGGTCGACCTCGGCGGGCGCGTCCTCCTCCCCGGCTTCGTCGACGCCCACACCCACCTGACCACCGTCGGTCGGTACCTGGTCCACGCCGACCTCTCCGCCGCCGACTCGCCCGGGGCCGCCGTCGACCTGCTCGACGAGCGCGCGGCGGAAGTGAAAGGCGAGGAGAGCGGGGCGGTGAGCGCCGAGACCGACGACTGGGTGCTCGGCTACGGCTACGACGAGTCGACGTGGGGGGAGTCGCGCTACCTCACCCGCGAGGACCTCGACCGCGTCTCGACCGAGCGCCCGGTGGCGGCGTTCCGCGAGGACATGCACGTCGCGGCGGTCAACGGCGTCGTCCTCGACCGGTTCGCGGACGCGCTCGCGGATGTTCCCGAGGAGACGGTCCCTACCGACGAAGGCGGCGAGCCGACGGGCGTCCTGCTCGAAGCCGCGATCGACCCGATCTACGAGGCGGTCGAGCCCGACGGCGAGGAGACGCGCGGGGTCGTCGAGGCCGCGCTCGACGGCTGCGCCGCCCGCGGGATCACCGGGTTCCACGACATGGTCCGGAACTCCCACGCCCCGCGCGTCTACCGCGACCTCGACGCGGCCGGGGAACTGACCGCCCGCGTCCGGATCAACTACTGGAGCGACCACC
>NZ_AOJD01000006.1 GCF_000337415.1 Halorubrum tebenquichense DSM 14210 | reverse complement strand
GGCGGACCGCCCGCCTCTCCGAGCCGTACGCGGACGCCCCCGACGAGACCGGCCAGTGGGTCGTCGACCCCGAGGAACTGACCGAGACGGTGGCGGCCGCGACCGACGCCGGCTTCCAGTTCACCGCGCACGCCATCGGCGACGAGGCGATCGCGGCCGTGCTCGACGCCTACGAGGACGCCTCGCGGGTGGACCCGGGCGAGGCCCGCCACCGGATCGAACACGTCGAACTGGCCGACGACGAGGCGATCGAGCGGCTCGCCGAGACCGGCGTCGTCGCCAGCGTCCAGCCGAACTTCCTGAAGTGGGCGGGCGAGGACGGCCTGTACGAGGACCGGCTCGGCGCGGAGCGCACCGCCGGAACGAACCGCTACCGCGAGCTGCTCGACGCCGGGGTCCGGCTCGCGTTCGGCTCCGACGGGATGCCGATGGACCCGCTCGTCGGCGTCCATCACGCCGTCAACGCGCCCGCGGCGGCGCAGCGACTCACCGTCACCGAGGCGCTGCGCGCGTACACGAGCGGTGCCGCCTACGCCGGCTTCGACGAGGACCGCCTCGGCACGATAGAGTCGGGCAAGCGGGCCGACCTCGTCGCGCTCGACGCGTCGCCGTGGGAAGAATCGGACGCCGTCGAGGACATCGACGTCGCCCTGACGGTCGTCGACGGCGAGGTCGTGTTCGACGACCGCTGAGCGCGACCACCGGTGCGCTCGGCGGCCGGAGTGTTCGACGTTCGTCGACAGTTATGTCGACCGTCATCGAATGCCGCAATCGCTGCCAGAAAACAGCAGTTATTAATCGTGTAGGACCAACGCAGGGGTATGACGGAGATTGCCATCGAGTACGCCGCGGGCGACCGGCTCCGATCGGAGGCGGAGACCGCTCGACGACTCATCGACGCGTACCTCGGCGACCGTCCCGACGTGGACCGCGTCACGCTCTCGCCCTCCAGCGAATCCGTCTTCTGCGTGAGCGTCGAAGGAGACCGGATCTGGTGTACCGACCCCCGCGAGTGGATCGACGCGATGGAGGCGGTGACCGCCGCGCGGCGACGGCTCTCCGAGTTGTCGTAATCGGATCGGTCGGGCGTCACCGAACGGGCGGGATGCGCGCGCTAGTCATCGAGAACCGCTCAATACAGCAGAGAATGTCAGTAGCGCTGGTCGTTTCTTAGCCAGGTTTTGGGTCATTTCGTATAGATCAATTGTCGCGTGTTTCGACGTTCCATACCTGTCACAGAGTACTGTTTCCTGAGCCGCCAACTTCTCGTCAACAGCTTCTATTGGGGTTGGGTCTCCTTTGGTGGCAAATCCCCGATGAACCTGCTAAGACCGACATTCGTATGTGTGAATCAGTCCGATATCTGGTAGAACAGTGGAATCTGACACGTTGGGATTCCGTTCGTACGAGCCACCGGATGACAGCGCGATATGGGAACTTCACCAGTGGGCAATGCGCGAAACAGGGGTCGATCCGAGCGACATCCCAGGAACCGATGACCTCCGGTCGATCCAGACAGCATACATCGACCCGGGAGGAGCATTTGTCGTTGGTATTGCGGACTCAGTAGCGACTGGGGGCTCACAAGAGGCTGAGAAAATTAATCTGTCTGAGACGGGCGGACTGGACGCCTTAGCGACGCATGATGGCACAATCGTCGCGATGGGTGGATACATTCCCAATGGTGCCGGTCACGCTGACGAACGCGATCGACCGGGTGCGGCTGAACTTCACCGGATGCGCGTCGCACCGCCATTCCAACGACGAGGAGTTGGCCGAGAACTGATTACACAGTTAGAGCGCCGAGCAACAGCTGCTGGGTTCGAATCTGTACTGGCAACGACCTCGACGCGGCAGTCGGCGGCACTTTCGTTTTATCCCGACCAAGGATACGAAGAGATGGAGCGATCCACGGCTGGGGAGTATAAGCTGGTCCACTACGAAAAACAGTTGTGAGCCGAGGGAACCCGCTGACTACTGGACCGAAGCGGTCGAGGGTTAGTTGCCGAGGTCGAAGTGTTCAGCGGCCGTCTGCATGTCTTTGTCGCCACGACCACACAAGTTGACTAAGATGGTGTCGTGGCGGTCCGCTTCGGCGAGCTTCGCGGCGAGCGCGAGCGCGTGAGCCGGTTCCAGCGCCGGGATGATGCCTTCAGCTTCACTCAGTTCGCGGAAGGCAGCTAACGCTTCCTCGTCGGAGACAGCGTGATACTCGGCACGCCCCATCTCTTGGAGCGCGGCGTGCTCCGGGCCAATTGCCGGATAGTCAAGCCCCGCCGAGACCGAGTGGTTGCGAGTGTCCTCACCGATCGTCTTCGTCTTCATGCCCTGGAAGATCTGTGGCTCATCTTGTGCCGTGCGAGAGAGCGGGGCGGAGTGGTTCGCCTCGTCTTTGCCACCCGGCTCAGCGCCGTAGAAGGCGACATCATCGTCTTTGAACGCGTGCCAGAGCCCGATCGAATTCGAGCCACCGCCGACGCAGGCGACGCAGGCATCGGGGAGATCGCCGTGGAGCTCTTGGATCTGTTCGCGTGCCTCTTTCCCGATGACCGACTGGAACTCACGCACCATCCGGGGGAACGGATCGGGCCCGACTACACTCCCAACAAGGTAGTGTGTCGAGTCAACGTTCTCAGCGAAGTCTTCGAGTGCGGCGTCGACCGCTTCGGCGAGGCCCTCATTACCGCGGTCGACCGGCTCGACGTCGGCACCCATCAACCGCATTCGGAACACGTTCATCTCCTGCCGCTGCATGTCGTGACGCCCCATGTAGACGGTCGTGTCCATATCCAGCAGCGCCCCAACCATCGCCGTCGCCGTCCCGTGTTGACCGGCACCGGTCTCGGCGATGAGGCGATCTTTCCCTGCTCGCTTGGCTAACAGTCCCTGGCCGAGCGTGTTGTTGAGCTTGTGGGCACCACCGTGAAGCAAGTCCTCGTGTTTGAGGTAGATGTCAGCGTCGTACCGTTCACTCAGTGTCTCGGCGTAGAACACCGGCGTCGGCCGGCCCGCGAAGTGTTCCAGCAGATCGCGGAACTCGGCCATGAACTCCGGATCTGAAATGGCAGCCTCGTAGGCCGCCGCCAACTCATCGAGTGGTTCCTCAAGCGGCTCCGGGACGTGTCGACCACCGAACTCACCGAACTCACCTGGCGTCGCCATGTCCGATTATTGCGAGTAAACAACAAAAACGCGATGGCCACGGCATCGGACTTCGTCGAACGAAGAGGTATCCTCAGCTGAGCTGTGTAGCGTCTTGGTACTGGTAGTCACCAAATCCGAGAACCGGATAGAATATAAACGACAGAAACGCGAGTCCGAGGCCGAACAGGATCCCCCTGTTGAACTTACCAGCGACGTTGATACTTATTTTCACTGTGGCAAAGAAGTTGAGTATCGGAATAAAGAACATCACAAACCACAACCATGTGTTTCCGCTTACCCTGACCAAGACGTATAGGTTGTATATCGGGACAATGGCAGCCCATCCCGGTTCACCGGCCTTCTGAAACACTTTCCAGAACCCGACGGAGATCACGATAGTGAGTAACAACACAGCGAACAACTCGATGCTGCCGCTCCCGTTGGTCTGTAACGAAGCCAGTGATTTCACGACTGGGAACATCAATCGAAATGTCTAGCCCGGGTATTAAATTAGTCAAGTCAGGGTTTCTCGGCCAGAAACACCGACTTCAAGACGGTATTCTGTTGGGGTATTCTCAGCTATCACTTACACTTGATAGCCAATTTAGCGGGTGGTACAGGGTTCAGATTATAGTAGATCCCGAAGCGGCTGATCAAGGCTATCGAGATAACACCCTGTGAGATCAATCACGAACTTGAGACCGATAACCGTGAAAATGATCGGCCCACTGGCCGCACTCTCGAGGCTAGTTCCATCACCCGCTATCGATTCATAGACTAACAGAAACACAAGTAACCCGGCCCCGACCAAGACGAACCCTTTGTAAAATATTCCTCTGGCCGCCGTCCACACGGACTTCTCGTGGTAGCCGCCGTCATAAAAATACTCTCTGCCCGTCTTTACGCCCTCGCTCAGGAAGACGATACCGGCACCGGTGAGCGGCCACGTCGCATAGTCGCCCATGTCAGCCGCGGCAACAACAGGACCAGCGACCACCCCGCCGAATCCAACCCATAGTACAGCGAATAGGAAAACAACGACAACGAGTCCGGGTATCGTTCCGAGATAGATGCCGACGTTGGTTTTCGGAATTTGAATCTGCCAACTTCTCCAGCTGCTCCCGTCGGAAGTCGAGCCCTCGTCAGCTGTCTGCCAACTTCTCAAGTTGTCACTGTCAGACGTCGAGTCCTCGTCATCATCCTCGAAGAACCCACTGGGGAGAACGTACCGGAACGTCGTCCAGTGGTGGCTGCTGAACGGTTCGCGTTCAGTTTCCTCGCTTGGAAGTTTGCCGGCGAACAGGCCTCGGACCAAGGCCCAGATCATACAGACGCTAAGTTCGAGCCAGTAGAACACTACCAATGCTGCTGCCGACGTGCCGAACACCAGCAACCCAGCGACAGGAACAGTGCTGGCTACGACGACAGAGAGTAACTGTCCATCCGGAACCGACAGTTGTGGAGGGAGCAACTGATCCATCGGTCAATCGTCTCTGTTGAATCGGTCTCTCATTTCAATCCGCTCGGCGGCCCTAGTAGTAGGATCTTCAGTTTATACGTTGAAAGTGACGATAGCAGCTTTGCTGACTTTGTTGAAACCCTATTCTTCAGAGTTATTACGGCCTGAAACAGCCTGTCGACGGGGACTGCGAATCGAGCGCCCATATTTTCAATTGAGTAGCTGCCTGCTCCGAACACAACCTACTCTAGATCTAACACATAGCGGGCAGTTGCGCCGCACCCGTGCGCAATCACTACTACCGGCAACAGGACAGCAGAAAACCCAACGAGGGCCGGGAGCAGATCAGGAACGGATCCGACGGCGATTGCGGCAACGACGACTGAAAGCACGCTTGTGAGAACCGTGACTGCTAGTAGTGTTTCAACGGCCCGGGCCATCGTGTAGACGGTCGATATGACTCCTCGACTATCGGTGAACGAGACCCCGTGACGTCGGACCTCGACCCGAGCATGAAAAACTAACAGAGACGATAGGGTACCGAGCGAAACGAATGCGACGGCTGCGATGACGCTTCCGACAGTAAGAATTGTCGTCTCACCCTCTATAGCGGTGAAAACTCCGAACGTGACGAACGGGACGGATACGATTCCAACGCCGATCGCGATGACTGCGAGAGCGGTCTCAACGTAGAGACCGTTTGCGGCTACCCACGCACCGAATCGCTCTGTGCGTGAGCGTGACGAAGACGCTGGCCCGGTTGGCTCGTTTGGGGAAGTCTGCGCTGTATTCGCCGTATCGCTGGAGGGGTCCACAACGGGAGTACTGAACGACTGACCCACATAAGTTCCTTACTTGCTGTTTCCCGGAGAGCAACTGTCTGCTACTTATCTTTCAATAAATGAGCTTGTCGGTAGACTCCCGTTCTGCCGACCATAGCTGTCGGACGCTAGTTCAGAAGCATTCACAAGAATTACTTTGTATCTGATAAGAGAAGAGATTCCGCATCTGCTACCAGGTGAGTCACACTCGATCACACTGGGAGCAGTAGCCAGTACCCGGCGTGTGCTAACATCGGGACGCTCAGATTCTTCGTTCGCTCATATCCCGTGCCCCAGAGAAGGCCGCCACAGAGCGTGAATATCACTGAAACAAGCCCTCCGGAGAGGAAGAAATGCATCCCCCCAAACAGGAGGGCACCGATGACGACGCGACCGGGCGCTTCGAACGCATCTTCGAGAGTGTCGTGAATGACTCCTCGGAACAGGAGTTCCTCCATCGGTGCCATGACGAGGAACATGATCGCGAGCCCGGGAACGGCGAGCTCTGGCTGTTCAAGAAAGACGCGCCACTTCGATGCTCCGCCGCTGTGGCCGCCGTGACTGAGACCGACCACGGGTAACAGCCGTGTGATACTGTTCACACTCAGTTGATAGCCCACCATGCCCGCGACGACCCACCCGATCCCCTCTGCTGACGGCTTCTGAATCCGTTCCATGACGTGGAAATCGCCACGCCATCGAACGTAACCGAGCGCAACGAGCCCGAACCCGGGCTGTACAGCGTAACTGCTCAGCAAACTCCCAAACCCACCCCGTATCGTCGCAATCTCGGCATATATGGGGGACATAACGATGATCGACGCGAACGCACAGCTGACGCCTAACCCTGCGAGTATCGCGGCCCTGATGACCGTCTGAGAGCGATCCCATAACGCCGGGATCCGGTGGGACGAGTCGCCTTTCGTTTCCATGCTTTGCTCACGGTGAGCCTGCCAATTAATACGGGTCTGAGCGTTTCACCTCGGGAAACAACGCGCTCACGAGGCCGTCTATCACCCCGTCCGGAGTCTCGTATCGGTACTGGGTCCAGCGGCAGTACATCGCGGACTGCTCCTCTCGGATGGAATCCCGCGATGAAGTCACACGGGATAGTTGGGAGCCTATCAGCGCGGGTACGTCCGACGGGATGTCGAGCGAATGGGGCGGCGTCTCAGTCGCTGGTCCGATAGACTCTCCGCCGACGTGTCGAAAAGACTATACGAGGGCACCGATCGCGGCGAACACGAGAGGGATCTGTTCGCCACGTCCTGTTCTGTGACTCCAACGGAATCGGCGAAGTGACCACCACTTAGCGGGCCGACATACCAGACGCCGAGATACAGGGCCTCGAATGAGCGGTGATTCCCCTGCGCGGCTCAACCCCCTTCACTTGGCGCACTGCCCCAGTCGGGCCCACATCAGGTGGATACGTGTCTCAGCGGAGTTCGTCAGTCAGCCTCTCGGTCCCGTAGAATCGGACGACAACGGTCGTCCCTCCCGAGTCTGAACCTTCGAAGTCGAGTTCGGCGCCGAGCTGCTCAACAGCCCAGTTAACGAACCACAGTCCCACGCCGATTCCGTGATCGAGTTGCGTCTCACCGCTCCCGGTCAGTAGGTCGCGCTCATGATTCGAGAGACCGGGACCGTTGTCTGACACCCGAAGTCGGGGTGTCCCGTCCGAACGAGTCCCGACGCCAACGTCGACACGAGCGGGACCGTCTGAGTGGACGACGGCGTTTTCGACTAGTTCCGCGACGAGACGCCGGACGACAGTCTGGTGCGATTCGATCCGGAGTTCTTCCGGCGCGGAGACGGTGATGGTGCCGTCGGGGTGTTCCGTTCGGGCGCTCGCCGCAACTCCTTCAACGACAGCAACGAGATCGACGGGCGACGCGGCACCGCTGCTGTCCGTCATCACCGCCTCGGCGTCTCGAGCCTTCTGACTGACCGACGCGAGATCGCTCACGCTGTCGCGGATCGCCTGACGGTGATCGTCGTCTTCAACGTGATCTGCGTGCGCCAGTACGACGTCGAGCTTGTTCCGGACGTTGTGTCTGAGAACACGGTTCAGGACCGAGAGACGTTGTTCACGGGTGCGCTTATCCGTGATGTCTCGCAGTACGACCGCTCTCGCGACTGGGTCACCGTTCTCGGCACCGTCAGGGCCAACGCCAGAGACGGTGTACTGGAACCGTCGGCGTCCCCGTGTCGTCTGGAGAGTGACCGTGTTGGCCGCCTCCGGTGAGAGATCTACCGCGTCGATTCCGTCGAGGACCGACGCTATCGGAGTGCCGATCATCTCGTGGACCGACAAGTCGAAGAGGGATTCCGTCGTTTCGTTGGCGTCGAGGACGCGGCCATCCCAGTCGACGACGACGACCGCTTCCTGTAACGCTTCGACGACCCGTGTGCGAGCCACGTAGTCCGCCTTCGGGAACCCCGTCAGCACGGGATACCGACGCACGGAAATCGCAAGCAACAGTCCGGAGATTAACAGTCCGGAGGTCACCCCGTCAAATATCAGGTTGCCGTCGCGCCACGCCCCGACGACGTACGGGGCCGAGACAGCGCCGAGTTGTACTGCCAACTGCCCCTTCGAGACCCGTCCGTGATTCCACCCATATCTGAGGAAGACGACCGCGGCGTACACGTACACGAGGAACAACAAGACTAGCTCAGTCCCGATCAGTGAGGCGAGTGAGCGCTGGACTGCCTCTCTCGACGGATCGCCGTCGAAGGCGGCGACGGTGCCGACGGCACCGGCGAGCGGCAACGCGAGAGCTACGAACATCGCGATTCGGGGGCGGGTCAGCCCGGTCCCGCGGCCAGTGTAGCCGAGCACGTACACGAGCCAGAGTCCCGGGAGGAAGACGGCCGGGACCACCTGTCCGACACCGGCGAGGTTCCCGACGACCGACCACTCGTGAGGGAACTCCGAGATGAGCGATAATACCGCCCAGAAGAGTAAGCCACCGGCTACGGCGGCGAATGCGGTCGCGTTCGGGGGAGACCGGTCGTCCGCGGCTTTCCACGTCACCCACGCTAATGCGACGACGGGGACAATGTCGACGGCTACTGAGGCCATTAGCTGGAGGGTCACCATCGAGCGTGTCAGATCTCCCCGTCTATACTGCTCGGGTCGTATTGACCGGCATCGATTCGGATGCTATTCGATTGCGGGGACACATGTCTCGGATCGTATTTGACGGACTGCGGCTTAATTATCGGGGGCCGTGTTTCCCGCAATGAAACGCCCGCCCTCGAAACCGACTGGACGAAGATACATCGAAGACGAGGTCCGGTTCGGGAGCGGGTTCAGACGTCCGTTTCTCGTCGGCTGCCCCGGTAGGTACGCGAAGTGAATGCTGTCTCAGACCAACGTTCCATCTACACAAGTCGACTCTACACGAGTTGACTCTACACGAGTCGATTTATCAGATCAGCAGCCCTATTTCGCGATCAACAATTGGAAGGGATTCATATCCACCAATACCGAACAAAGCCGCGGTTATTAAACACTGTAGCCACTACTGACGCGGCGTGACGGGCGACATGTACGTCGACCAGCCGCAGGTGCTGCTCGTCGACGACGAGAAAGAGGTCGCCGACGCGTATGCTCTCCGACTGAAGGGGGTAGCGGATGTTACGGTTACGTACGGCGGAAGCGAGGCGTTGTCGGCAATCGACGAGTCTCAGCCGCCCGACGTAGTCCTGTTAGACCGACACATGCCGAACCGATCTGGCGATGACATCCTATCAGAACTGCGCGGCTACGATGTGTATACCCGCATTGTCATGGTGACCGCCATTGATCCGGGATTAGATATCCTCGAACTCCCGTTTGACGACTATCTCTGTAAGCCAGTCGAACGCGAGGACATCAGGGCCGCCGTCGATCAGCAGTGTCAAGTGTTGGCGTACGAGCTTCTCGGAGAATACTTCGAGATCGAGTCGAAGCGCTCGGTCATTGCGACCGAGTTACCCTCTGAGCGACTGGCTGACCACGAGGAGTTCTCGGCGCTTACTGAGCGGGCCACAACGCTACGAGACCGGGTCTATCGGCTACTGCCGGACGCAAACGACCTGCTGAACACGTTCTCCGGTATCGAACGCGAGACGCATTGATCAGACGCTCACCGCGAACCGAACGCCCCCGGAATCGGCGTCAGTAAGCGTCAACTCCCAGCCGTGCGCTTCGACGATCCGTTCAACGATCGCGAGGCCGAGCCCGGTCCCACCGTCGCGGGTCGAGTACCCGGCCTCGAATACGACGTCGCGTTCCGCCCGAGGTATGCCGGGGCCGTCGTCGGCGACGTAGAACCCGTCCGCAGACGGTTGAACAGAGATCATGACCGGCGTCGGGGCATCACCGTCTCCTGACGTAGAGTGACCGGAATCTCGTGCGTCTTGGTCCGTAGACTCCGCTCGATCGTCGGTCGTTCCGTGTTCGACGCTGTTCCGAAACAAATTCTCGAACAACCGCTGAAGACGGTCAGGATCTGCCGTGACGGTCGGGAGCGACTCCGACACCGTGAGCGAAGCCTGCTCGCTGTCGATGGTCTGCCAGGCGTTTCTCGCAGCGGTCTCGACTCCGACCTCTTCAGACGGGCTGACGACGGCACCGTCGCGGGTCAGGGTCAGGACGTCGCGAATGATCCGTTCCATCCGGTCATGGGCGTCTGCGACCGATTCGAAGTGTTCCGGATCGCCGGTCTCCTCGGCCGCTCGAAGGTGTGCTTTGGCGACGTCTAAAGGATTTCGCAGGTCGTGGCTGATCACGCTGGTGACCTGATCGACGCCCGGTGAGTTTTCACGATCCGGACAGTCACGCAGATCAGAAAAGACGAGATACCCGGACTGGTCGTTCGACGGAATCACGCGAACAAAGAACGGACCCTCATGACCGTATCCCTCGAGACGGATCCCGACTCGGTCGCCACGCACGATGTGGGTGAGTGGATCGCGGTCGCCCGTCGTGTCTTGTCTGTTGAACTGGTCGACGACCGTCGATAGTCGCGTGCCGGATGGTTCGCTGTTGAATCGACGCTCGAAGCTCTCGTTCGCGGCCGTCACGTAGGCGTCTTTCCCCTCGATGGCGTATGCGAGGACCGGGTCGTGGAAGTCGCTCAACGGTATCGCCGCGGGACGCTTGTCACTCATCGATCAGTTGTGTCCCGCCGGGGGACTCCACAGAGACTTGTCCGCCCGAACTCGCGGCGACGGCAGTCGGTCGATCCGAAGTCCGGTATCGTCCATATTGTGACTATAGTTCAGAGGCCGTTTTAGTATTAGTTCCTGATTCTGACCCAGAAACACGGTGCGTGCCGAGATCGTTCTGGTTGCTTCGGGTACCATCGATCGATTCCCGGATGGACAAGTGATTGAACCCCTTCAGCAGTCGTTTCACCGACTGAGACTAGATGGACAGTCGGTCGCGCTCGGATCTCAGTGACGATCAAAACGGTACCTCAGCGGCTGACGACCGCGCTAATCCGCCCACCAAGCCGACCGAACACCCACCCCAGCAGCGGCGACGCACAGAGGATCATCACCACAGCGAACACGAAGAACGGAATCTGAGTCCTTGGCCGTAGGACCGTCGGCCCCTCACCGATCAGGAAGACGAGTGTCTCGGTGACTCCGCCGAGGAACCCGGCACGGGCTCCTGCCGCACCTGCGTCCTCTGGCCCGTTGGCCACGGCCCCTGCGATCGCCCCGCCCACCAGCACGGCCCCCGCGCCAACGGTCGCTTCAGAGTTTGGGAACCGATTTATCAGAACCGTGGCAGGTAACGAGGCGAGGACACCGATAATTGCGGCTCGCCACGACGGAGAAACGCTACTGAGTCGTCGTGCTGAGGGCATTTCAAAGAGAATACCGTCGCACCAGTCGTTCCGTGGCGGTTCCGATAAGAGCGATGGTGACCCCACTCACTGCGCAGATGGCGAGGAAGACACCGATTCCACCAGACAGCACACCTGCGTTCATTAGCCAGAGCATTACGGCCGGTCCTCCCAGTAGTCCGAGGACGGACGGGAGAACTTCCCGCGCCTGATTGGACTGGAGAGTACTCATAGACCAGTGTTGGCGAACGATTATCATAGTGGGGTGGCCTCTGTCTCCGTACTCGAAACAGTGGGGACTGTGAGGAAAGCCGGCTCGCGGACCCCCTCACGGGTCGAAAGGATCCTCTGCGTTTCGGGCGGGCCGCTTCGGTATCTGCGGCGTAACGAGGAGGTCGACGGCGGCGACGGCGAGCATCATCAACCGGACCGTTCGATCATCGACGAGGAGGAACGCGACCGCGACGATGGTCGCGGTCGACGTCGCGGGGATCCCCCACGGAAAGAGCGGGTTTCGGAACACGTTCGCCGATTGTGCCATGGATGATGGCTAACGCGAGGAATGACGTAACCAATGTCGTGTTTCCGAACCGGAGTCAGCGTGACGAGAGTTAATCCGACTCCGGCGAAACTAGCAACGCATCGGGAGAAACATGGCCCCTAGTGAGGTAGTTCGTTGCCGTAACCGTCAGGCCGGTGACTGTCGGATTCGTTCCGAGACGCGACAGTCAGCCGGACCGCGAGTCCAGCAACTACGAGTCCCGAAAGACACGTGACTCCTGTCCACAGCGCGACAACGGGAGCGAAACCGTCGTATCGGGAACGTTCTGGTGGAGTAACGGATACGTAGTGGCAGCCTCGCCCGCTGAGGGCGACGAGGTTCTGACGGGGGAGGACACACACCGAGGAGGGACGGGGTGCTGGGAACGGCCGGCTGAACCGATGTCCTCGGGGGTCTCAATCGGTCCCGAGTCGAAAGGGGAAGCGCGTGGACGGCGACCAGCGGGGGCTGATCGCCCGATGGGTGAAGACGGAACGCTTCCGCGGAGGGCTGACAGAGAGCGTCTGCGGGGGCGGTCGGAATCCGATTGGGGGGAACGGATGACTTCGGCCCGTCGTGGGTCGTGACGGGCAACTGTGTCAACGGGTGGGTACAACCAATACCCCCGGTCCGTGTTTCGCCGTCGGCAACAAGCCCCCTCGGGACAGGTCCGTGTTCGACGTGAGAGCAGTGCGATCGACAAGGGGTTATAAATCGGTGTCAGCTTCAGCTGCCGCGAACAGGTGAAGTTCGCATTGCTACCGCGGTAAGCGGGCGGAGTTACCGCTCGGAGAAGGGCGACGTATCGATCAGAGAAAATTCAGTTATATCGGACGGCACCACCTCGTAGGCCATGCGGCGCTCGGCCTCACCCCGCAGACGACGCCGACGTACCTCCGGGACCGGAAGAGCCAGTACGTTTCGACGTTATCGACCGAAACTGATTGCGGCATCGATGTCGCCGCCGTCCAGCGAGATGGATAGGTGCTGGGCAGAGGCGGCGAACTGCTTGCAGTGATGCCCGTCGGACGCGATGTGGTACTCGCTCGTGACTAGGCCGGCGTCCCGAAGGTCGTTGAGGCGTCGGTAAGCCGTCGCTCGTGAAACATCGGCCGCCTCGGCCACGGCACGACCACCACGAGGCCGTTCCGAGACGGCCTCGAACACTCGCCGCGTGTACTCGTCGCCGAACAGATCGAGTAGCCGGTCCGTCGATAACTCGGGTGCCGATTCCTCCGTGCGGTCGTGACGCGACTGCTGTCCCACTGCCATACAACTACCACGCTGCGGGACTCCCTTGGTGGAATATGCTCATTATTCAGACTCGCTCGCGAGCAAGTATCTAACTATCCAGACCCGCGGTAATCGACAGTCGGCCGTCATCGGAACGGCGTTGTTCTGTGCTACCGGTCCTACCAACCGCCACGGCGAACTGTGACTCTCGTCGGACCATCCGAATCGCTGGTCTCGAAACACGTGGACGACTGCTTGACTCACCCGTCGTCGTGTTCGTCGTAGAACGCTTTCAGCAGCTTTCGTTGGCTCGCACGCAAGTGATGGAGGAGCGTCGATCCGGTTATCCCGAGCGACGTCGCGACCTCCTCGGCCGTGCTGCCCCGCGGCGACCTGAAGTAGTCAGCGAGATACGCCGTCCGTAAGGCAGTCGCCTGTCGTTCGGTGAGCCGTTCGTCGAGCTCGTTCTGGAACTCCCGTTTCGTGGTCGGGGATCGAGTCTGATCTTGCCGCGCGAGGACAGGAGCGGCGTCCTCGTCGCCGATCACGCCGGCCAGTCGGCGGACGTTCGCGTCCGGCGAGAGTTCGACGACGAGTTGACCGTCACCGTCGTTGAACGTCGCCGTGCGGACCGTAGCGCCGTGATTGACCGCCGAGACGAGCGGCACCGTGTCGGCGAGCGTCACCTCGACTCGGCCGTGCGCTTCGTCCTCTCGGCGGACGATCCGGCCGTCGCGTGTCATCGGCTCCGAATCGACCGTTTCGACGACGCTCTTCGGGTCGGCTCCGGACACCGTCAGGAAACACGTGAGACCGTCTTCGTCCGGAGCTACCGTGCCGTCAAGCGTGAGCGCTGCGCTACACGTATCGCTTACCCGCACCAGCGGGGAGTTCGAGGCGAGTTCGAACGTGACCTCGGTGATCGTATCCGCAAACAGGAGTTTCCGATTCTGGGTCGCGTTGATCGCGAACCCGGCGAGCTCGCCCAACGTCTCGAAGCTCGACCGCACGTGATCGCTGAACGCAGTCTCCGTTTCCGCGTACACCCCGACGACCCCGTAGACGCTGGAGCCATAGACTAACGGGAGCGCCAGCACCGACTGAACGCCGTCAGCGAACCCGGCAACACGAATCGATTCCGGGACCGTCTCGTCCTCGCTCACCGACCGTATCAGCTCCGGCCGTTGTCGTTCGACGGCTCCGCGTTCGGGGATAGCAGCGCCCTGCTCGATTGCCTCGCGGATCGCAGGGAACGTCTCTCCCGGTTCGCCCGCGACTCCGCCGACGAGCAGCTCGTCGCCGTCGGCAACGCGTTCGCCGGTCCACGCAAATCGGTACTGCTCGGAGGTCCCTAACCGCTCTCGGATCCGCTCCATGATCGCCTCCCGAGAGGTAGCGTCGATCAGCCCCTGGAGGACATCAGCTATCAGTCGATCGACCACAGTCGCCCGCTCAGACTCCGCTCGAAGCCGTTCGATGGTCCGTTCGCGGTCCTTCTGTTCCGTCACGTCGGACACGTAGACGGTCGCGGCGTCGTCTTCAGGAACGACCGAGACCGAGAGCCACTGGTCGACCGTCGGATAGTACTCTTCGAACGAGACGTCCGATACCGACGCCCCGTCGAACGCCTGTGAGATCGAGTCTTCAACCGAGCGCGGAAACACGTCGACGATCGGATCGCCGGCGGGGGCGTCGGTCACGAGAACGTCGGCCGCGGGGGCGTTACATTCCTGTACGGTCTCCTCTCGAACCGTTATGATGCCGATCGGGGCGTTCTCAAGGCGGTGTTCCATCGTACTCCGGAAAGCTCTCTTCTCCCCGAAAACTGGGAGGGCGCTCGCCGCTATCTTGGGAGAGCATCCGATTTAATTGCTTCCCACCGCTATGAGAGTGACATTCTCTCAGGCCTAACTGCCAGCGCCTCTCCTTCCGCAGGTGGCATGTTTGCTGGCCTCCGACGCGACTGTTTTGCCCCGACTCAGTCAGTTTCGTTTGTCCGGCCGAGATCGGAGAACGATTCGCCGACACGAAGGGCGATTGGTTCACTCTCATCGGTCGATCCGATGGAGATGGCGACGAGTTCCTCTTCAGTACTTGTGATCGAAAACGGCCGATTGAGTCGTGAGGCCCCTGCGATCTCGGTGTCCGTGAGTTCTAGGTCGACTTCATACTCACCCGTGGTGGTCCAAACGTCGGCGTAGGCGACGATGTTACTGTCACCATCGGCCTCAGTCGAGGGGACACTGAACGAGGTATCGAGAACCGTCTCGCCGTCGGGGTCTACGATCTCGATCGACCCAGCGACCTCGTGATTCAGCTGATTAAGTAGATTGACCTCTTCGAAGACCTGGTTACCGACTGCGTCAAGGACCGTTGAACAACCCGCTGTCGACGCTATGGCGGCGCTAGCGCCGATCGCAATAGCTTGACGTCGTGTAACGGAGTCGGAAGATGAAGGCGTGATCCGGTTCATCGTTGGGGGACATGTTGTCGTTGGTGTTGTTACACAGTAAACCCCAACGGCGTGTCTCTGGCTGTGAAATCGGATACCGAATATTCTGAAACACGTCTGTAGTGGATTTGCTGTGGACCGCTTGGAGCAATGCTCGTTCCCCGGCTTCGAACCGACGAACGGGGTCCCACGGGTCGACTGCTCGCTTTCGAAAGGCCGCGACGTGAATCCAGAGAGCCTGATACTCTCCTAGCGACCAACACGGATGTGTCGAACGGAGGCGATCGCCGCGAGCGAAATGAGTCCGAACTCGATTACCCCGAAGACCAGCGTGTCCAGAACCCCCCAGTCGTAGGCCTGAAGCAACGGGATGACGAAATATCCACCTTGGGATCCGAGCGCCAACGTCCCCCATCGAATCCGTGACCCGGGAGCGGCCGTCTGTAGTGTGCGTCGTAGATCGAGGGTGAGCGCGAGGACGTACACGGGAGTGTAGACGAACAATGCCCCGAGAACCAGCAACAGTACGCCACCCGGTAGCAACGGGAGAAAGTCGACTGAGTGGACAGTCGGGTACGAAAGAGATGCGATCGCATAGCAGATCAACGCGCCCAACGCTCCGGTAGTCAGGGCCGGTTGTACGATCAGAAGCTTTCGTAGCGTGGAGAGACTCATGAGTTTTGATGAGTGATTCCGTAGGTTCTTGTTAGGATTGCGGTGTAAGCTGTGTAAAATGGTTTCATCGTCTTACGGAGGTGTACACTAACATGTGAATCCAAACACTTTCTTTCAAAATGCGGTTATCTGGTTCTATGTCGGGCGTGCGAGGACGATTGCGTATAGTGCAGACACATGCCGATAATCTCAACACCCATAGTTAGTGGCGCAACGAAAGAAACACCGAGGAGAATACTGTTGACAATCGTTGTCATTGTACTCAACAAGGTCATTGTTGCGATACCGCTACCAAGGAGGAGGATTGGTTGACTGGCGTTACGGCGGTAGCCGTAGAACGCGAGGGATACAATCACGGTGCCTAAAAGCAATTCCAGAGCCGTGAGGAACTGCGTGATTTGAACACCAGCAGAGGCGATCATATTCCCTCCCAGAGATCGGTAACTACATCCGCAAATTCTTGGGCTCGCGTGGCAGTCTGTACGCTTACTTTGAACACGCCTCCGTCCAGACTAACAACCAACTCGTCAAGTTGTGCCTTGTACTGTTTTCGATGATTGCCGTCGGGACCCGGAACGTAGGTCGCTCTGACGAGACCGTACTCCTCGAGTTTGTTTAATCGACGGTACACAGTGGAGTTGGACGTGTTACGTTGCTCGCTGAGTTCGGGTGTAGTCATGGGTTGACGGCTCGTGGCCGATAGCAGTGAGCGTGCGTACTCATCATCAAGCAGGGCAAACACCTCGTCTGGAGGGCAATCTGCGGCCACGGATCCCAATATCCGGGAGAAAATAATAAACCGGCACGCGGATTCGCTGACTCAGCGACTACACCCCACTCGCTTGGAACACGAACAGCTCTAGGAGGCACTCTATTCGCACGCTCATTCCACTGAGTGATTCGGCCGGGACGCGGTGAAACCGACACCGGAGAAATCACTGAGAAACGCTTTCCCGCCGGGAGACGCCCGCGGCCGACGGTCAGCGCGTCGCGTCCGCGTGCGAGTACGCGAACTCCCGCAGCAGTTTCCCGGCCACCGCCGCCGCCTGCCCGTCGTCGCGGTCGTTCACCTCGACGACGTCGAACCCGTCCGCGCTGGGCGCGACCGCCCGGACGAGGCCGCGGACCTCTCGCGGATCCAGTCCGAACGGCTCCATCGTTCCGGTTCCGGGGGCGTACGCCGGGTCGAGTCCGTCGACGTCGACGGAGCAGTACACCGACTCGCCGGCGAACGCGTCGCCGTCGAGCGCGTCGATCCACCCGCGAGCGTCCGCGGGCGCGACGACCTCCACGTCGGCGTCGGCCGCGCGGTCCCACTCGGCCTCGGAGCCGGTCCGCGCGCCGACGATCACGGCGCGGTCGACGCCGAGGTCGTCGAGACACCGGCGCGTGACGCAGGCGTGGTTCCACGGGGTCCCGTCGTACGCCTCGCGGAGGTCGAGGTGGGCGTCACAGACGACGAGGACGTCGGGGTCGACGGCGTCGACGCCCGCGTAGGTGACCGTGTGCTCGCCGCCGACGAGCAGGGGGACGGCGTCGTCGTAGACGACGCTCCGCAGTTCGGCGGCGAGGTGGTCGAGGTACTCGCGCTGGTCGTCCCACGGGCGCACGTCGCCGGCGTCGTGGACGCCGAGCGCGGAGAAGCGACTGTCGGTGCGGCGGTCGTAGTCGTCGTACGTCTCGGCGAATCGCCGGACCCGGTCCGGTCCGAACCGGGTGCCCGGCTGAAAAGTGGTCGTGGCGTCGAGCGGAGCGCCGACGACCACGTACGAAGCAGTTTCGCGGTCCGTCGTCGCTCCGGGGAACATTCCCGATTACCCGAGGATCTTCCGTTGGCCCTCGTAATCGAGGTACTCGATGTTGTCGTCCGAGGCGAAGTCCTCGCCCTCGGGGATCCGCATCGTGAACGTGTCGTAGGTGTCCAAGTCCATCACCTGGACCTCGTCACCGCTGACGTTGACGACCTGTCCCTGCTTCCGCTGGATGATCGGGACCCACACCTTCGCGTCGACCGGCTGCGAGAGCGAGCGCTTCTTGTCGTCGAAGACGCCCTTGCCCTCGACGCGGGCCTTGGCGCTGCCGTGTTTGCCGGGTTTGGCGGTGCTGTAATGGTCGATCTTACAGGGCGCGTCGTCCATCATCACGTAGCTGCCCTCCTGGAGTTCGCGAACCTGCTTCTGCTCTCGCGGCATAGGCGCTATTTCCGGAGGCGCGGGTATAAACGGTTTGGAACGCCGTCGGGCGGACGCTCGCGGCTCGCGACCGCGCCGATCAGGGGTCCAGTTCGTCGACGTACTCCTCGACGCCCTCGTCGTCGTCGGCGTTCCCGTCCGGCGGGACGAACTGCCCCGTGAGGAGGTAGCTGACGAGGAACATGACGATGAACCCGACGCCGACCGCAGCCGTCGTCCGGACGACGAACGGGATGTCGTTGAAGTACATGTAGCGGTCCGCGATCGCCATGCCGACGAACGCGATCACCAGAATCCGCTGCTCGTCGGTCGGGTCGCGGACGAGGCCGACCACGTCGTCTTTGAGGTCACCGAGCAGCCCCATCAGTCGTCACCCCCGCTCCGCGTCGCCGCGTCCTCCTCGGCGGCCGCGCCGCCGTCGCCGGCCCGTTCGCCCGCCGCCTCGATCACCCGGCTCACCCGGTCGAGTCCCTCCTCCAGTTCCTCGGTCGGGAGGCCGAACCCAATCCGGAACCGGTCCGGGAAGCCGAACAGGTGACCGGGCGCGAGGACGACGCTCGCCTCCTCGACGACCGTCCGGCAGAACGACTCGGCGTCGTCGAAGCCGTCGGGGACCGTCACGAACGCGTTGACGCCGACGGGGTCGAGCCAGTCGAGGTCGTGTCCGTCCACCCAGTCCGCGACGCGGTCGCGGTGGTCGGCCGCCAGTTCGCGGTTCTCCGAGAGGATCCGGTCCTCGCGCCGCCCGAGCGCCTGCTTGGCGACGTGTTGTCCGAAGAGGCTCGGCGAGATGGTGGTGTAGTCCTTCCAGCGCCACGCGCGCTCGACGACCGGCTCGGGACCGGCGATCCAGCCGAACCGGAGGCCGGCGAGCCCGTACGCCTTCGTGAGGCTGGTCGTCGAGATGCCGTGCGCGCCGTAGCTCGCGACCGGCGGCTGCGGCTCCTCGGCGAGCAGGCGGTACACCTCGTCGCACAGCAGGTAGGCGTCGTGCTCGACCGCGACGTCGTATATCGCCCGCATGGCGGCCTCGTCGTGGTACTGCCCGGTCGGGTTGTTCGGGTTGTTGACGACGATCACCGCGGTGTCGTCGCGGGCCGCGTCGGCGATCGCCTCGGGGTCCAGTTCCCACTCGGGCGGCTCCAACTCGACGCGGGTCACGTCGCCGAACGCGTCCGGGACGGCGTGGAGCGCCTGATACGTCGGCGTGACGACGACGGCGTGGGTGCCGGAGCCGACGCCGACCGGCGGGGCGTCCGACTCGTCACCGCCCCCTCCCCCGTCGACCGGGCCCTCGTCGCCGAGCAGCGAGAGGAACGTCAGGAAGTTCGCCTCCTGCGTGCCGCAGGTGAAGAGCACCTCGTCGGCGGACCGGCCGTAACGGTCGCCGACCGACGCCCGGAACTCGGGGTCGCCGTTCGTCGGGATGACGTAGCCGAGCTTCCCCGGGTCGAGGTCGAACCGGCTCGCGTCGAGCGACCGGATGCCGCTTTCCGCCAGCATGATGTCGGCCTCGTGTTCGTGCTCCGCGAACCAGCGTTCGAGGCCGAACGGGTCGATGCGCATACCGCCGTTCGGGCGGCCGCGAGGTTAGGTGCTGTGGTTGTTGGTGACGGTGTCGCGGTTGCCGGTGGCAGTCGCGGGACAAGCTGGCGTGTTCGGTGCTGTGGTGCTTCGACGATTCGCCGAGGAACGCTTCCGAAGTTCCAGCCGCTCACTCATGAATGTCTGCGGACGGATCGGCGGTGAACATCTCCAAAGCCCCAGTCGCGCTCGACTCCCACAGCTCGCTGCGGTCCTCGTCGCTCACTGCGTTCGCTCCTGCGGTCCTTGCGTCGCTGGGGTTCGCCGAGCGCGACTGCCCCTTTGAGTCCCGCCCGCCCGCAAACGCCCAGCACCTCACGCCTCCCCGGCCTCGCGGTTCGCTCGGGGCTCCCTGCGGTCGCCCCTCACTCACCGCGTCCCTCGCGCGTGCTCCTCGCGGCCACCTTCGGCGGCCACTCGGAGGCACGCGCCGACCGCAGTATTGTTTATAACTGATCGTCGCCACCGGTCGCCGGTGGTCACATATCGGCTCGCGGTCGCCGCGGCCACCGCAACGACTATCCTCGCCGATCGCGACAGGCCGGCATGGTTCTCAACCGGCAACGGCTGCTGGGCGTGCTGCTCGTCGCCCTGGCGACGCTCGCGGCGGCCGTGCTGGCGGAGGTGCTGCGGACGGTCGTGTTCGCGGTCACCGTCGCGTACGTCCTGTACCCCCTCCGGCAGCGGCTCGTCGGTCGCGGCCTCTCGCGTCGGATCGCGTGCGCCGCCGCCACCGCCGTCGCGTTCGCCGGTGCGACCCTCCTCGTCGCACCGCTACTGTACGCGCTGTACCGACGCCGCTCGCAGCTGATCGCGATCCTGGAGCGGGTCCCGGACGCCGTCCCGATCAGCGTCGGCGGCTTCGAGACGGTCGTCGAGATCGCGCCGTTCGTCGCGGCCGCTGAGACGTGGATCCGGGGAGTCGCGCTCGCGGTCGCGGGCGCGGCACCGGTGCTCGTTCTGGAGCTCGTCGTGTTCACCTTCCTCGTGTACGGCATCCTGTACCGGCCGGGAGCGGTCGGAACGGCGGTCTTCGGTATCGTCCCGGCCGAGTACCACGACATCCCGGCTCGACTCCACGAGCGGACGCGGGAGACGCTGTACTCGATCTACGTGCTACAGGCCGCGACCGCGGCGGGCACGTTCGTCCTCGCGCTCGCGGTGTTCCGGGCGCTGGGCTACGGCTCGCCGGTCCTGCTGGCCGTCATCGCGGGCATCCTCCAGTTCGTCCCCGTCGTCGGCCCGAGCGTCCTCGTCGTCGCGCTCGGGGCGGGTGACCTCCTCGTCGGCGAGACCGGGCGGGCGGTCGCCGTGCTCGTGATCGGGCTCGTCGTCGTCGCGTTCGTGCCCGACGCGGTGATCCGGACGCAGCTCGCCGACCGGACCGGGAAGATCTCCCCCGGCCTCTACTTCGTCGGATTCGTCGGCGGCATCCTCACGCTCGGTGCCGTCGGCGTCATCGTCGGCCCGCTCGTCGTGTCGCTGCTGCTCGAAGTGATCGACATGCTCTCGGAACACGGCTCGTCGTCGGGGTCCGCCGCGGCGGCGGCCGAGCCGGTCGAAGAGCGCGCGGATTCGGCGGACTGACCGGCGGCCGAGCGCCCGCATTCGCTCTCCGTCGCCGGTACCGCTTTCCCTCCGCCGGCCGTCCCTCCGATACCTGATGTCTTCGACGGACCCCCCGACCGTGATCGGCGACGCACCGACTCTCACGGCGCGACGGATCGACGGGCTCGCCGATCGCGTCGCTCGCTCCCGGCCCGCGAACGACGGCGACGGCGACGAAGCTGACGGCGGCGACACCGGCGATGACGACGGCGACGACCCCGACGCGATCGACGTGTTCGCCCCGGCGACGAGCGAGCGGATCGGGCGCGTTCCGGCCTGCGACGCGGACGACGTCGAGCGCGCGGTCGAACGCGCCCGAGAGGCGCAGGCGGAATGGGCCGGGACGCCGGCGGCGGAGCGCGCCCGGATCGTCGACCGGTTCGGCGACCTCGTCGCGGACCGGCGCGAGGAGCTGCTCGACGTGCTCCAGCTGGAGACGGGGAAGTCGCGGCGCACCGCGGTCGAGGAGCTGTTCGACGTGCCGACCGGCTGCTCGTACGTCGCCCGCGAAGCCCCCGACGCGCTCGCCGAGGAGCGCCGCCGCGGGGTCGCGCCCGGCGTCACGACCGCGACGGTCACCCGCGAGCCGGTCGGCGTCGTGGGCGTCATCTCGCCGTGGAACTACCCGCTCACGCTGTCGATGGCCGACGCGATCCCCGCGTTGGCCGCGGGCAACGCGGTGGTCCTCAAGCCCGACGAGAAGACGCCGTACGGGGCGCTGCTGCTGTCGGAGCTGCTCGAAGTCGCCGGACTGCCCGACGACCTCTTCCAGGTCGTCACGGGCGAGGGACCGACCGTCGGCCCGCCGCTCGTCGACGCCGTCGACTACGTCGCGTTCACCGGCAGCACGGCGACCGGTCGGGTCATCGCGGAGCGCGCGGGCCGGAACCTGATCGGCTGTTCGCTCGAACTCGGCGGCAACAACCCCCTCGTCGTGCTCGGGGACGCCGACGTCGACGAGGTCGCGCGCGGCGCGGTTCAGGCCTGCTTCTCGAACGCGGGGCAACTCTGCCTCTCCGCCGAGCGGGTCTACGTCGTCGAGTCCGCGTACGAGGAGTTCCTCGACGCGTTCGTCCGCGAGACCGAGGCGCTGACGCTCGGGACGGGCTACGACTACGACGCCGACCTCGGGTCGCTCGTCGACGCCGACCAGCTGGCCCGGGTCGAGTCGCACGTCGAGGACGCCCGCGAGCGCGGCGCGACCGTCGAGACCGGCGGGCGCGCCCGTCCGGACGTCGCCCCGTACTGCTACGAGCCGACGGTACTGACCGGCGTCGACCCGGACGCGACGGTCGCCTGCGAGGAGACGTTCGGGCCCGTCGCGACGGTGAGGCCGGTCCCGGACGCCGCGGCCGCGGTCGCGGCCGCCAACGACTCGCCGTACGGGCTGAACGCGAGCGTCTGGACGGCCGACCGCGAGCGGGGCGCGGAAGTCGCCCGCGAGATCGACTGCGGCACGGTGAACGTCAACGACGCGTTCCTCGCCACGTGGGGCGCGGTCGACGCGCCGATGGGCGGGTTCGGCGACTCGGGGTTGGGTCGTCGGCACGGCCACGAGGGCATCCACCGGTACACTGAGACCCGGACGGTCGGCGTCTCCCGGGTCGGCCCGCTGACGTTCCCGGATCGGATCCCGACCGACTGGTTCGTCCGGGGCGCGTTCGCCGGGATGCGGATCGCTCGCGGGGCGCGGCGCGGCGTCGACGCGCTCCGGCGGCGCTTGTCGCGTCGCTGAGCGGCGGTCGGTTATCGCGTCGCTGAGGAGCGGTCGGTCGTCGCGAAAAAAATCGGAACGGGGCGGGCTCGGGCTTACTCGCCGTCGTCGATCAGGTCGCCGAACACGGCGGCCGCGGTGTCCGGGACGTCGAAGTCGTGGTAGTGCTCGCCCTTCTCGTTCGAGAGGATGTCGAGCGCGGCCGCGGCCCCGTCGCCCGTCGAGATGACCGCCTGCCACTCCTCGGCGCGGGCCATCGCGCCGGTCGCGTAGACGCCGTCGACGCTGGTCTCCGTCGAGAGGTTGACGCTGACGGTGTCGTCGTCGTCGAACTCGCAGCCGAGCGACTCGGCGAGGTCGCGGTTCGCGCCCGTCGCGAGGACGACGTAGTCGGCCTCGTACTCGCCTTCCTCGGTCGTCACGGTGAAGCCGTCGCCGGCCGCTTCCACGTCGGTGACCTCCTCGCCCTGGTGGCGGTCGACGCCGAAGTCGTCCACCTGCTGGCGGGCGGTCGCCATGAACTCGCTGCCGCCGACGGAGCCGACGCCGAGGTAGTTGAACAGGTGCGCCTTGTGCATCCACGTCCCGTCCGTGTCGAAGAGGACGGTGTCGAGTCCGTTCTTGCTCGCGAACAGTCCGGCGCTCAGTCCGGCGGGTCCACCGCCGACGATTGCGACGTTTGTCATGGCCGCGTCAACGCGGTCCGGAACATAAGGGTTGGCGGAAGCGGAGAGCGGCGACCGCGGCCGCCGACGCACCCGAACAGAAGCTATTTGCGCCGACCCCCGGAGATCGATCCATGACTGACGGGCAGCCGCGGCGCGGGTCGGTTCGGGAGTCGCCCGACGCCGGGGGACCGCCGTCTCGCGACCGACCGGTCCGGGTCGGTGTGCTCGTCGCGCTCGGCGTCCTCCTCGTCGCGCTCGCGGTGGGGCCCGGCGGCGTCGCGGCCGCCGGCCACGCGGCCACGGGGCTCGGGGCCGCCGACGCCGCGGTCGACGACGGAGTGCCCCCGACGGCCGAGCAGAGCGGGTCCCCGCTCGCCGGGGCGAACGGAACGGTCGAACTCGTGGTGCGGTTCGACCCGGTCGACGACCCCGCCGCGCTCGGCGCGACCGACGGGGTTCCGGCGGCGGGCGCGAACGCCGGCGCGACGGTCGCCGACCTCCGTGACCACGCCGCCGCCGAGCGGAGCGCCTTCGAGTCGTTCGCCGCCGACCGCCCCGGAGTCTCCGTCGAGCGCGAGTTCTGGCTGGCGAACGCGGCGCTCGTCACCGTCGACGCCGACCGGGTGACCGCGGCCGACCTGCGCGCAGTCGAGAACGTCACGCGGATCCACGAGAACGTCGTCGTCGAGCCGATCGGATCGACCGGCACACAGCAGATCGAAGCGGACCCGGACGGCCGGGCCACGTCCGGACTGCGGCAGATCGGCGCGCCGACCGCGTGGCGGCGGTTCGGCACGCGGGGGTCGGGCGCGACCGTCGCGGTCGTCGACACGGGCGTCAGCCGGTCTCACCGCGACATCGACCTCGCGGGGTGGGCGTCGTTCGACGGGAACGGGACGCTCGTGAGCGACGACGCGTCGGAGGCGTTCGACCCCGACGGCCACGGGACCCACGTCGCGGGGACGGTCGCGGGCGGGAACGCCTCGGGGACGCACATCGGCGTCGCGCCCGAGGCGGCCCTCTACGGGATCGACGCGTTCGACGAGAACGGGACCGCGACGTTCGCGGCGGTCCTCGCCGCGATGGAACACGCGACGACGACGGCCGACGCCGACGTGCTCCAGTTGAGCCTCGGCGCGAACGGGACGTTCCGCGGGTTCGTCGGCCCGGTCAGGAACGCCCGCGCGACGGGCACGGTCGTGGTCGCGGCGGTCGGCAACGAGGGCGAGAACACCTCCTCGTCGCCCGCCAACGTGTACGACGCGGTCGCCGTGGGCGCGGTCGACGCCGAGGGGACCGTCCCGCCGTTCTCCGGCGGCCAGCGGGTCGACGCGGCCGCGTTCGGTTCGCCGCCGGACGACTGGCCGGAGTCGTACGTCGTGCCCGACGTGACCGGGCCGGGCGTCCGGGTCGCGAGCGCCGCGGCGGGCACCCGGAACGGCTACGTCTTCCGGCAGGGGACGAGCATGGCCGCGCCGCACGTGAGCGGGGTCGCCGCGCTCGCGGTCGCCGCCACCGACGGCCGGGTCGCCGCCCCGACGATCGAGGCCGCGCTCGTCGACACCGCGGTCCACCCGACGAACGCGACGGACCCCGACACCCGGTACGGGCACGGCGTCGTCGACGCGCCCGCCGCCGTGGGGGCCGCCGTCGAGGCGACGCCGCCCGCGGAGCCGACCGACGTGAACGGGACGACCGGGGGGAACGGGACGACCGACAGGAACGAAAACGGACCCGGGACGGGAGACGGCGGTACCGACGGGCGAGCGCCCGGATTCGGCGCGGTCGCCGCGCTCGCCGCGGTCGTCGCCGTCGCGCTCGCGAGCCGCTCCCGGGTCGGACGCGGCCGCGACTGACCGGGTTCGATCACTGGGTTTCCGGAGAAGAGTCCCCTGCGAGACGCTCTACTCGCCGAAGTCGGTGAGCGAGCCGGTGGGGTCGTCGTCACTTTCGCCGTCGCCGCTTTCGCTGTCGTCGCCCTCTCCGTCGTCTCCGCCCCCCTCCTCGTCTTCCTCCGCGGTCGCCGGGTCGCGCCAGGGGTTCTCGGGGTCGACCGGCTCGACGCCGCGGTCGAGTTCGTCGGCGTCGTACTCGACGTCCTCGTCGAGCAGCATCGCGAGCCGCTGCCAGCGCGCGCTCTGCTCGTCTTCGCCCTCCGGACCGACGCGCGCGCCGTGGGTCTTGAAGAATCGGGTCCCGCGGTCCAGTTTCGACCCCTCGCCGGTGTGGCCGTCGAAGACGGCGTCGAACCGGCCCTCCGGTTCGAGGTCGCCGACCGGGAAGTCGTGGGGCGGCTCCTCGCCGCGCTCGCGGGCCTCGGCCCTGACCTCGGCGACGGCGGAGAAGTAGGCGTCCGCGTTCGACGCCTCGCGGGTCGAGCGCGCGCGGGCGGCCGCCAGCGCGGCGTGGATCGCGCAGATCCGGCCCTTCCACTCGGCGGGGTCCCAGCGCTCGGTGGCGAGTTCCTCGTAGCGTTCGATGGTGAGCGCCACGTCGCTTCCCGCGCGGAGGTCCTCGACGACGTAGAGGTTCAGGCGGTCCCAGAGGTTCCACGCGTAGCCGGAGCGGGCCAGCTCCCACGCCGCCCACGCGGCGACCTCCTCGTCGGAGCGCCGGACCGCCTTCTGGAGGGTGCTGGAGACGACGTAGCGGCTGTAGCCGCCGTCGGTCTCGTTCGCCTCCTTCTCGTCGCCGAAGTCGTTCTCGCCCGTCGCGTCCGGCGTCGTCTCGGTTTCGAGGCTCCCGTCCGACCCGAACGTCGCCTGTCTGTCGTCGCCGTCGGCCATGGTGTCGCTCCCGCCGCGAGCGACTTAACAGCCCCGCGGCGGGCGCGGGGCTCGCGGGTCGTCGATCCGCGCCGCGGTACGGCGGATCACACTCGTTTTGAAAGGGAACCCTTAAGTTGAATCCAGCGGGTAGAATACGGTAACCGCCCTTAGCTCAGCCTGGTAGAGCAGTCGACTGTAGATCGACTTGTCCCCCGTTCAATTCGGGGAGGGCGGACTGAACCTCAACACCCGTGAGCGACAGCGAACGGGTGTTGACCGTGCGGGACGACCGACCCGAATCGAGCAGACGAGTCGCAGCCCGCGCAGTGAGCGAAGCGAACGAGCAGGACCGTCTCGGCGAGTTCAATTCGGGGAGGGCGGACTGAGTTTCCATATTCGTGAGCGGCTAGTCTACGTAACGCTCGGACGTTCGCGCTGATGCTCGTCGCGTTCATCGCGGGGGCGATGTGCCCGGCCTACTTCGCGCAGGAGCGGTTACGCGGGTTCGGGCGGCTTGTGCTAGCGAAGCTCGCGTACCGTCCGCCACCAGGTATGGACGAGGAGACCGCGATGGAGGAAGCCAGCGATGAGTGAGATCTTCGACCCTGAGGAGGAGCCAGACGGGGACGCACTCGCGCCGCACCACTTCTACGTCGGCGTCGCGCTGGCGCTGTTCGGATTTGCTTCGATCTGGCCGTACTACCCGGTGACCGGTGCGAGCTTCGCGTTCATCGGCCTGCTGGTCGCCCTTGATGATGTGATCGAGCACATGACGGGTTTCCCGACGCCGCTCGATAAGATTTGGAACTATCTAATATATCCGGTAATACAAAAGATAGAATCTAATTAAATCACACCTTCGTCTGCAGATCCGGGACTAAGGACCTGAATTCGCCGGATTATCGTATATATTCTTGTGACACCGCACTTAAACAGCATTGACATTATAGTGCTATGCGAATGGGAGATGGCTATCCATCTGATTGGAATTCTCGCCGGAAGAAAATCTACAAGCGCGACAATTACCGATGCCAGGAATGCGGATCTCTAGGGGGGAAACGTGGCAACGCAAAACTACACGCACACCATATAAAACCAAAATCAGAAGGGGGATCACACAGACAAGGTAATCTCAAGACTGTTTGTAAATCCTGTCATGAAAATATACACGGCCACGGAGTTGGAGGTAGCGCAACTTCCTCCTCAGGGAATTCAGATCAACAGGATGCCGCTGAAATGCTTATTACAATTGTCTTGATGGCTTGTGCTACTATTCTGGTCATTACTCTCATAGCTTTTGGACAAGTTCTCCCGGCTGGTGAGACTGTTACTGAGGACTACTCTATCGACTATATTGGAATGAGTGAAAATCCAGACACCGGCGATGTTACCTACGATTACAATCCTGGCCCATCTCTCAATGTCCAATATGAATTGTCAGACAACGTTATTTCACAGAACGATGAGGCACAACTGACTTTTAAAATTCACAATCCAAGTAATAACGATATTCGAGGTAATCTAAAAGTAAAGGTGAGGGCGAACTACGCCAATCGTGGAGAGTTGTCGGAAATTGACTTTGACCTTTCACCAGGACAATCAAAAGTTGTCAGCATTACTTCTCCCGGCTGGAAGTTCATTGCGAACTCAGGACCACACCCCCGAACAGCGACGTTTGGTGCTGAATCTCAGATATTTACTGAACAGTACAAGGAAATTGGTACCCACCGTCAAAGTGATGAGATGACATTGGAAGTGCGCAAGCCATTTTTTGACAGACTAGGCGTATATTGGCTAATCCTTCTGTTTGCGTCTCTCACCTATGGCTCGTACAAACTGTGGGGAAGAAGGTCAGAAGCGATCAACAGGAACTAATCGGTTATTTAGACCTCACACAAATGCCTGCGTTCGCTCTTCTGTATGCTCGCCAACGATCTCGTCGACGCCCTCCCGATCCATCATCGCTTTGTGTAGCGCTTCGGCGGTCGTCATCGGCTCGCTCATCTCATCGGCCTCGTCAATCCCTTCCTCCCACGCTTCACGTTCACGGACGGAAAACACCGCGATCGTCGAGGGCGGCGACCAACTCGCGGAGATCATCGCGATAAGCCGCTTTCAGTGTCATGTTCACTTTTACTCCTCACGTGTGGCTTACATCTTTCTTTAAAACCCCACTTCGTTCACCTGTGCCGCCAAGTAGGACGCAGCAGACGATGGTTGAGCAGCGCGCGAAGGAGCTGGAGGATTTCCAGCAGATGTTGAGACCGGAGACAGATACCGCGTTCGGTGAGGTACTTGAAATAATGGGCGCGAACGTTAGACGGTGTTCAGATAAGGTTTGAAAGTGAGGCGGTGCGTTTTCAAAGTGTTCTATGCCAGAAAACGACCGCCTCAGCGGCTGTTTAGAC
>NZ_AOJD01000005.1 GCF_000337415.1 Halorubrum tebenquichense DSM 14210 | reverse complement strand
ACTGTTTCAGCAACGCCGAAGCAGAAACAGCAAACGAGTGGCTCAGATCCTTTGCCTTCGCATGGAATCAGCTTATCTGAACACTACCCTTCAGGCCGGCATAAAGTTGTTACCGCTCCTGATTTACTCATAGATATGCAATGGAAAGAAGACGAGTCACCAGAAATTGAGCTCAATCCTGACATTCTTAAAGAGGAGATAGAAGCAGCTAAATCTCGTCTTCAGGAACAGCGTGAGACATTAACTAACTTTTCTGATGAGGGGATTCGGGTTCTACGATTGCTTCTACTATTTATTACAGCGCCAGCAGCGATTATTGGAGCATTAAATTTTGAAGAATTGAGCAGAATATACAATCTACTTCTTAGTAACCGAGATGTGGTAGATCTATATTTCACAACATTCTCAGCCAGTATAGTGTTCAAAAGTAGTCTACTACTATTTGCTTTAGCACTACGCTCTTGGGTAGAGGATTGTTGGTCAGTTCTCAGCTGGAGCTAGAAGTCACAGCAGGCAAGGGTGACGCAACCGCGTCACCCGAC
>NZ_AOJD01000004.1 GCF_000337415.1 Halorubrum tebenquichense DSM 14210 | reverse complement strand
TGAAGTGTTCCGAAAACCGGGGAAAGAAGCACTCAAAACCATCCTCGAAACTGCGCTATGACTCACCAACAATCTCCGCCACAAGAGCGCCCTGAAAAGTTCAGCCATTCGGATCGAAAAAAAGCGGGCGGATCGAGGCGTCCTCCTCTGTGAGACGACTGTTCGACACGACCGAGTTTGGTGGAGAGCCGTAGACTGGACGTGACCTCTCTGGCGTGACTGGCTCTTCGACTGAGACCATCGAAGCCCCGGCCGGGAGGACTCGATGCGCTCGCTGCGCTCCTCGGTCGTTCGCTTCGCTCACTCCCTTCGGTGCTTGCGTCGCGCGTCTTCGTCCTCCCGGCCGCCCCTTCGAGTCCCACCCCACACCGCACAGCCCTCACGCCTCCCCAGCCTCGCGGCTCCCTTCGGTCGCCGCGTCCCCCGCGCGTGCTCCTCGCGCCCTACCGGGCGCTCGCAGGCACGCGCCACCGCAGATGAAAGGTGTCGATCGGGGCAGTCCGTTACCGGATGAACTCGATCGCGGCTCCCTGTCCGAAGCCGACACAGAGCGTCGCGAGGCCGCGCTCGGCGTCGCGCTTCTCCATCTCGTGGAGGAGCGTGACGGGCAGGCGCGCGCCGGACGCGCCGAGCGGGTGGCCGAGCGCGATGGCACCGCCGTTGACGTTGTAGATGTCCTCGTCGATGCCGAGTTCGCGCCGGGCGTACTCGCACTGGGAGGCGAACGCCTCGTTGAGTTCGACCAGGTCGTAGTCGTCGATGTCGGTTCCGGCGCGGTCGAGCAGGCCGCGGGTCGCGGGCACCGGCCCGATCCCCATCACGGTGGGGTCGACGCCCGCGACGTTGTTCGTGCCGACCTCGGCGAGCACGTCGAGACCGTGCTCCTCGGCGAACGCCTTGCTCGTCACGACCGTCAGCGACGCGCCGTCGGAGATCTGCGAGGAGTTCCCCGCGGTCACCGTGCCGTCGCCTGTGAACGCGGGCGACAGGCCGGCGAGCTTCTCGGCGGTCGTGTCCGGGCGGATCCCCTCGTCTTCCTCGACGAGGCCCTCGTCGGTCTCGACGGGGACGATCTCGTCGTCGAAGCGGCCGGACTCGGTCGCCTCGGCGGCGCGCTGATGGCTGCGGGCGGCGTACTCGTCTTGGGCCTCGCGGCTCACGTCGTACTCCTCGGCGACCTTCTCCGCGGTCATCCCCATCTGGAGCTGGAAGATGTTGTACCGCTCCGACAGCTCCGGGTGGAGGTGTTCGTAGGAGTCGCCGTCCATCGGGACGCGGCTCATGTTCTCGACGCCGCCCGCGATGATACAGTCGCGGTTGCCCGCCGCGATCGCGTCCGACGCCGAGATGACCGCCTGCATCGAGGAGGCGCACCAGCGGTTGATCGAGGTCGCGGGCACCGACTCGCCCAGCTCGGAGAGCAGCGCGATGACGCGCGCGACGTTGTTGTCCTGCTCGGTGCGCTGCTGGGCGACGCCCCACATCAGGTCGTCGACGTGGTCGCTCGTCAGCCCCGTCTCGTCGAGCGCGTGGTCGATGAGCCTCGTCGAGAGGTCCTCGCTGCGGACGTCCTCGTAGACGCCGCCCTCGCGTCCCTGCGGCGTTCGGTAGGCGGCCGCGATCACCGGCGTCGTGTCGTCTGTCATGGTCGATCACACGACGCTGCCGAACATAAAAGGCCGTGGAACGGGCGGGAATCGATCCCGAGTTTATCGTTTATCCGTCAACAGCGGCTCGCCGGTCATCTCGGCGGGCCGGTCGCGGTCCATCAGGTCGAGCAGGGTCGGCGCGATGTCACAGAGCGACCCGTCCTCGCGGACCGCGCGGCCCCCGTCGTCGCCGTCGGGCGAGAGGTAGACGAACGGGACCGGGTTGAACGTGTGGGCGGTGTGGGGGTCCTCGGGGGTCCCCATGTCGTCGGCGTTGCCGTGGTCCGCGGTGACGACCGCGTGCCCGCCCGCGTCGGCGACCGCGTCGAGGAGCCGGTCGAGCTGCGCGTCGACGGCCTCGACGGCTGCGACCGCCGCGTCGAAGTCGCCGGTGTGCCCCACCATGTCCGGGTTCGCGTAGTTGAGTACCATCAGGTCCGGGTCCGCCGACTCGATGATCCCGATCGCCTCGTCGGTGAGTTCCGGGGCCGACATCGCCGGCTGCTGGTCGTACGTGGAGACGTCGGGACTCTCCACGATCTCGCGGAGCTCGCCGGGGAACTTCACCTCGCGGCCGCCGTTGAGGAAGTAGGTCACGTGGGGGTACTTCTCCGACTCGGCGATCCGGAGCTGGGTGCCGTCGGCATCCGCGACGACCTCGCCGATCGTGTTCTCGGGGATCTGCGGCGGGAACGCGACCGGGAACTCGAACGTCTCGTCGTACTCGGTCATCGTCGTCAGCCGGAGGTCCGGCTGGTCGAGCTCGAAGCCCCACTCCGGCCGGGTGCCGGTGAGCATCCGGACGAGCTGACGGGCGCGGTCCGCGCGGAAGTTGAAGAAGACCACCGCGTCGCCGTCGGCGAGGGCGGGCCCGTCGTCGACGAGCGTCGGCTCGACGAACTCGTCCGTCTCGCCCCGCTCGTGGCCCGCCGTCGCGGCCTCGACGGCCGTCTCGGCTCGGTGGGGAGCCTCGCGCTCGACGATGGCGTCGTACGCCTTCCGGGTCCGCTCCCAGTTCTCGTCGCGGTCCATCGCGTGGTACCGGCCCGTGACGGTGGCGACGTGGCCGGTCCCGCGCTCGTCCGCCTTCGCGGTCACGTCGGCGAGGAACTCGTCGGCGATCTCCGGGGCCGTGTCCCGGCCGTCGGTGAACGCGTGAGAGACCGCGGGCACGCCCGCGTCGGCGGCGGCGTCGATCAGCGCGAGCAGGTGTTCGACGTCCGAGTGGACGCCGCCGTCGGAGACGAGTCCCATGAAGTGGACCCGGCCGCCGGTCGACTCCGCGTGCGCCAGCGCGTCGGCGATGGCGTCGTTGTCCGACAGCGATCCCTCCGCGAGCGCGTCCGTGATCCGGGTGTACGCCTGCTTGACGACCCGGCCCGCGCCGATGTTCAGGTGGCCGACCTCCGAGTTGCCCATCTGCCCCTCCGGGAGCCCGACGCGGCGGCCGTGAACGACGAGGCGGCCGTCCGCCCCGCGGGCGGTCGCGTCGTCGAACGTCGGCGTGTCGGCGGCCGCGACCGCGTCGCGGCCCGGCGGTCGTCCCGAGGGATCGACCGGCTCTCCGTCGCCGCCGCCGAGCCCCCAGCCGTCCAGGATCACGAGTGCCGTCTCCATACCCCCCGTCTCTCCGCGCTGGGTAACTACCCTTCGGCTCGGTGCGCGCGCTCCGCCGTCGAGAACGTCGACGCGATCATCGACGCCCCGAGGCTCGGCTTCGCGTTCATCGGACCGTTCGACGTGTCTGTCTCGCTGGGACGCCCGGAGGAGATCGACGGCCCCGACGACGAGACGTGATCGAAGTTCCGGGACGGCGACGGGACCGTCGATGACGAGGGCGATCGCGGAAGTCACCCTTTTACGTGTCCGAAGCTAACCATACGTTAATGGACTCCGCGGTACTGCTCGATCTCTTAGGCAACGAGAACCGGCGGCGCATCCTCCGGCTTCTCTCCACCAAGCCGTGCTACGTCACGGAGATCTCGGAGTACCTCGACGTGAGCCCGAAGGCGGTTATCGACCACCTGCGGAAGCTGGAGGAGGCCGGTCTCGTCGAGTCGACGACGGACGACCAGCGACGCAAGTACTTCCGGATCGCGCGCAGCCTCCGGCTGGAGGTGAGCGTCTCGCCGTACGGCTTCGGCGCGAAGAGCGCGTACCCGGCGAAGAACAGCCTCGACATGTCGGGTCGGTGCCCGCACCTCTCGATCGAGGCTCCGGACGGCTCGGGGACGACCGGCGACCTCGCCGAGCTCGCGGAGGAGTTCGCGCGCTTACAGGACCTCGACCGCGAGCTCTCGCTCGCCCAGCGGTGGGTTCAGGGCCGCGTCGAGGACGCCCTCGCCGAGATCGACGAGCGGCTGGGCGGGCAGGCCGACAGCCGCTTCTTCGCGACGGTCATCGCCGCGGTGATCGAGACCGACGGGACACCCGCGGCGGTCGCCGACGAGGTCGGGGCGCGGGAGTCGACGGTCGCCGACGCCCTCCGCCGGCTCTCCGACGTGGGCGTCGTCGCCCGCGACGCGGACGGCTATCAGGTGCGCTGACGGATCGGGTGCGCTGACGGATCGGGTGCGCTGACAGATCGGGTGCGCTGACGGGCGATCGCAGCGAACCTGACCGTTTCCGGAACCTTTTGGCCGGCCGCCGGGAGAGGGCGGACGTGAGCCGTCTCAGAAACCTCGCGCTGTTTTTAGTCCTCGCCGCCGTGTGGGGGTCCGCGTTCGTCGCGATCAACGCGGGGCTGGAGTACTTCCCGCCCGTGCTGTTCGCCGCGTTCCGGTTCGACGTGGCGGGCGTCGTGATGCTGGCCTACGCGGCGTACGCGGTCGACGACCCGGTCCCGCGCGGCCGGGACGGGTGGCTGGAGGTCGTCTCCGGGGCCGTGTTCATCATCGCCGCCTACCACGCGTTCCTGTTCGTCGGCGAGAGCGACCCCGCCGTGACGAGCGCCGTCGCGGCCGTCATCGTCAGCCTCTCGCCGCTTTTGACCACCGTCTTCGCGCGCGCCTTCCTGCCCGCGGAGCGGCTGACCGCGGTCGGCGCGCTCGGGCTCGGGATCGGGCTCGTCGGGGCGGTGGTCCTCGCGAACCCCGACCCCGCGAACCTGACCGGCGGCGGCACCGTCTCGAAGCTGCTCGTGTTGGCCGCGGCCGCCTCGTTCGCGCTCGGCTCCGTCCTCTCCCGGGCCTCCGACGCCGACATCGCCATCGAGACGATGGAGGCGTGGTCGATGCTCCTCGGGGCCGGCCTCACGCACCTGCTCGCTTTCGGACTCGGCGAGTCCGTCGCCGACGCGGCCTGGACGACGGAGTCGCTGCTCGCCTTGGGCTACCTCTCTGTCGTCGCCAGCGGGATCGGCTTCCTCATCTACTTCGACCTGCTCGACCGGCTCGGCCCGATCGAGATCAACCTCGTCTCCTACGTCGCGCCCGTGTTCGCGGCCGTCGTCGGCTGGCTCGTCCTCGCCGAGGGGATCACCCCCACGACGGTCGCCGGCTTCCTCATCATCTGCGTCGGCTTCGGACTGGTGAAACGCGACGCGATCCGCGAGGAGCTGCGGGCGGCCGGCGTGACCGGGTGAGCGGGGCGGTCACCTCCGGAACCGACGGCAGCCGCCGCAACCGTCTTGTCGGCGGGGCGACGACTCCCCCGGCGTGAGCGCCGACCAGATCGACCCCCAAGCGAAGCGGGCCGCGGCCCGCCAGTCGCGGATTCCGCTCCCCCACGGACGCTACCGGCTGAAACTGCTCCGACTCCTGACTCGACCGCTGACGCGGCTTCAGAACCGAAACCCGCCGAGCGTCGGCGCGACCGAGTCGGTGACCGTGCCCGGTCCCGGCGACGAGAGCCGGCGCGCCACGGGCGGTCGGGGGTCGCCAGACGACCTTGACGCCCGCCTCTATCTGCCCGCGGGCGACCCGCCGTTCCCGACCGTCGTCTTCTTCCACGGCGGCGGGTTCGTCCTCGGGAGCATCGGGACCCACGAGTGGCTCTGCCGACACCTGACGCGGGAGAGCGGCTGTGCGGTCCTCTCCGTCGAGTACCGCCTCGCGCCAGAGAACCCGTTCCCGGCCGCGGTCGAGGACGCCTACGCCGCCGTCGAGTGGGCCGCGGCCGCGCCGGGCCGGCTCCGCGGCACCGGCGACGTCGCGGTCGCGGGCGACTCCGCCGGGGGCACCCTCGCGGCCGTGACCGCGCTGATGGCCGCCGAGCGCGACGGCCCCGAGATCGCCCATCAGGCGCTCCTCTACCCCGGGATCGGGGTCGACCCCGATCAGGAGTCGGTCCGAGAACACGGCGGGACAGTCCTCACGCGGGCGGACATCGAGTGGTTCTCGGAGGCGTACTACCGCAGCGAGATCCACCGCCGGAACCCGTACGCCGACCCGATCAACGCCGGCGACCTCTCGGGCGTCGCGCCCGCGACCGTCCTCACCGCCGGGTTCGACCCGCTCCGAGACGGCGGGAGGGCGTACGCGGAGCGACTGGTCGCGGACGGAGTCGCCACCCGCTACGAGAACTACCCGACGATGGTTCACGGGTTCATGACGATGCAGGAGGTCGACCGCGCCCGGGAGGCGATCGCGAGCGTGGGCGACGACCTCGGCGACGCGCTCGACGCGTGAGGGCCCCAACCCCCTGTTCGTCCGGTGTGTGACGCCGTCGCAGGTCGCCGGTAGCGTTTTTCCGGACTGCGACGATCCCCGGTTCGTGTTCCCCGAGACAATCGAGACGGACCGACTGCGACTGGCGGCGCGGAGCCCCGAGGCGGTCGACCTCGACGAGTGTTACCGGATCTGCTCGTCGGACCCCGGCATCGAGGAGGTGACCGAGCACGTCACGTGGGACCCCCACGAGACGAAAAAGGAGACGCAGGAGTTCCTCGAACGCGGCCGCGAGCGCTTCGACGACGGCGAGGCGGCGACGTACGTGATCCGACCGCGCGAGGGCGAGGACGGCGCGGGCGAGATCGCCGGCTTCGGCGGGTTCGACGTCGAGTGGGACCGGCGCACCGCGAACCTCGGCGTGTGGCTCCGGAAGCGGTTCTGGGGCCGGGGGTACTCCGGCGAGCGCGCCGCGGCGCTGGCGAGGGTCGCGTTCGACGACCTCGACCTCGACGTCGTCGCCGTGAGCCACCACCCCGACAACGAGGCGTCGCGGCGGGCGATCGAGGAGTACGTCGACCGCCTCGGCGGGCGGCGCGAGGGTCGCCTCCGGAACGCCCTCGCGTTCGCCGACGGGAGCGTCCACGACGAGGTCCGGTACACGATCTCGCAGGCGGAGTGGCGAGCGGCGACCGAGTGATCCGCACGTCGATTTCGGCGAGAAGTGGATTCTGAACTCCCCTCCCGTCGAAGTAGGGCGATGATACCGACCCGACAGACACTTACCGTGTCCGAAACGACACCGAGCGCATGTCCTCGTCAGCGACCGGCGGACCGACCGCAGCGACAGGCTCGGACCGGAGTATCGCCCGAGACGCGATCGGCGGTGCGGTCGCGGGTGCCGCCGCCTACCTCCTCGGCTACCTGACCGTCTACCTCACGCAGAGCGGCCGGATCGAAGAGGGGCTGTCGGGACTCAACTTCCTCGCCGAACTGTTCGGGAACGACCCCATCTCGGCGTGGCAGGTGTCCGGGTGGATGTTCTACAACGCCCACTTCGTCGACACCGTCATCCCCGCGGTGTTCGGCGGCACGCAGTCGCAGAACCTGATCTCGCAGGCCGAGGGCGCGTCGTTCCTGTTCGTCGTTCCGCCGGTCCTCCTGCTCGCCGCCGGCGTCGTCGCCGGGCGGGTCGCCGGCGCTGACACCCCCGCGGGCGGAGCGCGGGCCGGGGCGTTCGTCCTCGCCGGCTACCTCCCGCTCGCGCTGATCGGGACCTTCCTGTTCCGGTACGCGGTCGGCGACGGGAGCGTGGCCCCCGACATCGTGACGGCCGCCCTCCTCGCGGGAGCGGTCTACCCCGCCGCCTTCGGCGCGATCGGCGGGGCGGCCTCGTCGCTGCTGAGCGACTGAGTCGAAAGGGGAAACTGGTACGCGGCGGCGACGGCCTCAGTACGCCTCGTCTTCGGGGTCGACCCGGTCGCCGTACTCGCGGACCGGATCCACCGGCCGGCCCTCGTCCGTCTCGGGGGCGACGTAGTCGATGAACGACTCGACGTCCGGCTCGCGGACGCGCACCTCGACGTCGATCTCGCCCAGCTCGTCCGGTTCGCCGACCGCGAAGTTGACGACGCCTTCGAGCGCCGCCTGCTTCTTCAGCGAGAACGCGAACCCCTCGTCGGTTCGGTTCTGGAGGAAGACGCGGCGGGCGGTGTCGAGTATCTCCTGTTCGTGGAGCACGTCGGAGAAGGCGTCGAGGCTGTGCGTCTCGGAGACGAGCGTCCCGTCCTCGTGGACCGGCTCGGCGTCCGGGAAGACGTTCTCGACGGCGTCGGCGACGCGGTCGGTCACCTCCGTGTCGCGGACCGGGGCCTCGATCCGCACGTCGACGCTGTAGATCACGCGCCGTCACCTCCGGCGTTCGGCGTCTCGACGGAATCGCCCGCTTCGCTCTCGACGCCGAGCACCTCGCGGACCCGCGTGCGGAACGCCGCGAGGCTGTCGGTGTTGTCGATCTCGACGTCGGCCAGTTCGAGCGTCTCGCCGAGTCCGAGTTCGATCTCGCGGTCGTCGCGCTCGCGGAGCGCCTCCAGATCGGAGTCGGAGTCGTCGCGGCCGCGCTCGCCCAGCCGCTCGGCGCGGACCTCGAACGGCGCGCGGATCGCGACGAGGGTGAAGTCGTCGCCGAACGCCTCGCGGAAGCGTTCGAGTTCGACCGTCGAGCGGAGGCCGTCGACGAGGACCGTCTCGTCGCGGTCGCTCTCGGCGGCCGCCTCGCGGATCCGCGGGAGCGTCCGCGCGGCGATGGCGTCGTCGCCCTCCTCCTCGCGGAGCGCCCCCGCGATCCGCCCGTGGTGTTGCGCCGGGTCCAGCCCGCGGCGGCGACACTCGGCGCGGATCACGTCGCCCATCACGACGACGGGGATGCCGGCCGCCTCGGCCACGTTCGCCGCCTCCCCCTTGCCGCTCCCGGGGAGACCGACGGTTCCGATGACGTTCATTACCGGACGCTACTCCGCTCGCGGACTTAGGTCTGCTGTTGCCGCCTCTCCGGGGTGCGGACGGGTCGGCACCGTAACGCTCCGGAGTGATACGTAGCGGTGGGGAATGTTACGCACACGTCGTATAAAATTATTTAAACGAGCCGTCGGACGGTGTTCTCGTGGCTGACGTGTGACAGTACGCCTCGTACTTCCCTTCGGGCTCGCCCTCCGCTCGCGTGGACCTCGCTTCTCGCGGCTCCTATCGGACGGTGGAGAGTCGCAACGGCGCACATCGGCCGCGAACGATCCATGCGACGACGAACACTCATCACGGGAGCGGCGGCCGGCGGTATCGGCGGGATAACACTCATCGGCACGGGCGCGTTCGACGCGGCCAGCGCGGAGCGGACGGCGACGGTGAACTTCGCGGACGACGAGGACGCGTACCTCGGACTCGTCTCGAAGAGCGCGTACGCGACGACGGACGGCGAGGGCGAACTCGCGCTCGCGTTCGGCGATGTCTCGGGCGACGGCGACGGCATCGGGCGCAACTCACAGTTCTTCTTCGACGAGGTCTTCGCGATCAAGAATCAGGGGAGCGAGACGGTCTCGATCACCGCGACCAGCGACACCGACTCGTTCGACGGGGAGTTCCGACTGTATCCGACCGGCGACCGCGACGGCGGTCTCGACGACCCCGACAACGCCGTCACGCTGGAGACCGGCTCCGAGCAGTCCGTCGGCACGTACGTCGAGACGGGCGACGTCGATGTGACGAACGAGCTCGACATCGAGGTCGCCATCGAGGCGGCCTTCGAGGAGAGCGACGAGCCCGACGATCCGGAGCCGGAGCCGCCGGAAACGATCGACTCGATCGAATTCTACTCCACGGCGAGTCAGATCGCGGCGGACGGGGAGAGCGAGCTCGCGGACGACTCAGTGGTCGCAGTGACCGCCTCGGACGACGCGATAAACTACGATCAGACCGGAGCCGACTCCCTCATCTACGAGGACAACCCGATCCCGCTCGTCTCGGTCGACGGCGCGAGTCCCGTCGCGGGACTCGGAACGATGCAGCTCATCAACGACGAGACCGATTTCGGCACCGGTTCGGAAGAGTTCACGCTGAACCTGATGGACGAACTCATCGGTTCGGGCACGGTCCTCTGGGACGAGAGCCACGGGCAGTACTGGACGCTCGAGGACGACGGTAACAATTCCTTCGAGGCGTTCGCCGACTACGCGGGAAACAACGGCTACTCGCTCGAGGCGACCGACGACTTCGAGGCCGACCTCTCCGACGCCGAGGGTGTCGCGATCGGAACCCCGGCAGATGGCTTCACCGACACCGAACTCACGGCGTTGAGTGATTTCGTCGATGACGGAGGAGGACTACTGCTCTTGGACCAGAGTGACTTCGGCGGCAACGAAGAGACAGCTGCTCTGAACGAGATCGCGGCGGAACTCGACCTCGACTTCCGGTTTAATCCCGATCAGGTCGAAGATCCCGAAGGTAGCTTCAGCTTCACCACCAGCGAGTTCAACACCGACGAGTTCGCTGATCTCTTCGCGGACAGGGAGGGCATCCAATGAGACGCCGCAGCGTCCTCATCGGACTCGGGGCGACCGCGGCCGGCGGCGGCGCGATCGCCACGGGCGCGTTCGACACGGCGACGGCGGAGCGGGACGCCACCGTCGCGCTCGCGGACGACGCGAGTTCGCTCCTCTCGCTGACCCCGCTCGACGAGGAGTTCGCGTTCGTCGACGACGACGGCGAACTCGCATTAGTCTTCGAGGAGGTCGAGGGCGGCGGGACCGGCTTCGGCTCGAACACGGTCTACGAGATCGACGAGGTGTTCCAGGTCAGCAACCAAGGCACCGAGGACCTCGGGCTGTTCGCGACCGTCGACGACGGGAATCTCGGCGACGCGAGCTTCGACCTGACCGTCGACGGCGAGACGCTGGGCGAGGACCCGACCGTCGACCTCGGCGTCGGCGAGGTGGTCGCGGTGGGCGTCGCGGTCGACGCCGGCGACGACCCGACCGACGGCGAGGTGGCGATCACGATCGGGATCGGCGACGGGCCGACCGAGGACCCCGGCGACGGCCCGGGCGAGGCACCCACGGAGTTCGTCGACGAACTCGTCTTCGACTCGACCGCGAGCCTGCTGGCGGAAGACGGCTCCCTGCCCGAGGAAGCGATCGCGGTCGCGGCCGAGTCGACGGCGGCGTCGACCGACGCGGACGGCGACGGCGACGACACGAACTACCCCGACGACGCGCCGCTGCCACTGGTGGCGGTCGATCAGGATCTCCCGGTGGTCGCGTTCGGGTTCCCGTTCGCGCAGAACGACGTCCAGTTCGTCGACTACGGCAACGAGGAGGTGCTGTTGAACCTCCTCGACGAGTACGCCGACTCCGACACCGTCCTCTGGGACGAGGGGCACGACCAGTTCTACGGGCTGGACAGCCACTCCGCGTTCGCGGACTACGCCGGAGAGAACGGGTACACGCTGGAGTCGACGACGGACCTGGAGTCCGACCTCCTCGGTCCGGCGTCGGCGATCGTGATCACGTCGCCGTCGGCGGCGTTCTCCGACGACGAGATCGGCGCGCTCTCGTCGTTCGCCGACGCCGGCGGGCTGATCGTGTTGATGGACCAGTCCGACTACAGCGACTTCGACGAGACGGGCAACCTCAACGCGCTGGCGACCGGCCTCGAAACGCAGATCCGCTTCAACGACAACCAAGTGATCGACGGCGAGAGCAACGCGGGGTCCGAGTTCGCCCCCACGACGACCGACCTCGACACCGGGAATTACCCCGAGCTCTTCGCCGACCGCGACGGGCTCGGACTCGAACTCGACCCGAACGAGGAGTACGAGGTCGAGATCGCGAGCGTCGCCGACGGCGACACCGCCGACGTCGCGTTCGACGACGGCACCGAAGAGACGGTCCGGATCCTCGGCATCGACACGCCCGAGACGGGCGAGACCGAGGAACGCCTCGAAGAGTACGAGGGGATCGACGACGCCCCGGCGCTGAAAGACGAGGGCGACGAGGCGACGGACTACGCCGAGAGCGAACTGGAGGTCGGAAGCACGGTCACCCTGTCGTTCGACGAGAACGAGGGGCTCCGCGGGAACTTCGGTCGCCTGCTCGGGTTCCTCGAACTCCCCGACGGCAGCGTCTACAACGCGAACGTCATCGAGGCGGGCTGGGCCCGCGTGTACGACTCCGGGCTCGGGGAACACGACGAGTACTGGGACCTCGAACGCGCCGCCCGAGACGCCGGCGACGGCATCTGGGGCATCTCCGATCAGGCGGGGACGGACGAGCGCCGCGACGACCCGGTCGACGAGCTCTTCTTCCCGGAGCCGGTCGCGGTGTCCGGCCCCGAGGAGCCCGTCGCGTCCGAGGGCGGCGAGACGCTCGTCGCGCTCGACCCCGACGCCAACGTCGCCGCGCTCGGCGGCCCGCTGATCGAGGAGTCCTTCGAGGGCGGCGAGGGCGGTCCCGGCGTCGAGGCGTACGGCGTCTTCCCGTTCCTGACGAACGTGATCGACCGCGTCGGGGACGCGACCGGGCCGGTGCTCGTCGACGGCGGCCACGGGCAGTTCGCGGCCGACTTCGCCGTCTCCGCGGAGGACGCCGCGTACTACCTGCGGTACCTCGAAGGCCAAGCGCCCGGCGACGAGGCGTTCGTCGACCTCGAAGGCGTCGTCGACCTCGCGACCGACCCCGGACCGGACCTGCTCGATTCGGACGGGAACCCCGCGGCCCGCGCGCTGATCCTCTCGACGCCGACGGAGGCGCTGAGCTCAGCGGAACGGACCGTGGTGGCGGACTTCGCCGACGCGGGCGGGGCGGTCGTGCTCCTCGGCACGGCCGCGGACGCCGACGCGCTCGGAAACTTCGATCCGGTGGTGAACGAGTTGGACGCCGACGTCACGTTCACCGGCGCGCCGGTGACCGACGCGGAGAACAACCTCGGCGACCCCGCGAACCCGACGACGACGAACTTCGCCGACGGCTTCGACGGGCTGTTCACGCCGTTCACCGCTGATGACGGCGGCGACGGCGGGTCCGGAGGGTCGCTGTCGGTCGTCGAAGTGAACGCGGACACAGAAGGCGACGACCTCGAAGACCCGCAGGAGAACGTCGTCTTCGAGAACGCCGGCGGCGACGCCCTCGATCTCACCGGCTACACCGTCTCGGACGAGACGACGAAGGAGTACTCGTTCCCGGACGGGTTCTCGCTCTCGTCGGGCGAGCAGGTCACCCTGTACTCGGGCGAGGGAACCGACACCGACGCGGAACTGTACTGGCAGAGCGGAGCAAAAATCTGGAACAACGGCGGCGACACGGTGTCCGTCACCGATTCGGACGGGAACGTCGTGGTCGAGTACGAGTACTGAACGCGGTCGACTCGGGTGGCTCCCGACGCGAACCGCGGGCGTTTTTTAGACCCGGCCGAGTAGAAGCGAATGAGGGCACATAGCTCAGCCCGGATAGAGCGTCGGACTTCTAATCCGACGGTCGTGGGTTCGAATCCCACTGTGCCCGCTATCTGCGAGCGAATCGGCACGGGATAGTATAATTGCTACAAAGACACAAACATAATTATGATAGGGTTTCCAGAACTCTCAACATCGGCTGCGACTTTACTTTCAGCACTTCTTGGTGGGATAATAGGTTCAATAGGGACGTACTACGCGCAACATAGATTACAAAATTCAAAAAGAGAAAAAAGAACAGAATGGGTCAGACAGGCATTGATGTCTGAGTTGGAAACGATGGATGCACTGGACAAGTGGCCTCATAACCCAGATGGGAGTGGTGTTCCACACGGGAACTGGCTTCATAATCAGGTTTATGAGTCAATATCAGGGGAGCTTGGACGGCTGGATGAGGATGAGATGTCGGCGTTAATCGCATTTCATGGAGGTGCAAGACATGTAATGAGCGATATCGATCATCTGTCTGAACTCTCTGAAGATGAACAACAGAAATCTATCAGTATAATCCACAGTCACTTGAGCCATATTAAATACCAGCGGAGGGCAGCAATGCATCTTATAGCTCGCAACCAAGATACATAGATTTGTTATCTATTAAGCATACATTTCAACAAATTACTACAACATAAAAGTCACAGCTGAATCGTCGTAGCTCACATCAGATAGACCAAAATTCTGCTCAGTCCGCCGCGGGCGGCGTCCCCAGGTACTTCTCGTTGAGTTCGTACTCGCCGTCGTCGCCCTCGACGAGGTACTCGCCGTAGTAGGGGACGCGGTTGGCCACCACTTCCTCGAACGTCTCCGCGATCTCCTCCCGGCTCATCTCGCCCATCGACCGGAGGTCGTCGTTGCGGTTGAGACACCCCTTCAAGTAGCCCTCGTGGGTGACGCGGACGCGCCCGCAGTTCGCACAGAAGTCCTCGTTCTCGACGGGGTCGACGATCTCGACCATGCCGCCGGCCTCCTCGTCGCTGTCCTCGCCGACGAAGTACCGCTTCCGGTCGTGCATCTCGCGGTGTTCGACCCGGTCGGCCTCCTCCGCGAGCCAGTCGTGGACGCGCCCGATGTCGACGTTCCACTCGGGCTTGCCCGTCAGCTCCGGCATGTACTGGATGAGCTGGAGCTGGAGCCCCTCGTTGTCGGCGACGTGCTCGACCATCTCCTCGACGTAGCCCGCGGTGTGCGTGAACACGACCATGTTGAGCTTCACGGGGTCGAGCCCGGCGTCGACGGCGGCCTTCACGCCCTCTAACACCTTCTCGTACGCGCCCGACTTCGTCACCTCCGCGAAGTCGTCCGGGTCGAGCGCGTCCTGCGAGACGTTGACGCGGTCGAGCCCGGCGGCCTTCAGGTCCGCCGCGCGACCGGGCAGGAACGTGCCGTTCGTCGTCATCGACACCTCCATCGAGTCGGGCGTGCGCTCGATGATCGCTTCGAGGTCCTGCCGGAGCATCGGCTCGCCGCCGGTGAACTTCACCGCGTCGACGCCGTAGCCCTCGACGACCTCTAAGAAGCGGACCACGTCGTCGGCGCTCATCTCCGACTCGCTCGGCTCCATCGGCCCGCGCGTGTCGCCTAACCCCTCGTTGTGACAGTAGACGCAGTCGAAGTTACACCGGTCGGTGAGCGAGATCCGAACCCCCGTCACCTCCCGTCCGAAGTCGTCCGCGAGTGGGCCGGCCATACCCGACAGGAGCGACTACGCGCGCTTAAATAACCGGGTCGATCATGCGGGTGCGTAACAGATAGCGGTTACGTCCCGCTCGGATTCTGCCCGACGACCGATTACGATTCTGACACCGAGAGCGACCCCGGCGGCGATCGGCGATGACGGCGTCGAACCCCCGCCGCTCACAGCGACACGCGAAGCCCGTCGGTCGCGGTCCGCACCTCGCCGTCGAAGCCCGCCTCGCGGACCTGCTTTTCCATCTCGCGCTCCCGGCCGCCGGTGTGGGGGTAGAGGTGCGACAGCAGGAGGGTGCCGACCTCCGCGCCCGCGAGCGCCTCGCCGAGGCTCGTCGGCCGCGGGTGGTTCGACACGTCGACGTCGTCCGGGAACGAGCAGTCGTGGACCAGGCAGTCGGCCCCGTCCGCGAACCGCGCCATCCCCGCGAACGCCTCGGTGTCGCCCGAGAGAACGAGCGGGCCGTCCCCGGCCGGCGCGTCGGAGCTCGGCGGCGAGAACCGGTACGCGAACCCGTCCATTGAGTGACGCGTCTCGCGGGCGGCCACGTCGAACCCGGCCGCGGCGAACGGGCGCGCCGCGGACACCTCCCGGATCGCGAGGTCGATCCGGCCGTCGAGGTAGTCGTGGACGTCGAGCAGGCCGTCGACGAGCGACTTCGTGCCCGCGGGACCGACGACTTCGAGGTGTTCCTCGCCGGCGAGCCAGCGGGCCTTCAGGAGGGGTAACAGGGCGGCGACGTGGTCGAGGTGGTGGTGGGTCAGAAGGACCGTCGAGACGCCCTCGTAGCCGGTGTCCGTCCCGGCGAGTCGCTGGAGGACGCCGCTGCCGCAGTCGACGAGCAGCGACCGGTCGCCGTCGTCGAGGAGGTACCCGGCCTGCGCGCGGTCGGGGACCGGCATCGCGCTGCCGGACCCGAGCACGGTGAGTTCCATACCGGGGCGTCGCGTCCGCATCCACCTAATTGCCCCGGACGGGTCGGCGACAGACCCCCTGATCGGGGGGACGAGGCCGGCGGTGGAGTCCTCCGCTCGACGGTTACTTTATCAGGAACACGGGCACCGAGGCGTCGTCGGCGACGCGGTCGGACACGCTGCCGAGCGACCGGATCCGCTCGCGCGGCGACTTCCCCTCCGGGCTCATCACGATCACGTCGATACCGTTCTCCTCGGCGTAGGCGACGATCTCGGTGTCGGGCGTCCCGTGCGCGACGTGGGTCTCGGCGTCGATATCGGCCTCGGCGGCCGCTTCCGCGACCGCGTTCACCGCGTCTTCACCCTGCGATTCGAGGTCGGCGACGACCTCGTCGTGGAGGTCGCCGGAGTTGGCGGCCGCGATCCGCTGGTCGACGACGTACAGCGCGTGGACCGTCGCGTCGTGGTCGCTCGCCAGCCGGGTCGCGTGATCGAGCGCGCGGTCGACCGCCTCGCTCCCGTCCGTCGGAACCAGAATATCGTCGTACATGGGTCGCCGTTCGCCCGGCCGCGGCTTAACGGTGGGGCCTCGGTGCCGGACGCCGGGAGCGCCGCGACCGCGGAGTCGACGCCGGACGCCGGGAGCCAACGCGACGCGGCGGCGACGCCGTGAGTCCTACGCGACGCGCCAGCGGCCGCCGATCGCCTCGCGCTGCGCGCTGTCGGCCTCGCCGTCGCGGAAGACGCTGACGCGGCCGCTCTCCTCGCTCAGCGTTACCGTCGCAACGACCTCCGGACGGACGGAGGTCTCGATCGCGCTCATGTGGCGCGACCCCATCCACGGCTCGTAGCTCACGTCGTCGACGAGGTCGGTCTCCGCGTCGCGGGTGCCCAGGTCGCGGAACCGGACCATCTGCGACTCGATCTCGCCGTCGACCGCGACGACGACGCCGCCGTCCTGTTCGACGCTCACCGACTCCGCGGCGGCCGCGAACGCGTCCTCGTCGAAGACGGAGGCGCAGTCGTCGCGCGGCCAGCGGTTGTCGCCCATCGGGTCCGCGTACGCGCCGTAGTCGCTGTCGCCGATGACGGCGAAGTACAACCCCGGCCCCTTCACGTGCGGCTCTTCGTACCCGTCGAAGGAGACGCTGATCCCCTCGGCGCAGTAGGTTAGCCGGTCGACGACCTCGCACACGCGCTCGTGGTCGCCGTATTGGATTGCGAGCCCGCTCATCGCCGTCGGTCCTCCCGGTTCCCCCGTCGCGTGCGGTTGCCGCCGTCAGTCACGACCGGAAGGACGTGGGCCCGGTATATAAGCGCAGCCGAGTGGCGCGGCCGCGCCCGCCCCGGCCGCCGCTACCGCCGCCACTGCGTGAACAGCCGCGTGTCGAACCGGTCGGCGCGGACTAGTCCGACGCCGAAGGCGGCGGCGACCGCCGCGGGCAGGAGGTTGCCGAACCAGAGGTTGATTCCCCCCCAGAGGATCACGAAGCTCACCATGTCATCGAGCATGAACTCGCAGTCGCGGAGCCGGTCGCGAATTCCGGCCGCCGCGAACGCCCGATCGAGCGTGACGACCGCGACGACCGCGGACAGCACCCAGCCGGCGTAGTTCGAGAGCGGGACGCCGTAGAACGCGCCGCCGCCGAAGTCCCAGAAGCCGAGCGACACCGCGCCCGGGTCCAACACGACGTCCATCGCGACGACGACCGGGATCACCGTCGCCAGCCGGACCCACACGCTGTCGGCGCGCGGCCCGAGCAGCAGCAGACACAGCAGGTAGGCGTTCAACACGAGCGGGATGAAAAAGACCGGGAGCGCGACGGGCACCCCCGCGAGCATCGGGCCGAGGTCGACCGTGTACGCGAACTCCCCGTACGGCCAGCCGGTGGCGACGCCGACGCCCTCGATGAGGTAGGTGTACGCGACCAGCACGCCGACCCAGCCGAGCGCGCGGCGGTCGACGGTCGGCAGCACGCCCACGACGAGCGGCGACCGCATCACGATCACGCCGAACAGCACGAACCACGGGTGGAAGGCGTACGGCTCCGGCACCACCCCCTCTGCGCTGGCGACGAGCGCGATCGCGCCGACGAGCGGGAACACGACCGCGATGGTGAAGCGGTTCTCGCGGACGATCCGGTCGAGCAGCGCCTCCGCCTCGCGGCGCGTGTCGGGCAGCCGGTCCCGGAGCGCGTCGAGGCCCGACCCGGTCGTCGCGGTCGAGTCGGTCACGGCAGCGCCTCCCAGAGCGGGTACACCCGCCAGAGGCCGCCCATCGACAGCAGCGTGCCGACGACGGTGTTCAGCGCCGGGAACCACCAGTACGCCCGGTCGACCGAGACGGACGAGCGCGCGACCCACGCGACGAAGACCGGGTAGACGCCGAGCAGCGCGCCGAGCCGCGGGTCGACGAGCCAGAACGCGGCGGCCGCGGCGGTCCACGCCGCGAAGCAGTAGGCGTACGTGCGCGCCTCGCCCAGCACCGTCGCGGTCGTGTCGATCCCCGCGGCCCGGTCGGGCTCGATGTCGGGGATCGCGGAGAACGTGTGCATCCCCATCGTCCAGAGCCACGCGCCCGCCAGCGCCGCGAGCGGCGGGTGCGCGCCCGCGACCGTCGCGTACGCCGCCGCGCCGGGGAGCGCGTACAGCCCGTTCGACAGCGAGTCGAGGAACGGCGTGGTCTTGAACCGCGCGGGCGGCGCGCTGTACCCGACGGCTAAGACGAGGAAGCCGAGCAGGTACGGCCACGCGACCCGGGGCGTGATCGCGAGCGTCGCCACCCCCAGCGCGCCGGCGGCGACGACCGCGCCGACGACCAGCCGACTTCCCCGCCAGCGGGCCTCGCGGCCCTCCTTCTTCGGGTTCAGCTCGTCGATGTCGGCGTCGAACACGTCGTTGACGCCGTAGAGGAACACGTTCGCGGGGACGAGGAAGTACGCCGCGAGCGAGACCGTGACGGGCGTGAACAGCTCGCTCACGTCGGCGATGCCGTAGGTGACGCCGACCGCGACCGGCCCGGCGAGGTACAGCCAGAAGCGCGGCCGCGACAACACCAGCAGGTAGCGGAGCCCCTCGCCGCCGCCCCCGGCGGACTCCGCGCGGTCGTCCGTGGTGGATCGGTGTTGGTCGCTCACGGCCTCAGTCACGCGTCGTCGGCCATCGCTTCCGCGGTCAGCTGCCCGCTGATGAGACACATCGGGACGCCGATGCCGGGCGTCGTCGTCGACCCCGTGAAGTGGAGCCCGTCGACCGCGTCGGAGGTGTGCGGCGGGCGCAACAGCGAGGTCTGGGTGAGCGTGTGCGCCAGCCCGAGCGCGCTGCCCGCGTAGCTGTTGTACCGGTCCGCGAAGTCGTCGACCGAGAACGTCTCCTCGACGACGACGCGGCCGCGGAGGTCGGTGTCGGTGTTCTCCGCGATGTCGTCGATCACCAGATCGCGGTAGCGGTTGCGGATCTCCGGGGTGTCCGCGAGCCCGGGCGCGATCGGCACTAAGGCGAAGAGGTTGCTGTGGCCCTCCGGCGCGACCGTGTCGTCGGTCTCCGAGGGGACACAGAGGTAGTAGGCGGGGTCGTCGGGCCACTCGGGGTCGTCGAAGATCTGCGCGAAGTGCCCGTCCCAGTCGGTCGGGAGCACGAGCGTGTGGTGTTCGAGGTTCGGCACGTCGCCCTCGACGCCGAGATACAGCAGGAACGCGGATGGGGCGTACGTCCGCGACTCCCAGTACTCCTCCGTGTACTGCCGCTTCCGCTCCGGAAGCAGCTCCTGTTCGGTGTGCGCGTAGTCGGCGTCGGAGACGACCCGGTCCGCGAGGTACCGCTCGCCGTTCACGGTGTCGACCGCGAACGCGCCGTAGCGGCCCTCGATGCCGGTCACCTCGGCGTCGGTGACGAACTCGACGCCGAGGTCCTCGGCCAGTTCGACGATGCCGTCGACGACCGCGCCGATCCCGCCCTCGGGGTAGTAGACCCCCATGTTGTAGTCGACGTGGCTCATCAGGTTGTACAGCGCCGGCGTGTTCGTCGGCGACCCCCCGAGGAACACGAGCGTGTACTGCATCAGCTGCTGGAGCTTCGGGTGGTCGAAGTAGTCCTCGACGTGCCCCTGCATCTTGCCGAGCAGCGAGAGCCCCCACGAGTAGCGCAACACGTCTGTATCCACGTAATCGCGCAGCCGCGGGCGGTCCTCGTACACGAAGTGTTCCATCCCGATCTCGTAGGTCCGCTGGGACTCCTCGAGGTACGCGTCGAACGCCTCGCCCGCGCCCGGCTCGTACGACTCGAAGATCTCCCTGTTCTCCGCGCGGTCCGGGAGCACGTCGACCTGATCGCCGTCCTTCCAGAACACGCGGTAGTGCGGGTCGAGCCGCTCTAACTCGTAGAACTCGTCGGGCGACCGGTCGAAGTGGCCGAAGAACCGCTCGAAGACGTCCGGCATCAGGTACCACGAGGGCCCCATGTCGAACCGGAACCCGTCGACTTCGAGCCGGCTGGCGCGGCCGCCGAGCTGCTCGTTCTTCTCCAACACGGTGACGTCCGCGCCGGCGTCCGCGAGGTAACAGGCAGTCGAGAGACCGCCGAAGCCACCGCCGATGACGACGACCGACTCGCCGGCGACGCCGTCGATGTCCGGGACCACGTCCATGTGCGATCTTAGGGACGGCGACGGTATAAATCCGGCCGGACGCGGCGCGGAGCCCCGGCGGCGAGCGCCGCCCGCCCGACCGCGCCGCACCGAGTGGATACCACTAAGTCGCCGACGCGCGTACCCCATGTCACATGGATCTGACGGTCGCGATCACCGGGGCAACGAGCGGGATCGGGCGGGCCGTCGCCGAGGCGTTCGTCGACGAGGGGGCGTTCGTCGCCGTCTCCGGACGCGACGGCGGGGCCGTCGATCGGACCGTCGCGGCGCTGAACGGCGACGGAGGCGACGGCGAGACTCCGAACGAGGGGGGAGACGGCGACGCCGAGCGCGGGACCGCCTGGGGCGACCGCGTCGACGTGCGCGACGAGTTCGACCTCGAGCGCTTCTTCGAGCGCGTCGCCCGCGAGGCCGGCCCGGTCGACGTGGTGTTCGCGAACGCCGGCGTGTTCCACGGCGCGCCCGGCGAGCGCCCGACGACGGAGGTGACGTACGCCGACTACGACGACACGATGCGGACGAACGCGCGCGGCGTGTTCGCCACGATATCGGAGGCGGTCCCCCACCTCGCCGACGGCGCGCGCGTCCTCGTCCCGTCGGGCGCGGTCGCGGCCGAGTCGAAGCCGGGGATGGGCGCGTACGCCGTCTCGAAGGCGGCGGCCGAGGCGGTCGCGCGCGGCTTCGCCGCCGACCTCTCGGCGACGGTCGGCGTCGTCGACCCCGGCCTCGTCGCGACCGACCTCACGGGGAAGGAACGCGCCCGCGACCCCGAGAGCGTCGCGCCGCTGTTCGTCTGGGCCGCCACCGAGGCCCCGGCCGAGGACCTGAACGGCGGCCGGGTCGGCCTGCGTGAGTGGAAGACGGCGACGCGGTAGCTCGCCGCCGCGCCCGCGATCAGAGGGACTATTCCTCGAACCGAACCTTCGACGCGCGGTCGGCGACGTCCGTCTCCGGCGGGTCGGCCGCCATTGCGGCCACCGCGTCCATGAACGCGGTCCGGTAGGTCGCCGGCCCGTCCGGCTCCGTCGCGGCCGCGCGCTCGCCCGCCAGCCCGTACGCCGCCGTGCCGACGAGCGCGGCCTCCACGGTCGTCGCGACCGGGGGGTCAGCCCGCCGGGTCAGCGTGGTCACCGTCCCGAGCGTGCTGGCGAGCATACAGCCCGACCCGACGAACGACCCCATCCGCTCGTGGCCGACGGCGAGTTCGTACGCGCCGCCGTCGGGGTCGGCGACGACGTCCGCCGTGCCGGACGCGACGACGACGGCCCCCGTCTCGGCCGCCAGCGCCTCGGCGGCGGCCGCGACGCCGGACTCCTCGCCGACGGACTCGACGCCCCTGACCGTCGCCTCTTCGCCCGCGAGCCCGCGGATCTCCCCGGCGTTGCCCTTGATCACGTCGAACGCGACCGACTCGAGGAGTCGGCCGACCGACTCGACGCGGTGCGGCGTCGCGCCGTAGCCGACCGGGTCGAGGACGACGGGGGCGTCGGCCTCGTTCGCCCGCCGCCCGGCGTCGACCATGGCGTCGACGTCGGACCGGCTCGCCGTACCGGTGTTTATCACGACGGCGTCGGCTCCGGCCGCCATGTCGCCGGCCTCGGCCGGCGCGTCGGCCATCACCGGGAGTCCGCCCCAGTGGAGCGTGACGTTCGCCGTCTCGCTCGTCGTCACGGCGTTGGTGAGGTGGTGGACGAGCGGGCCGGCCTCGCCGACCGCGGCCAGCGTCCGGGCGAGGCGCTCGGCGTCGAACGCGTCGAGCGGGTCGCTCTCGTCAGACATCGGCGACCGCCTCCCCGAGCGTCGCGACCGCCGCTGTCGGATCCTCTGCGGCCGTGATCGCCGACAGGACCGCCACCCCGGTCGCGCCCGCGTCGACCACCCGCCCCGCGTTGCTCCCGTCGATGCCGCCGATCCCGATCACCGGAACCTCGACCGCGTCGGCGACCGCGGCGATCCGGTCGGTGCCGACCCCGTTCCGCTCGTCGGGCACGTCCTTCGAGGACGTCGCGTACACGGCTCCGACCCCGACGTAGTCCGCGCCCGCCGCCTCGGCGGCGCGCGCCTGCTCGACCGTCGACGCGGAGACGCCGACGACCGCCGACTCGCCCAGTCGCTCGCGGGCGACCGCGACCGGCAGGTCCGACTGGCCGAGGTGGACGCCGTCGGCGTCGACGGCCGCGGCGAGGTCGACCCGGTCGTTGACGATCAGCGGGACGCCCGCCTCGGCCGTCAGCTCGCGGAGGCGGGTGCCCGTCTCGTACCGCTCCCGCGCGGAGGCGTCCTTGTCGCGGAGCTGGACGACGTCGATCCCCCCGTCGATCGCGGCCGCGACGACCTCGGGGGTCGTCCGCCCCGCGGACCGGCTCGCCGCCGTGACGAGGTACGTCTGCCACTCGTTGGTATTCATGTGTGATAAGCGGCCGCGGTAGGGTGAAAACGGTTGCGCTACGGGCCGCCCCCGACCCGGACGGACAGACACAAGCCGCCCGACACGTATCCTAGATCAATGCTATCCCGGCTCCGGCGCGGCGTCGCCCGCGTCGCCGAGGCGGTCGCGGGCGCGCTCCACCGCGCCGGCGTCATCGACCGGTCGCGGCTCGACGAGACGATGGGGCTGGCGTGGCCCCGGATCGTCACCGGGTTCGCGATCATGTCGAAGAACACCGTGGACCTCGCGGTGATCGGCTATGCCATGGGGGTCTCCGCGGTCGCCGGCCTCGGCTACGCGTTCGCGTTCTGGCAGCTCGCGAAGTTCGTCTCCATCGGGCTCGCGGGGGGGACCGTCTCGCTCGTCTCCCAGAACTACGGCGGCGACGAGCGCGGCCGCGCGGGGCTGGTGGTCAAGCAGTCGCTCATCGTCGCCGGACTGCTCGTCGCGCCGATCGTCGCGGGGTACGTCCTCGGCGCGGAGCGGCTGATCGCGCTCGTAGGCGGCGAGGGGGCGGCGCTGTCGGCGGGGACGACCTACCTCGTCGTCACGGCCCCCGCGCTCGCCTTCGAGTTCTTCAACATGATCGCGAGCCGGACGTACGCCGGCGTCGGCGACACCCGCACGCCGATGGTCGCGCGCGCCGGGGGCGCGCTGTTGAACGTCGTCCTCACGGCGTGGCTCGTCCTCGGAGCCGGGCTGGGCGTGTTCGGCGCGGGGCTCGGCACCGCGCTCTCCATCGCCGCCGTCGGGCTCGTGCTCGCGTGGGGGATGACCGGGCGGTCGTACTTCGGCCGCGGCGCGTCGCCGGTCCCGGTCGGCCGCTCCGGGCCGTGGCTCGACCTCGGCCTCTCCCGGCAACTCCTCCGGGTGTCCGCGCCGCTGATCGCGCGCCGGGTCGCGGAGGGGCTCGTCGTCTTCCCGCTGTTGTGGGTCGCCTCGTCGTTCGGCGAGGCGGTCGTCGCCGCCCTGGAGGTCGGCCGCCGGGTGCGGGCGCTGCTCGGCAGCTTCAGCTGGGGGTTCTCCATCGCCGCGAGCACGCTCGTCGGCCAGCGGCTCGGCTCCGGCGAGGAGACGCTCGCCACGGCGTACGGCCGCGACGTGATCGCGCTGTCGGCGGTCGTCTACGTCCTCGCGTCGGCCGCGGTGATCGCCGCCGCGACCCCGATCGCCGGGGCGTTCGTCGACGACCCGGCGGCGGTGAGCGCAACCGCGGCGTTCGTCGTCGCGGCCGCGGTGTCGGCGGTCCCGCTCGGGATCGACGGGTCGATCACCGGCTCGCTCCGCGGTGCGGGGGACACGCGCTGGCCGTTCGTCGCCTCCATGATCGGGCTGTACGCCGTCGCGCTCCCGGCCGCGCTGGTCGGGCTCGCGACGCCGCTCGGGGTCGGCGGCCTCTACGTCGCGCTGGTGGCCGAGAAGCTCGTGCCCGCCGGGCTGAACGGCTACCGGTTCCGGTCGAACCGCTGGCAGGCGGTCAGCCGGCAGTACAGGCCGGGTGGAGGCGACGGCGAGAAAGAGGCCGGGTGAACCCGGGCGGCGGCGAGCCCGCAACCGGGTCGCTCGCGCAGACGCCTACTCGTCGGCGACCGATTCGAGCACTTCGACGCTCCCGGTGAGCTGCCGGTGGACGTACGGCATGTCGATGCCGGCGTCGTCGAACGCCTCCTTCACCGCGGTGACGTACTCGGAGCGCACCCGGACGAAGTCGCCGCGGTCGGGGTCGTCGATCCACCAGCGCGACTGGAGGCCGACCGCCGAGTCGCCGAGTTCGGTGACCCGGACGGACACGCCCGGGTCGTCGAGGATCTCCTCGTGCGCTTCCGCCTTCTCGACGATGATGTCGGTCGCCTCGCCGATGTCGTCGTCGTAGCCGATCCCGAAGACGAACTTCTGGCGGAGCGTGTCGTACGCGACCGGGTTCGTCACCGCGTTGTTCGCCAGGTCGCCGTTGGGCACGGTGATGAGTTCGTTGTCGAAGGTCCGGATCCGCGAGACCCGCAGGTCGATCTCCTCGACGCGACCGCTGTTGCCGTCCCACTCGATCCAGTCGCCGACCTCGAACGGCTTGTCCTTCAGGATGAACACGCCGGCGACGAAGTTGCCGAGCAGGTCCTGCGCGGCGAAGCCGACCGCGAGCGCGAGCGCGCCGCCGAAGACGGCGAACGCCGAGAGGAACGCGCCGTAGCCGGCCACGGCAAACCCGATGGCGACCGCCGCGACCCAGACGACGGCGTTGAGCACGTTCGTCCCGAGGCTCAACACCGCCTCGTCGAACCCGCGCGATCTGACGACCCGCCGGAGCCCCGGAATGAGCACGTACTTCCCGAGCAACAGCACGGCCACGAAGCCGGCGACGAACCGGATCAGCGTCCCCGCGATCGCCGCCACGTCGACCGCGTTCGTGATCGCGTCGAGTTGTGAGGGATTCATCACCCGCCCATTCACGAGACTATTTAAAGAAGCTACTGACCGCGCGGTTGTTTACTTCCGGTGCGTCCGCGAGATTCGAGGCGGTCTCTCGCCGAGTCAGTCGCTCCGGACCGCCAGCGGGCCGTCGCCGCGGGCGACCGCGCGCAGCCGCCGCCCGTGGACGTCGCCGTCGGCGATCCGCTCGCGGACTGCCGCGGGGATCCACGCCTCGCGGCCGTCAGGGTCCCGCGCGGGGGCGACGCCCGCGGGCCGGCACTCGTCGGGGAGGTATCGGGCGTAGGTGGGGAGTCGCTCGCGGAGCGGCACGCCGCCGGCGTCGGCCACGGCTTCGAGTTCGCGGAGGTCCGGCCACTCGTAGGCGGGGTTGATGTAGTCGTCCGTCACCGGCGAGACGCCGCCGAGGTCGTCGACCCCGCAGTCGACCAGCTCGGCCGCCGGCGAGAGGTTCGGCGGGACCTGAACGGACACCTCCTCGGGCAGCGCCGCGCGCGCCATGGCGACGACCCGGCGCATCGTCGCGAGGTCCGGCTTCGGGAAGTCGGAGCGCTCGTTGGGGACGACGTTCTGGACGATCACCTCCTGGACGTGGCCGTGCCGCTCGTGGAGCGCCCGGATCGCGAGCAGGCTCTCGGCGCGGTCCCGCCACTCCTCGCCGATGCCGACGAGGATTCCCGTGGTGAACGGGACGCCCTGCCGGCCAGCCGCGCGGATCGTGTTGAGCCGCTGGCCCGGCGTCTTCCGGCGGCCGCCCGAGTGCGCGTCGACGTCGGCGGTCGTCTCCAGCATGACGCCCATCGACGCGTTCACCTCGCGGAGGGCGGCGAACTGCGCCTCGGTGAGATCGCCCGGGTTCGAGTGCGGGAGCAGCCCCTCCTCCAAGGCGATCTCGCAGGCCCGATAGAGGTAGTCGTGGATCGACTCGAACCCCCACTCGGCGAGCGTCTCGTGGACCGCGGTGTACCGCGCGTCGGGCTCGTCGCCGAAGGTGAAAAGCGCCTCCGTACAGCCGGCGTCGGCCCCGACGCGACACCGCTCGCGCACCTCCTCGGGCGACAACAGCGACGCCTCGCCCGGCACGTCGTAGTAGGTACAGTACGTACAGGTGTACCGGCACGCCGTGGTCAGCGGAATGAAGACGTTGCGCGCGAACGTGAGCCGATCCGCGGTGTCGACGTCGTCGGGCCCGACCGAGAGCAGTCGCTCGACGTCCCGCTCGGCGACCGCGACGTCGAGGTCGTACGCGTCGGCCCCGGCGAACACGGCCGTCACTCGCGGGCGGCGATCAAAAAGGATCGCGGTTGCGGATCCCCTGACGTAACCGGATCTGGTATCGCTGAGCGCGGTCCGGGGGAGCGACCGCTTTCGATCGCTTCCGGTCGCCGACCGCTTTCGATCGCTCGACCGCGCTGGCGTCTCACTCCCGGACCGCCCCCACGCGCCCGCCGGACGCGTCGAGGACGAAGCCGGCCTCGCGGAGCCACCTCGCCGCCCGCCCCTCGCCGTGGATCAGCACCTCCGCGAGGTCGTCGGCCTCGTCGACGTCGGTGCCGAGCCGGCGGGAGTCGACCGCGACGAACGCCGCGCCGACCTCGGCCGCGATTTCTCGGTGGTCGAGGTACGACGCGCCGTGGTAGTCGACCCGGAACGCGGGATGCGAGGCGACGAACGCGTTCGTGCCGCCGCCCCGACCCGGCGCGACCGCCACGTCGGCGTCGCACCCGGCCGCGAACAGCCGGTCGATCGCCGCCGGGGTCGCCAGCGCGAGGTCCGCCATCACGACGGCGACCGGGTCGTGCGACCGGTCGGTCTCGGCGTCGCCGGCCGCGGCGGTCTCGAAGTGCTCGTCCAGCGCCGCGTTCACGGCGTCGGTCAGCGGGCGGTCGTCGACGGTCACCGTCCGGTCGACGTCGACCGCGTCGGTCGCGAGGACCCGCGGCTCGCCGCCGGCGGCGACGATCGACTCCAGCACGTCCGTCAGCATCGCTCGCGCGAACGCGCGTCGCTCGTCGGGCGAGAGCACGTCGGCGAGCCGCGACTTCGGCCGGTCGGTCGAAAAGGGAACGATGACCTCCATCGCGAGCGACGGCGACCCTTAGAACAGGGACTCCAGCTCGTCGCTGTCGTCGCTGACGAGCTCGTCGAGGTTCTCGTCGCTCTCCTCGCGGATCTCGTCTAAGTTGTCCTGCGCCTCGATGGCGACCTGCTGGAGCTCCTTGATCCGCGGGACGTTCGTGACGCCCGCGAGCAGGATGACGGTCGCGACGAAGCCCGCGCCGCGGTACGGGTAGTCCCCGCCGCGGACCTCCATCGAGCCGGTCTGCTCTTCGAGCCACTTGCGGCCGCGCTCGATGCCCTTCCGGTTGAGGTACTCCGGCGGGCCGGCGAGCACGAGCAGCGCGCGCTCCGCGCCCTCGATCTCACAGGGGAGCGTGAGCCGCCCCAGCGCCGCCTTGCGCACGAGGCTGGTGATCCGGTTCGTGGTGTGGGCGCTGTCGAGCTCCTCGTCGTCGCCGTCGTCGCGGAGCCGCGAGAGCAGCCCGCCGGAGGAGCGCTCCTCGACCTCCTCCTCGGCGTAGCCGACCGTCGAGACGCCGCCCCCGGAGAGGGTGTTGATGATCTCCGAGGAGTCGACGACGCTCTCCGCGACCTCCTGACCCTGCTGGATCTCGCCCGCGCCGAACAGGATGCCGAACCGCCGGACGATCTCCTCGTTGATCTCCTCGTAGCCGCCCTGGACGGACTCGCCGGTCTTCCGCCAGGCGTCGTTGTCGAACACCATCAGGTTGTCCACCTCGCGGACGAACGTCTGGAACGAGCGGGCCGCGTTGAGGGTGTAAATGCCGCCCTCGTCGCTGCCCGGCAGGATCCCCAGCCCGTACACCGGCTCGGTGTAGATCCGCTTGAGGTGTTTCGCCAGCACCGGCGCGCCGCCGGAGCCGGTCCCGCCGCCGAGCCCGGCGACGACGAGGAACGCGTCCACCTCGTGGACCGGGATCGAGTCGATCGCGCCCTGGACCTCGTCGATGTCCTCTTCCGCGATCTCCGCGCCCAGTTCGTTGTCCGCGCCCACGCCGTGGCCCTTCACCCGGGACTGGCCGATGAGGACGCGCTGGTCCTCGGCGATGTGTTCGAGCCCCATGAGGTCCGCCTTCGCCGTGTTAACGGCCGCTGCGGCCCGAACTATCTCGGAGCCCGTCCGCTTATCGTACTCCAAGAACTTGTCGACGACTTTACCCCCCGCCTGTCCGAATCCGATCATTGCGAGTTTCATCGTGTGCTCCCTCCGCGTTTGACGTGAACAGAACGCGATCTCGTATATAAGCCTTCGGTTGCCATTACCATCGGTGATATTAGTCCAGTTGACACGTTCGGGGCGATCCCCCGGTCATCGCACCCCCAAGTGCTCGCCGAGCGTCGTCAGTTCGGCGGCGTCGACGCCGAACGCCCCGACGTCGTTGTCGGCGGTCGTGTTGTCGAACTTCAGCGAGCGGTACTGGTCCGGCCCCATCGGGAAGCCGGGGACCGCGCCCAGCACGGAGAGCCCGATCTTCGCCAGCGGCATGGGAAGCGGGAGGATGGTGACGCCCTTCTTCTCGGCCTCGTAGACGAGATCCGTCACCTGCCGGAGCGTCAGCACCTCCGGGCCGCCGATCTCGTAGGTCTCGCCGACGTGCTCCTCGTCGGTCACCGCCGCGGCGATCATTGGGACCAGATCCTCGACGTGGATCGGCTGGAACCGCGTCTTGCCGCCGCCGGGAAGCGGGTACAGCGGGACGCCGGGCGCGAACATCCCCTTCAGCCGCTTGGTGAACGAGACGAACTCGCCGCCCTCGCCGAAGACGACCGACGGGCGGAAGATCGCCCAGTCGAGGTCGCTCTCGCGGACGATCGACTCCGCCTCGCCCTTCGAGCGGATGTAAGCGGTGTCGCCGTTCGGGTCCGCGCCGAGCGCGCTCAGCTGGACGAACCGCTCGACGCCGCCGTCCTCGGCCGCGCGGACGAGGTTCTCGGTCCCGCCGCGGTGGATCCGGTCGTGCATGCGATTGCCGCCCTCCGGTTCGAACAGCGGCGAGAGCGCGACCAGATTCACGACCGCGTCGTGGCCCTCGACGGCCGATTCGATGGAGCCGTAGTCAGTCACGTCGCCGCTGACGCCCGTCACTCCCTCCGGCGTCTCCTCGGGCGAGCGGGAGAGCGCGGTCACCGCGTGGTCGTCCTCGGCGAGCGCGCCACAGAGGTACGACCCGATGAATCCGGTCCCGCCGGCTACCAGTACTTTCATGCGATCCACGTCGCGTGGCAAGCCCGTAAACCTACCGCGGTGTCTGACGCGCGGGCGACGGCGCGAGCGGATCAGTACCCGTCGACCGCAGGCGACGGCGCGGGCGGATCACTCCTCGTCCGCCTCGGTCGCCGGGACGGTCAACACCGGCACGGGGACGGTCCGCAGGGCGCGCTCGGCGACGCTCCCCAGCAGGTACCGGCTCACGCCGGTCCGGCCGTGGGTGCCCATCGCCACGAGGTCGACGCCGTGCTCCTCGACGTACGCGCGGATGCCGCGCGGGGCCGAGGGGGCGACCTCGACGGCACCGACCGCCGCGACCCCGGCGGCCTCGACCCGCTCGACGCCTTCGGCGACCTCGTCGTCGGCGTACTCGGAGAGGACGTCCGCGTCGACGTAGTCGCCGACGCCGATCCCGCCGGTGGCGACGACGGAGAGGACGTGGACCGTCGCGCCCGCGCGCTCCGCGATCGGGATCGCCCGGTCGAGCGCCGCGGTCGCCGCCGCGCTGCCGTCGGTCGGCACCACCACGTCCTCGTACGGGTACGCGGTCTCGTCGTCGCCCGAACGGAGGGCCAACACCGGCACCGAGGACTGCCTGACGACGCGCTCTGTCGTGCTGCCGACGAGCCGTTCGACGCCCTGCCGGCCGCGCGTCGACATGACGAGGAGGTCGGCGTCGGCCTCCGCGGCGTACGCGGCGACCGTCTCCGGGACGCCGCCCTGTCGGACCGCCGTCTCCGTGGCGACGCCGCGGTCGGCGGCGCGGGCGGCCGCGTCCGCGACGATCGACTCGCCCTCGCGTTCGAGCACGTCCACCACGTCGCCGCCGATCCGCGTCACGCTGTCGCGGGTCGTGTCCGCGACGTGGACGAGGTGGACGGTCGCGCCGTGGTCGGCGGCGACGGCGAGGGCGTGATCGAGGGCCGCCGCGGCCGCGTCGCTGCCGTCGGTGGGGACACAGATTCGGTCGACCATGGGGGCCGGTCGCGCCCGCGGGTGAAAAACGCTCGCGTCGCGTCACTCGTTCGGGTCGTCGCCGGCGGCGGCGTCCGCGGACCCGTCGCCGTCCTCGCGCCGCGTGACGCGTACCGTCGAGATGCGCGCGCCGTCGACCGCGGTGACCTCGAAGGCGAACGCCTCCGTCTCGGCGACGTCGCCGACCTCCGGGGAGCGACCGATCGCGTCGAGGACGAACCCGCCGAGGGTCTCGTAGCCGTCGCCGTCGAGGTCGGTACCGAGCGCGTCGTTGACGGCCGCCAACGCGACGGAGCCGTCGGCCTCGTGGGTTCGGTCGGCGGTCCGGCGGATGGTGTGGTCGTGCTCTGGGGTGTCGAACTCGTCGCGGAGGTCGCCGACGAGCGCCTCGGCGACGTCCTCGACGGTCGCGATCCCCTCGAACGCGCCCCACTCGTCGATGACGGCCGCCATCTGTCGGCGCTCGTCGCGGAACTGGATGAGGAGGTCGCTCGCGCTCGTCGTCTCCGGGACGACGAGGATCTCCCGGGCCAGATCGCCCGCGGTGGCGTCGTCGCCCGCCTCGGTCGCGCGCAACACGTCTTTCACGTCCACGAAGCCGACGACGCGGTCGGCGTCGTCGCGGGCGACGACCGGGTAGCGGGTGTGGCCGGCCGCGAGGATCGTCTCGCGGACCGCCGAGAGCGACGCGTCCGCGGACAGCGAGACGACGTCGGGGCGGGGGACCATCAGCTCGCGGGCCGCGGTGTCGTCCAGCTCGAAGACGCCCTCGATCATCGCGACCTCCGACTCGTCGACGTGGCCCGCCTCGCCGGCGCGGGCCAGCACGCGCCGGATCTCGCGTTCTTCGAGCGTCTCGTCGCTCTCGGAGGCCGGCGGGATGCCGATCAGGCTCGTGAAGGCGTTCGCGGTGCCGTTGAACACCGCGATCCCGGGCGCGAAGACCAGGTACGCGAGCCGCATCGGCGGCGCGAGCAGCAGCGAGATCCGCTCGGCCTGCGCGATGGCGATCGTCTTGGGCGCGAGTTCGCCGAAGACGACGTGGAGGAACGTGATGAACGAGAAGCCGACCGCGAACGCGACGAGGTGGACGAGGTTCTCGGGGAGCAGCGGCCCCAGCACCGGTTCGAGCAGCGCCGCGACGGCGGGCTCGCCGATCCATCCCAGGCCGAGCGACGCGAGCGTGATCCCGAGCTGCGTCGCCGCGAGGTAGTCGTCGAGGTTGGTCATCACCTCCTGGAGCGTCTCCGCGCCCGCCTTCCCGTCCTCGACCATCTCCTCGACCGAGGTCGAGCGGATCCGGACGAACGCGAACTCGGAGGCGACGAAGAAGCCGTTGAGGACGACCAGCACCAGCGCGGCCGCCACCCGCGACAGCGAGACGGCGATCGCTACCATTCGGTCCCTCCGGGCGCGCGACCGGTCGACGGATCGAGTGCCATGGCGGCGGTTCGCGGAGCCGCCACTAAAAGGAGGTGGCGTCGGTCGCGCCGCGACGCGGCGACACCGAGCGGACCCGCCGCGACCCGGGCCGTTTATTCCTCGGCGCGGCGGAACGCCACCATGCTGATCACGCTGGAGGGGCTCGACGGCAGCGGCAAGACCACGGTCTGGGAGGCGCTCCACGACGTGTATCCCGACGCGACGTTCACCCGCGAGCCGACGGACAGCTGGTACGGCGACGCGGTGGCGCGGTCGATGGGAGACG
>NZ_AOJD01000003.1 GCF_000337415.1 Halorubrum tebenquichense DSM 14210 | reverse complement strand
GCGTCGACATCCAGCGGCCGATGGAGTACGTCCAAGGGGTCCACGCGGCGTTCTCCCGCGAGCCGGACGCGACCGTCTACCTCGACCTCGACCCGGAGACCGCGGCCGAGCGCGCCGGGCGGACGGACAAGTTCGAGCGCGACGGCTACCTCGCGGCCGTCGGCGAGAACTACGAGCGCCTGCTGGACGCCGACCCCGGGCGCTTCCACCGCGTCGACGCGACGCGCTCGCCGGAGGACGTCATCGCGCGGGTGGAATCGATCGTCGCGGACCTACTCGACCGCTGATTCGGAAAAACGACCGCGTCAGCGCGTGTCCGGCAGGTCGTACTCCTCGGGCGACGGCACGTAGAGGTAGTCGATCGCGACCCCCAACGCGAGCGGGAGCGCGATGAGCAGCGCCAAGAGGATCGTCGAGCTGCCGACGTCGATCCCGGTCCCGACACCGAGCGCGCCCGCGAACACCAGCGTCGAGACGAGCAACAGCAGAGGGGTCAACACGAGCGTGTACACGGCCGACCCCCACCTGGTCGACAGCTGGAGCCGGAAGAATCGGGTGGCGACCCCGGCGAGGAACGTGTGGAACGCGACCAGCGCGAGGAGGCTGCCGAACCCGAACAGCGCGAGCATGGGCGTCGTACGGGCCGCCGACACTTGCCCCTATCGACCGCAGCGGCCCACACCGATCCGACCCGGGCCTCGCGGCCTCAGACCGCGCCGTCGTTCCCGTGTCGCCGCGCGGCCGAGAGCAGCTCCGCGACCGGCCCCGTGTACTCGTAGCCGGGGATGACGCCCTGAACGTACGTCCCCTCGACGAAGTCGATCAGCGCGCCCGCGTCGTCGACGCCGCGCCGCTCGTTGATATCCGTCAGCGCGTAGGTGACAGCGATCTCGTCGCCGCCGGTCTCGACGGCGGGGTCGAACTCGCGCTCGCGGCGCGTGACGCCGCCGACGTCGACGACGCGGCGCTCGAACGTGTCGGCCCAGCCGTCCTCGACCACGTCGGCGACCTCGTCGGCGGTGACTGCGGAGAGGGTCGGCACCCGGACCGTGACCGTGAACCGGGTCCGACCCTCGTCGGCCGGCGCAGCGCGGACGGTCCCGTCGAAGGCGGTGGTCGTCGAGACCCAGCCGTCGCCGTCGCGCTCGAAGGAGCCGTGGTCCGCGAACGCCCGGCGGACGCGGTCGGGGAGTTCGTCGTCCTCGATTTCGGTCATACCGATCCGGAGGCGACGCGGCCTGAAAAGCCGCTCGCGTCGCGGCCGCGGGCCGCCGGCCGAGACGCGGGGGCAGCTCGGATCGCCTCACCGATACGGGCACGCTCGGCCGGTACGTCGGACCCTTTTGTGCGTCGACCGTCGAGGAGGGGTATGGCAGCCCGGTTTCGCTCGACGGAGGGACTGATCGACGCGCTCGCGGACGCCGAGTTCGACCGCCCGCCCGCGCTCGTCAGCAACGCGCACATCACCGGCCTCGGCGTCGCCCGGGCGCTCGACGCCCACGACGTGCCCGTGATCGCGCTCGACCGCGCCGGCGGGAGCGTCGGCGGCGACGCGGACGGCGACGCCGGCAGCGTCACCCACGACGGGCTCGCGCCGCCGTCGGACGCCGTCGACTACGCCGGGGCGGTGACGTACCCGCTCGACGACCTCGACGGGTTCCGCGAGGACGTGGAGGCGATCGTCGACGCCGCGGGTACCGAGGCGGTCGCGTTCGGCTGTATGGACGAGTGGGCGCTGTCGTACGCCGAGGCCGACCCCGAGGGCGTCCGGCTCCCCTTCGCCGGCAGCGACACGCTCGACGACGTGTTGAACAAGTCGGAGCTGTACGCGACCTGCGAGGCGCTCGGCGTCCCCTATCCCGAGACGTACCGGCTGGCGGAGACCGACGCGGCCGGCACCCGCGAGGCCGACGCGACCGTCGACGAGGCGGCCGCCGAACTCGGCTTCCCGCTGGTGGTGAAACCCGAGCTCAAGCGCGACTTCGAGGAGGCGTTCGGCACCAACGTGATCGAGGTCGCGGACCGCGAGGAGTTCGCGGACGTCGTCGCGGCCGCCAGCGACGCGGGGATCGCGGTGATGGCCCAGAAGCGCGTCGACATCGCGACCGGGAAGGACCACTCGCTGGCCTCCTACGTGCCCCCGTCGGGGGCCGACGACGCGCTCGCGGTGGTCGGCAACGCCGCGGTGCGCTACCCCCTGAACTTCGGCACCTCCTGTCTGGTCGAGACGGCCGACGAGCCGGCGATCGAGGAGCGCGCGCTCGCCGTCCTCGACGACGCGGGCTACCACGGGATCAGCGAGGCGGAGTTCGTCTACGACGAGGCCCGCGAGGAGTTCCTGCTCTTAGACGTCAACACGCGGCCGTGGAAGTGGATCTCCATGCCCGTCGCCGCGGGCGCGAACCTCCCGATGGCGGCGTACGCCGCGGTCACCGGCGCGACCTACGAGTCCGACGGGATCGAGCCGACGCGGTGGGTGTACCTCCGGGATTACCTCTCGCTTTTAGCCGGCGACGACGCGTTCTGGGACCAGCTGTCGGCCGCCGACTGGCGGCGGCTGGTGTCTGGCGCGTTCGAGCGCGAGGGCGACCTCACGACCGGCGTGTACCGCCCCTCCGACCCGGAACCGGCGGCGAAGCTGTTCGAGACGGAGTTCGTCGACCGCGAGTACTACTGCTCCTGTTGAGGGAGTCGACCGACGCACACGGACGAGCAGACCGGTCGGTGAGGCCCTCGTTCGGGCCCGCGAGCGACCCGGAAGCCGCGGCGTCGGCCACGACGGAGAGCGACCGGTTCCCCGATCTCGTCGCCGGAGCCGCGACGAACCCGAATGTGGTTTCACAGAAATATTAGGTAACTGTAACCGGTAACGCCGACGTGGACCGTCGTAGCTATCTCCAAGCGGTCGGTGCCGGTGGCGTCGTGTCGCTCGCCGGGTGTGGCGGTGCCGCCCCGACCGACGAGGAGCCGACCGCCTCCGTCCGGTCGCTGACGCTCGCGGCGACGACGACGATCAACGACAGCGGGCTACTCGACGAACTGACGCCGGGGTTCACTCGGGCGTTCGGGCCGGAGGTGAACACGGTCGTGCGCGGGACCGGCGGGGCCTTGCGCACGGCGCGGAACGGCGACTGCGACGTAGTCCTCGTTCACGCCCGTTCCCTAGAGGACGCGTTCCTTCGGGCGGGCGAGGGGACGAACCGCCGGACGGTGATGGTCAACGACTTTCTGGTGGTCGGGCCGCCGGACGATCCGGCGGGGATTGCTGGTTCGCCCCCGGTCACCGCCTTCCGCGATATCGCGAGCGCCGAGGCGGCGTTTCTGTCGCGCGGCGACCGTTCCGGCACGCACATCCGAGAGCGACAGCTCTGGAGCGAGGCCGGCGTCGATCCGACCGGCGACTGGTATGGTGAGACGGGACAGGGAATGGGAAACACGCTCAGCTTGGCCGCGGAGACCGGTTCGTATACGCTGACCGACCGGGGGACGTTTCTCAACGTCGCCGGAGGCGACTTAGCGGCGCACGTCGACCGGGGCATCGAGGACCCCGGACCGCTCCTCCGAAACGAGTACGCGGTCATCCCCGTCAATCCGGGCCGCCACGACGTGGCGTACCCGTTGGCGATGGCGTTCACCGGCCATCTGACCGGCCCCGCTCAAGACGCGATCGAGGAGTTCCGGATCGACGGAGAAGCGGTGTTCCGACCCGTGACCCGGTCGGAATCCCCCGAGTTCGGACAGTACGTTCCGAGCGACTGGCGGTGACGGGCCGTTCGCGGACGCTGTCGCGTCGCCCCCGGAGCAAAACCGTTAGTGCGCCCGCCGACGCAGGGCGCGTATGGACTTCTTCGAGACGCTCGCGGCCCGGATCGACGCGGTCGACAGCGTCGTCTCGGTCGGGCTCGACCCCGACCCGAGCCGGCTCCCCGACCACGTGGCCGACGCCGACCTCCCGCGGTGGGCGTTCAACCGCCGGATCATCGACGCGACCCACGAGCACGCCGCCTGCTACAAGCCGAACGCCGCCTTCTACGAGGACCCCGACGGCTGGCGCGCGCTCCGCGAGACCGCCGCTTACGCCGAGGGGAAGGGCGTCCCCGTCCTGCTGGACGCCAAGCGCGGCGACATCGGCAACACGGCGCGGCGGTACGCCGAGGCGCTCGACTGGGTCGACGGGATCACGGTGAACCCGTACCTCGGGCGCGACTCGCTCCAGCCCTTCCTCGACCGCGCGGACAAGGGCGTGTTCGCGCTCTGTCGCACCTCGAACCCGGGCGGGGCGGACCTCCAGGACCTCGAACTCGCGTCCGGCGAGCCGCTCTACGAGCGCGTCGCCGCGCTCGCGGACGTGTGGAACGCCAACGGCAACGTCGGGCTCGTCGTCGGCGCGACCGCGCCCGAGGAGCTGGAGACGGTCCGCGAGATCGTCCCCGAGATCCCCTTCCTCGTCCCCGGCGTCGGCGCGCAGGGGGGCGACGCCGAGGCCGCGGTCGAACACGGGCTCGCCTCGCGGCCGGACCTCCCGGTCGACGTCGGCCTCGTCAACTCCTCGCGCAGGATCATCTTCGCCGGCGAGGAGTCGAGCCGCCCCGACGACGAGGCGACGTACTTCGGTGCCGCGGGCGACGCGGCCAAGCGGCTCAAAAAGCGGCTGAACCGGCATCGGTAGCGCCGCCCGCCGCCCCCTATCCGCGCCCGGCGGCGCAGCCGGCGCAGGCGCGGGCGGTCTCGTCCCAGTGGTCGTCGCAGACGGCGCGGCCGCAGCGGTCACAGCTGTGCGTCGCGGCCGCCGCCTCGCAGACCTGACAGAGTCCGGTGAGGCTCACGCCGGCCGTTGGGTCGCACCCCTTATGACGATCGGGGGCGACGCGGGCACATGCGCCAGTTCGTCGTCATCGGCCGCGACGTGCCCACCGACCCCGACGCGGTCTCGCTGTCGGATATCCCGGGGGCCGGGCGGCTCGACCTGCTCTGTCGGTGCGTGAGCGCCGGCGTCTTCCTCTCGCACGGCATCCGCGAGTCGGTCCGGGTCCACCTCGTGATCGCCGACGCGTTCACGGTCACCTTCGACGCCGACACGCTCCGGCACCTCCACCCCGACGAGCGCAACGTCGCCGCGCGGGTCCGCGACGCGCTCGCCGCGAAAGAGGACGCCATCGGCCACATGCCCGCGGACGTCTCGCCGGGCGTCGAACTCCGCCGGATGGGCCTCGACGCGACGCTCGACCGGCTCGTCGGTGAGGAGGGCGGCTCCGGCCGAGGTCCCGACGGCACGCTCGTCCAACTCCACGAGGACGGCGACCCGCTCGTCGACGCCGACCCGCCGACCGACCCAGTCTTCGTGCTCTCGGATCACCACGACTTCGCTCCGGCGGCGGCCGAATCGATCGCCGACCGCGCCGAGCGCCGGCTACGGGTCGGGCCCGAACTGCTCCACGCCGACCACACGATCACCGTCGTCCACAACTGGCTCGACACCCATGGCTACGCCAGCTACTGACGGGGCGGGTGCTGACCGCGAGACGACGACCGCGCCCGCAACCGACCCGCGCTTCGCGGTGCCGCTGCGCGGAGTCGCGGTCGATCCCGAGACGCGCTGTGCCCACTGGGACGACCCAGTCGACGTGATCGCGCTCCGGTTCGGCTGCTGTGAGACGTACTACCCCTGTGACGCCTGCCACGACGCGGCCGCCGACCACGAGGCGGTCCCGTGGCCCCGCGAGCGCTTCGACGAGCCGGCGGTGCTGTGCGGGGCCTGTGGAACGACGCTGACCGCCCGGGAGTACCTCGAGAGCGACGTGAACGCCTGTCCCGCGTGTGGGGCCGCGTTCAATCCGGGGTGTCGGAAACATCGCGACCGCTACTTCGAGACCGAAGACGCGGCGGAGTCCGAGAACGGCGACGAGAGCTTATAAATAGAACAAGCGGTGCGGTGGCGCGCGCCGACGAGCGCCCGAAGGGCGCGAGTCGCACGCGCGAGGGAGTCGCGAGCGGACGGGCGACCGAAGGGAGCCCGGAGCGAGCGACGAGGNGCGCGAGTCGCACGCGCGAGGGAGTCGCGAGCGGACGGGCGACCGAAGGGAGCCCGGAGCGAGCGACGAGGCTGGGGAGGCGTGGGGCTGCGGTGGTCGTGGTCGTGGAGTTGGTTCCAACGGAGTCTCTCACGTGTCGCCGAGCGGTTCGGGATTCGAAGTCGTTCGCGCCGGAACCAGCTCGCCACGACTCACGAGTCGTTTCCGGGACAGCGGCGGTGTCGGTGCCACCGGGACGGTGTCCGGCCATCGCGTATCGCCCCCTTTCGGAAGGATTAAAAGAACGAACGGCTTTCGTTCAGGTGCGGGCCGGTGGGGTAGCTTGGTATCCTTCGGCCTTCGGGTGGCCGTAACCACGATTCAAATTCGTGCCGGCCCATAGGATACATATACCTTTTCCACCTTTTTCTTACACTTAGCGGCGCTCTCGCGCCGCGTCGTGAGGTGGCGGCATGAGCGTCGATCGCCGGACGGATCTGGAGGTCGACCTCGACGACAACCGCGCGGTCGCGACGGTTGTCGAGAAGCGGACGATCGAGATCGGAGACCTGTTCAACGACGCTGGCGAGCTGCGGCTCTGGGAAGACTCGGCCGGCTGGAGCGGGTACCTCCGCGAGGTCGTCGACGGCGAGCCGCGATACTTCTCGGTAAACACGCGGTTCGACGAGGACTCGTGGATCGATAAGCTCCGCTGCGGGGAGCAGGCGGTGCGTGACGGGGTTCAGAAACACATCGAGGACCCGAAGGCAGGAAACGCTGGGACGTTCGTCCGGAGGTGTTCGCCGCCATGAGCGCCGGGAATCCTGTCGAGGAGCAACGCGAGCAGATCGCGAACCGTCTCGGCGAGCCGGATCGACTCCAGTTCCCGAGCGAGTGGAAGCTCTCGTCGAGCTGGCGGCGCGCACAGGCCGCGCCGTCGACGGTCGGCGCTGTCAACCCGGCCGAGTTCGACGTCCTCCTCGGCCGCGAGGACGGCGACAGCGAGGTCTCCCGGCACCGCGTGCTGTTCGCGGTCTACGAGGGAGATCTCGTCGCCGAGTGCGACTGTGACGGGCACCGCTTCCGCGACTGGTGCGCTCACGTCGCGCTGCTGTGGTGGCGGTGGAGTCGCGACCAACTCGGCGTCACCGACCTCGACACCGGCGAGACGTACCTCTCGCCGCCGTGGTGGTTCAGCGTCGACGACGTCGAGGCCGACCGCACCGAGACCGACGCGAGTCAGCCGGTCGCGGCCGACGGAGGCGTCAACCGATGACCTCCGTTTCGACTGTTTCGGGTGGAACAACTGGAGCGTACGAGTCGTACGGTTCGGAGAGCCGACCGTACGGCCCCGATTTTACGGCTCTGTCAGACCTCGAAGCCTCTACCGATGATTTAGCGAAACCGTACGGAGGTACGGGGGGCCGTTCGAATCGGTGCCCACGTGGCGCACCCGAGTGTGTGCCCGCGAACTTAGCGCGGCGCGCGCGACGGCGCGCATTATGCGGCCGTCCGGGTGCTCGCAGGCGTAGCGGGGTGTCGGCATGAGCCTCGTCGACGAGTCGGGGCGCTCCGCTGCCTCGGGGGCGATGACGTTCGACGACGAGGGCTGGAACACGACCTACGAGGTTCCGGCCGAAGACCTCTGGATGCTGCTGAAGGACCTCGAAGCGCTCTCCGAGTGGGCGCTCATCGAGTTCCATCCGACGGGGATTGTCGGGCGAGCGCTCGACAAGTCGCACGTTTCGATGGGTCGGACCGTCATTCACGAACAGGAGATCGAAACGGCCGGCGCGCACTGCGAGGTCGGCGTGAACGTCGGCGCGATCGACGAGTTCGACACCATGTTTCTGGCGAGCGGACAGGATGTCGAGATCGAGATCGACCGGGCCGACGAGGAACTGACGGTGAAGGAACCGCCGCTCGCCGAGACGCTGGAGATCAAGCCGGTGTCGGCGACGCGGTCGCAAGAGTGGATCGACGTCGAGTACGGGACGACCGCCCGGATGAAGGGCTGGGAGTTCGTGGGGGCCGTCGACGGCGCGTGCGGAGCGACGGACCTCGGGTTCGTGGTCGAGGCCGACCTGAACGACCTGAACGTCGCGAGCTGCGGCACGCCGTGGGCGACGACGATCGAAGGCGTCGTCACCGAGACGGGATTCGACACGGCGCGCTTCGGCTCGTGGTTCTGGCCGGAGATCACCGAGCGAGTCCAGACCGAGAACGACGTCGAGGTCCGCTTCGGAGACGAGAAGCCGATAGTCGTTCAGATCGAGGACCGCGTCGAGTACGCGGTTGCGCCGCGAATCACTCCCGACGACGAGGAGAACGGGGGTGACGCCGCGTGAGCCGTCTCGATTGGCCCGCTGGCTGGGAACGGACGCCCGAGTCGAAGCGCGATCGGAACCGGAGCTTCGAGGCGACGCTCGGCGCGACGACGAAGGACCTCGCGACGGAGATGGACCGGATGGACGTCGACGCGTGGCGCGGCGAGATCGCGAACGCTCACACGAAGTCGAACGGCCTGCCGCTTCACAACGCGAACCCGGACGATCCGGGGTTCGTGCTGCGGTGGAGCGACAACGAGGAGCAGTTCGCGGTGGCGTGCGACGCGTCGCCGCGGCTCCGCGACAACGTCCGGTACGTCCTGAAGTGGGTCAACGAGACCCGGATGCGGGGGAACCGACCGGTAAAGACGGGAGACACGGAGTTTGCGGCGGCGCGGCTGCCGCCGGGGGACGGCGACGACGCGGTCGTCACGGGCTCGACGCCGACGCCGGCGCACGAAGTACTCGGAGTTCGCGAGAACGCTCCCGACGACGTCGTCGAGGCGGCGGCGCGGGCGCAGAAGGCGTCGGCGCACCCGGACAACGGCGGCTCTCGCGAAGAGTTCCAGGAAGTCGTCGAGGCCGAGGAGGTGATGCTCAGTGAGTGATGTCGACGGGCGGGTCGCGAAGGCGAAGATCCGCGATCAGGCGCTGCTCGAAGCACTCGAAGACGCGGAAGAGGAGCACGGGTCGCTCGCTGAGGCGTTGCGGCACGCGGTCTCGACGACGTACGTCGACACCGAAAGCGACGAGACGGCGACCCCGAGCGACGAGATCCCGGCGAAGGCGCGCGACGCACACCGGAAGCTCGTCGAGTGGGCCGGGATCGGCGGTCGGCTCGAACTCGACACGGCCGAGTCGGTACTGGCGAACCACCTGAACATTCAGAAGGAGGCGGTTCGGAAGGTGACGCTCCAGCCGCTGAAGGCGAACAACGCGGTCGCACTCCACCAGGGGCTTCACGAGGTGACACTCGTGGTCGGCCGTCTCGACGGAGACGACATCGAGGCGCGCGACCGGCCGGCGTCGACGTCCTCGGGCGACGCGGTCGCGGATGGTGGCGAGGCTCGCGAGCGGCTCGACGAGCTCGCCGAAGCCGTCGACGGAGGTGAGTCGGCGTGAGCCCGCCCGTCTCGGCACCGTACGGGTGGAGCAAAGATTCGGAGCCGCCGGCGATCGAGGATGTCGAGAAGTCGCCCGACGACTCGCCGGAACCCTACGAGGTCGACGTCGACGAGTGGCGGATCGTCTCGGCGGAATGCTGTGCCTGCGAGGAAGAGACGACGCTGTACCTGGAGCCGGGCGACGATTCGGCGTGGGAACACGACGAGCAGCATCCGAGCCACCTCGTCCACTACTGGAGGGTCGAGTGATGCTGTCGAACGACGAACTCGCGGGACTCGGCGTCGGTCTTTCAGTCGGTGCGGGCGCGGCGCTGATATCGCCGGGTGTCGGGATCGGAATCGGTGTCTACGGGGTCGGAGCGATTCTGGTCGCGATATGGCGAGACCGCCGCGAGCGCGACGACAGCGACACCGACGAGGTCGCGACGGACGGGGGAACGATGCCACGCGACCCGCCGCAGGAAGCGGCACCGGAGCAGCCAGCGGTCCTCGACGTCGAGGTCGAAGGCGACCGCGTCCTCGGCTCGGCCGAGCGGGGCGACGTCTCCCTCGTCGTGGAAGCGCCGGCCGGGATCTCCGAAGAGGAGCTCGAAGCGACGCTCAACGACCTCCCGGAGCGGATGACGCGCACTGCGGCGCTGTTCGACGGAGGTGACGACTGATGTCGGGCGCTCGTTTCGAGACGAAGCCCGGCAGCGACTCCGGGAGCGGCTACGAGCGGTGGCGCTCGTACGAACTCCGGCCGTCGACCGAGGTCGAGGGTAAGGAGGACGTCTACGTGGCGCACCACCGGCTGCTCGCGGTCGTGGAGTGCTACGCGGCGTCGACGCCGCTGTGGGCGATTCTCGCGGACCTCGACGGCAAGGACGTTCACCACGAGAACGGCGTGAAGTGGGACAACCGGCCCGAGAACATCGAGCCGGTCGACCACGGCGAACACGCGGCGCTTCACGCGACGACAGCAGGCGAGACACCGACCCCGGATGCGGGTAGGGTCGAGGAGGTACCGGCCGATGACTGACGAGACGACGACTCAGACCATGAGCACGGACACCGACGACGACTACGAAGGGAACAGGATGCTGCCGTCGAACGCGATCGCGACGACGGCGCTCGACGAGCCGGCAGAGTACGCGGGCGGCGAGCGGCTCTACGCGGTGCTGTTCGATGCGGACTACGACGCGATGAGCCTCGACGCGAACGGAGATCTCGCGCTCCTGGTCGACGCCGAGCAGGCGGCGGCGCTGCGGGACCAGTTCGGAGAGATCGCGACGGAGCTGGAGGACGGTGATCGCGATGAGTGAGCAGTCCGAGGCTGCCGTTGATCACAAAAATCCGATGTACTGCCCGGAGTGCCACGAGTTGGTTCCGGAGTGGTGGGACAAGTACGACGAGACCTTCGCCTGCCCCCAGTGCCGGTCGATGACGTACGAGAGCAAAGAAGACTACATCGAGGCCACGCACGGCGTCGCTCGCTGGCGTCGAGAGAACGGATACGAGGGTGGTATCGATGCCTGAACAGTCCGACGGAGAAGTTGAGCAGACGGACCCTGTGACAGCGCTAACCGAGGCGATCGATAAGCACATCGACGATGACGACCGCCCCGGAGCGTCTGTTGGGCCTGTCGTTGAGGAGATGCTGAGCGACTCGACGATCGACATCGGAGATGTTGCTCACGCGCTGAAGGAGGCGTACTTCCACGGAGTCGTCTACCAACCATCTCAGTCGAGAGTTGCGCGAGTTGCCACCGACGGAGGTGAGATCACCCGAGAAGTTGAACGCGAAGAGTGCGCCGAGTGTGGGGGTCCGATTGATCCCACCGAGCCGGGGCACTACAAGAGCGCCGACGACGAGACGTTCCTTCACTCGGTGTGTTTCGAGGAGGGTGAGCCGTCGAAGGTTCTCGATCTGATCGACGAATACCCGTTCGAGCGGCAGGGCGCACGACAGTACGGTTGCGGCCACTACGCTCACGGTCCGCTCGGAGAACTGCCTGACGAGTGCCCTGAGTGTGAGGTGCCCGCGCCATGAGCCGCGATCAATCCGGAGACGAGACCACGCAGACGCTCGCCGTCATCGGCTGCGGAAACGCGAAGCGCGACGAGGCCTCGCCGGCGCGGGACCTCTACACCTCGAACTACTTCGCGCTCAAGCTGGAGTACGCAGACCACTTCGCCGACCGCGTCGTCATCCTGAGCGCCGAACACGGCCTCGTGTGGTCGAAGCGGACGATCGACCCCTACGACACTACCCTCGACGACCGCGACCGGGAGGCACTGGTCGACGACGTTACGTGGTCGCTCCGCTCGCCGTTCACCGACCACTCTCACACCGACGAGGTCCTGCTACTCGCCGGCCGCGACTACGCGAGGGTCTACTTCGACGCCATCGACTGCGAGGACGAGATCGCGTTCGACCCGCTCGGTCCGCAGCTCGACGTGGTCGACGTGTTCGCCGAAGCGGACCTCGGCGGGATCGGCGAGCAAATGGGGTGGATCCGGCGTGCGGTCGACAAAGACCTCCGGCAACCGGACGGCGGTGAGACCGAACAGCAAACCGGTCTCACGCGGTTCTCCGGGCGCACGAAGCCGGCGGCGACGGACGGTGGTCGCCGTGACTGATCGATCCACCGACGACGTCGACCACGTCCCGCCGAAGTTCCAGGGCACCGCGGTAAAGGCAGACAGCTTCGGACTGTGGGTGCTGACGGTCTCAGGGCAGTGTTCCTGCGGCGCGACCGACTGGGGTATCGCGCCGGACTGGAAGGTGCCCGCGGAGCACGGCGGCGGCTACATGACGACCACGTGTCCGGAGTGCCTCGGCACGATGGAGTTCTCCGAGCAGTGGGAACGCGCCGACCGGCTCGTCTCGGAGTACAGTGAGCTTAAGCCCCGAGGTGAGGCGCGTGCCCAGTGAGAGTCTCAAGTCGATGGCGAGCATCGAGTTCGCGGCGTTCCTCGCCGTCTTCGTGCCGTCGTTCGTGTTCCTCTCGCTGCTACTGGAGCCGCTCCAGATGCCGACGTGGGCGGTACTCGGGCTCGGGATGCTGTTCGGAGAGGTCACGAATCGCGCCGTCGACTGGTTCACCGAGCGATACGCTCGACGAGTGGGCGCGACGGAGGTGGCTGATGTCGAGTGAGCAAGAGACTGAGGAGATCGCACACGAGCCCCAAGAACTGAACACGGGCCAACTCCGACAAGAGTTAGCGAAAATTGTCGGCTTTGATCACAAGCAGAGATGGTCCGCATGGGGGAATCCAAGCACATTCACTAATGGCGAGCTATCTGCTCTGGTCAACTACCTTCGGTTCCACGAAGACAAAAAACCGCAACCGGTTGGTAAGAACACGACCAAAATCAAGTTGGAAAAAGAGATTTCTGAGCGATCTGGTTATGAAAACTCGGTTGGGAGACTGCGGAAGCCAGAGCTAATCAAAGCGCTACAACACTTCAGAGAGGTTGAAAATGACTCAGAGTGAGAAACCCGATGTATTCAACAAACAGGTCGTTGAGTCGCTCCCGTCGCCGGCAGAGATGACCGAGATGGAGATCGAGTACCGACGGACTCTCTTAGCGCACTGGACACAGATACAAAACCACGCTCTCGTAGAGGGCTGCGATTATCACAGAGACCGATGACGGGAGATCAATCTGCTGTAGGACTCTCGCAAGACGAACTTGCCACGGTCATCGCAGAACTACACGACCACCGAGAGATGTCGTTCGGAGAGATCGCGATGTGCGTCCCGAGACGGCGGAATACAATCGAGGAACTCTACGAGGAACATGGTGGCTATGGCCAGTGAGAAGTCCTCCGGCGAGATGTACCGCTGCGCCAGCTGCGACGCAACCTTCGACGACTACGTCGTCCTCGACGACGACAGCATCGCTGGGACTGCGGCCTGTCCGGAGTGTCGGCAGCCGTCACTTCGGCTGGCTCGTGACTGACTCGGCTTGCTGATTGATCGCGAGCCACTTTCACTTTCACTCTAAGGGTATGGCTCGCATCTAAGTTTAATCCGTTCAGTCTGTCGAATATGGAACGAGAGAAACTCTCGAAGGAAGAGTTCGACCAGGCACTAGATGATCTGGAACGGCTGGGGCTGATCGAGTCGTACGAAGAGGACGGCGAGACATACTACCGAGCGACGGATCCGTCGATATCGGCATTCGACCTCGAATAGGTGGAGCATAAGTTTCTATCGCGGTATGCGGCTTATTCCTGTGGCGTATTACAGGCGCTGGATCTCTACGTTCCCAGCGCCACACAGCGGGCAGTAGTCGATCTGCGTCTCGGACCCGGCCTGTACGCCCTCGACTTCGGTCTCGCCCTTACAGCTGCCACAGCGTAGCTTCACGTGCGCGGGTGTGATCGCGGTCATGGACGTGATCCGGCAGCGCCCAACTTAGTTCTCTGGATGGTGGTGCGTTTGCGAAGTAAGGAGTGGTGGGCAGATTATTTTGTAGATGATTTTATTAGTCTCGGTTCCGTTTCTTGTGGTAGGTGGTGACGTATGTGCTTAAACAAGCTGATACGACCGATGTCGCGCTCGCCGTAGTAGCGGCAGCGCTAGCCGTGATCGGCGTACCACTCCCGATTATCGCAGCAGTCGTTTTCACCCTTGCCGTCAGTAAAGAACTGAATTAGCTGTAGGTGCTGCGATATCTACAGCTAGTTCACCTTATTACGTGCGCTGTGATGAGCGTCGACGCGAACGGAGATCTCGCGCAAGTCGTTGCTCTCATGTGGCGTCCAGAAAACCGGGGTTATCTGAACACCACAATTAGAACTAAGTTCAGGCCTAACTATAGGCCTATACAGAGATGGCGAAAACGAGAGTCAGTCAGGGGGCCAACGGACAGTACAAAGTGACGGTTCCGAAGGGGCTCGCCGAGGCGATGGACCTCGACGGGAAGCGGCTCGACTGGAAGGTCAAGTCGGGGAGTTCTCTGGAGGTGACCGTAGTCGATGAGTAGGGCGCTCGCGTGGATCCGGAAGTCGAAGGGCGAAGAGTCCGACGTCGGTCTCGAAGAGCAGCGCGAGCTGGTCAGAGCACTCGCTGACGATCTTGCTGACGAGGTAGAGTTACTCGATCTCGGTGTCCATACTGGCTTCTCGACGATGACGCGAGATGATCCAGCGGGGCTACTCGACCAGAACGAGCGCGTTCAAGAGCGCGTCTCCGAGCTCGAAGCGGGAGAGTACTCGCACCTCGTCGCGTGGGATGATCGCCGAATCTGCCGCGACGAGTACTTCTCGATGATCCAGTACGCGGCCGAACAGGGCGACGCCGAGATCGTCTACATCGGCGATGTCAACGAGGACGATCTCACGTTCGACCTGAAGCGCCGTATCGAGCGCGACACCAAAGAGGAGGAGATCGAGAAGTCACGACGAGCGATCGAGCGTCGGAAAGAGCAGGGATACGATCACGGTCGCCCGCGATTTGGGATGACGTACGACGCTGCCGGCAAGTATCAGGTGCCGGGAGAGGAGTTCGACACAGTCCTGAAGATCTTCCGTCTCGACAACGCAGGGAAGAGTCGACGGGAAATCGCTGACGAGGTCAGTGTCCCGACGTCGACCGTCCAAAAGGTCATCGAGCGCCGCGAGTGGTACGTCGAGCGCGAACAGATGGCCGAGGCGTAGCCTACTCCGTCAACTTCGTCGAAAAAGTCGCCCGCGCCGGTTACTGAACCGGCTCGACCGTCACCGCATCGTCTGTTTCCTCGACGCGCAGGTGCGTGTCGGCCAACTCGTCGTCGTCATCAATGAGACCCCACTCGCGGAGTGTGTCTTTCGGGATCGAAACACCTCCACTCCCGCCGAGGTCTCGCAACTTCCGAATCTCGCCAGACATCATCTTAGACTCACGCTGAAGGGACTTGAAACCACGCACTTAATGCGCTTATTACGTTTATTCCACTTAATTACGGAGTTATAGAACCCCCACGCTCCGATTTCAAGGCGCACCATGTTCGGTGTGACTCAGGTCGGAGGTGTGCGCCGGCTGTGAGCGGCGACACCAACGACGATGACGACGGTGACGAGCGGCGCTGGAGGGACTGGAGTTCTGTTTTCGAGGGGGCTGACCGGTGAGCGACGGACCGCGCGGTCTCGTCGTCAGCGATCGATTTCTCGAATACCTCCAGAACTTCCGCGAGCGGTACCCGCTCGATACGGATCTGGCGGAGAAATACGGCCTGCCCACCGGAAACGGGCGATTTCGAAGACAAATGACACCCAATCGCAGCAGCAGCGGCTACGGAGGTAGCGCATGAATATCAATCTGAAGCGGAGTGGATTCGCGGCGCTGATTGCGTTGACGATGCTCCTGTCGGTCGTCGCGACGCCGGTCGCGGCGGCCGGCGGCATCGGCTGGAGCGCGGACGCGAAGACGCCGAACCCGACGATCGCCACAGAGGTGACCGTCGAGGAATGGAATGGTGCGGACTTCGACTCGGCACTAGAGTACTACGACGATGGCGGTGACGCGACTGAACTACCGGCGTCGCTGAACGACTCGAACGACAACCCGGTCACGCTCTCGGCGACCGCGATCGACTTCGAGGATCGCGACGAGTTCCCGCGGAAGACCGACGAGAGCGAGGATAACGAGGCGTCGGCGCTCGACGCGTCTGAGTGGACCGCCTCGGGCGCGACGGTCTCCGACTCGTCGACGCACGCCGGCGTCGACGCACTGAACTACGCCGGGACCGCGTCCTCGGACTCGGCAACCTACTCGAACTTCTCGGTCGCTGACGGCGAGAAGAGCTACCTGACGCTCGCGGCCGACATCAACTCGGCCGCCGGCACGCCGACGCTCCAGCTCGTCGACGCCGACGGCGACTACGTGGAGATCACGCTCTACGACGCCACGGCGACCGCGGGCGACGACGACGTCCTCGCGAACAGCACGGGCGACGGCAAGGTGCTCCAGCACCAGGTCGGCGACCTGACCGTTCAGGGCTCCGGCGACGGGACGTTCGACTCCACCGAGGAGATCGTCGTCGACGGCGAGATCGACGCGGACGTGTCAGTCCTCGACGCCGAGCGGACGCGAGAGCTGACGTTCGGCGAGCAGCAGGTCGACACCGACGACGACGACGAGCTCGAAACGGTGACGATCACCGAGCCGCGGGGCGACTACTCGGTGAGCGGTATGGACACGCTCGACGCGGTCATGAGCGACGCGACGGTCTACGACCTGACCTCGGACGCCGAGTTCGAGGCGGCCGACCTCCGCGACGACGCGGATGTCTCCGCGGAGTTCTCCTCGTCGAACGACTACCCGCAGTGGGACCAGTTCGGTGAGATCGGCTTCCGTCTCGAACTCCCGACCGCGTTCGACCTATCGTACGCGAGCCCGGAGCTCGTCGACGAGCCGACGCTCCCGAGCGAGCGCTACAAAGACGTTGAGGTCGCTGAAGGGACCGACGACACGGACTTCAGCGATATCGAGTCCTATACTTCGGTCACGTCGAGCTACGACGGCAGCGAGCAGATCTCGCTCGACGCGACGATTTCGAGCGGAACTGAATACGTCGTCTCGTACGACGTGGTCCTGACAAACGGCGAGGTCTCGGCGATCCAAGACGCGGCGAACGGCGGCGCGGGGATCATGGCCTCGAACGGCGGCGGGTTCCTCGCCGGCATCTGGGGCTTCGTCACCAAACCGTTCGGGATGGTTGTCTCGGCGATTTCGGGTATCGGCCTGCTCAGCTACTTCCGCGGAGGGTCGTAAGATGGCAGACTCTGGAGAGTCCCCGGAGTCAAACCTCCCGACAGGCGACGATCCGTCTCCAAATGACGTGCTGACGGGGACGATTGCCTACCTCGGCACAGACGGTGGAACGCTCGGGACGCTGCTTCAGGGGGCCGTCTTCGGAACGATCGTGTCTCTGTTCACTGGCGGCGTAAACCTGATCCAGAGTATCTTTAACCTCGTCACGTCGCCGCTCGATTCGCTGGCGACGGCGGCAAGTACGGTGATCGATGCGACCGTCATCGATCCGCTCACGATCATCACCGAGACAGCCAGCACCTCTGCGACAGCGATCGGAGAACAGTTCGGGCCGTTCGCGCTAATCGTTGGTGTTGCCACCGTTTTAGCCGCGTTCTGGCTTATAATTCAATTTCAGGAAAGAGAAGCCACGGGGAATGTCAGTGTCCTTCCAGTCGACATCGACGTGCCCGATATCGGGCCGCTAGATATCGGCGCTGACGAGGAGGATCCGGACGAACAGTAACATGATCCGAGAAATGGCACCTCGCCGGAGATTCGAGTTTGTGGAGGTGCCAGCCGATGGCTGACGGTGATTCGAGCCTGAGCGACGACGATCAGGAGTTCCTCCTGTCGGGCTCGGAGGATCTCGGCGAGTCGGTCGACTTCGATGCGGCGACCGGCATCGACGCCGGGAACCTCGCCCGGACGGTCGTCGGAACGCTCGGACTCGCACTTGGAACAGCCGCGGCGACGTTCGTCGGTGGAGTCACCGAGGCGTGGACGAGCCTCATCGACAGCCTCGCCGAGTTCCTTTCGGGAGGCCGTGAGCTAGTAACGGGGATCGCAAGGAACCTTGCTCCCGGCCGGGTCTACCGCGACACCGACGGACTGATCGTGAGGGTCACCGAAAGCGTGACGACACCGATCAGCAACACCTGGGAATCGACACTCCCGGATTCCGGTATCGCAGCGTGGATCGCGTCACTCGCGATCATCCTGTTGACGTTCTACGCCGTAGCGCGCGGTGTCGACAAGATTCAGGAGGTGCTGTGATGGCCGATACCGAAGATGAATTCGGTCAGGAACTCGGCGGAGATCCGGCCGAATCCGGCGGCAGTAACGACGGCTACGATGGTGGCGGCTCCGGCGGCTCCGGCGGTGGCGGGTTCTTTAGTAACCCGCTCTCGCCGTACACGGACATTCTCACGGCGTTCGCGCAGAACCCGAGAGGCTTCGTTATCGGTGCGGTCGCGACGACGATCCTCGAAACGGTCACGGGAGTCGTGACGACGGTCGTTGAGCAGCTGGTGCTACTCGTCGGCGGCTCGCAGCCGGCGCGGTTCAACGCGCCGAACGAGACAATCGGGCTCGCCGACCTCCCGGTTGCCATCGCGGACCTACTCATCGGTGCCGGTGGCTTCAGTGGCGAGGCGATCATCGGCGGCATCGAAACGTTCAACGCCACGATCGCGGACGCTGCGGCGGCCGTCGGCCCCTTCGGGCCGTTGGTGCTGATCGTCCTGATCGTCGTTGAAGTAATCGTCGCGATCGTCGTGCTGCGGAGGATAGTCTACGTAGCCGCTGATCTCCTCCAACTCGGAGGACTGACAGAATGAACATCAAGCAAATCGCGAAGGACCCGCTGGCGCAGTTAGGTGCTGGAATCAGCGGGATCGTCGCGCTCCTGAACCCCGAGGTGCTTCTCGCGATCTTCGACGCGTTGCTCGCGTCGGGGCCGCAGATTTTCTCGGTGGTCTCTGTGAGCGCGCTGACGCTCCCGCAAGTGCTGCCGCCGACGTCGCCGGTTGAGTGGGCCGTCGTCGCGGCCGCAGTACTGTTCCTCGGCTACCTGAGCCAGCAGGTCTACGCAAACCTCGACAGAGCAACATGACACACAACACGAGCGGACGAACCGAGACGAATCGGATGCGGACGAACAGAGGTGAGAGCCGATGCTGACGGCGGCGCTGGGCCTCGTAGCGCTCGGCGTGCTGGTCTACGTGGTCGGCGTCGAGGAGACGCAGGAAGCGGTCGCACGGGCCGGCTCCGGAGCGAGACGAGCCGGCTCCGGACTGAAGCGCGGTGCGACGTCGAGCGCTGCGGCCGGCGCGGCCGGTGCCGGTATCGGTCTCCAGTTCGGGAACGACCTCCTGAACCTGGTCCTCGCCGAGCCGGGGTTCTCGCTCGCGGCGGTGACGGGGATCTTCGGCGCGCTCGGGACCGGTGGCTTTCTCGGCGACATCACGGGCCTTCAGTTCCTCCTGCTCGGCGTCGTCGTGTTCTTCGCCGCGTGGGCGGTCTTCGGAGGTGACGACTGAGATGTCGGTCGGTACCGCTGAGTCGCCCATCCAGCAAGTGCCGGCAGGAGAGTGGGGCTACCACGTCGTTCTCGGACTCATAGGGACTGCTGCGGCGGGAACGGCACTGGAGAACTCGCTTCACTCAACGACGATCGGCATGGGTGCGACCGCTGCGCTCGTCGGTGCGACTGCGCTCGCCTTCACGGCTGCCTACCTGGAGGCGGCTGCGCTCGACGAGCTGGAGGCCCATCGATGAACCGCGGCGCTACGGTCGCCGCGGTAAGCCTCGCTGTCCTCCTGATCGGCATGACGGCGACGCCCGCACTGGCGGCCGTAGCGCCGACCGACACGGCGACAGCGCAGGTCGAGAACGCCAGCGAGACGGGCTTCGATGCGCCCGGCCCGTTCGATATCAACGAGCTGCGGACGGGCGGGAACCAGCCGTCGGCAGCACCACCATCCGTGCGATACGTCGGTGGTGAAACGGCCGCGGGAACGGTCGCGATCCGACACGTTCCGGCCGACCCGCTCTCGAACGAGCCGGTGTTCCTCCAACGGGGAGCGACGCTCAACGCCGACGAGATCGAGGTCTACTCGACCGTCTTCGGCGAGGAGGCGACCGGCGAGTACGAAGCGGTCATCGTCTACTGGAAGCCGGAGACGGAGACCGTGAACGGCTCGACCATTGAGTACGCGGCAGAGCAGGAGGTACAGCGCGCAACGATCGACATCGAGTCGGGCTACGCCTCTGCGCCGATCGCGTTGAACAGTCACTACGACGCGTCGTGGGAAGCGACGATGTGGCTCGAACGCGACGGCGAGCTCGTCGACGGCGCTCGGTGGCGGTTCACGCACGAATCGGCACCGGCATCGCAACAGGTTCAGATCGAGACCCAAGCCGATGCGTGGTGGTACGCATTCACCACGGTTCTCATTCCGGGAATCGCAGGGATCATCGGCGGTCTCTCGGGAGCGAAGGCGACCCTGAAGCTGGCGGGGACCGGGCCGCGGTACTCGCTGGCGACGTGGGGGATCGTCTCCGGGTTCGGCGTGCTGATGGCGCTTGCCGGCCTCTACTACGAGGTCTCGACTGTTGTCGCGAACTTCGACATCCTGCTCGGCCTCTCGTTGCTCCCGATCGCCTACGGTGGCGGGCTGCGGATGTCGCCGCCGACCGAGCGGATCGCGTTCGAGCGGAAGGAGCTCTCCTCGGCACTCTCGCTCCGACGAGGCGACGACGGTACCGATCCCGAGTCTGACGTAGTCCCGGACGGCGGTGAAACCGCAACGGCGTCGGATCGCATCGAGATCCCCGACGAGGGGTACCACGACGAGCTGTACGAAGACATGTCGATCCTGACGACGGTCCGGGCACCCAACGGCGGCCGACTCCTACCGAAAAAGGGGATCCGGCCGTTCTTCGCCCGGCTGTTCGCGAGCGCGGCTCGACTCGACCTGAGCGACCTGCGGACGAAGGTCAAGGTGTCCGGATCGGTCTCGGAGAAGGTCTACACGGACCCGGAGGCGGATGTCGCGGTCGACCACAAGCCGGCGTACCTCCGGCGGCGGATGCCGGTGTGGCACCGGCTTCCCGAGCCTGACGAGGGCGAGAGCCTGTCGCCGGTGACGCGTGGCCTCTACGGTCTCCTGACGGCCGCGACGCTCGCGCTCCCGGTCATCGGGTGGTACGCCGGCGGCACCGTCATGAACACGCCGACAGTCGGTGCGGGTGTCGGTCTCGTGCTGCTCGCGGTCGAGAGCTACGAGGCCGTCGACGGGTCGATCGACTTCGTCCCGGCTCCACGCCACGACATCACGGCGGATGGCTCTCTCACCGTCCTCCAAACGGAACACGCGAACGCTCGCACGATCGAGGACTTCGAGGAGATCGCGTGGAACGAACGGATGACGACCGCGATGGAAGCGCGGGACATCGAGACCCGACGTGACAAGAGCACTGTCCTCCGGTTCCTCGAAAACGAGCTCGGCCTCGATCTCGATGTCGAGGACATCGACGAGCCGGACACCGAGCCGACGGACTTCGAGTTCGAGGACAAGGGGCGACGCGATGCCGCGGAGGGCGACGATGACTGAGTCCGGGCCCGAAGCGCACACGCCGCGTACGACGCGGCCGGCGCTCGACGTTCTCGACCACGACCAGGACCGACTCCTCTACCACGGCGACACCTCGCGAGACCCACCGGTTCGAGCGCTTTCGGACGGCTTCCGAACCTACCGCGAGGCGCTCTCGTGGTATCAGGCGGCCGGGATTCGGACGCTCGGACACGTCGAGGACGTGATCGAGCCGCGACACATGCTCCCGCTCTCGGACATCTTCGAGCATCTCCTCGCGGAGCGCGGACCGGTCTCGGAGTACGCCCGGATGCGGGTGGTCGAAGCGCTCAACGACGCGTGCGACCTCGCCTACCGGGAGTTTCGGGAGCGAGCGAACGAGCGCGTCGAGGACGACGAGGCGACCTCGTGGAAGGACGTCGACCCGGAGAGCGAGCAGAACCCGCTGATGCGCCCGGCCTTCCGGCGACTCGACCGGGCACAGGCCGGCGCGCTGCTCCAGCTGTGGAACGGGTTCGAGGACCGACAGGCGATCGGGCGGTGGGCCCGGTCGCTGACGGTCCCGACGCACGGCGAGACGCCCGACCGGTTCCTCGATATGATCGTGTCGTCGCCAGTACTTCTCGAAGCGCTACTCGACCAGGAGGGCGACGACGCGAAGCGGATTCGGTATCGGTTCGCGGTGAACGAGCTGCTCCCGCCGTTCCTCGCGGCGGCGCGGTCGCTCACCGGTAGCGAACGGACGGACAGTAGCGGAAGCCCACACGGAGCGTTCAACTCATGAGCAAGTCATTCAGCAGCCGACAGAAGGCGGAGAACGGCAAACAGGAGGTGATCGACCAGCTCCACGAGGACTTCGAAGCGTGGGAAACGTCGCGACAGGCGCGGTACCACGCCGGCGAGAAGTCGTGGGCGAAGCTGAGTCGACACCACGATGACGGAGAACGAATTTACCGGGAGTTCACGGACTCGGACGGGAACAGCCTGAAGCCGTTCCACAAGAAGCTGAAATCGCTCGAACGGACGGCTCAGATCAGCGGGATCGAGAACGCGCACCCGGTGTACCGGTACCCGAGCGCGTATCTCGACGCGCTGATCCACGTCGACGACGCCGAGATGTGGGCGCTGGAAGAGGGGCGCACCGACGACGACATCATCGCCGAGCAGCCGTCGACGCGCCGGAAGGTCCTCGAATGGCTGGCGAAGCCGGAGAACGAACACGTCCTCCGGGCGATGGGCGACGGCGGGACCGACATCTGGGCGCACTCGAAGCCCGGCGGCGGGAAGACGTCGTTCGCGAACGTGATCGCCGGGATCCGAATGCCGGAGATCAACAACGAGACGCTGCTCTGGATGCTCACGCTCGACGAGCTGGAGTGTCTCCCGCTCGCACCGTTCATGACGGTCGCGGTGCCGAAGGGGGTCGACTACGAGGTTCACGCGAAGCCGCGGAACCCGACGCTGCCGACGACCGAGATCTCGCTGACCGACGTGTTCCGGGATACGGTCGAGTACCGGAACCCGCGGGACCTCATGACGAAGGTCGTGCCCGGCGGTCTCTACGCGGTACTGCCGGACCCGCAGTTCCGCGGCTGCGAGAAGCTCACACAGGCGACCTACACGCCGGCCCACGAGGCGGAGGAGCCGGCCGAGGTGACGCCGCTTCGGGACGTTAATTTCGCGTTCATGGAGACGCGAGCGAAGGATGACGAGTTCCTCCACCCGACGACGATCGTTCACGACGAGTTCTCCGACCTCGTGCCGCTGAACCCGGAGGCCGACGAGAACGACCAGAACCGGAAGGTGAAGGGGTACCCGGTCTCGCAGGGGAAAGGCCGGAAGAAGAACCTCTCGACGGTGACGCTCTCGCACAGCGTGGCTCGCGTCGATGAAGGCGTTCGGGAGAAGACGCGGTGGTTCGTGACGATGCCGAAGACATCGCCGCCGGCGGCGTCGCTCTCGGGGATCGGAAACGTTCCGATCAACATGAGCTACGTGAACCGGTTTGCGGACCGGACCGGACGGGCGGTAATCTGGCGGAACCGACACTACGCACCGGTCGAGTGGCCGAACCCGTTCAGGAACTACGAGTTCAGAGGAGAGATCTCGGTGCGATACCCGCGCCGAGAGGAGGCGCTCGATGCGCTGTAGGACCTCCGAAGCAGCCGATTCCGGCAGCTTCGACGGTTCGAACCGTCAATTTTCGGCGTCAAAACAAACTGATCCCCCCGAGATCGGCGGCGTTCGGTTTGCTGCCGACCGCGCACAGCGCGAGACACGCGCGCGCGTTCCTAAGAGAACCGCAGGGGGAGGGGTGAGCCATGTCTAAGAATACGGACACAACCAGCGACGACAACGACGGCGAACAGAGCGACGAAAAGACGCTCGCGACGCGAGCAAAACTCGCGATACTCGCGCTGTGGGCGTGGATAAAATCGCGGGCGAAGTCAGCGGTCGAGCGCGTCCACGACGAGTTCGACCAGGCGACGAACGAACTCGCGCCGCAGCTGCGCGGAGCGCTCTCGGGCGTGTCCGTTCCCAAGCGCGCGCTGAAACCGCTCGCGCTCGTGGTCGTGCTGCTGTTCGCGGCAGTCGCGCTCGGACCCGCAGCACCGTTCGCGGGCGACTCGGGACCGGTCGACAACGGTACCGAGCCGGTGGTCGGAACGACCTACGAGCCCGTCGACGACGGCGAGTACCGGAACGTCGTGACGAGTCGGCTCGGGAGTCTCACGTCCGACGCGCCGCCAGCGCCGAGCGAGGTGCGGACCTCGGCCGGCAGTCAGACGATGAGCGTCGAGACGGCCGTCCGAGACGGTGAGCCGGCTATCGTCCTCGAAGACGACCGGACACACGATGGCCGATGGGTCGCGATCGAGACTTCGTGGTTCGACGAGCACGTCGGCGAAGTGCCGGAAGCGGCGTACATCGAACACGAGAACGGGAGCGAGTACGCGTCGCCGATCGAGACGCGCAGCGGCGAGGCGGCGTTCTACGTTCAGGGGTTCTCGACGAACACAGTCACGTTCTCCGGCGAGTTCGCGATCTCGGCGACAGCGACCGACGGCGACTCGATCGACTACAACGCGACGAACGGTGGCGATGACCTGTCGATCAATTTGACGGGCGTATCAAATGATGACTCTGTAACGTCGTCTTGGGTGTCTGATGGGGGTACAAGAGCGGTTTCGATCGGTGGTAATCAAGATACATCTACAAATCTGTCATTAACTGGTCTTGATCCGGAGGTTGATACTGAGGACTATATTTCTGGAACTGATCCCAATCCGTACACCTATGATAGCGGCCTGAATGAGGCTGATCAATTGGTTATCGACACCGGGGGTGGTGTCCCGGTTCAGTATCAGATTAGTGTAAATGGCGACCTGATCGTCGATAAAGAACTCGACGGATATACTACCTACACGCATAACTTTTCGAAGAAGACAAACTCAAACGGATTAGATGTTAAAATAGAGAAAGTCGGGGCAAACAATCTTGATTTGGATGCGGTTACTCTCCAGAACACAGCACATTTGAATGAGACGCAAGACCCGTCTCTCACGATTGCCGGAAAGACAATATCTCACACCGGGACGCTTAACGGCGGTGAGACAGTCAGCAAGTCAGTCACGCTAACTCCGGGAGACAAAACGGCAGATATCTCAACAACCGGACGCGTCGCCGTCAATATCTCTCGGACCGAGCAGACGCTAACAGTCGATCCCGTCGTGGAATTGAACGGTCACACCGTCTCTCACACCGGTACCCTCGCGGAGGGCGAGACCGTCTCGCTAGCGGCGAACGACTCGTGGATCGCCGAGGGGCAGAATACGGTGAACGTCTCCGTCGGCGACGGGACGCTCGCGGCAGGCTCGCCCGCGCCGCAGGTGGCGCTCGACTACCGCCACGATGTCTCGAAGAGCCGCACGATCGACTACACGGGAGAGGCGTTCAGCGAGCGATACGCGGTCTCCGAGTCGTGGAACGAAGACACGGAGAACGCGTCGCTGACGATCCCGTGGGCGTCGGACCGCGTGGTCTCACTCCGCTCGGTGACGGTCGAACACCGCGACGCGGACGGGACCGTCGTTCAGACAATCGATGAGCCGACGTACGCGTTCGAGAACGGCTCGGTCGTCGTCGAGCTCGGCGACGTTCAAGCCGGCTGGGAGACGACCGTCTCCGCGGCCGGCTCGAAGGTGAAAGTCGAGAACGCGGACCTGACGGTACTCAAGCCGACCGCACAGGGGAACGACCTGAACAGCACGGTCCGGCTGAACAACCCCGGCGAAGATGTCTACGTCCGCGTCGGCGCGACCGAGCAGGGCCAGCAGCTCCACTACCTCTCGAACGCGTCGTGGGACACGGAAGAGGCGAGCCGGATCAGTTCGGACGGGACGAACGAGATCCGCATCCCGAACGCGCCGGACAACGGCGAGGCACAGCTGCGGACGCTCCCGCTCGCGTTCGACGTGAACAGCGGCGCGGTCGACGTCGACGTGCCCGACGAGCGCGTGAACACCGCGGAGCCGGTCTACCGCATCGGACCGGGCGACCGGACCAGTGACCAGTACTCGGTCACGCACGTCGACGCGGCCGACGGGAAGCCGTACGTCCTCTTCGACGAGAGCGACGATATCGTCCTCGACCAGGGACTCGCCGAGAGCCCGCTGACGCTGTCGGCGACCGAACCGGAGGAGCCGCACGTCATCCAGTTCCGGCAAGACGACGGTACCGCGACCGGAAGCGGCGACAGCGGCACGATCGGCTCGGTCGCCGGCGGCGCGGGGCCGATGGTCACGAACTCGCGGCCGTTCAGCGCGCTCTCCGGGCTGCTCCCGGGACCGGGCGTGGTCGTCGTGGGTCTCGCCGGTCTCGTCGGGCTGGCAGTCCTCTCGCGGGAGACGAGCCTGTTCGACGAGGGAACGCGGTCGGACGCGGCCGCTGACGCAGCGAAGGACGTGGGCGGCCGCGCCGGCGGCCTCGTCGAGCGCCTGCTGGAGAACGAGATCGTCGTCGCGGTGCTGATGCTCGGCGCGGGAGCGTGGCTGCTCTCGTCGGGCGTGTTCGGGCCGACGGAGCGGCTGATCGTCGCACTCGGCTCGGTGCCGGTTGCGATGTACCTCGCGCTGCGACAGTTCGGGACGTTCGACTTCCGCGTGTGGGTGGGTTCGACCGCGGTCGTCGCGGTGCTGGGCGTGGTCGTGCTCGCACCGGATGTCTTCGAGACGGTCGCCCGGCAAGCCGGCGTGATCATCGTCGCCGGCGTGATCCTGCTCGGGTGGAGAGCGCTGTCGGCGTGGCGCGCGGAGGCGTCGACGCCGGACACGGTCAACCAGTTCGAGGTGGAGACGACCGACGAGGGGAACAATGGCGGGAACTGAAGCCGTCCTCGTCACGGGCCTACTCGCGGAGTACACGAGCGAGTCGGTGTTTGCGGTCCTGCTCGGCGCGCTCGTGCTGCTGCGGTTCCGGCGTTACAAGGCGGTCGGCGGTGCCGCGGTCGGCGCGGTCTCGTCGGTGGCGACGGTCGTCGCGGGCGTGTTCGCGACGCTCGTGCTGCTGGTCGTACTCGGCTACTGGGATCCACCCGTCTCGGAAATCGTCGGCGACGCGCTCGGCGCGGGCCGCGCGTTCTACGACCTCGTCGGCGAGTGGGTACTACGCCAGACTGTCGAGCGGCTCGACGACATCGCGGCCGCATAGCATCGGTCGCGAACTGACGGCTCTTTCTCGGCGCGTGCTGCGCCGCTGTGAGCGTGGGGCGCAGATCGAGACCAAGACCACTCGTGCGTCGAGTCAGACGTTTATTGGGCTCGGAACATCTAACTGGCCTGTATGAGCGGAAAATTCCACCTCTAACAAAGGATATCGAGTCATCGATCGGCTTGCTCGTTGTGGTCGGAATCCGGACCAGTCTTGTCGGCTTCGAATCTGGTAGAAGTTTGGGACTACTGGCGCAGTTCGATCAATATCTCACGCACTAATTTGTCTGGTAGCATAGCTCGAAGATTTATGTTGTATCGTACAGAACCAATAATTGAGATGTCATACGGAGTGAACACTCCCGATCCGTACATTGCGGAAGGCATGGATCCAGATACAATTAAAACAGAAGTTCACGATGTCTACGATTGGCTCGTTAACCCGGAGGATGTCGGTGATGTAGAGACACACGGATTTGATGCTGATGAACAAGAAAGGAAGTGGCAAGAGCTGCGAGAGCTGTTTTATCAACTTAAAAAAGAGGCACCAGACTACGACCGAGTACTTGGACTCTTTATCGGCTACATTCGTGGAAATGACATTGGGATCGCAGTTGTGTACCCAAACGACTCGAAAGAAGAACCCCACCACGTCGCCAAAGAGACCAGTCGTAAGAATCTAACGTCGGTCAAAGAATCACGAAGTAAACTGGGTGCTGAATACATTGCGACAGGATATATTGTGCCAGATACCAGCTAAATTGCTACTAGTGCTACTGATATAATGAGAAAGAGGTAGTGATCGGTAGCACCCCTCCTTCAGAAACTTACGCATAGCATATCGATATACTGCTCTCAAACCGCTGACGACGTTACGTCTGGTCGAGAGAAGTCTGCGTATCGGGATCTATGAGATGGTCAAGGACGCGGTTATCCGGATCGACGGTTGAAACGAACCGAAGCAGCCGCTGAACCCCATCTGGGTTCTCCTCGATGTTCGCGAAGAAGTGGACCATCCCATGGAGAGCGCGGTTCTGCTTGTGGTAGTCCCACAGTCGGAGCTGGCGTTCAAGACCTGCGTCGTCAATAACTCTGACACCGGCTTCTTCGAGCGTCTGGCGGGCATCCGCACCCACCTCGGTACAGATCGCAACGGCGATCGCGGTCGTGTTCTCGGCGACTTTCATCATCGTGCCGAGCTCGGCGCTGACGTTCGATGCGTCGATCACCCGGTCCTTGACCTCGACTGAGATCATGAGGTCCGGGCCATGGTAGCCGTCAATGTCGCCGTACCGCTGCTGTCGTGACGAGCCAGTTCGGACTTTGCTCGCGCGGAGTGAGAGATGCGGCCATTCGGCCTTGACGTAGCCGTAGCAGAGCGCTTGATACGCCGAGCCGCCCTGCTCGTTGGGTGCCTTCCGCTCGTAGTCACGGAGGATCTTCAGGAAGGGATCCTCGAACGGCGGGTCTCGGCGCTCGTACTCGCTCGATTCTAGACGTTCCAATCCGAGGTCAAACAGTTTCTGTGCGGCGACGTATCGACCGTCGCGGGATAGCCGGAAGGCGAGTTCAAGCATGTCGTCGTATCGCTCCCACTCGCCGGTGTGGTGGCCCGGAGAACTCGGGAAGTTTGTCCGGTTCAGGTCTTCGCGGAACAGTTCGATCAGTTCGTTGTGGAACGTCCGGATTCCCTCGCGGACATCGCCGCGTTTCAGCGTTAGCGACGACTTCGCCATACTGTCGTACCGGTCAAGAATGTCGTTGACGGTGATGGTCGGGTCGAAGCCAGCGAGCCAGTCGTCGTGACCTGCCAACTCCTCGGCGAGAATGACGAAGTCAATCGCGAGTCCGAGCGTCCCCTTTGAGGACGTGAACTGTTCTGACGCCTCAGAGACGAGCGCGTTGATTGTCTCGTGCTCGGCGCCAGAGATATCTTCTTCTGAGCCGCTGTAGTCCGATAGATTTGCCTGATCCTCTAGTAGAGGTGCTGGGAAGTGAGCTGTCAGAAACGCCTCGATCGCTTCGTCTTCATGATCGGCGCGCTCGTCGCTCCATTTGCTCATCTGAGTATACTGTCTACTTATCAGACACTCTTAGAAAGGTTGTGTTCCCCAGCCAACCCTGTACAAATGTCTATGAGAAAATATACATGTGATTCCCGTTCTCCGTTACCTCCTGAACTATATTCCGGTTGATAGAATCTAGTAATTATCCAGTTGTTCTCCACTATAACATCCCACAGATTCTATACTTGAAAGTGGGAGAGATTCGCAGGTACCCATAATTAATTTATTATAGCGTTTAGATTTCTAATCAATCATGGATGAGGAAAATCTGCGACCCTCTTTGACGTTGTTCTCCAAGACTGCAACAGAGAAACTCAGTAGATTGGCTCACTTTCTAATCTCGATTGAGAATTACGGTCCGGAACTTGAGGAAGTCCAATCAGGCTATCAACGTGAGGTGAGCTCAGGCTCTGAGGTACCGCAGTCTTGGCTCACACAAATGGAAATGATGGGTTTAGTCCGTGTTAGCAGGAACTCACGAACTATCGAATTACGGCCTACTGGTGAAGAGGTACTAACTGAACTTCAGAGAGAGGGTAGGCCGGATACCCCGATGGTGCTAATTAGGTCTTTCTGTGAAACGTTCGTCGGATTTTACGACACGATTGCGCTGGTATCTACCGTTCCCTTGCGGGTGAGCCAACTTCAAACGATTTTGAATGAGGAATACGATCTAGAATGGGAGTCAAAAACCCAAGCTAAGCAGCGGGCTGACTGGTTACGTCTAACAGGAGTAATCGATCTGAATGCTGCTAACGAATATACGCTTTCCGCTCGGGGAAGGCAGGTGTACGATAATCTACAGCAGAGATATGGACCTCCAGACATTGAGTCTCCTCTCGGATCAGGCAGAGATACACTATCTGAAGAAGTCTCACAGCAAGCGAATGAAGAAGTCGACTCAGTAACCTCTGGTTCTGAGACACAGACGACTAGATCTGATAGCGCGGAACCGTCAGTCTCAGTTCCATTCATTGAACGGACAGAGAGGAAGGTGATTTCAGTTCACGTTCCGAAGACCAATAACACAGATAACAGGTACGAAAGTACCGTTGAATCTGACGAGAGCCTCGAGTCAGACGACCCTCTCTTCATCGACGAATATCGGAATAGTTCGGTTCGATACTGGTTGTGTGACAGCAATGATCTCGACGCAGTTGGTGGGTTAACTAGGGGAGACACAGTTCTGTTCCATCACGTGGATAGAGGGTATATGACCGTTACAACCGTGCTGGAGACGGTCGCAGTCGATATCCCGATATCAACGCTTGACACCGCTATCTACTTCGAAGAGGTATATGATGCCGTAGTTTCGGAGGAAGAATTATTCGAACTCTTCGGCTGGGAGAGCCATCCCAACCAGCAGTGGAGCCGTCTCGATCAAAGACAGAGTCAGGTGCTAGCATACGAGTACGACTCAGTCGAGGCATTTGTTACGGAGGCGAGGGGCGAACTTCAGTTCGATTTCTGGTCGTATGAAAACTGGTCGTTAGACGGGGATTCCGCCCGTCACTTGGCTCGACAACTTGAGAGGAAAGGCCAAGTTATCTTGTATGGACCACCCGGGACAGGAAAGACATTTTTCGCAGAGAGATTCGCGAGACTGTGGACGGGTAAACAACCGGGAACAGACCCCAGAACGTATCAAAACGAGTCTGTCACGTTTCACCCATCCTTCTCGTACGAAGATTTCATAGAGGGATACACGATCACCGGCGATGGTGGGGGCTCAGATGGGGTGACTGCTACAAATACAGTTGAAAATGTCGAAAAAGACGCAGAGACATCGAATGGCTCACCGTACGGACTGAAGCAGGGAATCTTTCGGGAGATCTGCGTCGAAGCCACTCGTGCGTTAGAAGCTACACCGGAAGGCCGAGCGCCACCACGATACGTGCTTGTCATTGACGAACTCAATCGTGGGAATGTTCCGCAGATCTTCGGCGAAATAATCACACTACTCGAAAAAGACAAACGCGGACAAGAGCGATCCCTCTCTCATTCCGGGGCAGAGTTCACGATTCCAGAAAACGTGTTTATTATCGCTACGATGAACACTGCGGATCAATCGATTTCGAAACTGGACGCCGCTTTGAGGCGACGTTTCGCAGCTATTTCACTCAGCCCTGATTACGATGCTCTTTACGGCTCCCACAGCGTATTTCCTGAAAATAAGGAAACAGCCGCGGAGCTAGTCGAAACAGGCCGACAAGACGTTGACGCAATGGTGGCGGCATCAGTGCTTGCACTTGAGATCATTAACAAACGGATCACTGCCGTTCGGGGGCTTGGAAAGGGGAAACGAATCGGTCACACGTACTTACACCCGGACACTTGGATGGGCGACACTGAAGACCCACGAGACATCGAGTTGACCGATGTCTGGAGGTATGATATCTTACCGCTCCTAGAGGAGTACTTCTTCGAGGACACTCAACAGCTGGAGCAGAGTATATTTCGTGGGGATTCTAACTTTATTAATGAATCAACAAACGATGTTCTGAGTATGACCCCGTCAAAACTCAAAAAGAATCTCAGAACCTTCGTAATCGACAATCAGGGTGAACTCGACATCGACATCTCACCTGAATGAGTTCCACCTCTCAATCGGATGAGGAAGTAATTACATTACAAGAGCGGACGGAGACGGATCTCTCTGATCAAGCGCTCACAGACGAGGATTACGCTGCCTTGGATGAGCATGATAACGTGAGTAGTGTGTCGGTTAGCTCTGAAAAAGTCAAGATACAACAGCACATCGGACACATCGGCCTTCCGAGCGGAGCGTATCTGGAAGTGCTACCCAAGGACAGCTTAGAGGGATTCAAACTGCTATACTATCTTGCGAAGGCGGGTCGAGTAAGCGAGGAACTCGTCGCTGGGAGAGGGGAGATCGGGTTCTCAGTTGGAGAGTCATTCATTGAGGTTGTCGGACAGGTCTACGCGCAGGAGATAGAACGACTGCTACGGAGGGGGATCCACAAGCGATACCTCCCAAAGCAGGAAGCGACGGACCACGTCAAGGGACAACTCCGAGTAACCAAACAGCTGGCGCGTCAGGAGCCATTCGCAACGTCCTTCGAGAGTCAGTACGATGAGCTCACTGCGGACATCCCCCTCAATCAGTTGATTCTGTATGCGGCTGTTGAACTGGTAGAAGAAGTTCGAGAACCTACGGTGGAGGACAGACTTAGACGACAAATCGGAGATCTTCAACGGATAGTCACACTCCCTCCGACCCCGCCGCATCCGTCTGAAATCACGCTTACAAGAGAGACGCAGGGATACGAGCCGCTGGTGAAGTTCGCGGAGCAGATCCTCGAGGAGAGTTATATCGATACCTTCGGTCAGCAGACTAAGCTCCTCGAGTCTCTGCTGATCAACACGGAGACATTGTTCGAAGAAGTGGTCTATTCTCTCGTTGCCGACGTGGTCCAAAGCTCCCGGTACATTCCGGAAGGAGACGGCGACCCTGAGTCGGAAGCGGATTCGGACATCGGGCACCTACTGAGGGATGAATCAGGAGATGGAATACAAGGAATGCAACCTGACATCTTTCTCAGGGATCGAGGGACACCGATCTGGATTGCCGACGCGAAATGGAAGGAGAGTGACTCGCCCGCACGGAACGACCTGTATCAAGTCACGAGCTACCAACGGAAGATCGGAGGGGATGCGATGATATTTTATCCTGAGCAGGGTGGTACTCTCGAGACTGTTTATGGACTCTCAGGTGACGAGCATGACACACGAGAGGATAATGAGTTGCGAATAGTTGAGGTCCCACTAGGTGGAGAGACCTATCAAGAGTTCGAGCGAGAAGCGAGAGGGAAGGTCAGAGAGGCAATGCAAGCCCAACTCCCGGAACTGTGACTTCGCTCAAACTCGGGCCACGTATCAATTGGCGAAGTCAAGCGTAACCTGCTGTGCGTGACCACCAAGATCCGCTTTTTCCTCCTCGAATTCGTCGATACGCATGCCCCCGCACCGGAGCTGGTATATCCGATCCCGCTCATCGTCGGAGAGTTCCTGACTGTAGACGCTCTGCTTGAGGTAGTATCCGACCGCCTCAGCGAGGTACGGCGGGACTGCGTTCCCGATCTGCTTTCGGACCGCGCCGAGCCTTCCCTCGAATCGGTAAGAGTCCGGGAAGGTCTGGAGGCGAGCGCCTTCTCGCGGGGTCAGCCCGCGGTCCTGAAACGGATGGACGCATCGCGCGCTCGACGGCTTCGACATGTTCGACGTGATGGCGACTGCGGGCTCTTCGGAATCGAGTCGCGAGTAGGAGTTGTGGTATCCGGAGGACGGCTGTAGCTCGTCGGGGATCTCGGTCCGGTTTCCGCCGTCCGAGATGTGTGAGAGCATTTCCACCATGTCGTCGGAATGGTTCGCGGCCTGGTGGTGGGTGAGATCGTCGACGTCTCCGCGGAGATCTCGCTGGATGACGGTTTCGGGCTCGGCGTCGTACTCGGTCTTCGTCTCTCCGGGACCCACTTCGGGGAGGTCACCAATCCCGTCGATCACGCCGGGGATGTCCACGGGGTCGAGCTCGAAACCGTCGAAGGGGAGTTCGGTTTCGGACTTCTTCGTCGCGAGGACCAGCAGTCGGTGACGGTGCTGGGGAACGCCGAAGTCCGAGGCCTCCACGACGCGGTGAGTGACGTCGTAGCCCATCTGGTCGAACGACTCCTCGACGGCGTCGAAGAACTTCCCGTCCGCGGTGTTCGTCATCCCGCGGACGTTCTCGAACAGCGCGGCTTTCGGGTCCAGCTCGTTCACCCACGAGATGAAGTTCACGAAGAGGTGGTTCCGGTCGTCGCTGCCGTCCGGGCTGACGACTTCGGAGAAGCCCTGGCAGGGCGGCCCGCCGGCGACGAGATCGACGGTGTCGCGGCCGACGACTTCCGTGATGTCTTGATTGTCGACCTCCCGGATGTCCTGCGTCATCTCCTCCGGCTCCAGACCCTCGCGATTGTTCGCGAACGAGGTGCGGGCGTCGTCGTCGACCTCGACGGCGTGGACGAGCTCGAAGCCGGCTCGCTCTAAGCCGACGGAGAGCCCTCCCGCCCCCGCGAACAGATCGACGTAGGTCAGGTCCTGCTGGCTCATCTATCGGAGAGTGCCGCTCAACCGTATTTAATGATTGGCACCGAGGGGCCGAATTCGACGATCCGACCGGGGAGAATTCTGTTCTTCGGACACGATGTAGGTCGGGTAAATGTCCCCTAAAGGACGGCTTGACTCTATTCGAAGGTCATGTCCTGAGAACCACGCTTATTACACCTCAAGAAAGTCTGATTCTGTGAACCATAACCCTCGACAAGGAGAAAAATCAGAATTAGCTGTTGCCTCGGAGCTGATGTCACAAGGATACGGAGTCTCCTTTCCCTTCGGTCACAACTATCAGTACGATCTGATCGTCGATACGGATGGGTCATTGTACCGAGTTCAGGTCAAAACGGCAAAGCAAGAGGGAGGGAATCGATACTTCATTCAATCTGGTTCTAACCACTACGACGAGGCACATGTTGATCTCTTAGCAGGCTATTCTGAGGATGACGTGCCCGTATTTTTCGTTCCGGTCTGCGAGGCGACTGGAAGGCGACAACGAGTGACGTACACAGATTTGGACCAGATGGGATCCGACGAAAATCGGGATCGCGCTAATCATATCAGTGAATATCGATTTGAACAGGCAGTCAAGAGAACCCAAACTGAATCGTGTCCTGACCAAGACTGACCTCGGACGTATTCTCTACTGAGGACGCCGTCAGAATCGCTGATTCGATGTTGTTCGAGGATTCACGGAGGTAGTTCTTTTCGGGGCAAGGGTTCATGGACAGCGCATTGGACATAGGGATATGACTGTGGAAAGCGCTCGACTTCCGGTGGAGGTGAAAGTCACCGACCAGCAGTACGGGACATTACGGTCGGTGAACGTACTCTCACCTGAAGATCTCCCAGAAATCCTTGACACACAGGACTGGCGACTCGAAGAGATCTCGATTGAGGGCGACATTCGGGAGTCCTTCGAGATCAATGAGTTCGACGAAACGACGCTGATCGGTCACGTTGTCGTGGATCTCGATACGCTTGAGTGGGAGTTTATCGAATCATAAGTCGCTGTCAACAGTACACCGAGTTAGTAGAGGTTGAGATACGTGCTTACCACCTTATCGCCGTGTTTTGAAAGCGAGTGAACAGTATGGTGTCCGTAGTTAACTTCATCGAACACATCGGTACCGTCGCTTGGATGAACCTCACGTACTCGATGAAGTTTCAGAGTCTTCATTGTGGCTGAGCCATTGTTGGTTTCGTAATCAACAAGCTCGATGTCTGCGTGAGTGGGCACTTGCCCGATTAACCCACCGTCCACGTTCGGGGTGTTCCGTGCCGGGAGAAACACTAACCCACCTTCACGGCAGAGGTCGCGCATTCTGTCCATCGAGACTCTCCAGTCGTCTTCGCTGATCGTGGCGTCTGAGGTCTGAGCACCTACGCCCCAGTCGACTCCGAAACGCCGGTCCTTGTACATCTGGAGTTTGCCGTCGTCGGAGAGCCTCGTCTTATCCATCGCAGCGACAACGTTGCTGAAAGACGGATTCTTGCTGGTGGGATCTACTAACATCCGAATCAACTGATAAGGAAACAAATGATAAGTGTTAATTTCTGATTATTTCTATTGGTACTAGTAGCAGTAACTCAGGGGACCAAAGTGATCCCAGAGGGTTAGTCTACATAACTCGGCAAAGATCCGATCCGTCCCGATTTCACGTTCCAGTCCCAGTCGATATCTGAACCACACCGTTGGCATTCCAGCCGCTCCTCGTCGATGTTCCAGTACGCACCACAGTTCCGACACTGAACATCGTCAAACGGACCCGGTGGACGCTTCGGACCTCCGAAGTCGGTCTGTACAGCCAACTCGTACGGTAGGAGATACGCATAGTAGTCGTCTGGATCCGCGTCGTGAAGGGGAACGGTATCGTAATCCGTTGAGTGATTTCCAAGCCGAATCACTCGTTCGGCATCAATGAGCCAGTCAGTCAGGGAGAGCGACGCTGGCACGTTCGCCTTCACACGAGCGCTCTGAGCACCGGACCGAGGGTGGTAGAGATATTCGTTGGTCTCGAAGATCGTACCCGGAAAGAACTCCTCCCACGGCACTTCGCGGCGTAGCTCTGTCGCTAGCTCCCGATAGTACTCTGTGGGCAGGATCACGGAGTGTTCTATCTCTGGATCCGGGTCACGTATCGCAGCAACGTACTCTTCTGAGTCGTAGGCGTCGAGGTCATCAAAGCGGAGGTCCCACGGCGCAATATCCCACAGCGACCGGATACAGTGGTCATACCACTCTTCTGGGAAGCGAACAGTAACCGAGGGAGAATCGGGTAGGTCCAAGTCCCATACCTTCTGAGCCTGCTGTCGATGTCGTGTGACTCGGTCGGATGTCGATCGGAGCTGCCGATCGGGTGAGTTGTTCTGTTCAGCAGTCACCCAAGATCGAAGCGGGTGTATGTCAAATTTGAATCCCTCTGTGGAGCTCCATTCAGCCTGATCGGGTACCGCGGCCGGCCATACGGTGACGACCTCGCCGCCAAACAGGTCGACGTTTTCGTTGTCAGTGAATTGCTCGTCCCAGAGCCACACCGTCGTAAATCCTTCAGTTAGGTAGTTCTCTGTGGATTCACCGCGGTTCTTGGAGACGTTCTTGTGCTGATACTCGATAGCCAGTCCATGGCCGTATTTCGGATGTGGGCGCTCAAACTCGACGTAGGCGTCGGCCCACTTGGAACCGATCTGCTCTTCGAGACCCCAATCGGCACACTCACCGTCGAACTCAACGAGAGCCTTCGAGAGGGCGATGGTCTTTCGACGCTCGTGGATGTCGCTCTCACCTCCACCGAGGCTACAGTTGCGGTCACCTCCACTATGATTGTGTCTGAAGTGTCTGGCAACGAACGCACCGTTGCTGCGCTCGTGTTCACGGACGACGTACATTGGCTCGTGGCATTCTAAACAGGAGAGTTCGGGATCGTTCTGGTCAACGCTCTTGGGTAGAGGATTGTTGGTCAGTTCTCAGCTGGAGCTAGAAGTCACAGCAGGCAAGGGTGACGCAACCGCGTCACCCGACG
>NZ_AOJD01000002.1 GCF_000337415.1 Halorubrum tebenquichense DSM 14210 | reverse complement strand
AAGTGTTCCGAAAACCGGGGAAAGAAGCACTCAAAACCATCCTCGAAACTGCGCTATGACTCACCAACAATCTCCGCCACAAGAGCGTAGCACTAATTTTGAACACTTTTGCTATGGGGCTAGAGGCGAGAGGCATAGCGAACAGATCAAACCCTAATGACGTATCGTTGACTCTCACTAATAGATATGAGCGCGTTGAGTACTATGAAATGAAGATGAAAAAATATGTTATAAGAATAGATCATAATGACCGAGTTATTTCTGTTATGGAGCAGATATTAGCTATTTCTAAGGTTTTCATCACAATATGGGCTGTCCTCATTCTGGTGCTAGCTTACACGCTATTGACACAGCAGTCTGTTGGAGTTCATTGGCTACTATTACCCTCCATTTTGTCACTCTTTTATGCTAGAACTCTTCCGATGAGCTACATGGAGACCGATTTCAGTACATCTTCGGGGCCATTGTATGAAACACAATATCGCGATTACTTGGAAGGCTCATCCGAAGTAGGCCTAACCGGGATCTTGGACCTGTTATGGGAATCAATTTCAAGAAAGGATGTGGACCCTGATCAAGTAGATATTGATAATGAGGTAGATCAAAAAGTCGATAAATAGGAAAGATAGCAGTCACTCCTCAGCCTGATCAAATTCAGTCAGTGTGGTTGTTTCATATTGTGATTTTGACTCATTCCACATTCGTCCTTTGCGTTGTCCTCTTGGCTTAGAGTCCAATAGCAAACCTTCCTATACACAGATACTACAAATGCCAGCAATGTGATATCACTCATAATAGAGCGGACTGAACCTCAACACCCGTGAGCGACAGGAAACGGAGTTGCCCGAACTGACGACCGCCGGCTCACCCCCTTGCTTTTGCCGCTCGCCAGTAACCGTTATCCATGTAGTCTCGCCGCGGTGCGCTCGCACTCGCCCTGCTCCTCCTCGTCGCGGGCTGTGTCGGCGGAACGGTCCCGACCGCTGACAGCCAGGGCCCGCCGGACGACCCCGAGGGCGTCTCTCCCTACGATCCCGACGACACGGCGTGGACCGTCACGGTCGTGCGCGTCGTCGACGGCGACACGATGGAAGTCGAGTTCCCGAGCGGCGAGGTCGACACCGTCAGGCTCCTCGGCGTCGACACGCCCGAGACGAGCGTCGGATCGACGACGCCCGACGAGTTCGAGGGCATCCCGGAGACGGCCGCCAGACGGGCACACCTCGGAACGTGGGGAGCCGAGGCGTCGGCGTTCGCCGAGTCCGAACTCGCCGGCGAGGAAGTCGTCGTCGCCGTCGACGAGCGAGCGGACCGTCGCGGGGGCTTCGGGCGACTGTTGACGTATCTCTACGTCGACGGCGAGGACTTCAACGAGCGCCTGCTGACGGACGGGTACGCGCGGCTGTACGACGGCGAGTTCGCGAAGCGGGACGCGTACGCCGCCGCCGAGTCGGACGCGAGGGAGCGCGGCGTCGGCCTCTGGAACTTCGACGAGTCCGCCTACGAGAGCGGCGAGACGGTCGGGGGCGTCGAGATCCCGCCGCTCCCGGAGGACGGCGACTACGACTGCGGCGACTTCGACACGCAGGCGCAGGCGAACGCGGTCCTCGACCGCACGGCCGGCGATCCGCACGCCCTTGACGCCGACGGTGACGGCGAGGCCTGCGAGTCGCTCGCGTGAGTCCGGAGCCCGAGTGCGGAGCGACCGATAAAGTCGCTTCCGCGGCTCGCGACGGATCCTGATCGGTGGGTCGCACCCCTGTGTCGGCGTAACACACTTAAGAGCGCACTCGGTACGGTATCGTAGTGGCATCCCGACAGGGCGGGTCGGGGGACGCGGAGCCCCTCGGGCCCGGATCGACGGAGCGTCGGACCGCTTCCACGACCGCCGCCGCGAGCCGAGACGCGGGTGCGCGACCCCGGTCCCCGCCGGAGTCGCCAGCGCGCCGCCGCGCTCGGGCCGGCCGACCCGACCGGGCCGCGGACTATCGACCGGTCGATTCGCCCTCCCGCGGCGAGTCCGTCACCCGAACGCCGACGGACCCGCCGGTGCGCGACCCCTCGCTCTACGCGCTGACCGACCACTTCCGCGAGCGGCTGGAACAGCCCGGCCGGTACGTGTCGACGCGCACCGTGAGCGACGCGATCCGCGAGGGACAGCTCCGGTGGAACAGCACCGACGGCTGGCGGTTCGCGCTCGTCGAGGGCGGCGTCCGCTTCGTCGTGGTCGTCAGCGACACGGAGACGAACTCGCCGGTCGTCGTCACCGGCTGGACCGAGGTCGCGGACCGCGAGGCGGCGCTCGAGGCCTCGCGGTGGGACGGCGTCGACGTGGACACCATCGCCGTGCGGGCGGCGCTCTCAGAGTCGGCGTCGACGCCGATTCCAGACCGGATCCGCCCGCGGACCGTGACGCGCCCGTTCGAGGTGGGCGAGCACCGGTTGGAGACCGCGCCCGGCGACCCGTTCGTGCGCTGTACCGTCTGCGGCTGCCGGTTCCGCTCGAAGGAGGCGATCACCTCGCGGCGGTGTCGGAACCGATCGTCGGACTAGATCGGGTTCGAGACCGGGTCGACGGTGATTTTTCCGAGAACGCGATCGAGTCTCATGAAGCCCCAGCTGCTCGCTACGCGACGACCTCGGTGATTAAGACCACCGAAGCCCCAGCCGGGAGGTGGGCGCACGCTCGCTGCGCTCCTCGTCACTCGCTCCGCTCGTTCCTGCGGTGCTTACGTCGCCTGCGCCCGCCTCCCGGCTGCCCCTTCGAGTCCCGCCCCGCACAGCACCTCACACCTCCCCAGCCTCGTCGGTCGCCGTCGCTTCGCTCCGGCGACCGACTCCCTCGCGCGTGCTGACTCGCGGCCTGTCGGCCGCTCGCAGGCACGCGCCACCGCAGTAAGATCCTCGTCGTGACCGTGTTCCGTCACGGTTCGCGAGCGCCGAGCCGGTGACGCTACCCATTTCCGCGTCGCGACCGAATCGATGGCAATGACCGACGACACCGGCGATCCCGCCGGATCCGACGACGAGACCCCGGTCGGCCAGGGCGTCGACGGCGGGAATGGTGGCGACAGCGACGCGGATGCCGCCCCCGACGACTCCGAGGACGCTCCGGAGGACCTCTCGATCGACCGCTTCCACGAGGCGCTCGAAGCCGAGGAGCGCCCGGTCGCGACCGCGAGCGAAGTCGCCCGGCGACTGGGGACCACGCAGGCGGCGGCCCGCGACGCGCTCGGCGCGCTCGTCGACCGCGGCGACGTGGACCGACTCGACGTCGAGGCCGACCCCGTCGTCTTCTACCCGCGCGACTGGGGCGCGCTGGCGAGCCGCGAGCGCGTCGTCGTGTTCCCGAAGCGCCGCGAGATCGTCGTCGACCGGCCGACGCAGTACACCCGCGCGCGGCTCTCGCAGTTCGCCAACCTCGTCGACACCACCGGCACCGAGCCGGGGACCCGCGGCTACCTCTACCGGATCAGACAGGAGGACGTGTGGGCCGCGCCGTTCGACGACGCCGACGCGCTCGTGGGCGCGCTCCGCTCGGTGCTGCCGTGCCGCTACGACCACCTCGAAGAGTGGGTGCGCGACCAGTGGCGGCGCGCGCACCGCTTTCGCTTATATACCCACGCGGACGGCTACGTCGTCCTCGAAGCCGCCTCCGAGAACCTGATGGGGAACGTCGCCGACCAGCACCTCGACGACGACCACCTCCGCGCGCCCATCTCCGACACCGAGGCGTGGGTCAACGAGGACGCGGTCGCCGCGGTCAAGCGCGCGCTCTACGACGCCGGCTACCCGGTCGAGGACGACCGCGACCTCGCGACCGGCGACCCCGTCGACGTCGACCTCACGACCGAGCTGCGCGACTACCAGCGGGCGTGGGTCGACCAGTTCCTCGACCGCAAGTCCGGCGTGTACGTCGGGCCGCCCGGATCCGGGAAGACGGTCGCCGCCATCGCGACCATCGCCGCGGTCGGCGGCGAGACGCTGATACTGGTCCCCTCGCGCGAGTTGGCGGACCAGTGGCGCGAGGAGCTCCTGGAACACTCCACGGTCGACCCCGCCGACATCGGACTGTACCACGGCGGGACGAAGGAGGTCCGCCCCGTCACGATCGCGACCTACCAGATCGCCGGAATGGACCGCCACCGGAGCCTCTTCGACTCCCGCGAGTGGGGCCTGATCTGCTTCGACGAGGCGCACCACATCACCGCCCCCGTCTACTCCCGCACCGCCGAACTCCAGAGCAAACACCGACTGGGGCTCTCGGCGACGCCGGTCAGCGAGACCGGCAGCGAGGAGGAGATATACACCCTGATCGGCGGGCCGATCGGGGCCGACTGGGACTCCCTGTTCGAGGCCGGGTTCGTTCAGGAGCCGGAGGTGGAGATCCGGTACGTCCCGTGGCGCGACGAACTGGCGCAGAGCGAGTACGCCGCCGCGGACGGCCGGGAGCGCAGACGCGTCGCGGCCGAAAATCCCGCGAAAATCGAGGAGATCCGCTACCTGCTCGCGGCCCACCGAGATAAGAAGGCGCTCGTCTTCGTCGAGTACCTCGACCACGGGAACGCCATCGCGGACGCGCTGGACGCGCCCTTCATCAGCGGCGAGACGCCCCACCACGAGCGCGCCGAACTGTTCCGGCGGTTCCGCGCGGAGGAGGGCGACGCGGACGGCGACAACACGGAAGAGACCGACGGCGCGCGCGACGACGACCTCGACGTCCTCGTCGTCTCCCGCGTCGGCGACGAGGGGATCGACCTCCCGAACGCCGAACTCGCGGTCGTCGCGAGCGGACTGGGGGGCTCCCGGCGGCAGGGCTCGCAGCGCGCCGGCCGGACGATGCGGCCGACCGGCTCCGCGCTCGTCTACGTCCTCGCGACGCGCGGGTCGAGCGAGGAGGAGTTCGCCCAGCGGCAGATGCGCCACCTCGGGCGGAAGGGCGTCCGCGTCCGCGAGACGAACGTCGCGGAGTGACCGACCGCGATAGAGCGACTCACCGCAGGGCGTCCCGGAGCGCCGCCGCGCCCCGCTCGATCGACGACCGCGGGCTCCGCGGGTCGTCGTGCTCGTACACGAGCCACGTCGCGTCGGCGGCGCGGGCGCTCGCGACGACCGCGTTGAGGTCCACGTCCCCCTCGCCGAGCGCGACGGAAGCGCCCCGGTCCACGTCGGCGTCGGCGACGTGAACGTGCGTGATCCGGTCCGCGTAGCGGTCGATCAGCGCCGCGGGGTCGACGCCGCCGACCGCGGCCCAGCCGACGTCCGGCTCGAAGCCGAGCCTGTCGTCCGTGCGGGCGAGCAGCGCGTCGAGAGCGGTCTCGCCCGCGCGGGGGTCGGTCCCTCCGCCGAGCGCGACGAACTCGTGGTCGTGCGTGTGGTACGCCAGCCGGAACCCGTCGCGATCGAGGGCGGCGGCGAGGTCGCTCAGCCGGGTCGCGACCGCGTCGACGGCCGCCGTCGTTTCGAAGCGACTCGGATCGAGCCAGGGGACCACGAGCCGGTCGACGCCGAGCCGGTCGTAGAAGTCGATCGTCGCCGGGTAGTCGTCCTCCAGCGCGTCGACGGAGACGTGCGCGGCGGCCGCGTCGAGGCCGGTCCGATCGAGGGCCTCGCGGACGGTCTCGGGCGACTCGTCTCGGACGCGGTAGGCGAACTCGACTCCGTCGAAGCCCGCGCCGGCGACCAGTTCGAGGAGATCCGGGACCGACGCGTCGAGGTCGCGGAGCGCGTACAGTTGGACGGCGCAGTCGACCATGGTGGTCGCTCTCGCGCCCGGACCGTAGCCGTTTCGGCGGGAGCGTCGTCGTTTCGGCGGCGCGACCGCCCAGGGACCGTCCGCGCCGCGGGGTTCCGTTGCCCCTCTCTCCCCGACCCCGCTCTCGGTCCGCTCCGCGTCGAAGCCTTCAACACCCGGTCGGTCGAGTTCGCGGTATGGACTCGGACGACCCCGCCAGTCGCGACGAGGCCGTAGACGACGAGGCCGCCGCCGGCGACGACGATCCGACCGTCGCGGAGGCGGTCGTCGACGCCATGCTCGACCGCGGCGTCGACACCGTCTTCGGCATCCCCGGCAAACAGACCCTCCCGCTGAACCGCGCGCTCGCCGACCGCGACGCGCGGTTCGTCGTCGCCCGCCACGAGACCGCCGTCTCCCACCAGGCGTGGGGATACGCCGAGACGAGCGAGCCGGGCGGGATGGCGGCCACCTGCGTCGTCCCCGGGCCGGGCGACACGAACGCGATGAACGGGCTGAAGAACGCCCTGAACGACTGCGTCCCATTGCTCCACCTCGCCGTCGAGACGGAGCGCTCGGTCCGCGGCGGCGACGGGATCCACGAGACGCCGCCGGAGACGTACGACACGGTGGTCAAGGAGAACGTCACCGTCGACTCGCCGTCTGGCGCGGTGCCGGCCGTCGTCGAGGCGATCCGGACCGCCCGCGAACACCCGCAGGGACCGGTCCGCGTCGGCATTCCGAAGGACGTCCTCGCGAGCCGGACCCCCCAGCCGGCGGTCGGCGACCGCGACCCGTCGCCCCCGCCGAGGCCGCCGGCCGACGCGATGCGCGAGGTCACCGACCTGCTCGGTGAGGCGTCGTCGCCCGTCGTCCTCGCTGGCGGCGGCGTCAGGCGGTCCGGCGCGAGCGACGCGCTCCGCGCGGCCGCCGAGCGACTGGACGCGCCGGTCGTGACGACGTACAAGGGGAAGGGGACGCTCCCCGAGAGCCACCCCCTGTCGGCCGGCGTCCTCTGTGGCGGCGCGAGCGCGGAGCTCCGCGCCCTCCTCGCGGACGCCGACGTCGGCCTCGTCGTCGGCTCCGACCTCGACGCGGTCGCGACCGCCTCGTGGTCCGTCTCGATGCCCGAGACGCTGGTCCACGTCACGCTCGACGGCGACGACGTGGGCTTCGGCTACGAGACCGACCGCGGTGTCGTCGCCGACGCCGACCGCTTCCTGCGCGCGCTCGACGAGCGGCTCGCGGACGACGAACGACTCGCCGACGGCGCGTCCGGCGCTCCCCCCGGCGCGGAGCGCGCGGAGTCCGTCCGCGCCGCCGACCGCGAGCGGTTCGCGGCGCTGTCTGCGGGAGACGCGGGTGACGACGACCGCGACGACGCCCCGCTCCGGTCGGTCGAGGTCCTCTCGGCGGTGCGCGACGCGGTCCCCGAGGAGGCGGTCGTCACCGCCGACGCGGGCGGGTTCCGACTGTGGACGCTCGTCTCGTTCCCGGCCTTCGGGCCGCAGTCGTACGTCAACCCCGGCTCGTGGGCCACGATGGGCACCGGGCTGCCGTCGGCGATGGGCGCGAAACTGGCGAACCCCGACCGCGACGTGGTCGCGCTCACCGGCGACGGCGGGCTCATGATGTGCGTTCACGAGCTCCACACGCTGGCGAGCGAGGGGATAGACGTCACCGTGATCGCGCTCAACAACGACGACTACGCGATCATCAGCGAGGAGGCGTCGCGGTCGTACGACTTCCCCGAGGGGAGCTACGGCTGGGCGGAGACCGGCCTCGACCTCGTCGCGGTCGCGTCGGGGATGGGCCTGCCGGCGGAGCGCGTCCGCGAGCGCGACGCGGTCGGCGACGCCGTCGAGCGCGCCCGCGCCCGGGACGGCCCGGCGCTCGTCGAGGTCGTCACCGACCCGGCCGAGCCGCAGGCGAGCGAGTGGATGACCGGGCCGCGGCCCGAGGAGTGAGCCGTTTCACGCCGATCGTTCCCGAGATCTGAAGCGATCTATATGAGGTTCCACCGCCGAGTGCGCGTATGCGAAACCCGTGGGTCCACGACGACGTTCCCGACGACGCCGGATCGGGCTACGACGGTCCGGTGCGGCTGTTGGCGGCGTTCATGTGGGGGTCGCTGCTCCTCGGGGTCGGCGGGTTCGTCCTCCTGTCCGGCGCGGGCGTCGTCGACCTCGCCGACGGCGGGTCGTTCGGCGAGGTCGTCACCGGGGTCGTCGCCGCGCTCGCGCTCGCGCTGTCGATCCCGATCCTGTTGAAGCTGCTCGCGATCTCGCGGGCGCTCGCCCTCCTCGCCCTGCTCGTCACCGGCGCGTCGGTCGGACGGTTCGTCGTCGTCCGCGAGCCGGAGCAGTTCCAGGCGCTGCTCGATGCCGGCGACGCGATCGCCGGGAACGCGGGCGCGCTCGGCGACCTCCTCGACACCGTCGACTCGATGTCCCCCGCGACGGTAGACGGGGCGGCGACCGCGTTGGTCGACGGCGGAGCGGCCGCGGTGTTCGACACCGCAGCGACCGCGATCGTCGACACCGCGGCGGTCGCGTTCGTCGCCGTTCCGGTCGCGTGAGGCCGCGGGCGGCCGCCGGCCGCGGGATCGAAGCGGGACGGTTCCGCGTCCCGGAACCGGACGGACGTGAGCCTTAACAACTGTCGTCGTGAACGCCGCCCATGACGCATCCGAACGATGTCGCCGTCGGGATCGTCGGCCTCGGCGGCATCGGGTCCCACCACGCGAGGCGGCTGACCGAGCGCGGCGCGACCCTCGTCGGCGGGATGGACGTCGACGCCGACGCCCGCGCGCGCTTCCACGAGGAGTTCGGCGTCCCCGCCTACGAGGACGAGACCGCCCTCTTCGACGACTGCGACGCCGTGTTCGTCACGACGCCGAACCGCTTCCACGAGGAGTACGCGACCGCGGCGCTGGCGGCCGGGCTCGACGTGCTCGTAGAGAAGCCGCTGGCGCACTCGCTCGAGAGCGCCGAGCGCATCGCCGACGCCGCCCGCGACGCCGAGGGATTCTGTATGGTGGGGTTCAACAACCGGTTCGCGGAGCCGGCGCAGGTGATCAACCACTACCAAGACGAGGGGCGGTTCGGCGAGACCACCCACGTCGAGGCGAACTACGTCCGCCGGCGCGGCGTCCCCGGACGCGGCTCGTGGTTCACCTCGGCGGAGGTCGCCGGGGGCGGCGCGCTCATCGACATCGGCGTCCACGCGATCGACTTGGCCCTCTACTTCCTCGATCACCCCGAGGTCGTCGAGGTCTCGGGGCAGACGCGCTCCGAGTTCGGCGGCCGCGACGACTACGCGTACGTCCACATGTGGGGCGACGACTCGGGTCCCGAGGGGTTCGACGTGGACGACTCCGCGTCGGCGTTCCTCCGCGCCGCCGACGGCAGCACCGTCTCGCTGGAGGTCGCGTGGGCGACGAACCGCCCGCCCACCGAGGAGTTCGTGGTCCGCGGCACCGATGCGGGCGCGACGTTCGACCGCGCGAACGACGACCTGACGGTTCACGAGGCGGGCGTCGGCGGCGGCCACCACCTCTCTGACACCGAAGTCGAGACGCGTGACGGCGACGCCCACGCGGCCGAGCAGGCGACGTTCCTCGAAGGCGTCGCCGCGGGCGAGCCCCCCGCGATCAACACCGTCGAGGAGGCGCTGCGGGTCCAGCGCGTCATCGACGCGATCTACCGGTCCGCGGAGCGGGACGAGGCCGTGCGGCTGGACTGACCGGCACGGTGAGAGCCGATACACTTAGGGGAGCCATCGGAGAAACAGACGGCCATGAAGCCCTCCAGCAGCGGCGCGGCGGCGTCCGGTGACTCGCAGGGGACGGAGACGGCACGGAACGTGGCGGAGACGGCAGGACACGCGGCGGACGTGAGGCGGCGATCGGTCCTAGCGGCCGGTGCCGCCGGCGTGTTCGCCGGACTCAGCGGTTGTCTCGGCGACGGCGATCGGTCGCTCCCGTCGACGCCCTCCGGGTCGTGGCCGCAGCACATGCGCGACGGGGCGAACACGGCGGCGACGGCGGCGACCGCCCCGTCGCGCGGGAACCTCGCGTGGACCTCGGACGCGTTCACGCGGTGGCCGCCCGTCGCGGTCGACGACGAGGTGTACATCGGGAACGTCGACCCGAACCCCGGTCCGAAGGTCGTCGCGCTCGACGCGACGGACGGCTCCGAGCGCTGGCGCGTCGACGTCGAGGAGGCGTCCCACTACACCTCCGCCGTCGTCGGGGAGTACCTCGTCGCCGCGTTCGGGGACCGAGTCGTCGCCCTCGACCGCGAGTCCGGCGACCGAGAGTGGAGCGCGACGGTGACCGGGACCGTCTCGCGGACCGAGCTAACCGCCGCCCCCGCGGAGTCGCTCGTACTGGTTCCCCACGACGCCGACAGGGACGGGAGGCTCACCGCGCTCGACGCAGCGACCGGGGAAGAACGGTGGTCCGAACCGCTCTCGGGGACCGTCCTCGACCCGCCCGCGGTCCGGGGGGAGGGCGTGTTCGTCGCCGCGGACTCGGCGCTGTACCGGCTCGATATCGCGGACGGAAGCGAAGTGTGGCGTCGGAGCGTCGGGAGCGTCGCGCTCGGGCCCAGCGCGACCGCCGCGGGACTCCTCGTCGCCGCCGACGGCGACCTCGCGGTCCACGACGCCGACACCGGAGACCGAATCCGAGTACTCGACGGGTACGACGGCGAGGCCCACGGCGTCGCGGTCGCCGACGGGACCGCGTACTGGCTGACCGACGAGCACCTCTCCGCGGTCGCGGTTACCGACGGGACAGACGAGTGGCGTCTCGACGCCGAGGGCTGTCAGGAGGGGCTCTGCGTCGGGCGAGAGACCGTCGTCGCGCCGGTCCAGTACGAGGGATTCGATCTGGAGACCGCGTGGCCCGCGGTCGCCGCGTTCGACCGCGATACCGGAGACGTGCGCTGGTACTATCACATCGACGGGTTCGACGTGATGTTCACGACGCCCCCGGTGCTCGTCGACGGCGCGGTGTACGTCGCCGCTAACACCATCGACGCCGTCGGCGCGCTCGGGGACGTGCCGCCGTCCGACGAGGCGGGACTCCTCTGAGTCGGCGAGACGCCCGGTCGTTATTCCGGTCGGCGGGGTCACCCTCCCGCTCGCTTCGGGCGGTCGCGTCCGCGATGGGAACCTATTCGTTGCTGGGACCGAACACAACAGCCAACTCGTGACTCGCGATTCAGGCCCGACGCCGCCCTCCGAACGGATCACCAGCCTCGACGCGCTCCGGGGGTTCGCGCTGCTCGGCATCCTCCTCATCAACGTCTGGGTGTTCTCGATGCCCGAGCAGACGCTGTTGAACCCGAACGTGTACGCCGACGCCGCCGCCTACGGCGAGTTCTCGGGCGCGAACTACTGGGCGTGGTTCGCCGGGCACGTCTTCGCGCAGTCGAAGTTCATCACGATATTCTCGGCGCTGTTCGGCGCGGGGGTCCTGCTGTTCGTCGAGAGCAAGGAGGAGAAGGGGCAAGACGCCGTCCGCCTCCACCTCCGCCGGACCGCGGTGCTGATCGGTGTCGGCCTCCTCCACGCGTACCTGCTGTGGTACGGCGACATCCTCGTCGCGTACGGCCTCACCGGGATCTTCCTGCTGTACGTCCGCGACCTCGACGCCCGACAGCTCGCCGGGCTGAGCGCCGTGTTCCTGCTGTTCCTCCCGGCGGTCGAACTGTTCTCCGCGGTGTCGATCGGGGGCGACGCCATTGCCGGCCAGTGGCTGCCCTCCGAGGCCGCGCTGCGCCAGCAGGTGGCCACCTACCGCGGCGGGTGGCTCGATCAGATGAGCCACCGCGTCGACTCGTCGTTCCAGCGCCAGACGACCGGGTTCATCGGCCAGAACTTCTGGCGGGTAGGCGGGATCATGCTGCTCGGGATGGCGCTGTACCGGTGGGGCGTGTTGACCGGCGAGCGCTCGACCGCGTTCTACCGCCGGCTCGTGGCGGGCGGCGTCGTCGGCGTCGGCATCGTCGTCGCGGGCGTCGCGTACGTCGAGGCGAACGACTGGAGCGCCGACGCCGCGCTGTTCTGGCGGCAGTTCAACTACGTCGGGAGCCTGCTCGTCGCCGGCGGCTACGTCGGGGCCGTCACCCTGTTCGTCAGGTGGCGCGGCGAGGGGATCGTCACCCGCGCGCTCGCCGCCGTCGGCCGGACCGCCTTCACGAACTACCTGCTCCAGACCGTGATCGCGACCACGGTCTTCTACGGGCACGGGCTCGGGCTGTTTGGCTCCGTCACCCGCGTCGAGCAGTACGCAATCGTCGCCGCGATCTGGGCGGTTCAGGTCCCCCTGTCGGTGCTGTGGCTGCGGTACTTCCGGTTCGGCCCCGTCGAGTGGGTGTGGCGGACCCTCACCTACGGGGAGGCGCAGCCGATGCGGCTCGACGGGTGACCGCCCGAGCGCGACCGGCCCCGCCCGACGCCCGTTCTCCGAACTGAGACTCGCGAGGACACGTTCAACACCCTCCCGGCGAACGCTCCGCACATGGCCGACTTCGACGTTCACGACCACCGCCACGAGCTGAAACAGCTCCGCGACTCGGGGACGACCAGTCTCTGGGAGAACCGCGAGGACATGGCGTGTCCGGTGTGCGACGAAATCTTTTCGCGGCTGTTCGTCACCGAGCAGGCCGGAACGACGTTTCCCGAGAACGACGGCGCGCGGTTCTGTCTGCTTCGCGACGACGACGCCGTGTACCTGTTCAGACACTGAGGGCTGCGATCGGCTTACGCGGCGTCGACTCCGTGAATTTCCTCCTTCAGACTCCCTCTCGTCGAAGTGGTTGGCCGCCTAGGGTACGTCGTGACTGGCACCGAGCCAGAAATCGTCGTATACGAAGGGTTTCAGCAGGCCAAACAAGAATAGACCAAAAGAAGAGGATTTCAGTAGAACATGAAAGTGAATGTCTCAGCGGGAATTACACACGAGGTAGTAGCACGTTGGAAACTAGGCCGCTGATGTAAACTTGAACGAGACCAGACCTACGATCAGATAGGTCCGAACAGGAGAACTGACCCCGAGGTTCTGCGGCCACTCCGATCTGGCTCGTCGAAACACCACTCTTCAACTATGCTGGTGAGGTGCTGGCAGAGCTTTACCATGGTCCGGTAGCGTCCCCACCGATACCTGAGGTGGGGGTCTGTCTCAATTTTTAGAAGCCAGGAGTAGACTGGTTCACATTCGTCGAGTGTCTTCATTATCATTGCCTGTTCTCGTGTATGAGTGTCGTCATTGACCTCGCTGAACGGGACATACTGGTCGAATACATCTCGTTCCTCCAGTATCTCGACACTCTCTTTTTCAATTGTGAGCGTGAAATTGGCCTCTATCGCGTTCTCGCACAGTTCTATTAACGTGTTCGTGTACTCTTCGACTCGTACTGATTCGCGTTCTTCTATTCGTTCGATAATACGGTCGTCGAACGACTCAAATGTAGTACCTAAATACCGCTGCCGCCACGAGTATTCGACACCGACGGCACAACCGAAGAGGCGTTCGCGGAGTGAGGCTTCCGTGGTCATTTTCCGAGCCTCAATTTCTGATTGAAATTAGTGTAGATGAGAATTTATTTGTTGTGTCGACTAACCGATTGCTTCCCTCTTTCCGCACACCGTCCTGAGCGCGATCGAGCCGAAATACATCACTTGCTGCGGATCTCAACGGATCCCGAGCGTCAGTCGTCGCCGACGGGGTCGACGCCGGGGTCGGGGTCGTCGATGTACCGCTCGGTCCACGTGCCGCGCGCGAACCACGCGACGCCGACGACCGCGCCGAGGACGTTCCCGAGCGCCATGCCGACCCAGACGCCCGTTTCGCCCCACCCGGCGACGAAGACGAGGTACGCCACGCTGGCGACCCGGCCCACCCAGAGGGTGAGGATCGAGATGACCATCGCGGTCTTCGTGTTGCCCGCGCCGCGGAACGCGCCGAGGATAACCTGCGAGACGCCGATGAAGGCGAACTCGACCGAGCGGATCCGGACGTACTCGACCGCGTAGCCGATGGTCGCGGGCGCGTCCGGCACGTCGCCGAGGAACGCCCCAACGATCGGTTCGGTGAAGGTGACCGCGACGACCGCGACGAGGAACATCACGCCCGCGCCGGTCGTCGCGGCGAACTTCACCGCCTTGCCCGCGCGGTCGGCGCGGTTTGCGCCGAGGTTCTGTCCGACCATCGTGTCGATGGCCCGTCCCAGTCCCATCGCGGGCAGGAACACGAGCGAGATGAGGCGGTTCCCCAGCCCGTAGGCGGCGACGACGGGCGGCGAGAACGTGACGATCATCGCCGTGAGCGTGATCATCGCGAGCGCGCTCGTCGTCTGCTCGACGCTGGAGGGGAGCCCGAGCCGGAAGATGTCCTCGATGAAATCGAGGTCGGGCGCGAGGTGACCGAGCGTCACGTCGGGGCCGTAGTCGGTCCCGAACAGGACCCAGAGCCCGATGGCGGTCGCGACGCCGCGCGAGAGGATCGTCGCGAGCGCAGCGCCCCTAATTCCGAGTCCGGTGATCCCCGTCGCCGAGAGCAGGGTCGCCTCCAGCGCGACCGGGTCGAGAGCCGCGAGACCCGGCACCGCCGCGAGCCACCCGAACAGCGGGTTGCCTTCGAACCCGAAGATGAAGAACGGGTCGAGGAGGACGTTCAGGAGGACGGAAATGAACATCACGGCCATCGGCGTCCGGGTGTCGCCGTAGCCGCGCATCAGCGCCGAGAACACGAAGAAGCCGAACATCAGGGGAATGCCGGCGAAGATGACCTCCATGTAGTCGGCCGCGAGCGGGATCACCGTCGCCGCGGTGTCCGCGTCGCTCGGGAGGATCTCCAGGGCGGGCCGGGTGTAGAAGTAGCCCGCGATACCGATGAGGACGGACAGCACCGAGACGGTGAAGATCGTCTGTCCCGCGACCAGTCCGGCCGACCCGTCGCCGTCGGCACCGGTGTACTGCGCGACGAGGATCGCGCCCGCGGTGGTGAACCCGCCGGCGACCGCGATCAGTAGGAAGATGAGCGGGAACGCGAGGCTGATCGCGCCGACCGCTTCCGCCGAGAGCCGGCCGAGGTAGAGCGTGTCGACGATGTTGTACGTCACCTGTAACAGCTGGATGACGACGATCGGCCACGCCAGCCGGAACAGCGGTCGGAGGAGGCTTCCTTCGGTGATCGACTCCCCGTCGACCGGCCCGTCCGGTCCGCCCGGGGAACCGTCGCCGGGCCCGTCGGGCTGGTCGGGGTCGTCCGACCCGTCGGCGTGGGCGTGTTCGTCCGGGGCGGTAGCGGGGTCGTCCGGCCCGTCGGAGGGGTCGTCCGGATCGACCGGAGGCTCGTCGCTCACTGGCGTACAAACGCCGGTGGCGCGCTATCAGACTTCCGATCCGGTCAGCGTCTCCTGCCGCCGTCGGGGCGGTCGTCGCGGTCGTCCTCGGTCGAATCGGCGGCCGTTAACCCGCCGTCCGGGGAGTCCGCCCCGGAGTCCGATGCGGGAGCGTCGCCCGGGGTGTCGTGGGCGGCGGCCGTGGCCGATCCGGAGTCCGTCGCCGCGGACCGGTTCGCATCGGCGTTCACGCGGGCGACGCCGGAGGTGTCGTCGAAGACGAGGTGGCGGTGCGGGTACGCCATCGTGACGTCCGCCTCCGGGTCGCCGAGCCGCTCGCGGATTCGGGTGTTCACGTCCGACTGGACCTTCGCCAGCTTGTAGGGCTTTTTCACCCAGTAGCGGAGCCGGAGTAAGATTCCGTTGTCGCCGAACTCGTGTAGGCGGCAGTCGGGCCCCGCCATGTACCGGGCCACGCCGATGCGGATATCGGGGCCGCCGTCGATGACGGCCTCGCAGTCGCGCGCCGCGCGCTCGATGCGGCGGCGGGCCTCCGGGATGTCGCTCTCGTAGGTGACGAGCACGTCGATCGACCGCCGGGTGCGCTCGTCCTCCGCGGAGAGGTTCGTCACGTCCCGCTCGCGCATCGTCCCGTTCGGCACGACGAGGAAGGTGTTGTCGAGGGTGAATATCTTCGTGTACCGGATCGTGATGTCCTCGACGAACCCGGTCGTCCCGTCCTCCAACTCGACCATGTCGCCGATCTCGAACGGCTGGTCCGCGAGGATGAACACGCCGTTGATGAAGTTCCCCACCAGCGGCGCGAGGATGATACCGATGACCGCGGAGAACACCGCCGTCCCCAAGAGGAGGTCCGAGAACCGAAACCCGACGGCGTCGAGCCCGACCAACAGGGCGAGACCGATAGTCCCCACACGGACGCCGCGGATGATCGTCTGCGCGACGCTCTGTCGCGACACGCGGCGCGCCACGGGGCGACCGATCAGCCGCACGAGGAAGTTGGCGACGACGACGCCGACCGCGACGGCTGCGACGACCGTCAGGAGGCTGGCTCCGGGGAGGGCGGCGAGCCGCTCGCCGATCCCGACGAGCCACTCGCCGACCCCGGAGAGCCGTGGGGCGATCCCCGGGACCGGCGTCACCTCCTGAAAGACCATAGCGAACCCGCGTCGGCCACCCGAAAAAGCGTTTCTCCCCGCGGCCGCTGACGGGAAGTCCGCGGGCGACGGGACAACTGCTAACACGCCGCTGAGCGAACGGGCGGTATGTCGCGACCGCCCGCGGATCCGACGGCACCGAGGTTCAGCGTCGAACACGACTCACAGCCGGGAGACGCGGTGATTGCCGGGTTCTCGTCGTTCGGGCTGGCCGGGCTGACCGCCGTCGACTACCTGGTCGACGACCTCGACTTGGCGGAGACGGGCCACGTCCGGATCGACGGGCTCCCGTCGATCACGCCGTTCACCAAGGGGACGCCCCGACACCCGATCCGGCTGTACTCCGCCCCGGACCTCGACATCACTCTACTGGTCGCCGAGCAGTTCGTCCCGCCGGCACCCGGCGGACTGCTCGCGGACGCGCTCCTCGACTGGACGGCGGCGAACGGCGTCTCCGAGATCGCGGTGCTGGCGGGCGTCCCGGTGGCGCACGGCCCCGACGCCCACCGGACCTTCCACGTCGCCACCGAGGACTACCGCGCCGCGCGGCTCGGGGACGGGACCGACGTGCCCGCGATGGAGTCCGGGTTCCTCGACGGGGCGAACGCCGGTCTGCTCGAACGCGGACTGGACTCGTCGCTCGGCGTCGGCGTGTTCGTCACGCCGGTCCACGCGCAGGCCCCCGACGTCGACGCCGCGGTGCGCCTCGTCGACACGGCGAACGCGGTGTACGACCTCGGCGTCGACGCGGCCCCGCTTGAGGCGTTCGCCGAGGAGATCCGCCGCCACTACGAGGACCTCGCCGGGCGGATCGAAGAGCGGGAGCCGGAGGGGAGCTACGACCGCATGTACATGTGACGGCCGGATCGGGGCCGGGACGGACCGTAGCCGACCGCGACCGGGGCGCACGGAGGAGGGCGCTCCGAAAACGCGTACAACTCGGCCCATAGTAAAAAGCTATAATCCCCGCCCCCGTTCTCCGTCACATGACGGACGACCTTCGGGACACGCTCGACCGGGTCGGTGACCGGTTCAACCTCGGGGAGTACGAGATCGACGCGTACCTCGCGGTGTTGGAGCACGGGGAACTGACGGCGAGCGACATCGCCGACCGCACGGACATCCCGCAGCCGCGCGTGTACGACACGGTCCGGAGCCTGTCGGACCGCGGACTGGTCGAACTGCGCGAGTCGCGGCCGATGAAGATCGTCGCCGTCGACCCGGAGGACGCCTTCGGCGACCTGCGCTCGTCGTTCGCGGAGATGGTGGACGAACTGGAGGCGCGCTACACCGCGCCGACCCGCGAGACGGAGGCGGTGTCGCTCGTGAAGTCGCGGTCGACGATCCTCCGGTACCTCGAGGAGGTCATCGCGAACGCGGAGTACGAACTGGCGGTGTCGCTCACGCCCGGGCTCCTCCGGCGGTTCCGCGACGAACTCGCCGCGAAGGTCTCCGAGGGCGTCAGCGTCGAGCTGCTCGTCACGCCCGCCGCCAACGCGCCCGATCCGACCGAGTTCGACTACCTGGAGGTCGCGACCATCGCCCGCGCCCGCCGAGGGATCACCACGCCGGTCCTCGCGGTCGGCGACGGCGAGTACTCCGTGTACGCGACCCAAGACGCCCTGCGGGACGACCGCGAGCGCTACGGCGTCATCTTCAACCGCTCCGCGCTCGGCTTCCTCGTCTCCGGCTTCTTCGGGACCGTCCTGTGGACGACCGCGGAAACGCTCGCCGCCGACGGCGCGGAGCGTCCCTTCCCCCGCCGTTACGCCTCGATCCGCCGCGCGGTCAAGGACGTCCGCGAGTTCGACGGCGAGGAGTTCTACGCCACCGTCGAGGGGCGCGACATCGAGACGGGGGCCGACGTGACCGTCAGCGGCAAGGTCGTCGACGTCGCGTTCGTCGACACCGAGGAGGTGGCGTCGCTGGTCGTCGACACCGGAGACGGCCGCGTCGAGATCGGCGGCCGCGTCGCCGCCCTCGAGGACGTCGAGGGACAGGAGATCGTGATCGGCCGCGGCGAGCCACCGGCGATCTGAGGCGGTCGTCGACGCCGTAGACCGGCCGTCGCACCGTAACCCGCTCGCCGACGCCGCGAGTCGATCGGAGAACCCGGCCCGGGAAACGGTGCCGACTCCGCGCCGGCATCGACAGCGTATTGACGCCCCGGAACCCACCGGCCTGACATGACGCTCGTCGTGGTCCCGGTCCGATTCCCCCCGTCGTCGCACTCGGCGGCGACGCTCCGCGAGGCGGCCCGCGTCGCCGAGGAGCGCGGTGCCGACCTCACGGTCCTCCACGTGGACTTGTACCAGCGCTCGGGCGGCGTCTCCCGCAGCGACCTCAAGCGCGCCGTCGAGGAGCGGATCGGCCGGCTCGACCGCGCGCGCTACGTCGTCCGCCGCGGCTTCCTCGTCGAGGAGACGATACTGGAGGAAGTCGTCGCCGAAGGGGCCGACGTCGTCGTCATCGGCTCGAAACAGGCGGGCCGCTGGCGGCGGATGGTTCAGAAGCTCCTCTCCGACCCAGACATCGACTCGTTCCTCCGCGGCGAGCTGGACTGTACCGTGATCACCGTCGACGCCGACGGCGAGACCACGACGACCGAGGCTGGCGGAGACGACGCAGCGCCGCTTCCGGACGACGCGGACGGCGACTGACCGCGTTCGGACGGCGACCGACCCCCGCTCCGGGGACCTACTCCGCGACCGCGTACCGCCGCTCGTACTCGATGACGGTCGCGACGCGGTCGGCGACCCCCTCTCCGAACTCCCGCTCGACGACGTACAGCGCCAGGTCGAGCCCGGAGGTGACGCCGCCCGCGGTGAGCAGGTCGCCGTCGTCGACGACGCGCGCGTCGACGACCGCCGCGCCGGACTCGCGGAGTTCCTCGACCGCCGAGGCGTGGGTGACGGCGCGGCGGCCGTCCGTGACGCCCGCCTCGGCGAGTAGCATCGACCCGGTACACACCGAGGCGATCCGCGTGCCGGCCTCGTGGTGCGCGGCGAGCGCGCGCGGCACGTCCCCCTTCTGCGCCTCCGCCCACGCGCTCGCCGCCTCGTCGCGCGCGGTCCACCCGCCGCCGGGGACGACCAGCAGATCGGGCGCGTCGTCGGCTTCCGGGTCGGGTAGGGTCCCGTCCACGCCCACGCGGGTCCCGTGGCTCGCGGTCACCCGCTCGCGGTCGTCGAGCGCGACGTACCGGACGCGCCCGGCGCGCTCGTCGCTCGCGTCATCGCCCGTTTCGGCGTCGGCATCGCCCTCGGCGGCGTAGTCGAGCGCGTAGTCGAACACCTCGTACGGGCCGATCCCGTCCAGTTCGTCGAACCCGTCGTACAGCAGAATATCGACGTTCACACCGGGCTGGAGGGGGGCGGACGGCTTGTGCGTTCCCCTCCTGTCGCCGGCTGATCCCGCGCGGTCGACGCCCCTCCGTCACTCGTCGGCGAAGGCGGCCACGACCCGCTCGACGTCCGCGGCGACGCGGTCCGGGTCGAGCCGTTCGCCGCGGTAAGCCCGCTCGACGACGCCGTCGGGGTTGACGAGCGTGGTCACGACGATGTGCGTGAAGTCGTACCCCGGGAGTCGGTCGCTGTCGGTCGTCCGCTCGAACCCGATGCCCAGTTTGTCTTCGACGACGGCACTCGCGCGCTCGGGCGTCTCGGGCCGGAGGTAGGTCCAGTTGCCGGCGTCGAGGTCAGCGCCGATCGACTCGGCGTTGTCGCGGAGCGCGGCCGCGTCGTCGCGTTCCGGATCGAACGTGATCGGGAGGAAGTACACGTCGTCGGTCAGTCCGGCGTCCGCGACGCGGCGCTGGACCGTCACCCACTGCCGGAGCAGGATCGAACACTCCGCGGGACAGAACGTGAACACGCCGGTCACGAGGGCGGTCCGGTCGAGTTCGTCGCTGTCGAACGTCCCGCCCGCGAGCGCGTCACCGTCGGACGCCCCGTCGGCGAGCGGGGCCGGCAGCTCGAACGACGGCAGCGGCTGCCCGTACGCGGGGTACGCGAGGTCCTCGCTGTCCGCAATCTGGTCCTCCTGCGGGTCGAGCGCGACGCCGTCCGGGCCATCGCCGAACAGACGCGAGGTACAGCCCGCGACGGAGCCGACCGCGGCCGTTCCGACGCCGGCGAGTAGCGTTCGGCGCTTCATACCTGAGCGGACGGCCGAGCGGCGCATAACGCGTCTGGTGCGATCGACGAACGCGTGCGACGCGGTCCCGCGGGGTCGGCTCGATCGAGTGACTCGATCCGGCGGCTCGGCCGGGCGACTCCGCTTCAGAACGGCGCGTAGTACGGGATCGGCGGGTGCGGCAGCGGGACGCCGAGCGTTACGAGCCCGTGCTGAAGCGGGATGTACCCGAGCGCGACGAACGCGACGCCGAGGACGCGGTGGAGACGGAGCCGCGTTTCGAGTCGCATCGACTGGAAGACCGTGCCGAAAAGCAGCAGCGCCGGCACCGTCCCGAGGCCGAGGACGCCCAGCGCGACGGCACCGCCGAGCGCGCTCCCCTGAACGAACGCGTACAGGAACGCGGGGTAGAGGAGCGGACACGGAAGGAACCCGTGGGCCCCACCCAGTCCGAGGATGCGCCAGTCGCCGACCCACGCGTCGACGCGGGCGACGATCCGGTCGCTCACCGCCGTCGTCGCCCGTTCGAAGCCCGGGATCGGGACGGACTCGAACTCCAGTCTGAGCGCGTAGCGCACGCCGATGGCGACGATCACCCCGCCGACCGCGATCCCGGTGAGCGCGTGGACGTCGGCCGCGAGGGTCGTGACCGTTCGCCCGGTGACGAACGCGACGCTCCCCGCGAGGCCGAAGAGCCCCCCGAGGACCGCGTAGCTCGTCGCTCGGCCGAGGTTGAACAGCGCGTGCTGGCGGACCTGCCGCACGGTGAGGTCGTCGCGCCCGCCGCGTCCGTCGGGCTCCGCGGACCGCATCCGGTCGGCGTAGGTGGTGACGAGCGGCCCGCACATGCCGAGACAGTGGGCCCCGCCGAGCAGCCCGACGAGGAAGAAGACGCCGAGCCCCAGCGAGTCGGTCGCGTACAGGGAGCCGCTCGGCTCGCAGGTCGCCGGGTCGGCGGTGGCGAGGAGCGAGCGGAGCGTCCCGACGCTGGCAGCGTACATACCGGCGAAACGGCCCGGAGGGCGCTAACCGATCTGGTACGATCGGCGAACGGACGCCGTCAGCCCTCGGCGTCGAAGAGCGAGTCAACGGTGCGGACGAAGCGGTCGACGAGCCTGTCGGGCAGCGACGGCGACACCTCGTCGAGGAGCGCGGCCGTCCGGTCGGGACGGGTCAGGGAGACGGTCATGGGTCTGTCCGGCGACTTCTCGACGATCCCGTGGTCGGCGAGCGTCGAGACGTGCCACGACACCGTGCTCTTCGCGAGGTCGAGTTCGTCCGCGAGCGCCCCCGGTCGGGTCGGGCCGTCCGCGTGGAGGCGGACGACGATCTCCCGGGCCGTCTCACGCCTGAGGAACGCGAGGGTCCGGCGGTCCCACTGGTCCACCGTCGGATCGAAGTAGTGGGCGCGCCCGCCGATCCGCTCGACCGCCAGCTCGCCGTCGCGGACGAGCCGGCGGAGGTGGTACTGCGCCTGTCCGGTCGCGATGTCGAGGTCGCGGCCGATCCGGTTGAAGTGGACGCCGGGGGTGTCGCGGACGTGGCGTCGGATACGGGATCTGGTGTCCGACATTCGTGGCTGTTCGACGTTCCCTCCCGCGGAATAAAAGTCGCGCGCGCACTCCCCTCGGCTGGGAACGCCTCGAGGGGCACGTCTTCTTGTTCGTCGGCCCCGAAAGGGGAGTGTGACGCAGTCGTTCACGGGGTCGCTCCCGGCGCTCGCCGGATGGTCGGTCGAGGGGTCGATCCCGATCTTGGCGATCGTCATCGTCGCCGGGCTCGGAACGGCCACCCTCTTCGCCGTCAGCCTCGCCGCGTACCGCCGCCGCCGCCGGGCGCAGTACCGACTGATCTCCCTCGCGGTCGGTGCGCTCCTCGCCCGGTCGGTCGTGGGTGCCGGCACGGTCCTCGGCGTCGTACCGATGCCGGCCCACCACCTCATCGCGCACGGTCTGGACTTCCTGATCGCCGCGCTCGTCCTCTACGCCGTGTACGCCCACGCGCCCGGAGCGATCGGTGACGACACCGTCTCCGACTGACCGGGCGGCGCGGGGGACTACCGGCGCACGCTCCCGCGGAGGCGCTCGATCGCGACGCCGACGCGGGGACCGAACGCGACGGCCGCGACCGCCGCGACGATCCCGAGGACGCTCCAGCCGACGAGCGAGGCCACCGCCCGACCGGTGTCGACGAATCCCCCCTCCGGCGCGAAGGCGACGCCGATGACGTGCTCGAAGACCAGTCCCCTGAACGCCCCGTTGGGAGAGAGCGCGATCGACTCGGCGACCCCGCCCGGCGACGCCCCGGCCGCCAGCGACCGAAGGACTGCGAGGTCGCCGCCGAGGACGCCGCCGAGCAGCGCGAGGAGGCCGAGCGCGAACGCGCTCCGCCGGCTCGTCGCGATCGTCGACACCGCCGCCGACAGCGAGAGGTACGCCGCGCCGAACGGGACGACGAGCGCGATAAAGCGGACGAAGAGCACGGGCGAGTCGACGCCCGAGTGCGTCGCGAAGATCCCGGTGTCCGGGGCGGCCGTGAGCCACACGTACGCCCCGACGAGCGCGAACGGCCCGCCGACGAGCGCGACGAGCGCGACCACCCGCGCCAGCAGCACCCCGAGGACGTATCCGACCGCGCTCACGGGGTAGGTCCGGATCACGTCGAGCTCGCCGCTCGCGACGTCGGCGAACAGCGCGCGGTACCCGAGCACGACCGCGAGCAGCGGGACCAGCACCTCGGCCGGCAACAGCAGGTCGACGACGGCGGGCACGAACCCGGTCGCGCCGCCGCCGCCCACCGCGACGAGTCCGCCGAGGACCGCGAGCAGCCCGACCGCGAGGACGGCGTACCCGGGCGTCCGTCGCACGGTGGACAGCTCCCGACGGAAAACGACCCAGACGCCGGTGAACGGGGAACTCATCGGTCCGACACCCCCGGAACGTGAACGGAGCCGTCGTCCGGGTCGCCCGCCTCGCCCTCCCCCCGGTCATCCGCCTCGCCGCCCGACCCCCCGCCCTCCCCCTCGGCGACCGCCGGCGCGCGGTCGTCGGATCGCCCCGCGACCGCGCGGTACAGCCCGGCGACGTCGTCGACCCCGTGTTCGTCGAGGAGGCGGTCCCGGGCCCCCACCGCGGCGACCCGGCCGCGCCGGAGGACGACGACGGCGTCCGCGTGGGCGTCGACGAGGTCGAGGTCGTGCGAACTGACGACGACGGCCGCGTCGTCGCCCGCGCGGGCCGCCGCCCGGAAGGCCCGCTCGCGCATCTCGGGGTCGAGCCCGCTGGTCGGCTCGTCGAGGACGACGACAGCCGGGTCGCCGAGCGTCGCCTGCGCGATTCCGAGCAGCCGTCGCATTCCCCCGGAAAGTTCCTCTACGCGCTTTTCTGCCGCGTCGCCGAGGCCGACGTCCGCCAGCGCCCCGCCCGGGTCGCCGCCGACGAGCGCCGCGTAGAACCCGAGCGTCTCTCTGGCGGTGAACCCGTCCCGGAACGGAACCCGCTGCGGGAGGTAGCCGACGCACCTCTCGGACCGGGAGCGCGGCCCCCCCTCCGCGTACCGGACCGCTCCCGCGGTGGGCTCGACCGCGCCCGCGAGGAGGCCGAGCAGCGTCGACTTGCCGGAGCCGTTGGGGCCGACGACGGCGGTGACGCCCGCTCCGACGGACAGCGAGACGCCGTCGAGGACCGGGACGCCGCCGTATGCGCGCGTGACCCCGTCGAGCGTCGCGAGCGCGCGGTCGCTCACGCGGATCCCCCCGCCGTCGCCACGGCGTCCCACTCGGACCCGTTCGCGGACCGCCAGTCCGCCCGAATCGCTCCCCGAGCGCCGGCGTTCGCCCGCGCGGCCGCGTCGGTCCGCTCGGGGTGGTGCGGTTCCGCCGCGGGCGACGGGTCGACGATGCTGCCGGAGCGGGCCCCGGGGACGGTTCCGCGGAGGGCGTCGAGCAGTCGCGCCGCCGGCGACTCGCGGACCGCGGCCGCGCTCGCGTGTCGGTGGAGCGCGCCGTCGACCGGGGACGTGGGGCGGTACGCCCGCTCGCCGTCGGCGTACGGGCCGGCGTTCGCGCCCTCCCAGTAGTTCCCGCGGTCGCCGTCGGCCCACACGCGGAGCGCGCCGGCACCCGCCGTCGCGTGGTCGTCGTTGCCGACGAAGTCGTTCGCGACGACGCGGCTCGAGGGAACGACGGTCGTCGCGCGCGCGCCGAGTTCGTTGTCGACGACGACGTTGTGCTCGTACAGCGACCCGCGGGCACTCGTGGAGAAGCCGAGTTCGTTCCCGACCAGCGTGTTGTAACCGACGTACGTCCGCGTCCCCGACGCCTGGATCCCCGCGCTCGAGTTGCGGACGTCGTTGCCGACGATCGCGTTGCCCGCCGGCCGCGTCATCACCGTGACCCCGGCGAACAGCTCGTCCCGGAAGTCGTTGTCCGCGACGAGCGCGTCGCCGGTGTACATGAGGTGCGTCCCGTATCGGTTGTCCGCGAACGTCGAGTTCCGCACGACCGAGCCGTCCGCGCGGTGGAGGTAGATACCGTCGCGGCCGCCCTGAAACCGGCTGTCAGTGACGGTCACGCGCGACTCCATCCCGGTGACGCCCATGAACCCCTCCTGCCACTCGTCGGTCCCGTCGACGACGAGCCCGCTCGCGGTCGCGTGCGATCCCTCCCGCAGCAGGAGCCCGCTCGCGTTCGTGTCGACGGCGACGTCGTCAACGACGAGCCCGGGCGCGCCGACGGCCTTGATCCCGGCGTCGCCGTGACCGTATCCGAGCTGGATGTTCGTGTCCCACGCCTCGCCCTCGGGGTCGCGGGACTCGCGGGCCGCCTCCGGGTCGCGAGTCTCGTTCCCGGTGCCCGCGACCCGCAACCCCGTGAGGGCGGCGTCGGATGCGCGGACGGTGATCACCGATCCGGTCCCGTTCCCGACGACGCGGGTCACACCGTCGTCGTTCCGTCCCCCGCCGGAGCCCGCGCCCGCGACCGTCACGGACCGGTTCACGGTCACGGTCTCCTCGTAGGTCCCGGGCGGGACGCGGACCGTCGTGTTCGGCGGCGCGGCCGCGACCGCGGCGTCGACGGTCGGGGCGTCCTCGCCGACGACGACGGACACCGGGCGGTCCGCGCGCCGCTCGGCCGCCGCGAGCCGCTCGTCCGCCGCCCGCCACCGCTCCGGCGCGAGCGAGCGGACGGTCGCCGCGGAGTCGATGTCGAACGACCGGGTCCGGACCGCCTCCCAGCCGACGACCGAGCCGCCGTGGTCGGCGGCGAACGCCGCCGCGGCCTCGCGCTCCCGGAACGGAACGACGACGTCGCCCGACGGGGATCTGGCGTCGCTCCCGACGACGTACCGAGCCGCCGAGACCGGGACCCACCCGCCGGCCCCGCCGGCCGAGAACAGTCCGGACTGAGTCGTGCCCGGGCTCCTGTGGTCGAACGTCTCTACGTACGCGACCAGCGGGTAGCCGAACTGCCGCTCGGTCCGCCCGTCCAGCCGGCTCTCGACGAACGGGCCGATCCCGTTGTAGCCGACGACGTACTGGAGTTGCGAATAGAACACCTGGACCCGGGGGAGGGTCGCGTCGCCGGCCATCAGCGCGTCCGTCTCCGAGGAGAGCCCGAGTTCGACGGTGTCGTCGAACCGCACCGGCTCGGGGACTGACTCGCTCGGATCGGCGGCGAACGCGCCGGCGGTCGCGACCGCGGCGACTGCGATCAGGCCGGCGGCCGCGAGGCGGACGCGACGCGACCGGGCGGAGTCGGGGTCGAAAACTGCCACGCGAACAGTTCGATCGACGGCGACTTATTCCGTCTGGTTCGTTCCTCGAACGGGCAGCTGAACGCGTCCAGAGGTGCTAAAAGGCCGTTGTTCCAATTTCGAGTATGACGAAAGACGACCCGCCGAGTCCCGTGCCCGTCCGCCCCGAAACCGTCCCGCGACGACGCCTGCTCGCCGGGGTCGCGGCCGCCGGCGCGGTCGCCGTCGCCGGCTGCGCCGGGGACGGGTCGAACGCGGCCGATCCGGTCTCCATCGACGACGACCGGGCCTGCGACCAGTGCGGGATGGTCATCGCCGACCATCCCGGAACGGTCGGACAAGTCCACTTCGAGGACGACGAGCCGGAAGGGGGCCGCCCGGCGCAGTTCTGTAGCGCCACCTGTGCGTACACGTACCGCTTCGACGCCGAAGACGAGGGGCGGACCGCGCTCGCGACGTTCCTCACCGACTACTCGGCGGTCGATCAAGCGGTGTTCGAGGAGGGTGGCGACACGATGTTCTCCTCACACGTCGAGAGCGAGGCGTTCGGTCGCGAAACGGCCCTCACCGTCGTCGCACGCAGCGAGGTGATCGGTGCGATGGGACCCGACCTGATACCGTTCAGCGACGAAGGGGACGTCGACGAGTTCGTCGCGGAGTACGGCGGCGAGGCGATGCCCGCGAGCGACGTGGACCGCGCGACTCTGGAGGCGCTGTAAGGGCGACAACCCGACCGAGCGTACGGCGAACTCAGATTCTCGGGAACCCGCGCGCGCCGGACAGCCCGCCGGCTATCGCCGAGAATCCCAAGGTCGCGATCAACTGCGTGACGCCGGTAATCCCGGCGCTGGAGAGCGCACCCGCCACTAGCACGGTGAGCACAATCACGGCCAGCATGACCGCCGCTTCGCGTACGAGGATGCTCCGGAGCCGTGCCCTGCGCTCCGACCGTTCGGTCTTTAACGCCGGTATCACGTCCCTGATTCGCGTCTGGACGAGGTAGTTCGAGAGCCCGGCGAGGAAGCCCGCGAACAGGGACCACCCGACGGGCAGGAGGTCAAACTGGCCGCCGGCCGGCTCGGCGATCGGCTCCGTCTCCTCTGCCCCGGCGGCCTCGTCGGCGGTGCCGTCCGTTCCGCCCGTCCCGCCGTCGTCCGTTCCGCCCGTCCCGCCGTCGTCCGTTCCGCCCGTCCCGCCGCCGTCCGTTCCGGTATCGGTCTCCGAGGGCTCGTCGCTGTCGTCGCCGTCCCCCGTCTCGCCGCCGGCGTCACCGCCGCCATCGCCTTCGGTCTGGTCTCCCCCGTCACCGCCGTTACCTCCGTCGTCACCGCCGCTGCCCGCTCCGGCGCTCCCGCCGGAGCCATCTCCGCCGGTACCGCCACCTCCATCCCCGGTACCGCCACCTCCACCCCCGGTACCGCCACCTCCACCCCCGGTACCGCCACCGCCGGAGTCGCCCCCTTCGTCGGGGGTGTCGACCTGAAGTTCTATCGTTCCGGAGAAGCTGCGCTGGTCGGTCGAAACGGTCGCGCCGAACGTCACCGACTCTCCCGGCTTGAGAGTGACCTCCCCGCTGCCGAAGGACTCTCCGGTGTCCATCCGTTCGACCGTGATCCGATCGTCGGTGCTCTCCAGTTGGACCGTCGTGGTGCTGTCGCCGTCCTCGTACCCGCCGAACCCGACGACGAACAGGTCGTCGACGCGCGTCTGACTCCCGGGTGGCAGCGCGTCGAACTCGAGCCGTACCTCGTCGTTCCCGTCGAACCGGACGTATTCCTCGCCGTTCTCGCTGTCGGCGGCGTCGAGGTACACCTCGGAGCCGGGCGCGACCTCATCGCCGCCGGTGAACGCCGCCGCGGTGGCGGTCGCGCCGCTGAGGAGGACGACGAGGGCGAGGACGACGACGGTGGCACGGTTCATTCGTTCGGGTCGGACTAGCGGGGGATCTCCCCTGCCTGGGGTCGCGGATCGGCGGCCACGAGTCGGTTCGCCGAAGCGGTCGAGTCAGGATGACTAATTGTCGACGGCCTCCGCGACGAAAGTCACCTTCTCGATGCCCTCAAGCGCAGTTTTGTCCCCACCGTTTCTGAGGTCGACGACGACGTCGACGTTGACGCTGTCTCCCTGATCGTCCCCGTCTGCCCCCGCGTTCAGCGTGATACTGTTGTCAGTACCGACGATGGACGACCCGTCGTGTTCCCGGAAATCGAGGATGTCGTCCTTCGTCTCGTCGCCATCGTCATCGCTGTCCCACTCGCCACCGAGCAAGTCGCCGTCTTCGACGTAGAGGTCGACGTCGGGCGCGGAACTCCCCGTCCCGTTGTTTGTGACCGTGAGTGCCTTCAGGAACGACGTTTTCGACTGCTCGTTGAGGTCGTCCTGCGCGAACTTGACGACGCTCGCCGAACTCTCTCCGCTGGTCGTTTCAATGATCTGTCCCGCTCCGTTTTCGTTCTTCTCGAATCCGATCCGGGCGTCCGCGTCGTTCTTCACGCCGAGTTCGACGCTCCGATCGGCTTCGACCGTGGTGAACGCCCCCGACCCGAACGCGGCCCCGACCCCGACGCTCGACAGACCGACACCCGCCAATAACGCTCGTCGTCGCATTACGTTCGCGTACGCGGTGTACGGGTATATTATTGAACCAATTTAGCCCCGGTGACCGACCGGTTCGGTCGCTTCTGGGTGTGCTTGAATCCCGTCCCGAACGGCTATGTGATCCATTTAGGAGGCTAACTCGCCGGATTAGTAAGTGGATGCCGTGTGTACGGTGAAGTACAGCAATGAAGCTCAATCGCAGGAGCGTGTTAGGTGCGATCGGTCTGGCCGGCGTCGGAACGGGAGCCGCGTTCGGGTCGGGGGCGTTCAGTTCGACGACCGCGGAACGCGCGGTTGAAGTGAATATCTTAGGTGGAGACGTCTACGACTCTGGGAGTGGTGTTATTGAGGGAGCAGGCGACACTGAGGAGGACAACATTGCAACGGAAATAACAGATACCGTTGGACTCGACGTTCTTGTTGACATCACCTCATCTGCTGTTAGTGTTGAATCGCGAAGTGGTACTATCTCAGACGTTAACACATTGTTCCCACAGAGCGATGTCGGATACAACGGGTTAAATACAGAGTACACAGAGGGAGAGATTAATTACGTGAGTCTGGTCGCTAATGACGTGAGAATCGTCTTCGGGTCCGATGGCGATAATGAGGGCCTTCCGGCGAATTCGACAGTTGATTTCGACGAGTTATTTGCTTTCGGACATACCGAGGGCAGTAACGATTCGGATGTCACGTTCGGAACTCTCCGCGAGAGCGACGATTCGATTCTAACCGACCTCAACGGCACCGATCCGTCAACTCAGGATGTCACGTTCGAAACCCCAGCCAGCGGTGACACGGTCAATGCAGACGTAGCTACTGGAACCAACGACGAGGCTACGGAAGCGCTTAACATTACCATCGGCAGCGCGAACTAAAATCCATATCGGGTTAGCTACTCCCCAGAGATTGAGACAGTCATAACCGGTCTCAAAACCGGTGATGGTAGTTCCAAAGAATTTCATCTCTATTTATGTCAGGCACCTAAGCCCATTTAAATCATATATTTTATAAATATGCCGCCACTGCGTTTACATGATTAAAATCGAACGCACCCGTGTTCGAGATTCTGGATACAGTGATGAGTCTCAAAACACAGGCTGAGAACGATGACTCTCCGCTCTCTCGCGACGAGATTCACGACCTGCTGAGCAATCCGCGACGGCGGTACGCCCTTCATATACTGAAGCGGGACGACGAGACCGCCGATCTCTCGACGCTCGCCGAAGAGGTCGCGGCGTGGGAAAACGAGAAGCCGGTCTCGGAGGTCACCTCGAACGAGCGGCACCTCGTCTACACCTCCATACAGCAGAACCACTTACCGCGGCTGGAGCGCGCCGGCGTCATCACCGAGGAGAGGGGGCGAGTCGAACTGACGAGCGAGGCGGAGGAACTCGACGTGTACATGGACGTGGTCCCCGGCGATTCGATCCCGTGGGCCGAGTACTACCTCGGTCTGTCCGCGTTCTCGCTGGCACTCCTCGCGGCCGTCCGGGTCGGCGTGTTTCCGGCGTCGGTGCCCGGCCTCGCGTGGGGCGTCGTGATCGCGGTGCTGTTCACCTGTTCGGCCGCGTATCACACGTACCAGAACCGAGAGATGCAACTCGGCCGCGGTGAGGAACCGCCGGACCGAAGAGTCTGACCGGCCGGAGTCTGACGGTCGGACCGGACTCGTGAAACGTGGCTTTGTGTGATCGTTCTGGTATTTTCGACCTAAAACACGTCTGTCACTCAGATGTTATATTTTATGTCGACACCACGGAGTGGGCGTGAGAACGCGTCCAGTCGTGCCGGCCGTCGATCAGTGCGCCCCGCCGAACGACGAGCTGGCCGGCTCGACGACGGTCGCTGAGAGGCGTAGACCACCACCCGTGAGGTGCGGCGCTACTGGGAGGGCTCCGGGACGAGCGTGCCCGCGCTTCCGTCCTGACTCGTCTCGTACAACCGCTTCACCTGATCGCCCGAAAGCGCAATGGAGTGAATCTGCGGGTTGTCCAGCGCACCCCTGAACTGGTAGTCCCCGTCCGGCCCGTTACCGATCAGCAGGGGACTCTGGGTGTCTTGCGGATCCGGCAGCGGCGACGTCGGCTCGTACACCATTTCACCGTTGATGTACACGCGGTCGTTCGATCCGTGACACCAGGCGACGTGATTCCACCCATCGTCGAGCGTACTGTCAGTGTTTACCGGCGAATCGGGGCCGACTTCGATGAAGACGGTGTTCTGCTCGGATCCGTCGAAACCGCTCCCGATGAAGAGCTGATAGCTTTTCTCGCTTTGGTCGCTACCCCACTTACTGAACAGTCGCCCCAGACCGTAGTCGCCGCCCGCAGCGTCACCGGTACCGTCTCTGTTGCCCGGAAGAACCCAGACGGAAAGCGTGAACTCACCGTCCAAATTCAGCGAGTCGTCGCTTCCGACTTCGATTTTTTTCTCTCTTTCGTGCTTTTTCCACTTTTCGTAGAGATAATCAAACACTCGATCTCGTGACCGAGAGCCCACGAAAGACACCGGGCTCCCGTCGTTCTCCGGTCGATTACAGTCGTCCCAATCGTCTATCGTAGCTTCGTCGTCTCTCAAGCGGGGGTTCCAGTAGGAGACACGCGGGTCGACCACGGTGACATCACGGTCGACCTCGAAGCGGTGTGTTTCGCCGTCGGCAAGGATCGTGAAGGCGACTTCCTCTTTCTCTCCCGGGCAATCCAGGGTCGCCGTGATCCACGCGGACTCTTCGGGTTCGATGTCGTCGGGGGCAGAGATGTCTCTCAGCGGCGCACCCGGCGCGTCGATCGACACGTCGATCGGCTCGTCGGACCGGTTCGTTATCCGTCGTAGTCGTACCCTTTCACCCGCGTATCCGACGACGGTCTCCGGTCCGGAGACGCCCAGTAGCGCTTCCGAGTCGTCCGACGTACTGAGATCGGCGTCCCGATCGCTGCGGATCGCCACGGAACCGTTGGAGTTCCACGCGGACAGTCCGGCACCGCCCGCGATGAGAGCGATCGCACTCCGTCGAGTCCACTTACGACCCATACGACCCCCCAGTTGGTGACGTTCCGCGCGGGTGGGTGGCGCGGCCCAGCGGAGCCGAACCGCGAGCGAGAGGACGCACGCCGCGTCGACGGCGTTGCGACTCGAACGCGCCGGATCCGAGTATCGGCTGCGTATCACGCGGCTGACGAGCCTCCGCGTCGCGGGACCTCATCACTCCTAGATGTTAGTTAGCCGGAATAATAAGCTATTGCTCCTGAGTTAGGGCCGCGGTCCGCGGCGGGGGGTTCAGTCTGTGCGACGTCCTGAAACCGACAGACTGCGTCCGATATGAGGCACGGAGAGGGCAGAACCGGAGACGTTCGACCGTCGCCCGGATAGCGTCGAGCGAACCCGTTCGTTACCGGATAAGTCGCTTGATCCATCGAGCGAGCGAGACGTCGCGGCGACGTTCCCGAACTCGCCTGTTGCCGAATCCGAAGATCGCACCGACGATCGTGGCGATAGTTCCGAGTCCCAAGAGATTGAACGCCGCGACAGAAGCGAGCGGATGGATCGAGTGGAGTCGGGCGATCAGCGACGGCGGGGCCACGAGGAAGTACCGGTGCTCCGACATCGAAACCACCGTTTGTTCTCCGGGAGCCGGGGCGGTCACCGTCATCGTCGCCGTCGCCGATTCGCCGCGAGGAACGGCCAACTCGTTCGGCGAGATATCCGCCTCCGGATGGCTCGTCTCGAGGATGACGAGCATCGCGATGAGGCCGTCGTTCTCGGCCATCAGGTTGGCCTCCGCCATCTCACCCGACTCGGTCTCCACGGACGTCGCGTCCTCGTCGATCGTCACCTGCTGTGTTCCGGTCGACGCGATCATCGCGGCGTTGGCGGGCAGGAGTATCAACAGCGCGAGCGCCAGCACGATCCGACGCCCGCCGACCTCCCCGTCCGCTCGCGAACGGTCACGTGTGCGGTTCCGCCGGCGGCTACTCCGCAGGTCGTCGACGAACACGACCAGCAGTAACGCCAGCCCGAGCGAGACGAACAGACCGCTGATCCCCCGCGATCCCACCGTGGCGTCGAACCCGAGCGACTCTGCGGCGGTGGTTTCCGCGTTTTCGGCCGCGTTCCGAACGGCCTCGATCCCGCTCCCGAGTCCCGGGATCCGAACCACCTGTCCGTTCAGTTGCAGCGCGGTCGCGACGATCCGGTCCTCCGTCACCACCGGCTCGTCACCCTCCTGATCCCGGAACGGGTTGTTGTCTCCCCTCGTGACGTAGCCTCTGGCGGTCTCACCGACGACCCGGTGAGTCGTGAGCCCGCCGCCCTGAAGCTCAATTGCCTCGAAGACGACGACGTCGCCCTCGTCGACGGGTCCCGACACCGCCGCCGGCACGGCGACGAACCCGTCGCCGGCCTCCAGGGTCGGCTCCATGCTGCCGGAGGTGACGTACCCGAGAAAGACCGGTTGCCCGGCGAGTTGACCGGCCACGATGCCGACAACGACGAGCACGGAGACGACGGCGAACGCGTCCCTTGCCGTCTCCCGTGACATGTGTTCCACACTTCGGTATCGAGGCTTAAATCACCGAAGATCTCGACCCGTCGCCGCCCGATCGCAGCCTCCGCGTTGGTCGCGAACACGGTCGGAGCAACAGGCCGCAGGTGCGTAACGCGGCCGCGAGGATGGAGCGACAGGAACGGTCGCTCGGTTGCGGGGCCTCTTTGTCGACTCCGCCTCCGACGCCGGCCGAGCCGCGAGTGTCGCGCCGGCTACTCCCCAGCACCCCAGTCCGCGACGCGCTTCGGGCGGTCGGAGACCGCCATCACGTCGAGGTCGTCGCCCGCGTGATCGAGCGCCTCCAGCGCCGCCTTGGCGGAGGCGTGCGTCGAGAAGTAGGTGATCTCCTCTTCGACCGCCACTTCGAGCAGGTCGCGCTGACGCGAGACGATCAGGTCGAGGTCGCCGCGCTTGGCCGCTTCGATCAGGTCCGTCGCCTCGCTCAGTTCGAAGTGCTCAGCGTAGCCGCTGACGAGTGCCTCTCCCGCCTCGGTGCCCGGGTCGGGGAACTCCTCCGCCGAGAGGTCGACGACGGCGGTGCCGGACTCGGGGATCGGCTTGCCCGTCGAGTCCTGCGCCTTGTCGTACGCCTTGCCGAAGGAGGTGGCCGTGCCCATCACCTCGCCCGTCGACTTCATCTCCGGGCCGAGCCGCGGGTCCGATCCCGGCAGGCGGTCGAACGGGAGGACGACCTCCTTCACGGAGCGGTGCTCCGGGATCTGCTCGTCGACGTCAAGGTCGGCGAGCGTGAGGTCGTCGGTCATCACCTTCGCCGCCAGCTTGGCGATGGGGACGCCCGTCGCCTTCGAGACGAACGGGACCGTCCGCGAGGAGCGCGGGTTCGCCTCCAACACGTACACCTCGCTGTCGGCGTCGGGGTCGTCGACGCCGGTCACCGCGAGTTGGACGTTGAGCAGGCCGACCGTGTCGAGCGCGCGGGCGATGTCCTCCGTCACCTCGCGCACGCGGCCGAGCGTCTCGTCGCCGAGCGAGCGCGGCGGGATCATACAGGCGGAGTCGCCCGAGTGGACGCCCGCGCTCTCGACGTGTTCCATCACGCCGCCGAGCAGGACGTCCTCGCCGTCCGCGACGGCGTCGACGTCCAGTTCGACCGCGTCGTCGAGGAACTGGTCGACGAGGATGGGCTTGTCGGGCGAGACCCGGACCGCCTCCTCGATGTACTCCTCTAACTCCGCGTCGTCCTCGACGACCCGCATCGCGCGCCCGCCAAGGACGTACGAGGGGCGCACCAAGACGGGATAGCCGATGTCGTGGGCGAGTTCGAGCGCCTCCGCCTCGCTCGTGGCGGTGCCGCCGTCGGGCTGGGCGACGCCGAGCTCGTCCATCAGGACGTTGAACCGGTCGCGGTCCTCCGCGAGGTCCATCGCCTCGACGCTGGTTCCCAGAATCTCGCAGTCCAGTCCGCGGCGCTCGATCTCGGCCTGAAGCGGTTCGCCCACGTTGACTGAGGTCTGCCCGCCGAACTGGACCATCACGCCGTCCGCGCCGGTCGTCTCGATCACGTCGGCGACCTCCTCGGCCGAGATGGGCTCGAAGAAGAGTCCGTCGGAGGTGTCGTAGTCGGTCGAGACCGTCTCGGGGTTGTTGTTGATCACGTGCGCGTCGATGCCGAGCTCGCGGAGCGCGCGGACCGCGTGGACCGCGCAGTAGTCGAACTCGACGCCCTGTCCGATGCGGATCGGGCCGCCGCCGACGACCACGACGCTCTCGACGTCGGGGTCGACGCGGACCTCGTCCGCCGCGCCGGCGGTGTCGGCCCCCCGGAGGAACTCCGGCAGCCGCGCGGAGTAGTAGTAGGGCGTGGACGCCTCGAACTCGCCGGCGCAGGTGTCGACCTGCTTGTAGGTGCGGTCGGGCACCGCGCTCTCGACCTGCCCCACGTCGGCGTCGACGCCGCCGGCGGTCGCGGTCGCCGCGATCTCGGCGTCGGTGCGGCCCACCATCGCCGCCTCGGTGAAGTCGCCCTCGGCGGCCGCGGCGGTCCCGGCGGCGATCTTCTCGAAGCGCTCGACGTACCAGCGGTGGATGCCGGTGAGGTCGATCACGTCGTCGACCTCGTAGCCGCGGTCGAACGCCTCGAACATCGCGTACGGCCGGTCCGGGCTGGGGCGTTCGAGGTACTCCGACTCCAGCTCCGCGTCGGAGACCTCCTCGAAGTCGACGGCGGGGTCGTACTCCGAGGAGCGGAGCGCCTTCACCATGCTCTCCTCGAACGTCCGGCCGATCGACATCGCCTCGCCGGTGGACTTCATCGCCGTGCCCAGCTCGAAGTCCACGTCGTCGAACTTGTCGATGGGCCACCGCGGCACCTTCGTCACCACGTAGTCGATGGCCGGCTCGAAGGCGGCGGTCGTCTCGCCGGTGATCTCGTTTTCGATCTCGTGGAGCCGCTTGCCCAGCGCGACCTTCGCGGTGACGCGGGCGATCGGGTAGCCGGTCGCCTTCGAGGCGAGCGCGGAGGAGCGGGAGACGCGGGGGTTCACCTCGACGACGCGGTACTCGCCGCCGGGCGTGCCGTCGTCGTGCCACGCGAACTGGATGTTACAGCCGCCCTGAATGCCCAGGTCGCGGATGACTTCGAGCGCCGCGTCGCGCATCTCTTGGTGGCCGTCGTCGGGGATCACCTGCGAGGGCGTGACGACCGTCGACTCGCCGGTGTGGATCCCCATCGGGTCGATGTTCTCCATGTTACAGATGATGATACAGGAGTCGTCGGCGTCCCGCATCACCTCGTACTCAAGCTCGACCCAGCCCGCGATAGACTCGGTGATGAGCACCTCGCTGTTCCGCGAGAGGCGGAGCCCCTTGCGGACCCGCTCGACCAGTTCCTCGAACTCGTCGACGACGCCGGAGCCGGAGCCGCCGAGCGTGTACGTCGTCCGCGCGATGACGGGGAGCCCGCCCACGTCGTCGACGGCCGACTGGACGCGCTCGCGGAACGCCGCCTCGTCGAAGTCGGTGACGGACTCGTCCTCGTCCAAGGAGATGGTAGTCGACTTCGGCACCGGCTGCCCGAGGCCCTCCATCCGCTGCCGGAACAGGTCGCGGTCCTCCGTCGCGTAGATGGTGTCCAGCGGCGTTCCCATCACGTCAACGTCGTGCTCCTCTAAGATCCCCTCCTCGGCCAGCTCGGCGGTGACGTTGAGTCCGGTCTGGCCGCCGAGTCCGGCGATGACGCCGTCCGGCTCCTCGATCCGGACGACCTCCGCGATGGCCTCGGGCGTGATCGGCTCGATGTACACTCGGTCGGCCGTCTCCGGGTCGGTCATGATCGTCGCCGGATTCGAGTTCACCAGGACGACGCGAGCGCCCTCCTCCTGAAGGGCGCGACACGCCTGCGCCCCGGAGTAGTCGAACTCGGCCGCCTGTCCGATCTGTATCGGTCCGCTGCCGATGAGTAGAATCGTCCGGTCCTCGCTCATTACGCGGACGGAATACGCTCATCGTAATAAGGTCGGCGGTAGAGTGCGAATCTCGTAACGAGTTTGCGATTTTCGCAAGTGAATTCGTCTCACGGGACTTGCCCTCGTGCCGCACGATCTGAGGTAAGGCGGTCGGGGCCGCGACCGCCGACGCCGAACTCGCTTGTAGGCCCCGGACCGGGTTGTAGACGCCGGACTCGCTCGTCCGCACAGCGTCCGATCGGCCGTCTGAGCCGTTCACCATAAGGAATTTATCGGAAAGCCGGTGACTTCGAGGCGGACATGCCCTGTTCCCGCCGCCGTGCCCTCCACCTGCTCGGTGCCGCCGGCGCGACCGTCGCGACGGCCGGGTGTCTGAGCCCCGGCAGCCTCGACTCGTACGCGCTCGTCGGCGACGAACTGGACCTCTCGTCGATCGGTCGACCGTACCTGTGGCCGGACCCGACCGCCGTCGACGCCGTGACTCGCGTCGACTTCGCGACCGAGACGAAGGAGTCGTACCTCTCGGCGCTGTTCGAGACCGGGAGCGTGACCGTCAGACAGTGGCCGCTCGTCGGCCGCGACGAGTGGGGGACCCAGACCCGCCCGCGACCGACGTTCCTCGAACGCGACGGGACCTTCCACGAGGTCCGGATCGCCGAGGAGCGACGCCTCGAACTGGAGCGGTGGCACTTCGCGGTCGAGCGGACCGACGAGACGCCGCCCGACGACGCGACGGTCGCGAGGCCGCCGTTCGACCTCTCGGCGCAAGACGAACGTATCCTCGACGCCGCGCTCGACGCCGTGTACGCGGGCAACGACGGCTTCCTCGGCGAGCCCGAGTTCGACGAGCGACAGACCGTCGAGTACCACCACGAACTCGACGCGGAAGCCAGCGCGCTCGTCCCGTCGCCGCCGTTCGCGTTCGTCGAGTACGAGGGCGAGTACTTTCGGCCGGTCGCGGAGCGGCGGACGGTCGAGGTCCCCGAGTGGACGTACGCGCTCAGCGAGATCGCGGAGGGGCGGAGCGAGTTCACCGAGTACGCTCGCTCGGCGATCGTCGAACGCGACTTGGGCGACGCCGGGCTCTCGGACGCCGCTCGCGGGGTGTTAGACGACGCGCTCGCCGAGGAGCCGCGCCGGTACGAAGAGGGGGATCCGCCCTCGGACGCGCTCGTCGACGCGCTCGACGCGCTCGGCGTCGCCCGCGACCTCCGGCCGATAGGGGAGTACGGCGACCGAGTCGACTTCAGAAACGTCGTCGTCGCCTACCGGGACGGGCCCTGTCGGTTCCACCTGATCGTCTCGCCGTAGAACGACCGCACACTCACCCCTCGGCGCGGCGAAACCGTTCCGGACGCCGGGCCGACTCAGGTTTCGAGTCGGTAGCGGTACGGCTGGCCCGCGATGACCTCGATCTCGCCGCGCTCGGCCCGGCGGCCCAGCACCGTGGCGACGCGGTGCGGGCTGTCGATCGCCTCGCAGTCGTCGCACTCCTCGACGAGCGCGAGGATCTCCCGAGCCGTCAGCGGCTCCTCGGCCTCGGCGAGCACGCCGCGAATTCGCTCGTACCGGTCGTATTCGCCGGCACTCATGTGTCTTACGTACGGTCTCCGAACATATAGGGTTCAGTGAGACAGGAGTCGGACGGCTGTCTGACACGAACGCTGAGGCGGTCGTATTCGACCGTTTCAGCCGTCTCCCGAGGTCGCCGGACGAAGCGACCGGGGCCGTTCAGGCGTACGGGTCCTCGGCCTCGAGGTCCCGTTCCGCGCGGTACTGCTCGACGAACTCGCTCACGTCGAACTCGACCATCTCCTGTTCGAACGCCGATAGCGCCTCGTCGTCGTCGGCGTGGCTCACGGCGTGTTCCATCAGTTCGACCACGAGTTCGACGACGACTTCGTGGAGACGACGGGAGTCGAAGTCGGCCACCCACGCCATCGCGTACCCGACGTCCGCGTTCTCGCTGGCGTCGTGGGAGACGACGGCTTCCGGGAACTCCTCTAAGACGACGCCGAGGAGGTGCGGCGTGTCGAACTCCGGCATCTCCTCGCTGGTCGTCTCGATCGCCTCGCGGAGGACGTCGACCAGAAAGTCCGGGAGGAACCGCTCGGGGGGGTGAACGTCCATCACGACCGCGTGGGCCTCGCCGCAGTCGCAGTCGTACTCGCGCATCCCAAGGTCCAGTTCGCCGACGGCGATCGTCTCCCCGCAGGGCAGCTCCAACGCGTTCTCGTCGCCGCCGGGGACGCGGGGCTGAGACATACCTTCCCTTGGCCGCTCGCGGGGTTAAAAGGCGCGGAACGCGTCGCTGCGTCGCCGCCGACGGAGCCGCTCTCGGACTGCCCAGCTACTCGAAGTCCTCGTGGCCGCCCTCCTCGTCGCTCGCTCCGTCGTCACCGTTATCGCCCTCGGCATCACCGCCCACATCGCCGCCGCCGTGAGTCTCTCCGTCATCCGGTTCGTCCCCGCCGCCGTGCGTTTCCACCTCGGCCTCGACCTCGATCTCGATCCCGTTCGCCTCGTAGGTCGCCTCGATCGTCTCGGCGTCGTCGCGTTCGATCTCCAGTTCGTCGCGGTCGACCTCCACTTCGACCTCCACGTCGACGGTGACATCGTCTGACATAGTCGGCTCTCGGTAGGGGGCCCGGACGCAAAAACGGTCGGCAGCGCGGAAGGGCGCGAGAGCGTGGGAGCGGGAAGCCAGCGCGGGACCGGGACGCTGACCCGGGGTCGAAACGGCTCGGCCCCCCGAGCGACGCGCGGCCTACTGGAACCCGATCCGGCCGCCGGTGTCGCGGAGCGACTCGCCGCCGCCGCCCTTGAACTGCTCTTTGACCTCGTCGTAGTACGCGAGGATGTCGTCGGTTATCGTCGGCCGCACCGACTCCATCGCGCGGCGGAAGTGCTTCATCTCCACCTCCTCGGCGTCGTCGTCGTCGCGCAGCGCCTCGATTGCGGCCTCGCGGGCGATCCCTTCGAGGTCGGAGCCGACGTACCCGTCGGTGATCTCGGCCACCTCGCGGAGGCTCACGTCGGGCGCGAGCGGGGTGTCCTGCGTGTGGATGTCGAGGATCTGCTCGCGGCCCTCCTGGTCGGGCTGGCCGATCATCACGAGCCGGTCGAACCGCCCCGAGCGCAGCAGCGCGGGGTCGATCATGTCCGGTCGGTTGGTCGCGCCGATGACCATCACGTCGCCCATGTCCTCCAGCCCGTCCAGCTCGGTGAGGAGCTGGTTGACGACGCGCTCGGAGACGTTGTTCCCGGCCTCCTGCCCGCGAGCGGGCGCGAGGCTGTCGAGCTCGTCGAAGAAGATGATCGTCGGACTGACCTGCCGGGCCTTCCGGAAGGTCTGTCGGATCGCCTTCTCCGACTCGCCGACCCACTTCGAGAGCAGCTGCGGGCCTCTGACCGAGATGAAGTTCGCGTTCGTCTCGTTGGCGACGGCCTTCGCCATCAGCGTCTTCCCGGTGCCCGGCGGGCCGTACAGCAACACTCCCTTCGGAGCGTTGACGCCCATCCGGTCGAACTTCTCCGGCGAGGTGAGCGGCCACTCGACCGACTCCTGGACCTGCTGTTGGGCCTCGCTGAGGCCGCCCACGTCGTCCCACGAGATCTTCGGGAGCTCGACGAGCACCTCGCGCATCGCCGACGGTTCCACCTCGTTCAACGCGCCCGAGAAGTCGTCGCGCTTGACGATCATCCGGTCGATGAGGCTCGGCGGCACCTCCTCCTCGTCTAAGTCGATCTCCGGGAGGTACCGGCGCAGCGCCTTCATCGCGGCCTCCTTCGTGAGGCTCTCGATGTCCGCACCGACGAACCCGTGCGTCTCGTCGGCGAGGTGGTCCAAGCTCACGTCGTCCGAGAGCGGCATCCCGCGGGTGTGGATCTGGAGGATCTCCTTGCGGCCCACCTCGTCGGGGACGCCGATCTCGATCTCGCGGTCGAACCGCCCGGGGCGGCGGAGCGCGGGGTCGACGCTGTCGACGCGGTTCGTCGCACCGATGACGATCACCTGCCCGCGCGTCTCCAGCCCGTCCATCATCGTCAGCAGCTGGGCGACGACCCGGCGTTCGACCTCGCCGGTCACGTCCTCGCGCTTCGGCGCGATCGAGTCCAGCTCGTCGATGAAGATGATCGAGGGCGACTCCTCTTTCGCGTCCTCGAATATCTCCCTGAGCTGCTGTTCGGACTCGCCGTAGTACTTCGAGATGATCTCTGGCCCGGCGATCGAGAAGAACGACGCCGACGTCTCGTTGGCGACCGCCTTCGCCAGCAGCGTCTTCCCGGTGCCCGGCGGACCGTGGAGCAGGACGCCCTGCGGCGGCTCGATGCCGAGCTTCGAGAAGATCTGCGGGTGTTTCATCGGCAGTTCGACCATCTCGCGGACGCGCTGGATCTCCGACTGGAGGCCGCCGATGTCCTCGTAGGTGATGCCGCCGCCCGTCTTCTCGAACCCGGAGATCGGCTCCTCGCGGAGTTCCACCTCCGTGTCCTCGGTGATGAGACAGACGCCGTCGGGCTCCGTCTCGACCGCGATCAGCGGGATCGCCTGTCCGGGCGACCGCATGAACGGGTGGTTGGTCGAGGACATCACGGGGACGATGTCGCGCTCGACGACCGGTCGCTTGAGGATCTGGCGTTTCACCATGCCGGCCGCGTCGGAGCCGAACTGGACCGACGCCTCCTCGGGCGGGGCCAAGACGAGTTTGTCGGCCTTCTCGGCCTCCGCCTTCCGGATCGTCACGCGCTCGCCGATGCCGACGTCGGCGTTCTGTCGGGTGAACCCGTCCACCCGGACGGTGTCGGTGTTCCAGTCCTGCCGGTCCGCGCGCCAGACCTTCGCGGCGGTGGTCTCCGCGCCCTCGATCTCGATGATGTCGCCGGGCGAGAGCTTCAGGTGTAACAGCGTGTCGGGGTCGAGTCGGGCGATACCGCGCCCCGAGTCGTTCGGGTACGCCTTCGCCACTTCGAGTTGAACTTCGTTCATGGTTCCTCGCGGGGGATGGTCGTATCTGGTCCCGGTCCGGGAATAAGCCTGTTGCCCGTGTCGGGACCGCCGGTCCGTCCCGACTGCCGCGCGGCGGCGACAACCTGTGTGATCATATAGCACGGTACGGATTCCGCTCTTAAAACCCCGTCGTAACTGTGCGTTTTCGCCGTTTCGTTTTACGACCCGCAGGGGGGCGGTGAGGCGGGGTGGCGGCCGGGCTCACGACGGGGTGGGCCCACGGCGCGGATGTGCTCACGCCACCGGTGCGCTCACGACGAACGGGCCTGAACGACGCCGACGACGAGGAGCCCGGACGCGACGACGGGCGTCACCGATCCCGACCCGGGCACCGCGACGTTGCTCGCGACGACGCCGACGGCGACGACGGCGGCGCAGGTCGCGTACGCCCGGGCGTATCGCCGGTCGCGACGAGAGCCCTGCGCCCGCGCGAACAGCCACACGCCCGCCGCGAACAGTCCCGCGACGAGCAGCGTGTGCGCCCAGTAGGCGGGCGTGGGGACGACGGGGTTAGTGCCGAAGGCGGTCGCGGTCTCGGCCATGCCGCCCCAGTACAGCCCGTGGACCGGCGTCGTGACGACCAGTCCGACGTCCGCGCCGACGACGAGCGCGACGCCCGCGTACACCGCGGGGTGACCGAGCGTCGCCGGCGTGCTGTGGGCCGTGCTGGCGAACAGGAACCACCCCAGTGCGGCCACCGACGCCCCGATCAGCGAGAGGAGGTAGAAGTACGCCTGCGCCATCGGCTCCGGAGAGAACGGGCGGAACGCCGCCGTCCCGCCCCAGATGGCGACCCCGATAGCGAGGACGCCGAACGAGAGGCCGTTGTCGCTCTCGCGGTGTGCGATCGCGGTCCGGAGGCCGGGACCGATGGCGACGAGCGCGGCGAGCGCCCCGAGGGCAGCCCCGGCCGTTCCGGCCGTGGAGGGAGACATACCCACCGGTGTCAACCTGCCGTATTATGGGTTTTCATCCGACCGACAACTTCGACCGACAACGTCGACCGACGGCGGCCTGACGAACCCCCGATCGGGGCGCGTTCGGGCCCCGCCGATCAGGGGGTATTTGTCCCCGGCTGGCCTGCGGTACGCCATGCGAACCCTCGTCTTCGACGGCCGGACCGGTGCCGCCGGCGACATGATCTGCGCCGCGCTGATCGCGGCGGGTGCCGACCCCGACGTCCTCCGCCCCGTGAGCGATCGGCTTCCGGTCCGGTACGAGATCGGGGAGACGACGAAAAGCGGGATCCGGGCGACGGCCGTCGACGTGCTCGTCGACGACGGCGGCGGCGACGGCGTCCGCGATGAGCGAGGAGACGGATCCGGGGACGCTGAGGGGCATTTACACGACCACGCCGACGGTCACTCGCACGACCACGCTGACGACCACTCCCACGACCACGCCGACGGTCACTCTCACGACCACTCCCACGACCACGCTGACGACCACACACACGCCGAAGGGGCCGGCGTCCACCGCAGTTACTCGGAGGTAGTCGACCTCGTCGAGTCGATGGCCCTCCCCGAAGCGGTCGAGTCGACCGCCCTCGACGCCTTCGAACTGCTCGGGCGCGCGGAGGCGTCGGTCCACGGCACCGACCTCGACGAGACGCACTTCCACGAGGTGGGCGCGGACGACGCGATCGCCGACGTGGTCGGCGCGGCGCTGCTCCTCGCCGACCTCGACCCGGAGCGCGTGGTCACGACCCCGGTCGCCGCCGGCGGCGGCACCGTGGAGATGAGCCACGGGACCTACCCCGTCCCGGCACCCGCGACGACGGAGATCGCGACCCGCGCCGACTTCCGGATCGTCGGCGGCCCGATCGACCGCGAACTGCTGACGCCGACCGGCGCGGCGATCCTCGGCGCGGTCGCCGAGGGCGTCGACGCGGTGCCGGACGTCTCGGTCGAGCGGGCGGGCTACGGGGCCGGCGACGCCGACTTCGATCGACACCCGAACGCCCTCCGCGCGCTCGTCGGTGACGGAGGGGAAGCGGACGAAGCGAGCGGTGAGGCCGAAGAGGCGCTCGTCCACGACGACGTCGCCGTCTTGGAGACGAACCTCGACGACGCCGCCCCCGAGGTCCTCGGCGGGCTTCAGGAAACCCTCTCTCGCGCCGGCGCGCGGGACGTGACGATCGTTCCGACGACGATGAAGAAGTCGCGGCCCGGGCACCTCGTGAAGGTGATCTGTAAGCCGGACGACGCGGCGGCGGTCGCCGAGCGCCTCGCCCGCGAGACCGGTACGCTCGGGGTGCGCCAGTCCGGTGCGAGCCACCGCTGGATCGCCGAGCGCGAGTTCGAGACGGCGACGCTCCGCGTCCACGGCGAGACCCACGAGGTGGCCGTGAAGGTCGCCTCGACGACGGAGGGCGACGTGTACGACCTCAGCGGGGAGTACGACGACGCGGCCGCGGTCGCGGAGGCGACCGGCCTCCCGGTCCGCGAGGTGCTCCGGCGGGCCGAGAACGCCGTTCGGGAACGACTAAGCGACAAGTAGCGGGACGGGACGAGGAGGCGGAGGCGGACGCGACCGCCCCGTCAGTCGGGTGGGTCGACCCGCTCGACGCGCTCGGGGTCGACGCCGAACCCGTCGGCGAGCCGGTCGGCGACCAGTTCCGGGGCGACCGCCTCGGGATCGACGGCCGCGTCCGCGACGCGGGCCGCCTCGTCGACCGCGAGGGTCGCGACGGCCTCGACGGTGGTATCGTTCAGGCCGGGCTGTAACCCGGCGATCTCCAGCTCCTCGACGCTGATGCCGTCGATTCGTTCGATCTGTGCTCGCGCGCCGGCGACGAGGTCGCCGGCCGCCGCCTCGGAGACGCGGACGGAGACCGTCGCCTCGACGGACGGCGTGTGGTCGGCTGCTGCCATACTCCCTCGCCGCGAGTCGAACGCGGCGCGGACGGCGTCGCGGAGCGACCGGTCGCCGTGACCGGCCGCCTCCGCGGGTCCGCGTCCCCGAGCGCCGGGCGACGACGAGGAGTCGTCGGCCGACGCCCGCGAGGGACACGGTCGCGGCTCGACGCGCGTGACGGACAGCGACGGCTGGAGAGAACGGGGGTCTGGTCCGTCCCGCGGGGAAACCTCCCCAGCCGACGCGCGTCACGCGGTCGGGCGGACGGACCGTGGGTCCGGAGTCCCGTAGCCGATACCCGTCCACCCGAGGAACGCGACGCTCGCGGACCGAGCGAGCGTCGAGCGGATGGAACGGGTCATTTGGGGCTCCGGCGGCGCGTTCTGCGCCGTTGACCACATCCTGAACGGGTTTCCTATTAAAATTACGTTGGTCATGCCAGCGCATGGCACGGGTAGTGCGCGCGAGCTGACCTGGCCGAGAACGCGTTCGAGACGGCCACAGCCGTCGGGTTCCGTCGACGGCGAGACGACAAACCTATGCCGACCGCCCGACCAGTTTGCCGTAACACCCGTCTCCATGATCGACCGCATTCACACGTCGGACGTCGAACCGGACGCGGACGAGGTCGCCATCGCCGGCCACGTCCACGAGATCCGCGACCTCGGTGGGCTGGTCTTCCTCATCGTGCGCGACCGCGAGGGCCTCATCCAGATCGTGTTCAAAGAGGAGCGCGAGCCGGAGCTGTTCGAGGCCGTTCAGGACGTCGGAGCCGAGGACGTCGTCCGCGTCGCCGGCGAACCGCTGGAGAGCGATCAGGCCCCCGGCGGCGTCGAGATCGCGCCCACGGAGTACGAGGTCATCGACGAGGCGGACTCCCCGCTCCCGCTGGAGATCTCGAAGGACATCGAGGTCGACCTCTCGACCCGCCTCGACAACCGCGCGCTCGACCTCCGGAAGCCGGAGACGCTCGCGGTGTTCACGCTCCGCTCCGAGCTCATCACCGCGATGGAGGAGTGGTTCGACGACGAGGGGTTCGTCGACATCAAGACGCCGCTCATCTCGAAGGGCGGCGCGGAGGGCGGCGCGGAGCTGTTCCCGATCCTCTACTACAACCAGGACGCCTTCCTCTCGCAGAGCCCGCAGCTGTACAAGCAGATGCTGATGGCCTCCGGCTACGAGGCCGTCTACGAGACGGGGACCGCGTTCCGCGCGGAGGACTTCGCGACCTCTCGCCACGTCTCCGAGATCGCGATGTTCGACGTGGAACTGGCGTACGTCGACGACCACGACGACGTGATGGACGTGCAGGAGGAGTCGCTTCGGTACGCGCTCCGCGAGGTCGCCGAGAACGCCGAGCGCGAGCTCGACCTCCTCGACGTCGACCTCGACGTGCCGGAGGACGACTTCCCGCGGATCACCTTCGACGAGGCGCTCGACATCCTCGAAACCGAGTACGGGCACTTCCCGGACGACCCGACCGACCTCGACACGAAGGGCGAGAAGCTGCTGGGCGAACACTTCGAGGAGCAGGGCCACCCGGCGTTCTTCGTCGTCGGCTACCCCGACGAGAAGTTCTACTACATGCAGGACGTCCCCGAGGACGACATCGCCTCGCGGAAGTTCGACCTCATCTACAAGGGTCAGGAGCTCTCCTCGGGCGGCCAGCGCGAACACGACGTCGAGCGCATGGTCGAAGTCATGGAGGAGGAGGGCGTCGAGACCGCGAACTTCGAGTTCTACATCGAGGCGCTGAGCTACGGGACGCCCCCGCACGGCGGCTACGGGCTGGGCATCGACCGCCTCGTCCAGAAGGTCGCCGACCTCGACAACATCAAGGAGGCGATCATGTTCCCGCGCGACCCGAACCGGCTGGAGCCCTGACCGCGGCGACCGGCCCGTCGGGTCGAACCCCGGTCGGACCGAGCCACGAGCCGGGTCGCGCACGCGACGAATCGCCGTTCTGACGCGGTCCGCACCCCGCCGCGGGCCGCGGGCGCTTCGCTCGTTCTTTTATAATGGATCGTACCGATTCCCGGGAGATTCACCGATCGCGGCTCTTGAGCCGTCTCCCGGCGCTTAAACCGGGTAAAATTGGGCGTAATTCGGCTGAACGGCTTGCGCCATTGAAGTAGGTCCGGGTCCGAGTGGGAATCGCAATGAACGCCATCCGAACCACGCTGATAGCGGCCATCGCCGCGGTGGTACTGATCGGGACCGGCGCGGCCGCCGGTGCCGTCGCGGCGGCTCCCGGTCCGGGCGACGCGCCCGGCGACGCGGGACCGCCGAGCGACCTCCCGGACCAGGTCCCGGACTTCGTCGGCGACCTGCTGAGTAGCGTGAACGAGTTCCTCTCCGGCGGCGTCGACGACCTCGGTGACACGGTGAGCGACATCGCCGGCAACGGTTCCGCCGACGGGGACGCGTCCGGCGGAGACGACGCGGACGAGGAGGGGGCGTAACGTGACGGACCGAACGCCCGACCTCGACGTCGACCGGCGGACGTACCTGCGTGCGACCGGCGTCGCCGCGCTCGGCTCCGTCGGACTCGCCGGCTGCGTCGGTCGCGCGACCGGCACGCTCGCGACGCGGGTGACCGACCAGCCCGCCGACATCGGCGACTTCGAGTCGCTCGTCGTCACCGTCGAGGGGTTCTGGCTCGGGCCGGAGGGGGCCGAGCCGGAGTCGGAGGGCAGCGACGACGGCGGGAACGAGACCGACGACGGGAGCGACGACGCAGACGGCAACGAGACGGACGGCGGTAACGAGACCGACGACGGCGAGGACGCTCCCGCCGGTCGCGAGTACTTCGAGTTCGACGAGCCGCAGGAGGCCGACCTCGTCGAGCTCCAGAACGGGGAGACCCAGCTGATCGACGAGCGCGAACTGGAGACCGGGGAGTACCCGTACCTCCAGCTCGACGTGTCCGCGGCCGACGGGACGCTCACCGACGGCGGCGAGGCGACCGTCGACCTCCCCGGCAACGCGCCGCTGAAGTTCAACGAGGCGTTCGAGATCCGGGAGAACACCCAGACGACGTTCACCGCGGACTTCGCGCCGGTGCTTCGGGGGAACGGTCGGTACCTCCTCCGCCCGGTGCCGAGCGGGATCGAAGTCGAGTACAGCGAGACCGAGGACTCGGAGGACTCGGACGACTCCGAGTCGGGCGACGGCAACACCTCCGACGCCTGACGCGGCGCGTTCCCCCGGTCCCCCGTTGGAGCCGCGGCCGCGCCGCGGCTTCGGGGTCAGGGCTGGGTTTCGGTTCCCGGGGTTCGGGGACCGGGGGAGTGCGCGCTGCGTCGCGGTCGGTCCCCGCGTCGAGGGTCAGAGGCACACGACCCGCACGATCGCCCGCGCGACACGCTCGGGCGGTCTCCGTTCTTCGCGATTCGCGGCGATCCACTTTTCTCCCGCTCCGTTTCCCGTAGTGACATCTCGCTGCAGTCCGCACGCCGCCTCCTCGGACCGCTTGTCGAACCCCGTCAGGCCGAGGCCGCCGCGTCGGAGGCGACGAGGGTCCGGTAGAGCGGCCCGGCGAGCACCAGCGCCCCCACCGCGGCCATCCCGAGTATCGCGGTCGGGTCGACGAGCGACCCGCCGGTCGCGGCGAGACGGTCGAGCGAGACGCCGACCGCGACCCCGCAGAGGACCCACGGCAGTTCGCCGAGCGCGGTGCCGACCAGGAACGACCGGGTTCCGACGCCGGCGGCCGCGGCCCCGACCGTCACCGCGTCGGAGGGGAGCGGCAGCAGGCGAGTTCCGGTCACGGCGCGCACGCTCCCCGACTCCGCCGCGAAGCGTTCGCCCGCGCGACAGAACCGGTCGGCGAGTCCGGACTCTCCGCGGTCCCCCGTCGAATCACGGAGCCGGAGCCGCCCCGCCCGGGCGAGCGCGTACGGCGGGAGGGAGGTGGCGACGACGACCGCGAGCGCGAGCGGGACCCCAACCCAGCCGTACCCGAAGCCGACGGCGACGGCGAGGAGGGTCGTCGGCCACGCGAGGAGGGGTCTGACGGCGGCGAGCGCGACGACGGCGACCCCGAACCGGACCGGGTCGTCCGCGAGCCACCGGAGCCGCGAGAGCGCGGCCTCGGGGGACGCCGCGAGCGCGAGCGCCGCCAGCGCGGCGACGACGACGCCCGCGACCGCGTACCGCCCGACCGTCGACCGGCGATTCACGCTCCCGCGTCGGCGGGCGTCCGGTAAACGCTTTGTGGGTCGCGCTCACTCCTCGACGAACGCCGCCCGGAACGGCTCCGAGAGGTGTTCGCGCTGCCACGCCGCGACGGCCTCCTCGCCCAGCAGGCTCGCCCACGCGGTCAGGACCCCGGCGCACAGGACGAGCCCCGGGAGGACGTGGACGGCGGCGTCGACGAACAGCGCGGGCCGGAGGAGGAAGAAGCCGACCCGGTCGGCGAGCGCGTCCCACGCCGGGCCGAAAGCGATCCAGCGGAACGCGAAGGGGACCACCGTCACCGTCGCGAGGGGATACGCGACGACGTCGGTCACGGGTCCGCCCTTGCCGCGGACGAACGCGAGCGCGTAGAAGGCCCAGCAGGCCAGCGAGGCGAACGCCCCGGCGACCCGCTGTGGACCGGCCGGCTCCCCGTGGCCCAGCGCCGCCAGCCCGAAGAACGCCGCGGCCGCCCCGACGTAGCCGATCAGACAGGCGGACGCGCCCCCGACGAGGACGAGCGCGTGTTCGGTCCGCGACTGCCCGGCGAACGGGGTCAGCCCCAGCGGAACGTTCATCGACGGTGGCTCCGACCGGGCGGGGGTTGAAGCTTGCGCGTCCGGGTCACGACAGTTTGCCGAGCGCCTCGAAGAAGTCCGAGGGGGGACCCGCGATCCGTATCGGCGGCGCAGTCCGCTCGACGGTCACCTCGGCCGGACCGTCGAGAGAGGCGGTGTCGCGACCGTCGCTGACGACGGTCGCGCCTCCCTCGTCGGAGACCGAGACGGTGACGGTCGCGTCGGTGTCCACCACGAGCGGTGGCATCCCCTCCTCGGCGATCATCTCGTTGACGACGATCCCGTCCACATCGGGGTGGACCAGCGGCCCGCGCTCGGAGAGGTTGTACGCGGTCGACCCCGTCGGCGTGGCGACGAGGACGCCGTCGGCGTGCCCGCCGGCGTACCGCGACCCGTCGACCCGCACCTCGTACTCGATCCCGCCGCCCGGGCCGCGGCGGTCGCCCTGGACGACCACCTCGTTCGCGGCCGGCGTCGAGGTCCAGTCGCCCGCGCTGGCGGTGAGCCGCGGGGCCTCGCGGACGTCCAACCCGCCGTCGCGGAACGACCGGATCTCGGCGCGGAGCGCGGCGGCGGCGTCGCTCGGGGGGACCGCGTTGAGGAAGCCGACCTCCCCGAGGTTCACTCCGACGATCGGCGTGTCGCCGGCGTTGCGCGCGACGAACAGGAACGTCCCGTCGCCGCCGACGGCGACGACCAGGTCGCAGTCGCCGGACGCGTCGACCGGGCGGGCGTCGTCGCCGGCGTCGAGCGCCCCGGCGGTCTCCTCGTCGAGCCAGACCGCCTCGCCCGCGTCGACGACGACGTCTCTGAGCGTCGCCGCGAGCGACGCCGCCCGCTCGCTGCCCTTTCGCGCCACGATGCCCACTTCNTCAGAGATGTGTATAAGAGACAGCTGAGCGTCGCCGCGAGCGACGCCGCCCGCTCGCTGCCCTTTCGCGCCACGATGCCCACTTCCATGAACGGTCCATCCCCGTCCCCGGGTAAAAGCGTGCGGACATCGGCGAGGCGGGGCAGCCGTTGTGAGCGGCGGCCCTGTGGGATTCTCGAAATCTGAAACCTCGCCGGAAAGTTTCAAGCCGCTCGGCCGCGTTGCTCGGCCCATGTCGACCCCCCACGGGCGGCGGAAACGATGAGCGAGGAGGACGACTGGTTCGAGCGCGCGCTGCGCGAGACCGACGAGGAGTCCGACGAGCCGCCGGTGGAGGGCGAAGCGACCGACGACGGCGACGGCGGGGAGTCGGAACCGAACGAGGAAAAGCCGGAGTCGGCCGGCCCAGAATCCGACACGGGCGTCGGCGAGGGCGGAGTCGACGACGCCGAGAACCTCCCCGACGACCCGGCGAGAGCGATCGGGATCGGGACCGACGACGAGACCGGTGAGGACGACGAGACCGGTGAGGACGACGAGTCCTTCGGGGGCGACGGCGAGCCGGACGACGATCCGTTCGGCGGTGACGGGGGAGCCGGCGACGACCCGTTCGGGGGAGACGCAGGCGGGCCCGCGGCCGACGACTCCGGGAGCGACGGCGTTCCCGCCGGGGCGTTCGGGGACGTGGACGCCGACGCCGACGACGGTGGGTTCGGTTCCTTCGGCGGTGGCGACTCCTTCGGCGACGGGGATCCCTTCGGCGGCGGGGGTGACGCCGGCTCCGACGCGGAGAGTGGTCCGAGCGGCGAGACGGGTGGAAGCGGCGGGACGGACCCGTTCGGCGACGACGATCCCTTCGGCGGGAGCCGGGGCGGCAGGTCCGGCGGCGGGTCGAGCGGTGCGGGCGGCGGTGGCGGCGCGAGCGGTGCGGGGTCCGCCGGCGACGCGGGGAGCGATCCCTTCGGCGGCTACCGCGGGTCCGCGGCCCGGGACGGCGACGACTTCGGGTTCGACGACCTCGGCGGGGGCGAAGCCGCTCCGGGGGAGGCGACCGACTTCGACGTCGACCCCGACGAGTTCGAGTCGGGGATCGAGCGGACCGACATCGGGATCGAGGGGCTCGACGACATGATCCTCGGCGGCGTTCCGAGCCGGTCGCTGCTGTCGGTCATCGGCGGTGCCGGGACCGGGAAGACGACGTTCGCGCTCCAGTTCCTGAACCACGCCCTCGAAGCGGGCAACAAGGGGATCTACATCACGCTCGAACAGACCCGCGAGTCGATCTACGACACGGCCGAGGAGAAGGGGTGGCCGTTCCGCGAGCACGCGGACGCGGACCGCCTCGCCGTCGTCGCCATCGACCCCATCGAGATGGCGAACTCGCTGTCGTCGATCCGCAACGACCTCGTCCGGCTCATCGCCGAGTTCGACGCGGACCGGCTGGTGCTGGACTCCGTCTCGCTTTTAGAGATGATGTACGACCACCCCGCGAAGCGACGCTCGGAGGTGTTCGGGTTCACGCGCTCGCTGAAGGAGGCGGGCGTGACGACGCTTCTCACCTCCGAGGCGAGCGAGGAGACGCCGTACGCCTCTCGCCACGGGATCGTCGAGTACCTCACGGACGCCGTCTTCGTCCTCCAGTACGTCCGCGGGTCCGACTTCCGTGAAACCCGCCTCGCGGTCGAGATCCAGAAGATCCGCGACGCGAACCACTCCCGCGAGACGAAGCCGTACGACATCACCGACACCGGGATCTCCGTGTACGATCAGGCGAACATCTTCTGAGCGCGGCCGCGGCTGTGCGGTGGCGCGCGCGCCAGCGAACGGTCGCCCCCGGCGACCGCGACGTTGCGCTGCGCGCCGGCTGTCACCGGGCGAAGCCCGGTTGCCCGAGGGACCGTGTCCCTCGCTGCCAGAGAATCTCCGATTCTCGCTGGAGTCAGTCGCCCGGAGCAACGCCGAGGGCGACTGACGAGGCTGGGGAGGAATGAGGAGCGGTCGCCGCGTGGGGTGGGACTCGAAGGGGCAGTCGGTTCCGGGAAGACGGCCGAGGTAAGCACCGCAGGAACGGGCACCGCGAGTGACGAGGAGCGCAGCGAGGCCATCGACCGGAACCGACTGGGGCTTCGGAAGTGTCCCACCGATTCCGTTCGATTCCACTGGCACACCTGCGGCTCGCGGGTTGCTCGCCGCAGGTATACACCGTCCGGGAGTCCCGTGAGCAGAGCGAACGGGACAACGGACGGGGCACGAACGGAACGAGTGCACCGTCCGGGAATTGAACCCGGGCTATTAGCTTGGGAAGCTAATGTCCTACCACTGGACCAACGGTGCGCAGACTGACGTACCCGACCGCCTCACTTTAACGTAGCGTTTCGGCGGGCGCGGCTCACGCGCCGGTCCCCGGATGCCGCGAGCCACACGCTTAAACCGTCACCGACGGAGTCACGCCCATGACCGACGACACGGCGGACGCGACCCGACCGGACCGGGCGGCCGCGGTCGAGCGCGTGCGTGAGCGAGCGGCCGAACTCGCCCCGGCGCTCGGCGCGACGTGGACCGACGACGAACCGTGGACCTTCCTCACCGACCTCACCGCGATCGGGAGCCGCATGGCCGGCAGCGAGGGCGAACGGCGGGCCGCCGGACTCGTCGCTGACGCCTTCGAGCGGGCGGGACTCGCGGACGTGCGGACGGAGCCGTTCGACCTCCCGGCGTGGGAGCGCGGGTCGGCGTCGCTCGACGTGACCGTCTCTGGCCGGGACGGCGAGCCGACGACGCGCTCGTTCGAGGCGCTGGCGCTTCCCTACTCGCCCGCCGGGGACGCGAGCGGCGAGCTCGTCGACGTCGGCTACGGCACCCCGGCGGAGATCGACGAGCGCGACGTGGCGGGCCGGATCGCGGTCGCCTCAACGACCACGCCCTCGGGCGGCCGGTTCGTCCACCGGATGGAGAAGTTCGGCTACGCGATCGACTCGGGTGCGGTCGGCTTCGTGTTCGTCAACCACGTCGACGGGCAGCTGCCCCCCACCGGGTCGCTCACGTTCGGGGAGGAGGCCGAGGCGGCCGCCGTCGGCGTCTCGAAGGAGACCGGCGCGTGGCTCCGTGAGTACGCGGCCGGGGGCGGGGGAACGGGCGGAGCCGGCGCTGGCGACGGGGCGACCGAGGGGTCGGGACCGGGCGCGCAGGCCGAGCTCTCCGTCGAGGCGTCGACGACGCCGGGCGAGAGCCGCAACGTGATCGGGCGCGCCGGGCCCGACACCGACGAGCGCGTCCTCCTGCTCGCCCACTACGACGCCCACGACATCGCGGAGGGCGCGCTCGACAACGGCTGCGGGATCGCGACGGTCGCGACCGCGGCCGGGATCCTGGCGGACGCGGACCTCCCGCTCGGCGTCGACGTGGTCGCCGTCGGCGCGGAGGAGGTCGGGCTGCTCGGCGCGGAACACCTCGCCGAGCGCGTCGACCGCGACCGGGTGAAGGGGGTGGTCAACGTCGACGGCGCGGGGCGGTTCCGCGACCTCGTCGCCCTCGCGCACGCGTCCACGGCGACCGCGTCGGTCGCCGAGGCGGTGTCGGCGGCGACGCGCCAGCCGATCGAGGTCGACGCGCAGCCGCACCCCTTCTCCGACCAGTGGCCGTTCGTGCGCCGCGGCGTGCCGGCGCTCCAGCTACACAGCGACTCGGGCGACCGCGGCCGGGGGTGGGGCCACACCCACGCGGACACGCGCGATAAGGTCGACGACCGGAACGTCCGCGAACACGCGATGCTGATCGCCCTGATCGTCGCCGAGTTCGCGGCCGACGAGCGCGACCTCCCGCGGCTCGACCGAGCGGAGCTCGCCGCCGCGTTCCGCGAGGCCGACTTCGAGACGGGGATGCGCGCCGCCGACCTCTGGCCGGCCGACTGGGACTGAGCCCCGGGCGGGACGAGCGAACCGGCCCGGCGGGGCGAGTCGCCGTCACTCGACGTCGGCGTCCGGTGTCGGCGGCGGGAGCCGCTTGTGCGCCGTCGCGCGGTGGCGACCGAGCAGGTCCGTGACGACCTCGCGGTCGACGGGCGCGAACTCGCCGTCGCCCTCGCTGCCGCTGCCCTCGGCGTCGGTAACGTTGGCGTCGGCGACCGCCGCCGCGATCCGTTTGACGACCGCGTCCGGGTCGAGCCCGCGGTCGACGCCGAGGTGGAGGACGGGGTCGATCACCTCGTAGGGAGCGCCCAGATCGTCCGCGTCGCGCTGTCCCGGCAGGAACCCGGCCGAGGGAGGCTTCTCGACGACGAACTCCGGGACGTCGAGTTCGGCCGCGAGCGACCGGACGTGCGTCTTGTAGAGGTGGCCAAGCGGGAACAGGTCGGCCGCGCCGTCGCCGTGTTTCGTCAGGTAGCCCGAGAGCAGTTCGCTCCGGTTGGCGGTGCCGCACACGAGGCGGTTCGTCGCGTTGGCGACGAGGTACCCGACGGCCATCCGGAGCCGCGCGACGGCGTTCCCGGAGCGGACCGGTTCGTCGTGGAGGGCGAACCGGTCGGGGACGACCGCGCCGAACTGCGCGAACAACGGCTGGAGGTGGACGGTGTCGTGCTCGATTCCCAGCGCCTCCGCGAGCGCCTCGGCGTCGCGGGCGTGCGGCGCGCCGATCTTGTTACACGGGAGGATCAGTCCGTACACCCGGTCGGAGCCGAGGGCCTCGACGGCGAGCGCGGCCGTCACCGTCGAGTCGAGGCCGCCGCTCATGTTCACCACCACCCCGTCGGCACCCGCGGCGTCGACCCGTTCCGCGACGAACGACCGGATCCGGTCGCGCTCCCTCACCGGATCGCGATCCGAGAGCAGCGACCGGAAGGGCGATCCGTCGCGGTCGGCGGCGTGACCGTCGTCGACCGCGACGCCGCCGCTGGGCTCCGACGAGGCGGGGCCGTCGGGACCGAACGCGGACTCGCGGTCAGCCATCGACTTCCCCCTTCCGCCCCGTGGGTATCACCGTCCGAACGAGCCGCCCGCCGACTCCGTTCTGTCCCTCAACTCCGTTCCGTTCGTCGATCCGAGTCGCCATTGGTTGCCCGCGGCTTCCGTTCGCCGCGGTAAATACCTGCGGTGTAGATAATATAAGGAATTAGAATACTACACCGTCATCCACAGATAATAGCGAGATACCAAGTACGTACGTTACTCATTTCTGCTCACAACTTCTGTACCATCGGAATATAGGTTCGTTCGAGAGAGCGTTCTCACGCTCGCCCACATTAGCGTCCTATATATTGTCTATTTCAAATCTGAAGCCGGAAATACATCTTTTTCAAGCATATAATGTCGTTATATACGAACATTTATTATCTGAACCACGTTCGTCGTACCCATGTCAAACATCGAGCTGAGTTCCAGTCAGAACCGGGTGCTCACCGCGCTCGTGAACCTCTCCGAGGGGCGGGACGCGCCGGTACAGGGACGCGAGATCGCCGAGGCTATCGACCGCAACGCGGGGACGGTTCGCAACCGGATGGGGAGCCTCCGAACGCTCGGCCTCGTCGAGGGGGTCGCCGGGCCCGACGGCGGCTACGTGCCGACCGACGGCGCGTACGACGCCCTCGGGATCGAGCGCTTGGAGAACGCCGCGAGGACCCCCGTCGAGTGCGAGGGTGCGCCCGTCGAGGACGTCACGGTCGCGGAGATCGACCTGTCGAGCGTCGCGAACCCCGAACTGTGCCGCGCAGAGCTCGTGATCCGCGGGCCGGTCGGCCCCTTCGACGCGGGTGACCACGTCACCGTCGGCCCGACGCCCGCGACCGGGCTGCGGCTCTCGGGCGTGGTGGACGCGACGAACGTCGACGGCAACACCCTGCTGGTCCGCGTCGACGGCATGGAGACCCCGACGGGCGGCTCCGCGGCCTGAGTTACTCGCCCTCGATGGCCGCGGCGAGCCGCTCGCGGACGGCACCGGTCGCGGCCGCGGCGTGGCGCGCGTCGCGGTGTCGCTCGCCGAAGGCGACGCGCGCGCTGTCTGCGGCCTCGCGGTCGACCGCGAACTCCGCCTCCGGATACGCCACGTCCCACAGCACGAGCGGCTCGGGGGGTGCCGGGCCGACGCCCCGGCCGCCGGCGACCGGCTCGTCGGCGAGCAGTCGGTCGATCCACGCGAGGTCGGCCGTCCCCCGGCTCACCGCCCTGACCGCCGCGACGACCCGGCGCACGAGCGCCCGCGGGAACCCGCCCGCCGCGAGTTCGACGGCGAGCATGTCTCCCTCCCGGGTCGCCCGCGCGTCGAGGTCGCGGACCGTCCCCGTCTCGTCGGTCGTCAGGTTGTGGAAGTCGTGTTCGCCGTCGAACCGGGCGAGCGCGTCGCGGAACCGGTCGTCGTCGACCGCGTGTTCCGGGTCTCGGCGCGCCGCGTCGGAGCCGATTTCGCCCCCGCTCTCGCCCCCGTCACCGTTGCCGTCGCCGCCCTCGTCGCTGTCGTCGTCTGCGGGGGGCGCGTAGAGGTGATACCGGTACGTCCGCCGGACCGCGTCGTGGGTCGCGTGGAAGTCGTCCCCGACGTCGGCGGCGGCCCACACGCGGACCGCCCCCGGCAGGTGTCCGTTGAACGCGCGCGGCGTGAGCCACGTCGGTGCCTCGAACGCGACCGTCTGTGCCACCGCCGAGACCCCGGCGTCGGTCCGACCGGCGGCGGCGTAGCCGGGCGGCGTGGCGTGGGTCGGCCCGTCGCCGCGCTCGACGATCCCGTGTTCGGCGAGCGCGGCGAGGAGCGCATCCGAGACCGTGTGCGCGTGCGGCTGGCGCTGAAATCCGGCGTACCCGCGGCCGTCGTAGGCGACGCGGAACGCGCGGGTGACGGTCTCCCGTGAAGACGAGTCGCTCGTCACCGGCCCCGTGACGCGTCGTCAGCGTCGTCTTCCTTTTCCTCGTTTTCCGCCTCGGCCCCCGCAGCCGACTCGTCCATCGGAACCGTCACCACGGGCACGGACGCGACGCGGATGACCTTCTCCGTCACGCTCCCGAGGAGGAGCCGGCGGATCCCCCGCCGGGTGTGGCTCGGCATGACGACGATGTCAGCGCCGTCGTCGATCGCGTTCTCGATCACTTCCAGCGGCTCGCCGCGGACGACGCTGCCGACCGTCTCAACGCCGGCGGCCTCCAGTTCGCCGGTCACCGCTTCCACGCGTTTTTCGGCCGCGTCCGCGAGCCGATCGGAGAACGCCCCGGTCCGCGGCCCCGCGAGCGTGTCGGCCGCGGTGTCGGCGGCGGAGACGACGTGGACCGTCGCGTCGTAGCGGTCGGCGAGGCCGATCGCGTGTGCGATCGCGTCGTTCGCCTCGCCGCCGGGCGCGACGGGCAGGAGGATCTCGTCGTACATGTGCGCTACTGCTCCCGGCCGGGGGAAAACGGTACCGGCCGGGAGGAGTCGACGTCGGCCGACCGAGCGGCCGACACGCTCGCGGGACGGTCAGAGCCCGAGGGCGTCGAGCAGGTCGAAGCCGACGCCGGCGTAGCCGACGAGCTTGAACCCGAGGTAGATCCCGACGATCGCCATCACGCCCGGCAGTTCCGGCGGCGCAGGGATCGGAACGCGGAGGAACGCGAACAGCGCGCCGACCGTCACCCCGACGAGGAGGGCGGCGACGGTCAGGACGGAAGTCGAACTCATGTCGACGCGTCGGCGTCGTTCGTTCATAAGGGCGGTGTTCGCGGTCGGCGGGCCGCTCGCGCGGGGGGTAACGCGGATGGGTAGGGTTTTCCGACGCGCGCCCCTCCCGTCGGACATGGCACGAGAGGTTCACGATCCCGACAATCCGCAGGTGACGCTCCAGACCAACCACGGCGACATCGTCGTCGAGCTGTTCGCCGACCGCGCGCCGAAGACGGTCGAGAACTTCCTCGGTCTGGCCCGCCACGACCCCGCAGCCGACGCGGAGCCGGCCCCGGACACGAACACGTGGGAAGATCCCAAGACGGGCGAGGTCCGCGGCGACTCGCTGTACGAGGGCATCGTCTTCCACCGCGTCATCGACGACTTCATGATCCAGGGCGGCGACCCGATGGAGAACGGCCGCGGCGGTCCCGGCTACGAGTTCGACGACGAGTTCCACGACGACCTCACCCACGACGGCCCCGGCGTCCTCTCGATGGCGAACTCCGGCCCGAACACGAACGGCTCGCAGTTCTTCATCACGCTCGACGCTACCCCGCACCTCGACGGCAAACACGCCGTCTTCGGACAGGTGATCGACGGGATGGACGTCGTCGAGGAGATCGGCGGCGTGCCGACCGGCCGCAACGACGACCCGCGCGAGGCCGTCGAGATCGAGACCGTCGACGTCGACGAGTAACGCCGCGAACCATGGCGCGCGCGACGGCGACCGCGTCGCGGTCGCGTGTGCCGTTCTCTCAGATCGCTGTCGCGTGTGTCCCCCTCTCACGCGAGGGGGAGTTGAGAAGAGTTAAATTGTCCCCGGCGTAAGCGTAATTCGCGCTCGGTTGGTGTAGTCCGGCCAATCATGTTGGCCTTTCGGCGGACGCGGCGCGCCAGCGCCGGTTCGGAAGTCAGCCGACGACCAGGGTTCAAATCCCTGACCGAGCATCCACTCTTACACGGCGAGCGACGCGTCTCCGCGGGCGGGTGACGCGTCCGTTCCCCGAACGGTCCGAAGGGGAAGAATCACCTCCCTCGGCGACGTGGCTCGTCTATGAGCGACCCATCCGACGAGAGCGACCCATCCGACGACGGCGACAGCGCCGACGACCGCCGCATCGAGACCCGCGCGATCCACGCCGGCCAGGAGCCGGACCCGGAGACGGGGGCGCTGATGACCCCGATCCACGCGAACTCCACCTACGAGCAGGACGGGCCGGGCGAGCACCGCGGCTACGAGTACAGCCGGACGGGGAACCCGACGCGCACCGACCTCGAAGCGAACCTCGCCTCGCTGGAGTCGGGCAGCCACGCCCGCTGTTTCTCCTCGGGAATGGGCGCGATCAACACCGTCCTGAACCTGCTGTCCGCGGGCGACCACGTCGTCGCCGGCGACGACGTGTACGGCGGGACCCACCGGATCCTGACGCAGGTGTACGACGAGTACGACATCGAGACCTCGTTCGTCGACACCACGGACCACGACGCGGTCCGGGAGGCCATGCGCGAGGAGACGGAGCTGGTGTGGGTCGAGACGCCGACGAACCCGCTGATGAACGTCAACGACATCGGCGCGCTCGCCGACATCGCCCACGAGGCGGACGCGCTCTGTGCGGTCGACAACACCTTCGCGACGCCGTACCTCCAGCGCCCGCTCGAACACGGCGCGGACATCGTCTCCCAGTCGCTGACGAAGTACCTCGGCGGCCACTCGGACACCATCGGCGGGGCCCTCATCGTCGACGACGCGGAGCTCGACGAGCGGCTCGGCTTCTACCAGAACTCCGTCGGCGCGACGCCGGGGCCGTTCGACGCCTTCCTCGTCCTCCGCGGGACGAAGACGCTCCCCGTCCGGATGGACCGCCACTGCGAGAACGCGATGGCGCTCGCCGAGTGGCTGGAGGGACACGACGCGGTCGAGCGCGTCTACTACCCCGGACTGGAGTCGCACCCGGACCACGAGCTTGCGGCCGAGCAGATGGACGACTTCGGCGGCATGCTATCCTTCGAACTGGACGGCACCCTCGAAGAGGCCTCGACGGTCGTCAGCGAGACGGAGGTGTTCACGCTCGCGGAGTCGCTCGGCGGCGTCGAGAGCCTCATCGAGCAGCCGGCCGCGATGACCCACGCAGCCATTCCGCGCGAGGAGCGGCTCGCCGCCGGCCTCACCGACGGCCTCGTCCGCGTCTCCGTGGGAATCGAACACGTCGACGACATGAAGGCGGACCTTCGGGCGGCGTTCGACGCGGCGCTGTCGTAACCGGCCGGCGGGTCCGGAGCGGCGGCGAATCGCCCCCTTGAAGCGGGGCTTCGGGCGGATTCCTGTCGGTGTGGGATCATCAACTGGTTTATATCGGCCGCCGCACGGAGTTACGACACGAGCGATCCACCGTGGCACAGGAGCTACTGATACCGCTGGTCGCGGGGATCATCGGACTCGGCGTGCTCTCCCAGATCCTCGCCGCCCGCCTTCAGGTCCCGAGCATCATCTTCTTCCTGTTGGTCGGTGTCGTCATCGGCCGGCCGGGACTGGGGCTCGTCACGAGCGAGAGCTTCGGCGACTCGCTGCCGACGATCGTCGGCCTGGCGGTGGCGATCATCGTCTTCGAGGGGGCGTTCCACCTGGAGTTCGAGCGCATTCGCAAGGCACCGCGGGCGGCGGTCCGCCTCGTGACCGTCGGTGCCCTCATCGCGCTCGTCGGGACGGCGATTTCCGTCCGCCTCTTGGAGGGGCTCCCGTGGGAACTCTCCTTCGTTATCGGTGCCCTGCTCGTCGCAACCGGACCGACGGTCATCTCGCCCATCCTCGAAGTGGTCCCGGTCAGAGACCGGGTGTCGGCCGTCCTCGAGACCGAGGGGATCGTCAACGACGTCACGGCGGCGATCACCGCCGTCGTCCTCTTCGAGGCCGTGAACCCGACCGTCGCGGCGGAGGGGCTGGTTCAGGGGTTCGCGCTCCGGCTCGGTGAGGGACTGCTCGTCGGGCTCCTCGTGGCCGGGGTGCTCTACTACCTGCTCCAGTACGTCGACCTCTCGCGCGGCGCGGCACCGCGGAACGCGAGGCTGCTCGTTCTCGCCGGCGCGCTCGTCGCGTACGCCGGCGCGAACCAACTGGCGAGTGAGGCCGGCGTCGCGGCCGCCGCCACCGCCGGGCTGGTCCTCGGGAACTTGGACGTTCCCTATCAGGAGGAGATCACCGACTTCAAGGGGGACATCACGCTGCTCGTCCTGGCGTTCGTGTTCATCGCGCTCGCCGCACAGTTGCCCCCCGAGGCGATATTCGACGTCGGGCTCGCGGGCGTCGGCGTCGTGATCGCCGTCGCGCTGGTGATCCGGCCGCTGCTCGTGTTCGTCTCGACCATCGGCGACCGGTTCACCCTCTCCGAGCGGCTGTTCATCAGCGCCATCGGACCGCGGGGGATCATTCCGGCGTCGGTCGCGACGCTCTTCGCCACCGAACTCAGGGCCGCGGCCGTCGAACTCAACGACCCCGCCCTGGCGCAGCAGGCGGACCTGCTCATCGGCACGGTGTTCCTGGTCATCTTCGTCACCGCCCTCGTACAGGGCGGACTGGCGCGCCACATCGCGACGTACCTCAACGTGATACCCATGAGAGTCATCATCGTCGGAGGCGGACAGGTTGGACGCGCGCTCGCCGAACGCCTCGAAGACCGCGGGGAGAACGTCGTCATCATCGAGAACGATGAGGCGACCGTCGAATCGCTTCGAAACGACGGCTTCGCCACCGTCATCGGCGACGGCACGGACACCGACGTGCTGCGGGAGGGCGGGGCGTCGAACGCCAAGACCGTCGTCGCCGCTACCGGGGACGACGACGCGAACCTGCTCGTCGCACAGCTCTCGAAGACGAAGTTCGACGTGGAGACCGTCCTCGCGAAGGCCAACAACTCCGGCAACGTCGACGCGTTCGAAGACCTCGGCGTCCGGACCATCTCCGGCGCGATGGCGGCCGCGTGGGCGCTCGACAACCAGATCGAACGGCCGGACCTCGCCAACTGGATGACCGACGTCGGCCGGTCCGGCGACGTCCAGCAGGTCGAGGTCACGAGCGACTCGTTCGTCGGGAAGACGGTCCGCGAGGCCGGGCCCATGCTCCCGGACGCCTGTCTGATCGCCGTGCTCAGCAGGGGAGACGACAAGACCGTCGAGGTGCCGAGCGCGGACACGGTCATCCAGCGCGGAGACCAGATCACCCTCCTCGGACGCCGAGACGCCGTTCGGAAGGGGATGTCGCTGGTCAGTTCCGACTGACGCCCGGCGGCGTCGGCGGACGGTCGAATCGGGTCGGGGGCCTCCGGTCGGTCGGCGGAGCGGCATCGCGGACTCCTCCCTCGCTGACGACCACGCTTTTCACCGAGCGAGGAGACGGACGGCGCATGAGCGATCCGGACGTACTCGTGTTGCGACAGACGATCCACGGACTGGGACCCGACGAACTGGCGGCCGCGATCCGCGAGCGGCTCCCGGACGCCGAGGTCGCGCGAGCGCGAACCCCGACGGAGGAGCGAGAGCTCATCCGGACGGCGCGGGTAGCGGTCGGTCTCAACGTCGACGAGAATCTGCTCGCCGCCGCCGAGGAGCTGGAGCTGTTCGCCTGCGTGTTCGCGGGCACGGGGCATCTCCCCCGGGACCCCCTCGCCGATCACGGCGTCGCCGTGACGAACGCGTCCGGCGTCCACGGGCCGAACATCGCCGAGCACGTCGTCGGGTCGATGATCGCACACGCGCGGCAGTTCCACCGCGCGTACCGCCAGCAGTCCCGCCGCGAGTGGCGGACCTACGAGACGACGGAGGTGTACGGCTCGACGGTCGCGGTGGTCGGACTCGGGGCCATCGGGCAGGCGGTCGTCGACCGGCTGGAGTCGTTCGACGTTGAGACGGTCGGCGTCCGCTACTCCCCCGAGAAGGGGGGGCCGACCGACGAGGTGTACGGCTTCGACGAGTTCCACGAGGCCGTCACCGACGCGGAGTACGTCGTGCTGGCCTGCCCGCTCACCGAGACGACGCGGGGGTTGGTCGACGCCGACGCGCTCCGGACGATGCGGCCCGACGCCGTTTTGGTCAACATCGCCCGCGGCCCGGTCGTCGACACCGACGCCCTGGTGACTGAGCTCCGGAACAACCGGATCCGCGGCGCGGCGCTCGACGTCACCGACCCGGAGCCGCTCCCCGAGGACCACCCGCTCTGGGGACTGTCGAACGCGACGATCACGCCGCACAACGCTGGCCATACCCCGGAGTACTACGAGCGCGTCGCCGACATCCTCGCCGACAACGTCGCCCGGCTGGACGCCGGCGACGACCTGCGCAACCGCGTGGTGTAAGCGAGTGGGTTCGGTGGCCCGCGGAACGCTTCGGGTATATATATATATATCTATATAATTGAGGAACGTTCGAGCGCTTTTCACACCTTTTGAACTCGGTCCTCTCGGAAAATAGGTCTGTAGGGCCGAAAGAGACGGAGGAGAACCGACGAGTATCGAGGTATATATTTTGATCAAAATTAAGGTGTTTCGCTCCCGAGGGTGGGGTATGGAAACGCGGAAGGTCCAGGTCACCGGCGGCTCGACGTACACCGTGTCGATTCCGAAGACGTGGGCGACGGACAACGATGTCGAGGCCGGGACGGAGATCGAGTTCCACCCGGACGGCGACTCGCTGTTCCTCACGCCGCGCTCGGACGCGGAGCGGACGCGGGGGACGCTCGACATCGCCGACCTGTCCGGGCAGGCGCTCCGCCGCGCGGTGACGACGATGTACGTCAGCGGCTTCGACGTCATCGAACTCGAGGCGGCCGAGATCAGCACCGAGCAGCGCTCGACGATCCGCGACGCGGTCCAGAGCCTCGTCGGGCTGGAGGTGTTAGAGGAGACGCGCGACCGCGTCGTCGTTCAGGACTTGCTCGACTCCTCGGAGCTTTCGATCCACAACGCGGTCACGCGGATGCGGCTGATCTCCCTGTCGATGCTGGAGGACGCGATCACCGCGCTCGCGGAGCGCGACCACGACCTCGCGCGCGACGTGATCGGTCGCGACGACGACCTCGACCGCCTGTGGCTCGTCGTCTCGCGGATCTTCCGCGCCACGCTGCGGACGCCGAAGGCCGCCGAGGAGCTCGGGCTCCCGCGCGAGGAGTGTTTCGATTACCACTCCAGCGCCCGCCAGTTGGAGCGGATCGGCGACCACGCGACGAAGATCGCGCACCTGACGCTGAACATCGAGGAACCGCTCCCGGACGAGGTCGTCGAGGCGGTGAGCGACCTCCACGGCGACGCCGTCGACGTGATCGACACGGCGATGGACGCGCTGTTCGACGAGGACACGGAGGCGGCGACGCGCCGGGCGAACGAGGCCCGGACCGGCGTCAGAGCGATCGACGAGCGCGTCCGTGCCATCGACGAACTCCTCCGCGAACTCGACCCGACGCGCGCGCAGCTGCTCGGGCTGGTGGTCGACTCCGTCCTCCGGTCGGCCGACTACGGCGGCAACATCGCCGAGACCGCGCTCCAGAAGGCCGCGCCGACGCCGTGAACCGATCCCGGAGGCGATAGCCTCCGGGTGGACGGGTTTTTTGGGCGCGCTCCCCCGAGATGATCGCATGCCAGAAATCGAACTCGGCGTGCCGAAGGGCGTCGTCGAGTCGCTCCCGGAAGAGGAAGGGACCGCCGAACGCGACATGCGACGCGCCATCAGGGGGATCCAGTCGCGGCTGAACGACGCCCTCGACGAGGCGGACCCGGACGAGGCCGCCGAGGTCGTCGCCGACGCGGTCGAGCGCATGGAGACGCAGGCGAGCACGTACCACGAGTTCGTCCCGGAACTGCGCGCGTGGGGGCAGTCGCCTATCTACGCGATCGCGTGGCGGAACCTCTACCTCGAACTCATCGGCCAGCTGTACGACCACGAGTGGCTCGCCGACGACCTCGACCGCGAGCGCAACTTCCGGCTGGTCGAAGACGGGATCCGGCTCTCGGACCTGTGAGCTCTCGGCCGTCCGCTTCCGCGGCCGGCCGTTTCGGCCCGTGATCGCTTCCGCGGCCGGCCGCTTTTAAGCCGCCGCGCCACGACGTACTGATATGGAACTCGAACTGCGGTTCTTCGCGACGTTTCGCGAGGCCGCCGGCGGGAAGACGGTGAACGCGGAGTTCGCCGACGGCTCCACGGTCGGCGACGTGCTCCGGGAGCTGGAGTCGGAGTACGATGGCATGGCTGGTCGCCTGATCGTCGACGGCGACCTCGCGCCGCAGATCAACGTCCTGAAGAACGGCCGCGAGGTTCTCCACCTCGACGGACTCGACACGCCGATGGCGGACGGCGACCGGCTCTCGGTCTTCCCGCCGGTCGCGGGGGGCGCATGAGCGACGACGCGTCCGCGTCGGTTGAGGGGGCCGACGGCGACGCGAGCGCGCCGGACCTTCCCCCGGCCGAGGAGGGTTGGGAACGCCGGACGGTGGCGTACCGTGGCATCTCGCGGCGGCTCGCGGCCCACTACCTCGGGAACCTCGGCGGCGAGCTGGTGGGGACAGACGACCCCGCGGAGGCGACCCGCGTGGACGGCGACGGGTGGCGCGTGACCCTCAGCGCCGAGAAGGTGACCGCCGCGGCCGCGATCGAGATCACGGAGGTGACCGCCGAGTTCGCCGGCGACCCCGACGTGCTCGCCGACCTCCTCCCCAAGTACCGGCAGAAAGCGATGCGCGCCGGCGGGTGATGTCCGACGACGACGACAACGACGACGACGACGACGACGCGACCACCGGCTCGGGTTCTGACCCCGGCTCGGACCCCGACTCGTACCCGATCGAAGGGACCGCGCTGGTGAAGACCGCCGCGCTCGCGAGCGTGCCGGCCGCTGCCGTTCCGGAACTGCTCGCGCGGGTTCAAGCCGATCTCGGCCCTCGGATCGACGCGTACCGTCGGCGCTACGAGCGGATCGCGGCCGAGCCCGAGCGGGAGGCGTTCCTGGTTGAGCCCGACCACTGGGAGGCGGTCGGCGAACGGCTCGGACTCACCGAGCGCGAGCGCGACGCCGTGGCCCGGGCCCACGAGGCGGCCGTCGAGCGGATCGGCTCCGGGAACGACCGGCGAGAGGAGTTCGACACCGCCTTGGAGATCCGGTCCGGCGTCGTGATCGGAGCCGGTCGCGACGGCGAGGACGGCGACGACGACACCACCGACGCCGACGGCGGCGAGTGATTTCGGGCTGGTCGTCGCCGCGCACCGCCGGTCACCGGTCCTTTTCAAGTCGTAGCACGCACGTGTCCGCATGCGACTCGCTCGACTGCTCACCCCGGACGGTCCCGTGGCCGGCCGCTACGTCGACAGCGAAATCGTCACCGAGGACGGTCGCTATGAGGTCGGTCGCGACGGGCGGCTGCTCCCCCCTTGTGACCCCAGTGCGCTGTACTGCGTCGGCCGGAACTACGCGGAGACCCTCGATCAGATGGACTACGAGCGGCCCGAGGAGCCGGACTTCTTCATCAAGCCGCCGACGAGCCTGCTCGCACAGGGCGAGGCGATCCGGTACCCCGAGTGGACCGACGAACTGACCTACGCCGGCGAACTGGTGGCGGTGATCGACGAGCGCTGCCGCGACCTCGCGCCCGAGGAGGTGCCGGAGGTCGTGCGCGGCTACACGGTCATGAACGACGTGGACGCGCTCGACCAGCAGGGTCGGACCGCGCGCAAGGCGTTCGACGGGTCGGCACCGCTCGGGCCGTGGATCGAGACCGACGTGGACCCGACGGACCTCGATATCGAGACCACCGTCGGCGGCGAGACGCGGCAGGACGCCAGCACGGAGCTGATGCTGTTCGGTCCTCACGAGATCGTCTCGTACCTCTCGAAGCGGTTCACGTTCGAACCGGGCGACTGTATCGCCTTCGGCAGCCCCGCGAACCCCGGTCTCGTCGAACCCGGCGAGCGCGTCGAGATCACCTACGAGGGGGTCGGCACCCTCTCGAACCCGGTCGTCGCGCCGGACGCGGAGTAGTCGGTTCGCGGACGCAGGGCGCAGAGCAACTACCCCTTCTCACGTTTCTGTCGGATCGAGGTCGTCGCCAGTCGCGTCCCCAATGTAATCGTTAGCGCGCGCCAGCGCTTCGTCCTCGCCGGTCCGCACGTACTCCCCGAGCGCGTTAGCGCCCCCGACGAGGGCGTCCGCGGTCGCGGGCGGCACGTCGCCCCCGAGCGCGTCGACTCGCGCGACGCGGTCGCGGAGGCGCTCGAAGGCGTCGCGGGCCGGGCCGATCCTAGTTTCTGGTCGCTTTCCTTCGACGGCGACCGTCGGACCGTCTTCGGCCTCGTCAGCATCGTCGGCGTCGTCAGCCCCGGTTCCGTCGGCGTCGTCAGCCCCGGTTCCGTCGGTGTCGGCCTCGAGTTCGTCGAGGAAATCGAGGGCGTCGCTCCGGTACGCCTCGACCGCGCGCACAGACGCCATCCCCCTCGCCTCCCGGAGCGCGGTCGGGACCTCGTCGGCCGGCGGTCGCTCGCCGTCGTCGGCCTCGGCGAGCAGCCGGAGGAGGTACTCGCGGTCGGCGTCGGTCGGGTCCCGGAGCCGCTCGAAGCAGTCGACGGCCTCCAGCAGTTCGCGGGCCGCGAGGTAGGTCCCGTCGAGGGGAGTGAGCCGTCCGCCGTCGATGAACCCGCGCTTCCGGCAGTACTCCCGGAGGTCCGACTGGAGGTCGTCCACTCCCGATCGGGGGAGGGTTTCCGGCGCGTCCCCGAACCGCTCTCGGTGTGCGGAGAGGTCGAGCGTGACGGCCGCGTCGGTGTGTGCGGTGCGGGCGTCAACGCCGACGCTGCGCAGGTCGCCACAGTTCGGACACGCGACGGAGCCGGTCTCGTAGTACGACCACCGCGTGCCGCAGGACTGGCACTCGCGTTCGCCGCGGACCTTCATACAGACTGATTCGTCGCGTCCCCCCTAAACGGCTGCGGGTCGGGAGGTCGTCCCCGGCGGCGCGGGTGACAGCCGATTCGACGCTCGTCGTCGAACCCTATTTGGCGCTCTTCGTCGAACGACCGGTATGAGCTGGCACGCCGTCGACGCCCTCGACCGCGCCGTCGACGCGACGCGGCGCTTCCTCTTCCCCTTCGACGCTGTGCGGTGGGCGAAGCTCGCGTTCCTCGTCCTCGTCATGGCCGGCGGAACGGCCGGCGCATTTCGGGTCGGTCCGTCGGGCGTCGGGGTTTCGACCGCCGGAGTCGGTTTGTGGACTGAGCTTTCCTCCACCGGAGGCGAGTCGGCCGCGACCGTGACGGAGGCGACACAGGCAGGTGTGGGACCGATGTCGGCCGAAATCGAGCGCGTCGTCGCCCGGGTCGCCGAGCGCGTCGTCGCCCGGGTCGCCGAGCGCGTCGCGGCCCTCGACGATGCGCTGGTGGTCGTAATCGCCGGCGGCGCGCTGGCGGTCGCGGTCGCTCTCGCCGCGTGTTCGGTCGCCTTTCGGCTCGTCTTCTACGACGCGCTCGCGACGAACGAGGTCGCGCTCTGGCAGCCGTTCCGCGCCCGGTTCCGACAGGCGCTGGGGCTCCTCGCGGTCACGGCGGCGCTCGCGACCGCGGCCGCGGTCCCCGCCGTCGCGTTCGTCGTCGCCCTCCACCCCGAGGCGGCCCGCCTGCTCGGCGTTCCGGCGGGTGGTCTCTTCGACCTGTCGACCGCCGGGACGGCCGTACTCGGTGCGTTCTGTGCCGTGTTCGCCGCCGTCTGCGTTCTCGCGAGTCGGCTCACGTTCGAGTTCGTCTCGCCGACGATGGTCGCCCGGGAGACGGGCGTTCTCGGCGCGTGGCGTCGGGTATGGCCGTCGCTCCGCGGATCGCCGCTTGACGTCGTCGTCTACCTCGCGGTCCACGCGGTCGTCGGGGCCGGCGTCGGGTTCGTTCAGGCCGTCGCGGTCGCTGTCGCGGGCGGCGTCGTCGGCGCGGTCGCCCTCGTCGCGCTGGTGCTCGCAGCGGTCCCGCTCGGCGGACTCGGGGCACTCGTCGGGACGACCGCGGGCGGCGTCGTGCTCGTCGCGGTGCTAGGCTGTGCGGTCGCCGCCACCGCGGCCCTCGTGCTTCCGGTGCGAGTGGTGACTCGGACGTATCTGATCACCTACGAGGTCTCGACGCTCGCCGGTATCGACCCGGAGTCAGCCCCGTTGGGGTTGTCTCCGTCGGCCCCGGAACCGGTCACGAGCGACGAGCGAGAGCCGGGCGTCGGGAGCTGATCGGATCGTCGAACGTCGAATTACATATTCGACACCATGGATAGATTTTTACTCCGTTCATGAATGGAGGGAGACATGGGACTGGACGACGACGCGCGGGAGTACCACCGGCAGGAGCCGCCCGGAAAGATCGAGATCGAGACGACGAAGCCCACGAACACCCAGCGAGACCTCTCTTTAGCCTACTCGCCGGGTGTCGCGGCCCCGTGTCGCGACATCGCGGCCGACCCCGAGTCGGTCTTCGAGTACACGGCGAAGGGGAACCTCGTGGCCGTCGTGTCCAACGGGTCCGCCGTCCTCGGGCTCGGGGACATCGGCGCGTCCGCGTCGAAACCCGTCATGGAGGGCAAGGGCGTGCTGTTCAAGCGCTTCGCCGACATCGACGTGTTCGACATTGAGCTCGACATCGACTCCGTCGACCCGTTCTGCGAGGCGGTGAAGGCGATGGAGCCGACGTTCGGCGGGATCAACTTAGAGGACATCAAGGCCCCGGAGTGTTTCAAGATCGAGGAGCGGCTCCGCGAGGAGATGGACGTGCCCGTGTTCCATGACGACCAGCACGGCACCGCGATCATCTCCGGCGCGGCGCTGATGAACGCCGTCGACATCTCCGACAAGGAACTCTCCGAACTGGACATCGTCTTCTCCGGTGCCGGCGCGTCCGCCATCGCGACGGCCCGGTTCTACGTCTCGCTGGGCGCTCGCAAAGAGAACATCACGATGTGCGACTCCTCGGGCATTATCACCGAGGAGCGCGTCGCGGCGGGCGAGGTCAACGAGTACAAGAGCCAGTTCGCCAGCGAGGGCGAGGGCGGCGACCTCGCGGACGCCATGGAGGGCGCGGACGTGTTCGTCGGCCTCTCCGTCGGCGGGATCGTCTCGCAGGAGATGGTCCGCTCGATGGCGTCGGATCCGATCATCTTCGCGATGGCGAACCCGGACCCGGAGATCACCTATGAGGACGCGAAGGACGCCCGCGACGACACGGTGATCATGGCGACGGGCCGATCCGACTACCCGAACATGGTGAACAACGTCCTCGGGTTCCCCTTCTTGTTCCGCGGCGCGCTCGACGTGCGCGCGACGGAGATCAACGAGGAGATGAAGGCGGCCGCCGCGGAGGCGCTCGCCGACCTCGCGCGAAAGGACGTCCCGGACGCGGTCGTGAAGGCGTACGGCGACGACCCGCTCCAGTTCGGTCCCGACTACGTCATCCCGAAGCCGCTCGATCCGCGGGTGCTGTTCGAGTTGGCACCCCGCGTCGCGGAGGCCGCGATGGAGTCCGGGTCGGCCCGGACCGAGATCGACTTAGACAAGTACCGCGAGCGGCTCGAAGCCCGGCTGGGCAAGTCCCGCGAGATGATGCGGGTCGTGTTGAACAAGGCGAAGAGCGACCCGAAGCGGATCGCGCTCGCCGAGGGGACCGACGAGAAGATGATCCGCGCGGCCTATCAGCTCTCCGAGCAAGGGATCGCGGAGCCGGTGTTGCTCGGTGACGCCGACACCATCTCGCAGACCGCGGCCGAACTCGGCCTCTCGTTCCGTCCCGAGGTCGTCGACCCCGACGACCGCGACGTCTCCGGGTACGGCGAGCGGCTGTACGAGCTCCGCAAGCGCAAGGGGATTACGAAACGCGAGGCGGACGACCTCGTCAAGCGGGACACCAACTACCTCGGCAGCGTCATGGTCGAGACCGGCGACGTCGACGCGATGCTCACCGGACTCACGCACCACTACCCGTCCGCGCTTCGACCGCCGCTTCAGATCGTCGGGTCGGCCGAGGACACGGACACCGTCGCGGGCGTGTACATGCTGACATTCAAGAATCGGGTCATCTTCTGTGCCGACACGACGGTCAACCAAGATCCGGACGCGGAAACGCTGGCGGAGGTGACGCGCCACACCGCCGACCTCGCGCGACGGTTTAACGTCGAACCGCGCGCGGCGATGCTGTCGTACTCCAACTTCGGCAGCGTCGACAACGAGGGGACGCGGAAGCCGCGCGACGCGGTGAACATCCTCCAGTCGGACGACGGCGTCAATTTCCCGGTTGACGGCGAGATGCAGGCCGACACCGCGGTCGTCGACGACATCCTCAACGGGACCTACGAGTTCTCCGAACTCGACGACGCGGCGAACGTCCTCGTGTTCCCGAACCTCGAAGCCGGGAACATCGGGTACAAGCTGCTCCAGCGGCTCGGCGGTGCCGAGGCCATCGGACCGATGCTCGTCGGCATGGACGAGCCGGTCCACGTTCTCCAGCGCGGCGACGAGGTGAAAGACATCGTCAACCTCGCCAGCGTGGCCGTCGTGGACGCACAAGAGTAGACTGCGTCGCGCGGGGCCGGACAGCGTCCGTAGCTCCGTCGCGTCCGCGTCACGTTCCCGTCCGCGTCACGTTCGCAGCCGCGTCCCTTTTGTTACCGTAATAGTGCTCGTCCTCGGAACAGTGGCGTCCGTTCTTGCTCGGAGAGACACACCGTGTTTCCGGTGAAATAGGGGTGTGGATGGGTGTGGGTGGGGCGTTGAGAACTTCATTATGTTCTATATAGAACAACAGGTTTTATTACGTAATCCGGTGTACGGCTCGCCAAGTGAATTCAGCTACGGTTCGCTGAGAGCCGGTCCGGTATTTCACCGGAAACGAGGTCTCCCTCTGGCGGAACTGGTTGACCCTGCCGAACACCTCATTTCCGGTGAAACGTGGTGTGTCGGTGACCGCCCGTCGCCGTCGCTCTGATATAGGTTGTGCGTTGCTACTGCTTCGATCTACTGTGCTGCTACGTATCTTCATAGAACCTCGTCTTTAGAGTTTCTGGATGGGATATTCTTTCCCTCCGATTGCCGTTTCCTGACCGTTGGTGTGGCGATCAGAGACTCTCACCCTCGGGGACTTACTCTGCGTTCGGTCAGCCCCGTAAGGATCTCCCACCCGACTCTACCCCACCCGACTCTACCCCACCCGACTCTACCCCACCCGACTCTACCCCACCCGACTCTACCCCACCCGACTCTACCCAACCCCCGTTTCACCGGAAACACGGTGTGTGTCTCGAACGCCGATCACCTCACTGATCCCTTCCGCGCGCGGTAACGAAACGGAACGCATTTCACCGGAAACGCGGTGTCTCCCTCATGGACGCAGCGGACGACCTCTTCACGAGAGAGGACCCCATCTTCGCGAACAAGGAACTCCTCGAGATCAGCCACCTCCCGGGAGAGGGGCGTATCGTCGGTCGAGACGACGAGATCGCCGACCTGGCGACGGCGGTCAACCCAGCGATCTTCGGACAGAGCCCGAGCAACGTGCTCATCTACGGGAAGACGGGTACCGGAAAGTCGCTGTGTGCGAAGTACGTCTCGAAGCGACTCGTCTCGACGGCCAGCGAGGAAGGCGTCACGGCGACGTTCGCTTACGTCGACTGCGCGCAGGACACCACCGAGACGCAGGCGGTTCAGACGATCGCCGAAGGCGTCAACGATCCCGAGGAGACCGGCATCAACGTTCCCGACAAGGGACTCTCGACGTCCACGTACTACAAGCGGCTCTGGCGGATCCTCGATCAGCGATACGACGTCGTCCTGATCCTCCTCGACGAGATCGACAAACTCGACGACGACGCCATCCTGATGCAGCTGTCCCGCGCCGGCGAGGCCGGAAAGATCACCGACTGTAAGCTCGGCGTCGTCGGGATCAGCAACAAGATCCAGTACAAAGACCGCATGGACGAACGCGTCAAATCGAGCCTCTGTGAGCGCGAGTTCGTCTTCCCGCCGTACGACGCGAACCAGTTGCGTGAGATCATGCAGGCGCGCGCGGACGCGTTCCACGACGACGTCCTCGAACCGTCGACGATCCCCCGCGCCGCCGCGCTGGCCGCGCGCGAACACGGTGACGCCCGAAAAGCGATCGACATCCTTCGGTACGCCGGCGAGATCGCTCAGGCGAACGGCGAACCCACGGTCCGTGAGGAGTTCGTCACGCAGGCGCGCGAACGCGCGGAGACCGATCGGTTCCGAGAACTCATCCGCGGGTCCACGCCTCATTCGCGGTACGTCCTTCAGGCGCTCGCGCTGCTGTCGCTCTCGAACGGGCGACAGGACGGGTTCCGAACGAGCCGGGTGTACGAGATATACGAGAATATCTGTCGACAGGAGGGTTCTGACAGCCTCTCGCTCCGACGCGTCCGCGACCTCCTGAAGGAACACGCGTTCCTCGACATCATCGAGCAGTCGAAACACAGCGGCGGCAGCGCTGAGGGCAGCTACACGAAACACCAACTGTTGGAGGATCCGAGTGTCGTGAAAGAGGTTCTCACCGAAGACGACGCGGAAGCGTAATCCGGCCGTACCGGCCACTCGGCGTCAGTTCCCCGGTGCGCCGTCACCCTCCGCCGAAACACGGGGTCCGAACAAACCGATCGATGTGAGACCGCGTCAGCCGAGGAGGCCGAGTCCTTCGATGCGCTCGACAATCTCCTCGACCGCCTCTTCAGCGTCATCGGTGCGCTTGCCACCCGTGATGACGATCTTCCCGCTCCCGAAGAGGAGGATGACCACTTCGGGCTCGTCCATCCGGTAGACGAGTCCCGGGAACTGCTCCGGCTCGTACTCCACGTCTTCGAGACCGAGGCCGATCGCGAGGGCGTTGAGGTTGAGGTTGTGCCCGAGATCCGCGCTCGACACGATGTTCTGCACGGTGATTTCCGGATCGTCCTCAACTGGGATCTGGAGACCCCGGAGCTTCTCGAAGATGATTCCGAGCGCTTCGTGGACATCGTCGATGCTCTTCGCGCCCGTACAGACGATCTTGCCCGAACGGAAGATAAGCGCGGCCGCCTTCGGCTCTTGGGTCCGGTACACGAGTCCGGGGAAGTTGTCGGGGTTGAAGTCCGCGCCCGGGAGATCCTCCGCGAGCGCCTCCAAATCGAGCTCCTGGCCGATACCCGTCGATGCAACAACGTTTTGAATCTCGATCGAGTCTGCAGGGTTCGTCATCGTTCGCTTTTATATGTGGTCCCCTCCCTTATAAACGCCCGTGGTATAAACAACCGACCGGCTTCGCAACGGTAGTGGTCCGATTACACGCGCACGAGACGGATCGAATTCCACCTCAGAACTCATGACAACTTACGGATGAGTGTGTCCGTGACCCTCGTTCACGCGACCTTTCGACCGTCCTCGTTTCACCTCGGTGTTATGGCGTCTCAACCGATCGGTATCTCGCTGATCGTTCCATGAAACCGCATGACGTGGCGCAGATGGTTCGACGGGGTTAAATACGACCCGGGCATTTGAAGAAATGCGAGGAGCCCCCGACGTGGGGGCACCGGCCGGCCGCAGACGCGGCCGGTCGAAAGCGTTCCGACGTGCTTAAGTGTATAAGCCCGTTCGGTCAATACGCGAAGAACGCACCGCGGACTCGGGCCGTTCAACTCGGCCCGGTTTCGCAGAGTCGGCATGTCCGACTCACCCGATGAGGATCGCGCCCCCTGCGCTCCGGCGTAAGCGGCGATCTGATGTGAGCCGTGGTCGTTCGGTGCCATCCAAGCCGCTGGCTGGTCNGATGAGGATCGCGCCCCCTGCGCTCCGGCGTAAGCGGCGATCTGATGTGAGCCGTGGTCGTTCGGTGCCATCCAAGCCGCTGGCTGGTCCCGGACACCACACAGACCAATGCAATGGTGTGTCAACTCTCGTCTCCAACGAGATTGACACCCGCCAACACCCCCTTCGAGCCGGGAATCAGGCTCGAAGGATATTCATTCCGGTTGATCCTGCCGGAGGCCATTGCTATTGGGATCCGATTTAGCCATGCTAGTCGTACGAGTTCACACTCGTGGCGAATAGCTCAGTAACACGTGGCCAAACTACCCTTCGGAGCGCAATACCCTCGGGAAACTGAGGCTAATAGCGCATACCATACCACCACTGGAATGAGTGGTATGCCAAACGCTCCGGCGCCGAAGGATGTGGCTGCGGCCGATTAGGTAGACGGTGGGGTAACGGCCCACCGTGCCAATAATCGGTATGGGTCATGAGAGTGAGAACCCAGAGACGGAATCTGAGACAAGATTCCGGGCCCTACGGGGCGCAGCAGGCGCGAAACCTTTACACTGCACGACAGTGCGATAGGGGGATCCCAAGTGCACAGGCATAGCGCCTGTGCTTTTCGACACCCTAAGGCGGTGTCAGAATAAGGGCTGGGCAAGACCGGTGCCAGCCGCCGCGGTAATACCGGCAGCCCAAGTGATGGCCGATCTTATTGGGCCTAAAGCGTCCGTAGCTGGCCACGCAAGTCCATCGGGAAATCCACCTGCCCAACAGGTGGGCGCCCGGTAGAAACTGCGTGGCTTGGGACCGGAAGGCGCGACGGGTACGTCCGGGGTAGGAGTGAAATCCCGTAATCCTGGACGGACCGCCGATGGCGAAAGCACGTCGCGAGAACGGATCCGACAGTGAGGGACGAAAGCCAGGGTCTCGAACCGGATTAGATACCCGGGTAGTCCTGGCCGTAAACAATGTCTGCTAGGTGTGGCTCCCACTACGAGTGGGTGCTGTGCCGTAGGGAAGCCGCTAAGCAGACCGCCTGGGAAGTACGTCCGCAAGGATGAAACTTAAAGGAATTGGCGGGGGAGCACTACAACCGGAGGAGCCTGCGGTTTAATTGGACTCAACGCCGGACATCTCACCAGCATCGACTGTAGTAATGACGATCAGGTTGATGACCTTATCCGAGCTTCAGAGAGGAGGTGCATGGCCGCCGTCAGCTCGTACCGTGAGGCGTCCTGTTAAGTCAGGCAACGAGCGAGACCCGCATCCTTACTTGCCAGCAGTATCGCGAGATAGCTGGGGACAGTAGGGAGACCGCCGTGGCTAACACGGAGGAAGGAACGGGCAACGGTAGGTCAGTATGCCCCGAATGTGCTGGGCAACACGCGGGCTACAATGGTCGAGACAAAGGGTTCCAACTCCGAAAGGAGACGGTAATCTCAGAAACTCGATCGTAGTTCGGATTGTGGGCTGCAACTCGCCCACATGAAGCTGGATTCGGTAGTAATCGCGTGTCACAAGCGCGCGGTGAATACGTCCCTGCTCCTTGCACACACCGCCCGTCAAAGCACCCGAGTGAGGTCCGGATGAGGCGCGCCACGCGCGTCGAATCTGGGCTTCGCAAGGGGGCTTAAGTCGTAACAAGGTAGCCGTAGGGGAATCTGCGGCTGGATCACCTCCACCGACCCGAGACTCGCCCTCTGGGCGAGCTCACCTTACGACCGTCTCTTCAGACGGTCACTACTCATTCGCACTGGTCTGTGTACGTCCGCCCACCCACCGGCTTGGACACCTTAGAACGACCACGGCCCACACAACACGCGAGAACCTTCCCCACAGGGAAGGTGGGCTCATAGCTCAGCGGTAGAGTGCCTCCCTTGCAAGGAGGATGCCCTGGGTTCGAATCCCAGTGAGTCCATGTCCGTTCGGACCGAATCCGTCCCCTTATACGGGAGGCGTGATTCGGACTGAACACGACGACCGATGCACCATCCCGGGAAACCGCGGATGGGAAGGGTTCGACGAACGCCCCGTCACCCCCGGGGCGATTCAATGACAACCGTGTATACGTGCGATCCAGACGTCCACTGAACTCATCCGAGTTCGTGGAACGTCAGTGAACCATATACAGTCGGAATACTCTGACGAGTATTTCTGACACCGTCAGCACTCTCTTCTGAGAGTTGGCTGACACACTACTGGCTACTGTGCCAGCTGGTGAATGGCTCGGCTCGAGAGCCGACGACGGACGTGCCAAGCTGCGAAAAGCNTGAGAGTTGGCTGACACACTACTGGCTACTGTGCCAGCTGGTGAATGGCTCGGCTCGAGAGCCGACGACGGACGTGCCAAGCTGCGAAAAGCTCATGGGACCCGCATGGAGGGAAAGAACATGAGATCTCCCAATCGGAATCCGTTCAACAATTGCCACGCGCAATAGGGAACGCCCTGAATTGAAACATCTCAGTAAGGGCAGGAAAAGAACGCAAACGCGATGTCGTCAGTAACCGCGAGTAAACGCGACACAGCCCAAACCGAAGGTCTTCGGACCAATGTG
>NZ_AOJD01000001.1 GCF_000337415.1 Halorubrum tebenquichense DSM 14210 | reverse complement strand
GAGTTGGCTGACACACTACTGGCTACTGTGCCAGCTGGTGAATGGCTCGGCTCGAGAGCCGACGACGGACGTGCCAAGCTGCGAAAAGCCCGTGGGACCCGCATGGAGGGGAAGAACACGGGATTTCCTAATCGGAATCCGTTCAACAATTGCCACGCGCAATAGGGAACGCCCTGAATTGAAACATCTCAGTAAGGGCAGGAAAAGAACGCAAACGC